>NZ_JACVOZ010000001.1 GCF_018882125.1 Polynucleobacter sp. AP-Melu-500A-A1
GATATGGAGTCTCATAAGGTTAGCGCCCTAGAGAATCCATTTGGTCCCAAAGTATTGGGGATGTGATTGGTAAAGGTGTAAACCATGTGGTCGGTACCGGATGTAAACCATGTGTCCGGTACGGACCCTTTCAATATGGTGGCGAATCAGGGATTTGAACCCCGGACCTGCGGATTATGATTCCGTCGCTCTAACCAGCTGAGCTAATTCGCCGAACTGGAAATTATAAATGATAGGCGTCTGCCTGTCTCAATAGACTGCCTTTGCCTACTTAATCTGAAAAACCGCCAGCCCCGGTTCCCGACCATACCGAAGCTCAATCTCTATTTTCTTGGCTAAAAATAGCTTTTTGAGCACCTCATCCTTGTTTTCAAAGGTAATGGCTGTTTGTTCAGGGTAATGCGAAAAGGGGTCGCTCATCACATCCACTGGGACCCCATCAATTTTGATTTGCTTGATAGTGCGCTTATGCAAACGGTCTTGCTGAATAAAAATCAGCCGCTTCATATATTTATCTAAGACTAATTTCTGGCCTTCTGCATTTGTTTTAGAGTAGTAGACCAGGTCCTGATTACCACTCCCAGTGCGATCGCGTTCCTCATCCCATTTAGCGAATGCAGATTGGCTGCCCAGCGCGCAAAGAAGTCCTAGAATCACTACTATATAAAAACGCATATATCACTCTCTTCGATTTATGATGTGATCTTAGCAGTCTAAGCCTTTGATACTTCCCACTTATCCTAACGTCGTTCTTATAGCGAAATTCAACATGATCAAGAACTCATCATCAGTCACAAAAACACTCATTCTGAGCGCCTGCGTTTTGCTAAGCCTATTTTCACTTGGCTGCTCTAAATCCGACAACAAAACATCAAAGGTTTTGCAAGCTGCTATATCGCCTTCTATTCCACCATTTACTTTTGAAGAGAATGGTCAAGTGGTGGGTGTTGATATCGAAATCTTTAAAGGATTTTGTGAATCACGTGGCTATACCTACAATCTGAAAGCCTATGACTTCCAAGGCATGCTTGGCGCAGTTGCGAGCGGACAAGCAGATGTTGCCTTCTCCGGAATATCCATCACTCCAAAACGCCAAGAGGTCATGGATTTCTCAAACCCTTACGTAGAAAATGGCTGGAATTTAGTCAGCCTTACTAAGCGTAATATCAAAATCACCGATTTATCGCAAATCAAAAAATACTCGATTGGCTTTCCTACAGGCGCAGTCTTCATGGGTTACATTGAGAAAGAATGGGTGCCCACAGGCATTTATCCTATTAACAAAGTCAAACTCTATCCATCCATGAGCGAGGCCTTGACGGACCTTAGCAATGGCAACCTAGACCTGGTTTTTGTGGATAGCTCCATGCTACTCACTTACGTCAACAAGATGAAGATGCCTTTGACTAGTAGCTATGAAATTCCTTACTCTGATAAATTGGGCTTTGCATTTGTCAAAGGCTCGCCCATTAGAGAAGAGTTTAATAAATATCTCGCAGAGTTAGGTTCAGAAAAAATTCTGGCCATGGAAACGAAATGGAGTAAGTAATTTTGATTACTGTTCATTGATGTAAGCTCAGTGAGACTTTTATCTATTTCCAGCGGTAAAGTTGCGCCCTTATTTGGTAATCATCACCCTAATTACAAATCGGTTGCTTCGGCGATTGTCAAAACCCCAGTGAGTGATTTACAAACACCCACACCAATAGAAATTACCAAGCTTGGGGTGAGGGGTGATGAACAAGCCGATCTAAGTGTTCATGGTGGGCTTGAAAAAGCGATCTACGTTTATCCAGTAGAACACTATGCGTTTTGGAATACCCTACTCACCCGAGAAACTAAACAAGTAGTTGATCTCCAATATGGGGCCTTCGGCGAGAATTTCACGATCGAAGGATTACTAGAAACTGAAGTATTTGTCGGTGATTTAATGCGCATTGGTGAGTTGGAATTCTCAGTAGTTAAGCTACGTGAACCCTGCTTTAAGTTCAATGCCCGTATGAAATATAAGGGCGCAGCTAAGGCCATGTTGCAGTCTGGCTTTTCTGGCTGGTATCTCCGAGTCAATCAAACAGGTCTGCTGTCAGCAGGCGCCGCCATCACATTGATCCCAGGAGCAAGAGAGATCTCCATTGCTGGGCAAAACCAAAACCTTCTAGGGCGCCGCAATCAACAAGATTTGTGGGAATAAAAAAACCCGACCATTTCTGATCGGGTTTCTTATTTGATGCAGACTAAAGAAGCTTAGTCACGTGCGTAGATATCGACGTCTTTGGTTTCCTTAACAAACAGTGTACCGATTACCAATGTCATCGCAGCGATGATGATTGGGTACCAGAGACCGTAGTAAATATTACCGTTTTGCGCTACCAAGGCGAAGGAGATCGTTGGCAGCAAGCCACCGAACCAACCGTTACCAATGTGATATGGCAAGGACATCGAGGTGTAACGAATGCGGGTTGGGAACATCTCAACCAACATCGCAGCGATTGGACCATAAACCATGGTTACCAAGATCACCAAGATCACCAAGAGGCCAAGAACTGCAGGATAGTTAATTGCAGCAGGATCAGCCTTAGCAGGGTAACCAGCAGCATTCAATGCATCCCGAATGGCTTTCTTGAACTCAGCATCTTTTGCTTTGGCATCCGCTGGAGCCATACCCTTAGCAGAGTAGCCTTGAATCTCTGTGTCGCCAATCTTCACAACTGCAGTTCCGCCAGCTGGGCCAGGAATAGTTGTGTAGCTTGCAGAGTTAGAAGCCATCACCTGCTTCGCAATATCGCAAGAGCTAGTGAACTTTGCAGTACCAGTTGGGTTGAACTGGAAAGTACATTCGCTCACATCAGCAGTAATAGTTGCTGGTGATGTTGCCATTGCTTTTTCCAATGCTGGGTTAGCAAAGTGAGTTAAGCCATTAAATATGGAAACTGGAGTATTAGGGATATACAGAATGATGGCAAACAACAAACCACCCATGATGATCACTTTACGACCAATCTTGTCAGATAAGCTACCAAACACCACGAAGAATGGTGTACCAATTACCAGTGAAGCAGCAATCAATAAGTTCGCAGCCTTAGGATCCACTTTCAATACTTGAGTGAGGTAGAACAATGCGTAGAACTGGCCTGTATACCAAACCACCGCTTGACCTGCAACCAGACCAAACAATGCCAAGATAACAATCTTCAAGTTTTTCCACTGACCAAATGACTCGGTCAAAGGTGCTTTAGATAATTTGCCATCTTCCTTCATCTTCTTGAAAGCTGGGGATTCGTTCATCGACAAACGGATGTAAACGGAAACCGCTAACAAAGCGATAGAAGCGATGAAAGGAACGCGCCAGCCCCAAACGTCAAAATCTGGTCCTGTGAATTCACGTGTGAACAAAATCACCAGCAAGGAGAGGAACAAACCAAGAGTAGCTGTTGTCTGGATCCATGATGTGTAAGCACCACGCTTACCTTGGGGAGCATGTTCTGCAACATAAGTAGCAGCGCCGCCGTACTCACCACCCAAAGCCAAACCTTGTAGCATCCGCAAGGCAATTAAGAGCACAGGAGCAGTAACCCCGATCGTTGCATAGTTAGGCAAGATACCCACGATGAAGGTTGAGCCACCCATTAAAACGATGGTAACCAAGAAGGTATATTTACGACCAATCATATCGCCTAAGCGACCGAACACCAATGCGCCAAATGGACGCACGATGAAACCAGCAGCAAACGCTAATAAAGCGAAAATGAAGGCAGAGCCAGCATCTAAGCCTGAGAAGAACTGCTTGGCAATAACAGCAGCCAAAGAACCGTAAAGATAAAAGTCATACCACTCAAAAACCGTACCTAATGAGGATGCAAAAATAACTTTGCGCTCTTCAGGGGTCATTGGGGCTGCTTTAGTTGATGTTGACATCAGTAGCTCCTAACTATTTTTAATAAATAAAAAACAACTGGTCGATTATGCTTGGAAAAAAATCAAAGAAATCCATTACTTAGGGTAATTCCTCATCAATTTGACTCGGGGTTTTCCCGAGAATTGTGCATTTAACGCAACGTAATTAATCCTTGATGCTAATAAGGATTAGCACTACTTTGTAGCAATTTGCCCAAGATGGGTGCATATCCTTGATTACGAGTGCAAACTACGGGATTAGCCGTTCTGTTCTTCGCTTTAATAGTGTCAGACGTTAGTAAAAAGGCATTACTAAAAATGCCCCTTCAATAAATATTAATTAAGGAGCGATTCAAATGAAAAGACGTGACTTTTTAGGTAAGACTGCACTTGGTGCTGCTGCGGGTGTATTGGCCGCACCAGCAATTGCCCAATCCATGCCGGAAGTAAAGTGGCGCTGTGCCTCTAGCTTTCCCAAAAGCTTAGATACGATCTATGGTGGTGGTGAATACATTGCAAAACGGGTAGCTGCCCTAACGGATGGCAAATTTCAGATCCGTACTTTTGGCGCCGGCGAAATCGTTCCGGCCTTTGGAACAGTGGATGCCGTCCAGCAAGGTACTGTGGAATGTACTCATACTGCGGGCTACTATTTTGTCGGTAAGAACAAGACTTTTGCTTTTGATACTACCGTACCGTTTGGCATGAACCAACGCCAACAAAATGCTTGGATGTACTGGGGTGGTGGACTGAAATTACAGCGCGAGTTTTTACGTGACTACAACATCATCTCCTTCCCCGCAGGAAATACTGGAACCCAAATGGGCGGCTGGTTTAAAAAGCCAGTAAAAACAGTTGCTGACTTAAAAGGCCTCAAGATGCGTATTGCTGGCCTTGGTGGCGAAGTGATGTCACGCCTTGGCGCAATTCCACAACAAATTGCTGGTGGTGATATTTATCCAGCACTTGAAAAAGGGGTGATTGATGCAGCCGAGTGGGTTGGTCCTTATGACGATGAAAAATTAGGCTTCTACAAAATTGCACCTTACTACTACTATCCAGGATGGTGGGAAGCTTGTTCGATGTACTCCATGTACGTCAACATTAAAGAATGGGAAAAACTTCCGAAGCAATACCAAGAGGCTTTAATCTCAGCTTGCGCAGAATGCAATATCGATATGATGGCGGAATACGACTATAAGAATCCAATTGCTCTTCAAAGTCTGATTAAAAACGGTGTCAAGTTGCAGTCTTATTCAACAGACATTATGAAAGCAGCTTCCAACGCTGCTTTTGATATGTATGAAGAAGAGGCGGCAAAAAATCCATCATTCAAGAAGATTTATGAACCTTGGAAAAAATTCCGCAACGACCAAATGTTGTGGAACAAAGTTGCTGAGCAAACTCTCATGAGCTTCATGTTGACTAACCCGGTCAAATAACCCAACTGAGAGGCTGATATGCCAAAACAATTTTTAGTTTTTGCAAGTTTCGTTGATCGATTAAATGATCGTTTTGGTGTACTAGCAAGTTGGATGGTCTTAATTGCCGTACTGGTTAGCACAGCGAATGCGCTAATTCGGTACGGCTTTAATATCAGCTCGAATGGTTGGTTAGAGGCGCAATGGTATTTGTTTGCAGGCATGGTGATGCTTGGCGCAGCAACTACCTTTCGCCTCAATGAGCACGTGCGAGTCGACGTGCTATATGCAATGTACCCCAATAAATTACGCCTCTGGCTTGATTTTTGGGGTGGCATTGTTTTCTTCCTGCCAATGACTACCATCATTGGTTATTACTCCTGGGAATTTTTTATCACTTCGGTTATTCAGAGTGAAACTTCTAGCAATCCAGGCGGCTTAATTCGTTGGCCTGTGCGCGGTGTGATTACCTTGGGATTTTTCTTGTTAACACTCCAAGGTCTCTCTGAAATTATCAAGCGCTATGCAGCGATCACCGGCATGATTCAAATCGATCCTAAGTACGAAAGACCACTCCAATGATTAGCCAGGATTTAATGGCCCCCATCATGTTTGGGGGTCTCATTGTATTTTTATTACTTGGATATCCCGCAGCGTTTTCTCTTGGTGCTGTTGGCTTATTCTTTTCTTTTATTGGTATCGAGATGGGCATGTTCCAGCCCACCTTTTTGCAAGCGCTACCCGATCGCGTCTTTGGCATTCTCTCGAATGACCTATTGCTCTCGATTCCATTTTTCACCTTCATGGGTGCCATTCTGGAGAAGTGCGGCTTAGCCGAAGATATGCTCGAAGGTTTAGGTCAGTTGTTTGGCCCCATTCGTGGTGGCTTAGCGTATGCCGTCATTATTGTTGGCGCCATTCTTGGGGCGATTACTGGGACCGTTGCAGCATCCGTGATTGCCATGGGCTTGATCTCACTGCCAATCATGTTGCGTTATGGATATAACCCACGGGTTGCCACTGGTGTGATTGCAGCATCTGGCACGATTACCCAATTGATTCCACCATCACTGGTCTTAATCGTGTTGGCTGATCAATTAGGTAAGTCGGTTGGTGATATGTATGCCGGTGCTATTGGCCCTTCCATCATTCAAGTAGCCTTGTTTTGCTTGTTCATCTTCTTTCTATCTATCTTTAGACCTCAAGATGTGCCGGCACTACCGCCAGAGGCACGTCCAGTTATTGACTGGAAGCTCTTTAAAAAAATCCTCTGGGGCATCGTTCCTTCTATCGCACTGATCTTCTTGGTGCTCGGAACCATCTTAATGGGGCTAGCCACACCGACTGAAGGTGGCGCGATGGGTTCTGTAGGAGCATTGGTTCTCGCGGCAATGAATAAGCGTCTACATAAGCCTTTAGTTTGGGAGGCGATGACCTCCACTATGCGCATCAACGCCATGGTAATTTTTATTCTGATTGGCTCTACTGTTTTTGGCTTAGCTTTCCGTGGTGTTGATGGAGATTTATGGATTGAGCATTTACTCACTGGCTTGCCAGGCGGTCAGATTGGCTTCTTGATTGTGGTGAACTTGTTTGTCTTCTTCTTAGCCTTCTTCTTAGACTATTTTGAAATTGCCTTCATCATCATTCCATTGTTAGCCCCTGTTGCTGAGAAACTAGGCATTGATTTAATCTGGTTTGGCGTATTACTAGGCGCCAATATGCAGACCTCTTTCATGCATCCGCCATTTGGATTTGCCTTGTTTTACTTGCGAGGGGTAGCTCATAAATCCGTCAAAAGCTCGGATATTTACTATGGGGCACTTCCCTGGGTTGGTCTGCAACTGATTTTGGTTGCAATCATCATCTTCATTCCAGAGACAGTGACTTACTTCGTTGATAAACCCACTGTTGCCATTGATGCGAATGGCCCTTCTGTTGATCCACTAGCTGGAGTCGAGCAAAATGAAATCACAGTAGACTCTAGCTCTGAGATCGAACGTCAATTGCGAGAAAATAAATAAGCAATTGATAGGGCTTAAAACAAAGGGGTAGTAATGCAATCAAAATGGGGTATTCGGGGGATGGCGGTAGCACCGCACTCCCTCGCATCTGAGTCCGCGCTTGCGGTGCTCCGCGAAGGCGGCAATGCCTTAGAAGCCATGGTGGCAGCTGCTGCAACAATTGCCGTCGTATATCCCCACATGAACTCTATTGGTGGTGATTCCTTTTGGGTGATTCACTCCCCCGGCAAAGCTATGGGCGGCATTGATGCTTGTGGCGCAGCTGCAGAACTTGCTACCAAGCAATGGTATGCAGACCGTGGCATTAGTAAAGCGATTCCATTTCGTGGGCCTGTTGCAGCTAATACGGTTGCTGGAACAATCTCGGGATGGGGCGCAGCGCTTCAACTCTCTAAACAAGGACTTGGTGGGAAGATTCCCCTCTCTCGCCTGCTTGCCGACGCCATTCATTATGCTGAGGCAGGTATTCCAGTTACCTTCAGTCAATCTAGTCTAACTGCCAAGAAGCGTGTAGAGCTTTCCCCAATTCCTGGCTTTGCAGAAACTTTTTTAGTCAATGGCAAAGCGCCAGCCGTTGGCAGCATCTTCAAACAAGATCGACTCGGTAAAACTTTACGACAAGTCGCTCGCAAAGGAACAGAAGATTACTACCGTGGTGATCTCGCCAACTTAATAGCAAAAGAACTTACTGAGATTGGCACACCCTTAAGATTGAGTGATCTGCACCGTCATCATGCAAAACTGATTGACCCGCTAGAACTCAAACATAGCCTAGGAAATGTCTACAACATGGTGCCGCCTACTCAAGGTGTGGTGTCACTCATGATCATCGGCATCCTAGATCAGCTCAACTTAAAACGCTTCAAGGTGGATAGTACTGAGTATGTTCATCATTGTGTAGAAGCAACCAAGCAGGCCTTTAAGATTCGCGATCAGTTTGTGACTGATCCTGCGTATATGAAAAAGCATGCGCAGTCATTCTTATCGCCTGCCTTTCTCAAAAAACTAGCCAAAAATATTGATCCTGATAAAGCACTTCCCTGGGGCCAAGGCAAAGGACCAGCCGATACTATTTGGATGGGCGTGATTGATGGTGATGGTAATTGTGTTTCCTTTATACAAAGTATTTATCACGAGTTTGGCGCAGGCATTGTCTTGCCCAAGTCTGGCGTGAACTGGCAAAACCGCGGCTGCAGTTTTTCTTTAGATCCAAAAACACTCAATCATCTTGAGCCTTTCCGCAAACCATTCCACACATTAAATCCAGCGATGGCTTTATTCAAAGACGGTCGCTCGATGGTGTACGGCACGATGGGTGGTGACGGTCAACCTCAAACCCAATGTGCTGTCTTTACTCGCACGGCCACTTATGGTCTAGATCCACAAGATGCCATTAGTCGCCCACGCTGGCTGCTTGGTCGTACCTGGGGTCAAACCAGTGACAGCTTAAAACTTGAATCGCGCTTTAGTCCATGGGTTGCAAAAGAATTGCACGCCATGGGTCATGATGTTGAAATGTTAGATTCGTTTGATGAGACCGTTGGTCATGCAGGCTGCATCATCCGCGACCCATCAGGCACACTTCGTGGCGGCTGGGATCCACGCAGCGATGGTGCAGTTAGCGCGTTCTAGAAATAAACATTTTGGGTACGCGCAGATCCCAATGAATGGCGGCTGCGCGTAAACCAAATATTCCCAACATACAGATGACTGAACCCTCAATCGTGTATTGAGGAAAAAAATTCAGTATCAGTACATAGGCAATACAACCAAAGCTTACCGGAATAGCATAGAGTTCATGTGACATGATGAGGGTTTTGCGACCGGCCAATACATCACGCAATAACCCGCCTCCGATCGCAGTCACCACACCTAAAATGACTGGGGCGACTGGCAAACCATAGTGCATATTCCAGGCCTTATCAGCCCCCTGGATCGCAAAGAGTGCAGCGCCAAATCCATCCATATAAAGCATCCAACGGTAAATTTGGGGCTGTGTAAAAAAAGATTCCGCGAAGAAGGTGAGGACACTGGCACCTAAGGCAAGCCATACATAAATTTGGTTCTCTGACCAAAAAACGGGAGATTCTAAAATAATGTCGCGAATCGTTCCGCCACCAATAGCAGTAATTAAACCAAGCACCAATACGCCAAAGAGATCAACACCACGATCAGTGATCGCTAGTACCCCCGTGACCGCAAAAGCCATTGTTGCAATGATGCCAATCCAAAAATTAATCTCTTCCATGGCAATAAGTCTAAAGCACTTTACGCATTACAAGACTGAGGGATTAAACCCCGCTATTCCACCAAAGGAATAAAGAGAGTGTTAGTAAGGAGCCTATAGTGCTTAAGAGGACCACTCGAGAAATCACACTCCCATCAGCCTTGTAATACTGCGCCAACATAAAAGGGCCAGTACCTGTTGGTAGCGCACTTAAGATCACCACAGCACTTACCCATAAAGCAGGCAAGTTCAAAATGGGGCCAGCAATGACCCAAGCAATCGCCGGCTGGATGATGAGCTTAGCAAAAGTAATACTCCAAGTTTGCCCTGGAGAGGCCTGACTCTTTTGCATTAAAAATAATCCAATGGATACCAGAGCACATGGTGTAGCTGCTGCCGCCAAGAAGGCAATGACTTGCGCAAGCGGATCATATAAAGACATGTCACTAGCAGACCATAACAATCCTGCAACTGGAGCAATCAATAATGGATTAGTACAAAGGGATTTAGTCGCGCTCCAGAAAATCTCATGAGGTTTCTTATGCGACAAAATGCCAATTTCAATAAGCACCGTTGCTAATGCAAACATCACAAAGACGATAAATGTAGAAATAATCGCAGGAGCTAAACCATCTTGCCCAAGCGCTAGAGCGCAGAGGGGGATTCCCATATAACCGGTGTTGGAGTAGGAAGCACTTAAGCCGTTAAAGCTTGCCGCAGCTAGATCTTCGCCACGCAAGCGACTGATAAGTAATACCAAAATAAAAACTGCAATACAGCTCAGGAAAAATGCCGTGATAAAGCCAGGTTGCCACAGCATTTGCCAGCCGCTATTAGAGGCAAAGTTAAATAGTTGCGCAGGCAATGCCAACCACACTACAAAACGATTTAACTCAATTGATGCATTGACGCCCAACTTGCCAGTGCGCCCACAGACATACCCAATCAGTATGAGAACAAATACTGGCAGAACGACATTAAATACGTAGAGCAATGCTTAGGCAATCTTTTTGAGGGTCTTGATATAACGCTGAGCATTTTTGACATAGCGTCCAGCAATCTCTTCGATACCAGCCATTTGTTCGGGCGTTAAGATTTTTACTGCTTTTGCTGGCGATCCTAAAATCATGGAGCCCTCCGGAAATTCTTTTCCCTCAGTCACGAGTGCACCAGCACCGACTAAACAATGTTTACCGATCTTGGCGCCATTCAAAATGACAGCGCCTATTCCTATTAAGCTGCCATCACCAATCTGGCACCCGTGCAGCATGACTTGATGCCCGATCGTGACATGCTTGCCAATGATGAGTGGATAGCCAGGGTCAGTATGCAGAACAGAAGCGTCCTGAACATTGCTGCCTTCACCGATTTGAATGAGGTCGTTATCGCCGCGGATCACTACCTTGGGCCAGATACTGGCGTTTTGATGGAGCTCTACTTTGCCGATTACTTCGGCACTATCAGCAACCCATGCACCCTCAGATAACTGAGGAGCGTTTCCGTCTAGTTCATAAATAGCCATGACTCATTATAGGGATGAATCATGGCTGATATCTGATCAACAATTACCAGTTTGGTTCACGGTCAGGTGATGAAGAAATTCGGTGCACGCTTAAATCGGCACCCTCATATTCTTCTTCTTGTGACATGCGAATACCGATCAATGCTTTGAGGGTTCCATAAACTGCAAATCCTCCAACTAGCGCGACACCCACTCCTAACGCGCTACCAATGAGTTGGCCAGTAAAGGTAATTCCACCCAGACCACCTAGCGCCTTTGTTCCAAAAATACCCGCCGCCAAGCCACCCCATAAGCCGCATAAGCCATGCAGGGGCCAAACACCTAACACGTCATCTAACTTCCAGCGGTTTTGTACTAAGGTAAACATGTAGACAAACAAAGCACCGGCAACTAGGCCAACAAATAAAGCACCAACTGGATGCATCAAATCGGAACCAGCGCACACCGCCACCAAGCCAGCAAGAGGTCCATTGTAAGTAAAACCCGGGTCATTTCGTCCAACAACCCATGCTGCCAAAGTTCCGCCAACCATTGCCATCAAAGAGTTGATTGCAACCAAGCCGCTAATCTTATCGATCGTTTGTGCACTCATGACATTAAAACCAAACCAACCTACTGCCAATATCCAAGCACCTAATGCTAAGAATGGAATGCTTGAAGGTGGATGTGCCGAGATTTGACCCTCTTTGGTATAGCGACCACGACGCGCACCCAGAAGAATCACTGCAGGTAAGGCAATCCAACCGCCAACAGCATGCACCACGATTGAACCCGCAAAGTCATGAAATTCTTCACCCGTTAAGCCCTTGATCCATGCCTGAATTCCATAATGTTGATTCCAGGCAATGCCCTCAAAGAAGGGATATATAAAGCCTACCAAAATAAACGTAGCAATGAGTTGAGGATTAAATTTAGCGCGCTCAGCAATGCCACCAGAAACAATCGCAGGAATCGCTGCAGCAAAAGTCAGTAAGAAGAAAAACTTGACTAGCTCATAGCCATTCTTTTCGGCCAACAATTCTGCACCGGAGAAAAAGTTCACCCCGTAAGCAATGCTGTAGCCAATAAAAAAGTAAGCAATTGTAGAGACTGCAAAGTCCACCAGGATTTTGACCAAAGCATTGACCTGGTTCTTCTTACGAACTGTGCCCAACTCCAAGAATGCAAAGCCCGCATGCATAGCCAAAACCATGATGGCGCCAAGCAAGATGAATAAAGTATCGCTTCCGGATTTCAAGATTTCCATAAAAATTCCCCCTCTTTTTTATGCATCATTATGGGGAACAAAAAAATCTATTTAGGTGCAAATTGCACTATATTAGTGCACATATTGAGTACAAATGATGGTTTATCATTGATTTGAATACACCCTAAGGAAAACCCATGAAAAAAACCCTAGTTGTTTTAGCTGCCCTTGGCGCAATTTCTGGAGCTGTTCAAGCCCAGGAACAAATCAAAGTATTGAGCACTCAGGAGCTTGTTACAACTTGCAAGCTTCCTGGAAGTCCGGAATCACGCAGCTTTTGTGTGGGTTACACCAGTGCTATTTATGAAACCTATTTAGCTACACGTCATCCACAACGTGCTAAGCCATTTATTTGCGTCAATCAACCTGCTCCTAAACGTGATGAAGTCATTGCTGATTTTGTGAAATGGGCTGGTGATAATCCACAAACTGCTGACAAGCCTGCTGCTGGTACTGCACTAGGTTTCCTAGCAATGCGCTTTCCTTGTGGCAAAAAATAATTAGAGCCAATAGCTTATTCAAATTACATACAAAGGATTAGTTGATATGAAAAAAATTATCGCAATTACTGCAGCAACATTCGCAATAGCGGGTTGCTCAAACATGAGCAATACAGAACAACGCACTGTTTCTGGTGCCGCTATCGGCGCTACTGCTGGTGCTATTGGCACAGCGATTTTCCATGGCAATCCTATCTGGGGTGCAGTTGGTGGCGCAGCAGTTGGCGCGGCATCTGGTTATATCTATGATGCATACAAGAAAGAACAGGGCTCTGAGTACAACGCTGGTTACAACGCCGGCAAGACTGGTAAGCCAGCTACAGCACCTAACTAAGCTGTTTTTAGTTGTCGCCTTAGTAATTGTTTTAAAAAACCCAGCTCGTATTAATTTACCAGCTGGGTTTTTATTTGGATCTCACCAGCCAATGCTTTATGGATTGGGCATTTTTGTGCAATCTCTAAAAGACGTACTCTTTGTTCATCATCTAGATCGCCCACCAATTCAACATGTCGTGTAAAGATTTCAATATCATTTTGACGTTCGATATCTACTGTCACGATCGCATTTTTAAGTGGAATGGATTTTCTTTCCGAGTACATCTTTAATGTCATACTTGTACAGGCTGCTAATGCTGCACCCAAATATTCATGGGGTGAAGGCCCAGTACCATCGCCACCTTTAGACAGCTCTGCATCCGATACATGATGTATATCCCCTGTCCTTAATTTTTGTTGGAGTGGTCCTTCTCCAAACTGCGACACTACTTTTCTCATGATTACCTTTTGTTTAAATGACGAATAATTAATTCTTCTGACTTTTGTCTTGAGTGGGTAAATCCGCTTTTTTCCAGGCAGTAAAACCACCTTCTAGATGACTAACTCCCGGCAAGCCCATTTTCTGTAGCGTCTCCGTTGCAAGGGCTGAGCGCCAAGCAGAAGCACAATACAGAATTAGACGCTTACCTTCACCAAAAATAGGTTTGAAATAAGGGCTATCAGGATCAACCCAAAACTCCAACATTCCCCGAGGTGCATGCAAAGCATTGGGGATCATGCCTTCGCGCTCCAATTCTCGAACATCCCGAATATCCACAAAAACCGTATTGGGATCACCTAACAATTGCTGCGCCTCCTCTAGTGGAACCGTTTCAATTTGCACCATTGCGCTTGCAATGAGTTCTTGATAGCCAATCTTCAATTTCACTAAAATCTCCCAAAGTAACAATGTCTTAATATTTTCAAGCACCTGCTACCATTCTGCTATGAACTTTACCCCGACTGAACTTGGCGCAAGCATTATTTTTGCCATTGCCGTATTGCATACCTTTTGTACTGGTTATTTTGAAACCCTTGCTAGCAAATCACCCAAGCATTCAGGCTTGTGGCATCTCCTTGGTGAAGTAGAGATCGTTTTTGGTTTTTGGGCTGCGATTCTCATTATTTTTATGAGCTTTAGCGAAAGTTTAAATGCCGCTAAATCTTTTTTAGATCAACGCAATTTCACAGAGCCACTCTTTGTATTTGCCATCATGATTGTGGCGGGTAGTAAACCTATTCTTTTCTTTGCTACCCAAATTTTGCACGTCCTAGGTACTGTTTTACAAGCTTTGCTTCGCATTCGAAGTGCTCCAGCACTGTATTTTTTAACGCTTTCCGTAACTCCTCTCTTGGGATCGCTGATTACTGAACCAGCTGCAATGACCTTAGCCGCATTTTTATTACGTGACTTAGTTTACAAAAATAAACCTTCCATCACTTTGATGTTCGCTACCTTAGGTGTGCTTTTTGTCAATATTTCTATTGGCGGAACATTGACAAATTTTGCAGCACCCCCTGTATTGATGGTCGCCACCACTTGGGAATGGAGTTCGGCATTTATGTTTGCGAACTTCGGTATTGAATCTTGCATCGCTATTTTTGTAAATGCACTAGGCGTCACACTGATATTTCATCGGCAGTTAACCGACTCGCAATCGCTTGAGAAACCCACCAAAATTCCTTTAGCTGTCACGGCAGTCCATCTGCTGTTTTTATTCGGGGTAGTGATATTTGCTCATGACCCTGTTATTTTTATGTGGCTTTTGCTTTTCTTTATTGGCTATACCACCGCATATCCAATACATCAAAGCCCACTCATCCTGAAAGAAGCGCTCTTGGTAGGATTTTTCTTGGGTGGTTTAGTTGTCTTGGGTGCGCTTCAAGGTTGGTGGTTACAACCGATACTGGAGATGATGAGCCCTACCGCAGTTTTCTATGGCAGCCTTGCGCTTACTGCCATTACAGATAATGCCGCATTAACTTACCTAGGCTCACTAGTCACCGGCACTTCTCCTGAATTTAAGCTTGCCTTAGTGGGCGGTGCAGTAGCTGGGGGTGGGCTTACAGTTATTGCTAATGCTCCTAATCCTGCAGGTATTGCGATTTTGCGTGCCTATTTTCCAAATGCTGCGGTTTCAGCGCTATATCTATTAATAGCAGCAATACCGCCTACTTTGGTAGCTATTGCCGCTTATCGACTGATCTAAGTCCATATCCCGTAAAATCTGAGCTTCGCCCCCAGCTATAAACCTGAGAACGGCATATGAAAAAGCTTTACATCAAAACCTTTGGCTGTCAGATGAACGAGTATGACTCGGGCAAGATGGCCGACCTCTTACATGCCAATGAAGGCATGGTCATGACAGATTCGCCTGAAGATGCGGATGTCGTTCTCCTCAATACTTGCTCAATTCGAGAAAAAGCAGAAGATAAAGTTTTTTCTGATTTGGGTAGATTACGCGAGCTCAAGAAACTCAAGCCAGAATTACTGATCGGCGTTGGCGGCTGCGTTGCTAGCCAAGAAGGTCAGCAAATTGTCAGCCGCGCCCCCTATGTCGATGTCGTCTTTGGGCCGCAAACATTGCACCGTCTTTCTGACTTAATTGCAAAGCGTCGTCAGACCGGAATTTCACAAGTAGATATATCTTTTCCAGAAATTGAAAAATTTGATCACTTACCTGCCTCACGCCAGACTCGGGGTTCAGCTTATGTTTCCATCATGGAAGGCTGCTCAAAATATTGCAGCTACTGTGTTGTTCCCTATACCCGCGGCGAAGAAGTATCCCGACCTTTTGATGATGTCTTAACTGAAGTAGCGGGCCTTGCTAGTCAAGGTGTTAAAGAAATTGTGTTGCTTGGTCAAAACGTCAATGCTTATCTGGGCAAAATGGGTGCTACTGATGAGATTGCAGACTTCGCTTTGTTAATTGAATACATTGCAGAGATACCTGGCGTTGAGCGCATCCGCTTTACCACCAGCCATCCAAAAGAATTTACACAGCGACTCGTTGATGTCTACGCAAAAGTACCCAAGCTTGTCAGCCATCTGCACTTACCCGTACAACATGGTTCGGATGCCATGCTCTCAGCCATGAAGCGTGGTTATACCGCTCTCGAGTACAAGAGCATTATTCGTAAGATGCGTGCCGTCAGGCCTGACCTTACTTTATCGAGCGACTTTATTGTGGGTTTTCCTGGGGAGACTGAAGCGGATTTTGAAAAGCTACTGAAGATGGTTCAAGATCTTCAATTTGATAATAGCTTCTGCTTTATTTTTAGTCCTCGCCCCGGCACCCCTGCCGCTAACTTAAGTGATGACACTCCTTACGAAGTCAAACTCAAGCGTTTACAAACCTTATTAGCCCTCGTAGAGAGCCAAGCCAATCAAATCAGTAAAAAAATGCTTGGTAATATCGAAAAAGTATTAGTAGAAGGGCTAGCCAAAGATGGCGTGAATCTGCAAGGACGCTGCGCTAATAATCGCGTCATTCATTTCACGGCAGTAGAACAAGACATGGAATCACTCATAGGCAATATGGTTGATATTGAAGTAACGGAAGTACTTAACTACACCTTAAGAGGCGAACTCTTAAATACCCATGCAAACTCCCACTAAATCTAAATTACTCATTGAGCTTCAATACGCGAGTCCCGCTATTGAAGCGGCGCTTACTCAGCAAGCGTCAAAGAATGTCATAAAGAAGTGGGTGAAAGCAGCTACACACCAGGGAGGGCTACTAACTCTGCGCTTTGTGAATGCCGCAGAAGGAAAGAAATTAAATCTGGCTTATCGAAACAAAGATCAGGCGACCAACGTTTTAACTTTTCCATACGAGTCATCAAAAACAAATGTACTGGCCGATATTATTTTTTGTCTGCCGATTGTTCAAAATGAAGCAAAAGAACAAGGAAAAACACTTAAAGCGCATCTTGCCCACCTGATCGTGCATGGCTGCCTTCATGCTCAAGCCTATGATCATCAAACTGCGAAAGATGCAAAAAAGATGGAGTCACTAGAAGTACAAATTCTAGAAAAATTAGGGTTTTCTAATCCTTACCTCGAATCCTAGGCCTCATTTACCTGCTCAATTGAAAAATTGACATATTTCTAAGCTATTCTTCCTATATGCCTGACCCCAATAAATCACTACTAGATCGGCTAACCGATTTTTTAACGCCAAAACCTGTTAGTCCAAACGAGCGCCGCCAGGAACTCATTGAGACCTTACGAGAGGCTCAAACTGAAGGACTGATTGATGTTGATGCACTCTCAATGATTGAGGGCGTCTTTCAAGTAGGGCAACTTTGTGCACGCGATATCTTGGTACCTAGGGCACAGATTGATTGGATTGATATCAACTGCAGCTTAGCTGTCATCATTCAAAGCGTGATAGATGCAGCCCACTCTCGCTTTCCGGTCTACGAAGGCAGTAAAGATAATGTGATTGGCATCTTATTAGCAAAAGATCTATTACGACATGCAACAGAAAAAGATTTTCAAGTGCGCGATTGGCTTAGGCCAGTAGTTTTCATTCCTGAATCAAAACGCCTTAGCGTTTTATTGCGCGACTTTAAAGATAATCGCAATCACCTAGCGATTGTCGTGGATGAATACAGTGGCGTTGCCGGGATCATCACGATTGAAGATGTATTGGAGCAAATCGTTGGTGATATTGAAGATGAACATGACATTGATGAAGAAGCTGATAACCTGATTACGCTTGATAATGGGGATATTAGGGTGAAAGGCATTACCGAGCTAGAGCAATTTAACGAGAAGCTTGGCACCCACTTTGTAGAAGAGGATATTGAAACTGTTGCTGGTCTTGTAATTCAACATCTGGGCAGAGTTCCAAAGGTAGGTGAACGCATTTCAATAGATGGTATTGAATTCGAAATCTTGCGTGCTGATCCTCGTCAAATCCATATCTTGCTAGCGCGTCAAACTTCTAAGAAAACTGACTGAGACTGATCTTGATTCATCCGCTTTCTCGTAGTCGATCAGCAATTCATTATTTAACGCTATTTATATTGGGCGCAGTCCTAGCTGGTGCGACTGAGTTGTCCTATGGTGGGTGGATTCAAATTCCCATACTGAGCGTGATATGGTGGCAACTCACTTTAGAAAACCACTCTTCTATAAAGCATCAGCTCTTATCTGGTTTGATATTTGGCTTAGGCTACTTTGTGATCGGTCTGTGGTGGATTTATATCAGCCTTCATGATGTAGGTGGTATGAATGCAGCGCTATCTTGCATGGCAGTATTTTTATTGTCTGCCTATATGGCGCTGTACTTTGCACTTGCCACACTCACACTGACTCTGCTTCACAACTCACGCTTTACTGGCCTCTTCCTGGCAGCCAGCTGGGTTGTAATGGAATTCTTGCGTGGCTATATCTTTACAGGTTTTCCCTGGATGGGCTTGGCAGAGAGCCAAGTCAACGGACCATTTTCAGTTATTGCCCCTTACTTTGGTGGTCTGGCCTGCACCTTTCTGGTGGTTTTTACTTCATGGCAAATCTTGCAACTAAAGAAAGATCCTTTAGTCAGCACTCTCACGCTCATCTTTGTCATAGTATTAACCGCGCTCTCAAGTTTATGGAGCTTTACTAAGCCTATTGGGGCGCCTCTTAGAGTAGAACTAATTCAAGGCAATTTTGCTCAAAGTCTGATATTCAAACCAGAAGGCGTGCTCAAGCAAATTGAGTTTTACTTTGCTGCGATGTCTAAATCTCATGCTGAACTCATCATTGCCCCAGAAACAGCTTTTCCATGGCCTGAAAGTAATTTACCCAGTGGGACCATAGATGCTCTACAAAAACAGATTAATCAGCAAGGTAACAATTTATTATTTGGGGTGATTGGTAGGCATACCAATACAAAAGATGGTCGGGAGTTTTCTAATCGCGCATTAGGTCTTTCACCCGCAAATCCACCTTACCTCTATGACAAAAACCATCTAGTTCCATTTGGTGAATTTATTCCCCCAGGATTCCATTGGTTTGTAAATGCCTTTAATGTTCCCTTAAGCGACTTTGCTAGAGGCGGAATGAATCAAGAAAATTTCTTGATTCAAAGGCCGAATCAAAAGCCTCTCTTGGCCGCAATTACAATTTGCTATGAGGATGTCTTTGGCGGAGAGCTAGCTAGTCGCATTCGAAACAGCTCTACATCGACCAATGTATTAATTAATCTCACCAACTTGGCTTGGTTCGGAGACTCTCAAGCATCCTCTCAGCAATTACGCTTATCTCAACTGCGCTCACTAGAAACTGGTCTTCCGGCACTCCGGGCAACCAATACTGGTATTACCTCTGTTTTAGGTCCCGACGGAAAGGTGTTGTCTTCTCTTCCTGAATTTAGCCAAGCCAGCCTCATTACCCAAGTACAAGCTTATGAAGGCAAAACACCCTATGTGCGCTGGGGAAATTTACCGATTTTGAGTATTTCTTGCATTCTGCTGATCTGGGGCTTGATTCGTCACAGACGTTTTTAGCTAGATTTAACTCCTGGACCATCCTAGCCATGTAAAATCAATGGCTTAGCCAGGTTAATCATGCTTACTTTTCAGCAAATCATTCTCAAACTCCAAGATTATTGGGACCAACAAGGTTGTGCCCTATTACAACCTATCGACCTCGAGGTAGGCGCTGGTACTTCTCATACCGCCACCTTCTTGCGCGCTATTGGTCCAGAGCCTTGGAAAGCAGCCTATGTTCAGCCCTCACGTAGACCCAAAGACGGGCGCTATGGCGAGAACCCAAATCGCTTGCAGCACTACTATCAATATCAAGTTGTTCTTAAGCCCGCCCCAGAAAATATTCTAGAACTCTATCTTGGTTCGCTATCCGCTCTTGGTCTTAATCTCAAAGAAAATGATGTGCGCTTTGTTGAGGATGATTGGGAAAATCCAACCTTGGGTGCTTGGGGATTGGGTTGGGAAGTTTGGCTCAATGGCATGGAAGTAACCCAGTTCACTTATTTCCAGCAAGTTGGTGGTTTAGATTGCAAACCCGTGCTTGGCGAAATTACTTACGGCATCGAGCGCTTAGCAATGTACATTCAAAATTGTTCGAATGTATATGACCTTGTTTGGGCAGACGGTATTTCTTATGGTGACGTGTATCACCAGAATGAAGTTGAACAGTCTTGCTATAACTTTGAACACTCCAACGCAGACTTACTATTTGCAAACTTTGCAAACTATGAAAGCGAAGCAAAACGCTTAATGGAAGTGCCTTTGGCATTGCCTGCTTATGAAATGGTCTTAAAGGCTGCCCATACCTTCAATCTTTTAGATGCCCGTGGCGCCATCTCTGTTACAGAACGTGCTGCGTATATTGGCCGCATTCGTAATCTCTCGCGCGCCGTTGCACAAGCGTATTTTGAGTCCCGAGAAAAGCTGGGATTCCCAATGTGCCATCGCCAAGCCTAAGTAATACCTATTTATGAGTACATCTAATTCTCCTTCGCAATCAGCTAATTTATTGATTGAAGTCTTTACAGAAGAACTACCCCCTAAATCACTACGTCGTTTAGGTGATGCTTTTAGCGAAGGCATCTATGCCTCTTTAAAGTCTGCAGGACTAGCCTCAGATACCTCTACGGTGACTGGTTTTGCAACGCCACGTCGCCTTGCAGTATTTATTACAAATGTTCTAGATCAAGCGCCTGATTACCCGGTGCGTGAAAAATTATTACCAACAAGCATTGCATTTGATGCCAATGGCAAAGCAACGCCGCCCCTACTCAAGAAATTGGGATCTCTAGGCTATGCAGATATTGATCTTGCAGCTCTAGAAAAATCAGGCGAAGGTAAAAATGAAGCTCTGTATCTCAATGTCATCGCCAAAGGTGCAGCACTTGAGCAAACTGCTCAAGCAGCACTTGAGCAAACTTTAAACAAATTACCAATTGCCAAAATGATGCACTATCAGGTGCAACAAAAAAATGGTCAATTGGCTGATGTGCAATTTGCCCGTCCAGCACACCGCATCATTGCACTGCATGGCAACAAGACTCTCAAACTCACTAGCCTTGGTATTGATGCGGGCAATCAAACGGAAGGGCACCGCTTTCTTGCGCCAGGCATAGTAGCCATTACAGTCGCTGATCAATATGAAGCGGACTTAGAGACAAAAGCAAAAGTTATTCCAAGCTTTAATAAGCGTCGTGCCAAGATAGAAGCTGCTCTTCTCAAATCTGCTGGCGATGACTTAGTACTGATGCCAGATAGTCTTCTCGACGAAGTCACTGCGCTTGTAGAGTGGCCAGCAATTTATGAGTGTCATTTCGATCAAGAATTTTTGGAGGTACCTCAAGAATGTTTGATTCTGACCATGCAGACAAATCAAAAATACTTTGCCCTGACCGATAAGCAAGGAAAATTACGCAATCGCTTTTTGATTGTTTCCAATATTGAAACCGATAAACCGCATGCCATCGTTTCTGGTAATGAACGCGTCGTGCGTCCACGCCTTTCTGATGCACGCTTCTTCTTTATGCAAGATCAAAAGCGCCCGCTAGCTTCACGAGTCGCCGATCTTGGCAGAGTGGTTTATCACAATCAACTGGGTAATCAGTTAGAGCGTGCCAAACGCGTTCAAGGTATTGCCGCCGGAATTGCTAAAAAATTAGGTGCAGATCACAAGCTGGCTGAGCGTGCAGCTGAGCTTGCCAAAACCGATTTACTTACCGATATGGTTGGCGAATTCCCAGAGCTGCAAGGCATTATGGGCAACTACTATGCTAAACACGATGGTGAAAATGCTGAGGTGGCCGCTGCTTGTAGTGAGCACTATATGCCGCGCTTTGCAGGCGATGCTTTGCCACAAACTCAAACAGGTACGATTTTGGCGATTGCCGATAAACTCGAAACATTAGTCGGTATCTGGGGTGTTGGTCTTGCACCAACAGGGGATAAAGACCCCTATGCGCTACGTCGTCATGCTTTAGGCATCTGTCGCTTGCTCTTGGAAAAAAATCTATCCTTAAGCTTGCCAGAGTTAATTGAATTGGCTCGTGCGCAGTTTCCACAAAAAGAAGTACAAGAAAAAGCGCAAACGGCTGATATTGATGCCTTCATCATTGATCGTCTTCGCGCCTACTTACGTGATCAGGCAATGGCTGGAAAACCTTTTACCAGTGCAGAGATCGATGCGGTATTAAGTCAATCCCCGGCGCAGATTAATGATCTGATTGCGCGTTTAGCCGCCTTACGCGAATTTAATGCATTACCTCAAGCTGCTCAACTAGCGGCAGCCAATAAACGTATTAGCAATATCTTGAAGAAAACGACAACAAAGATTCCTGCGGCTTGCTCAAGCAAACTATTGCAGATTCCTGCAGAGTCTGCACTTTACCAAGCCCTCGAAGCAGCCACACCAGCACTAGATACGGCATATGAAAAACGTCAGTTTGTTGAACTTCTTAAAGCGCTAGTCGCTTTGAGTGTGCCCATCGATCAGTTCTTTGCCGATGTGATGGTGATGGACCCAAATCCTGAACTACGTGATAACCGTCTAGCGCTCCTGCAACAACTGCACCAGAAAATGAATCTCGTTGCCGATCTCGGCAAATTAGCATGAGCCTAAGCTCTTCTAAACTCATCATTCTGGATCGTGATGGCGTGATCAATGAAGATCGTGATGATTATGTGAAATCAGTAGATGAGTGGGTTCCGCTGCCAGGTAGTTTAGAGGCAATTGCTCTCCTCAATCAAGCTGGCTACCAAATTGCAATTGCAACCAATCAATCTGGTTTAGCCAGAGGTTTTTTCACTATCACCGATTTGCATGCCATGCATGACAAGATGGATAAGTTGCTCAAGCCATTAGGTGGTCATATTGATGGTATTTTCTTTTGCCCACACATTGATTCTCATGGGTGCGATTGCCGCAAACCACTTCCTGGGTTGATGAAAGAAATTGCGCTACGTTACAAAAGAACAGATAGCACGACCCCATTACTTGGGGTCCCTATTGTGGGCGATTCTTTGCGCGATCTTCAAGCTGGCATCACCCTAGGCGCAATGCCTCACCTAGTACTTACTGGCAAAGGTCAAAAGACTCTGGAAGCAGGAAATTTGCCAGAGGGTACGCAAATTCATGCTGATCTCATGGCTTTTGCTAGTGCAATTCTAGAAAACAAGGCATAAAGCAAATATGACTTTTATTCGTTCCACACTCTTTGCTTTATTTTTACTGATCTTTACTCCGATTTGGTCTGTGCTTTGCATGATCGCTTTCCCCTTTTTGAGTCCAGAAAATCGCTATACCTTTATTGGCTTATGGAACAAGGTAGTAATCTGGGTTCTACAACATCTTTGCGGGATTCATTATGAAATTCGCGGCATGGAAAATATGGAGGCTGTGTTAAATGAGCCAGTGGTGATTCTAAGTAAGCACCAATCTGCCTATGAAACCATTGCTTATATTGCCCTACTACCTAAACAGCTATGCTTTGTCTTTAAACGTGAATTACTCTGGATTCCCTTCTTTGGTTGGGCATTAGCACTACTTAAAATGATTCATATCAATCGGGCTAGCAAACAAACTGCTGCGCTGTCAGTCGCTAGCCAGGGCCGAAAACGCTTAAGCGAAGGCAAGTGGATTATGTTGTTCCCCGAAGGCACCAGAACCCCGATTGGATCGAATAAACCCTATCGCAAAGGTGGTGCACGCCTCGCTAGTGCCACTGGTGCACTGGTGATTCCGATTGCCCACAATGCAGGGCGCTTTTGGCCTAAGAATAGTTTTCTTAAACAACCTGGGACTGTGATTTTCTCCATTGGTCCCGTGATTCGTTCCGAAGGAAAATCAGGAGAAGAATTACAGCAAGAAGTAGAAGGTTGGATTGAAGCAGAAATGCGTGTGATTGATCCAAGCGCGTATCAGTAAATCTCAACTTAGATTTACTTGCTTAAGCGGCTAGGATCCTAGCCCACTCCATATAACGATCTACTGAAATATCTTGCGCCCTCGCCTTAAGCTCTATTTCCGTTAAATGGATGCGGTCGGCAAAAGCCTGTAAATTGGTTCGGAGCATTTTTCTTCTTTGGGAAAACGCAGCAGCAACTACTTTCTCTAGCGCGCTCCATTGCGCATCATTTAAGTTGAAGTCTTTTCGAGGAATCATGCGCACTACAGCAGAGTTCACTTTGGGCTGAGGATCAAAGGCCTCAGGAGGCACCTCTAATACCTGTTCCATGTCATAGCGAGCTTGCAGCATGACTGACAATCTACTGAAATCTGAGCTGCCTGCTTTAGCTACCATACGTTCAACAACTTCAGCCTGTAGCATAAAGACTTGCTCATCAATCTCTTTGGCGGCACCAACTAAATGAAACAATAAAGGCGATGAAATATTGTAAGGAAGATTTCCAACAACTTTACAAAGACCAGTACGCCCATCACAACTCTTGGCCCACTCTAAAAAATCAAACTGCAGTGCATCTCCCTCAATGACTTTGAGGCCCTGCAAGTTCTCTTGATGCCAATAAGCTACTAAATCACGGTCAATTTCTAATAAATCTAGTTGATCTAAATTTTTAAGCAAGGGTCTGGTTAAGGCACCTAGACCAGGACCAATCTCAATCACATGCATCTGAGCGCTTGGCTGTATTAAGGCAACAATCGAATAAATGATGCCATCGTCTTGCAGAAAATTTTGGCTAAAACGTTTACGAGCACGATGCATGCTTAGGATGGATTTCTTTGGTTCATTGCCAATTGATAGGCTAAGCGCAAAGCCTCGAGCATGCTTCCAGAATCTGCCAAGCCTTTACCGGCAATATCCAAAGCCGTCCCATGATCTACAGAGGTACGGATCATTGGCAAACCCAGCGTGACATTAACGCCGCCTCCAAAAGTCACAAATTTAAATGGTGCTAAACCTTGATCGTGATACATCGCAATAAATGCATCTACAGACTCTAGAGCCGCAATATCAAACATCGTATCCCCTGGAAAAGGGCCTGTGACATCGATTCCTAAGTTCTGAGCTGCTTTAATAGCTGGCGTAATGAATTCAATTTCTTCGCGACCCAAATAACCAGATTCTCCTGCATGAGGATTCAGTCCAGCTATTCGCATAACAGGCTTAGCAATTCCAAATCGGTCTCGCAAATCCTTTGCAACAATTTGAATCGTTTCTAAAACGTAATCTTGATTGAGTGCAGCAGATACTGCTTGCAATGGAAGATGAGTAGTAACGAGAGCAACCCTGAGATCACGGGGCTGATTCATTCCTAAGAAACCTTTTGGCAGGGGGGCGCACAACATCATGACTACATGCTGGACATCACAATGCTGCGCGAGATATTCCGTATGCCCCGTAAATATAAGGCCAGCATCGTTAATGATACTTTTCTGCACTGGAGCAGTAACCATCGCATCAAAACGCTTTTTCAAACAAGCCTCTACTGCTTGATTGAGAAGACTGAGAACGTATTGGGCATTTGCAGAGTTTAAGACCCCTGGAATAACAGGCTGTACCAATTCAACTGACTCGAGCTTGAGACGATCTAGTAACTTAGGATTTACTCCTTGAGGTATCTGGATTAAATTCCTATCCCCAAGTAAAGTAATGTCTGCATTTTCTTGCTCCGCTAAAAAAGCTAGAGCAGCCTTGAGGGAGACTTCTGGGCCAACACCGGCTGGCTCGCCAGTAGTAACAACCAGATTAACGGGTGCTAGTTGCGCCATCTTCTGCGTTAAGAATTTTCACAGTAGCGCTATCGCGTAATTCACGAATCCAATCTTGGAAAGCTTGTTCATATTTACGTTCACGAATATTGGCACGAGCGAACTGACGTTGCTTCTCCACGGTGAGCTGTCCATCGCGACGATCAGTCACTTGGATTAAGTGCCAACCAAATTCTGATTTCACAGGATTACTTACCTCCCCAATTTGTAAGCGGTTCATTGCCTGCTCAAACTCTGGAACTAAATCACCCGGACTCATCCAACCCAACTCGCCACCCGCTGCGGCAGAGCCATCCTCCGAAAATTTCTTAGCCAATTCACCAAAGTCAGCAGTCTTTGTTCGAATCTGATCCCTAAAACCTTGCAGGCGTCTTTCAGCTTCCTGGTCAGTTAATCCTGAACGTAGACGCAATAAAATATGACGTGAATTTGTTTGAATAATGGTGATGGCTTGAGGAGTTGATGACGCTACTTCTAGTGGAGGTGCCTCTTGTTGAGGTGCCCCACCAGCAATCATGGTCCTACGATCTAAAACCTTTAGCACGTGAAAACCTGCAGGGCTTTTCAGAACCACTTTAGCTGTTTGGCCACTACCGAGATTTCGTACTGCTTCATAAAATATTTGAGGTAAACGATCAGGGGTGCGATAACCAAGCTCCTGAAATTTAATCTTTGGATTTTCTTTTGCTGCTATCTCACCCAATTGCATAAAGTCAACATCGCCACTAGCAGCTACCAATAGGGCTTCAGCCTTCTTCTTCGCCTCTGCCTGAGTACCAACACCTGCACCAGGATCTACAGGGATAAAGATTTGTGCTACATCGATTTCTTCTGGGCCGCCACCAGCGCCAGGCGCCGCTGAACGAGGTGCAGCACCCTTACCGGAAATGACGCGTGCACGCTCTGCAATAAAGTTATCAATTTCTGCATCAGAAATCTTAATACGGGCATCAACTTCTCGCTCACGATAACGAGTAAGGAGCACATCCTCTCGGAGAGACTCTTTGTAGCGCTCAAATGAGGTTCCTGAGGCGTTCACTTTTGACCTGAACTCTGCATAGGATAATTTATTCTTTGCTGCAATGTCTCCAATAATTCTATCTAAGTCTTTATTGGTAACCTTTATACCCTCTTGCTCTGCATTTTGCATTTGAATTTTTTCTATAATCAAGCGCTCTAGCACAGCTTTTCTAAATTCAGCTGCATCCGGTGCCTTTACACCCTGCTTTTGTAAAGCGGCAACGCGATCATCAATTTCTTTGCGTGTAATGTAGCCAGTGTTGACAACTGCTGCTACCCCATCAATATTGCGAATTTTATTATCTGCACCAGTGACACTTGTAGGCGCAGCTTTTCGATTTACATCTTGTGCATGAGCTAAACCGAACAGCGCCAAACTGATCGGCAAAAATGCGCAAGTAATAAAGCGCTTCAGATTTTTCTTACAAAAGTTCATTGGTAATTCTCATAGGTTGAAACAGGTAAAGGCTTGGGTGTAGGCATATAACCAGGAACATTTAATTTCATCAAATCCACAGGATTGTCTCCCGCAACACCAAGACCTCTGAACTCGATCTGAAACAAGATTTGAGTCGTAGTGTTGTTATTCAACAGAAGTTGAGAATATGCACTTCGGAAAACAAGACAGTCACGTACATACTCAATCGCCACTAAGGTATTCAAAGTCTTGGTTGTAAGTGAATCATACCCCCAACGACCTACTAAAGAAATCTCCCTTGTAAGGGGCCACTGACCAGAAAGATTATATTGATCGGTCGTTGTTCCAGATGGCGTTCCGATTGGATTGAATGGGGTTGCCTGAATAGGCGGTTGCCAAACATTTCGATAACCAAAGTTTAAGCTGCGACCTGGTGCTGGACGCCAGCTACCGCCCACCGTAGTCTGCACGAAACGGTTTAGCTGGGTATTGTACTGCCCAAAAACGTCGGCATTGAAATTTCCCATTAATCGAATGGAGGCAGCTGCTAAGGTATCGGAATAGGCTGTAGGGCTCACAATATTTCCCGTCAAACCCACTTTCTGTGGACTGAACTGCTGCTGCTGAGCAATCGTAATCACCGCTCTTTCGGCACCCGTATTTGCTTCCGTAATTCGACTGGTTAAACCCACAGTGATCTTATTGCTATCAGATACACGGTCGTTACCAATAAAGGTATTTTCACTAAAGATCTGGCTAATACCAAAACCCGCATCGGCGGTATCGAATAAAGGTGTATTAGCCTGATTTACATAAGGCGTATACACATACAAGGCACGTGGCTCCATGCTAAGCAACATGTTTTGACCAAAAAAGCTTCCCATCTCCAAAGCATCTCTTTCAAATGCTAAGCCTGTATCCAAGCTTGCAGTAGGAATTAAGAAGCCTTGAGCAGGCAAATATCCAGCCTGATAGGCAGTGGCGCTATAGGTATTTGACTGGAAACTTAACTTTGGGCGAATGTAGTATCCAGGCGTAATCGTTGGATATTCCAAAATTCCCTTAACTACCGTACGATCGGCTTGACTGAAAATACCTGGCGCCGTATTGGGAATGCTGCTGGCAATGTTGTACGAAAACCGCGAGAAATCAGTAGACAAGGTCGTAGTAGGGCCAGTAGGTAAGGTGATGTAGCGCCCATCAGTCCCTGAGGCCGGCGGTACTAAGTTACTGCGATAGACCGCTGTCACCTGAGGCAAAATGTTGTAAGGCGCTCCAACCGTACTAGGTAAATTGGGCTGCAGGGTCTGGAATGTCAACGCCTTGGCAGAAACTGTCCAATTACTCAATCTAGAAGGAAGTTGCGATACCGCACCTACCTCTTGGCGGAACTGACTTGTCACGGCGCCGGCAACGGTTTGTGAGAAGTCTGTGGGATATAGGTTATCCGATACCTTGGCAGCATTGACATAGGCATTCACTGAACCTGGACCACCCAACTGAGACCCAACTAAAGTTTGACGCTGCTGCCAGTCATATCGCCAACGATTAATGCCACCTGCCTTTTGATCGCTTGGCAAGTAGTCACCCATTACGTTACCCGAATAGGTCGTATCGATAAAACGATAACCCATACCCAACTGCACGCCACGCTGACTCATGTAACGCGGCAAAATTGTTAAATCACGATTGGGCGCAATATTGACGTAATACGGTTGCGTAATATCAACGCCATTCTTAGAGTTGTATCCAGCAATCGGAGGCAAAATTCCGGAGCGTCTCTCTTTTCCTGTAGGCAAACTAAAGTAAGGAACATAAGCGACAGGAACATCAAAAAGATGCATCACCCCGTCTTGCCCCCGCATTTCTTTTTGCTCGTTGTCAATTTCAATTTTATTAGCAGTGAAATACCAATCTAAATTTTCAGGAGTGCAAGTAGTGTAAGTTGCATTATCAAAAGCAAAAATATCTCCGCTTTCAATGGTTAATTTTTTTGCTTTTCCACTTGCTCGGCTATCACCAATTTCATAAACCGGTAATTCCATTTCTCCATCACGTGCATCTACTTTTAGACGCGCTTTCGGTCCTTTGAAATTTGCATTCCCTTTAATTAATTCTGCATTACCAATTAAGTCTGCAACGTCAGTATCGGGGTTATAAATAATTTCATTGCCTTTGGCTACTGTTCCATTGCGACGAATTTGAGCGCGATCTTTTAGGCGCATCTCACGATCGACCACGCCATTAATAGAGTCGCTAGCAGTAAAGGTAAGGGCCTTACTATCTTCAATTGGTTGACCTATACGTAACTGATCATCCAACTTTAGAACGGTGACATTGCCACGATCAGGTAAGAGTGGTGGAGCCTCTGAGGGCTTAAAAACTGTCGGTAAGGGAGGGGGTGTTTGCGCACTCAACTGGGATGTAAATTGGAGCAATGCCCCCCCTATCATTGCGCGCAGGGTTACAGCTATAAAAAGAGGGGCGCAAAGACCAGCGCAACGGCGATAATGACTCATAGTTCCAGACCCGTCTTATTATACGAATCGACCATGACTGACGTACGCCTACACACCCTCATTCAATGGCTAAAAGGCCTTGAGCCTAGCTGGCAATTGGATCTTAGCTCCCTGGTGCCTGCTTCTGCCGATGCGAGCTTCCGGAGGTATTTCCGAATTGATAGCAAAAATCCTAAATTTGCTACGTTAATTGTGATGGATGCCCCTCCTCAACACGAGCCCTTAGATGCCTTTATCGAGGTAGATTTATTGCTCTCGAAGGCAGGGGTTAATGTCCCAGAAATATTAGAAAAAAATATTACTGAGGGCTTTCTTTTACTCAATGATCTTGGCAATAAAACCTATCTTGCGCAGCTCAATGATGAGACAGCAGATGCGCTATATAAAGATGCTACCCATGCTTTGGTACTCATCCAGCTAGCGAGCAAACCCAATGTATTACCAAACTATGATGAAGCGCTCCTGCAGCATGAATTAGATTTATTTCCCGAATGGTACTTAAAGAAGCATCTTCATATTGAATTGAGTTCACAACAAGAAGCGCAGCTCAAAAAGGCTTTCGAGTACATTATTGAAAACAACTTGGCACAGGCCAAAGTATATGTACATCGTGACTATCATTCGCGCAATTTAATGCTGACTACAAACAATACTCCTGGAGTAATTGATTTTCAGGATGCCGTATATGGACCGATTACTTACGATGCCTCTTCTTTATGGCGTGATGCTTACATTGCCTGGCCAGAAGAAAGAGTGATTGATTGGGTAATTAAGTTTTGGGAAGAAGGGCGTAAATTAGGATTACCAATGCCAAATGATTTTGGGCAGTTCTATCGAGATTTTGAATGGATGGGCTTGCAACGACATCTCAAAGTTCTCGGAATTTTTGCAAGGCTGTTTCATCGTGATGGTAAAGATGCTTACCTGAAAGATATTCCACTGGTGCTTGAATATGCCATTGCTACTGCTAATCGTTATATTGAATTAAAACCCTTAGCGCGCCTTTTGGAATCAACCCGTCAACAACAGAATGGTTAAGACTTCCACCAATGCCCTTCCCTGTTTTTTATTGGCCGCTGGAAGAGGTGAGCGCATGCGCCCTCTTACGGATGATTTACCAAAGCCACTACTCACCATACAAAATAAATCTTTATTAGCTTGGCATTTAGAGGCGCTTGCAAATGCAGGTGTGCAGAGCGTGGTGATTAATCATGCTTGGCTGGGTTCAAAAATTGAAGCAGCCTTAGGCCAAGGCGAGCAATTTGGGATGCATATTCAATATTCCCCAGAAGAAACTGCCTTAGAAACAGCCGGAGGGATTTGCCAGGCACTACCCCTTATCAATCCAAACGACTATTTCCTTGTGATTAATGGAGATGTTTTCAGCCCTCATCTGCCGATTTCTAGTCTTTTAGCAACCGTAGACCAAATTCGCCTGAACGGCAGCAAGACTTTGGCACACCTACTGATGGTGCCAAATCCGATTCAGCACCCCAATGGAGACTTTTATTTAAAAGACGCTAAAGTGGCTGACCAAGAGTCAGTAGGGGCTGAAAAACTGACCTTTTCAGGAATTGGGATCTATCACAAAGACCTATTTAAGAACTTGCAAAGGGGTGTCTCAGCAAAATTAGCACCCCTCTTGAGACAAACAATGAGTGAAAATAGGGTGACTGGTGAAAAATATCTGGGTCCGTGGCACGATGTAGGAACGCCACAGCGCTTGCAAGAACTCAATGCAGTCTATGAATAAAACAAATATCTACCAACAACGCAGAGTTGCACTAGCAAAACAGATGCTGTCCAAAACGGGCGGGGGTATTGCTGTCATTTCCACTGCGCCTGAAGTCTCTCGCAATCGCGACAGCGAATTTCCTTACCGCCACGATAGCGATTTTTTTTACTTGTGTGGTTTCGAAGAGCCTGATGCAAGCCTCGTTTTAAAGGTCGCCTCTAATGGTGAACTTGAATCCCATTTATTTTGTAGACCGAAAGATCCTGAACGCGAGATTTGGGATGGTATTCGTCTGGGGCCAGAAGCGGCGCCCCAGCATTTGGGAGTGGAATTTGCGCACAGCAATCAGATGCTCGATGAAAAGCTTAGTGACTTACTAGCAGATCAAGAGGCGATTTATATCCGCTTAGCGGAAAGTGCTGAGGCTGATCGTCGCTTACGTCACTGGATGAAAAAAGTACGTGGGCAGGCGCGATCTGGCATCAACCCACCTTCAGAGTTTCATGATGTTGAAGCCCTCCTACATGAAATGCGCTTATTCAAAGATGCTCATGAAATTGACATCATGCGTAAAGCGGCTGCCATCTCTGCTCGCGCGCACGTACGCGCTATGCAAATGTGCAAGCCCGGAATGCGTGAGTACCAATTAGAAGCCGAGTTACTTCATGAATTTCGTAATAGTGGCGCCCAAAGCGTGGCCTATAACAGCATCGTTGCTGGTGGAGCAAATTCTTGCATTCTGCACTATCGTGCTGGCGCTACCGAGCTACGTAGTGGCGAGCTTTGCTTAATCGACGCAGGTTGTGAGCTAGATGGCTATGCATCGGATATCACACGCACCTTCCCAGTAAATGGAAAGTTCACCGGCCCGCAGCTTGCCCTCTACGACATTACCGTAGCCGCTCAAGAAGCTGCAATTGCCATGACGAAACCAGGCAACACTTTTATGCAACCTCATGAGGCGGCGCTCCGAGTGTTAACTCAAGGCTTACTAGATGAGAAATTGCTCAAACTTGCTGAATTAGGCTCGCTAGAGAACGCGATTGAAAGTGCTGCATATCGTCGCTTCTATATGCACCGCACCTCACATTGGTTGGGGATGGATGTACATGATGTAGGCTCTTATCGAGAACCGATTGAAAATCCCCTTAAAGAAGAAAAGCCTTGGCGCATTCTTCAAAGTGGCATGGTCATCACCGTTGAGCCGGGTTTATATATCAGGCCAGCCGATGATGTCGATGAGCGTTACTGGAATATCGGTATTCGGATTGAAGATGATGCCGTCATCAATGATTCTGGATGCGAATTGATTTCTCGCGGTGTGCCTGTCAAAGCCGATGAAATCGAAGCACTGATGAAGTCTTGAGATGAGTTCACCCCATAGCGATATTGTGATTCATGGAGGTGGCCCTGTAGGCCTCGCCTGCGCAGCTTGGTGTTTGCAAAAATATCCTGAAGCAAAGATCACCTTACTTGATCGCAACCCAGTAGATGATGCAGATATGGTAGCCGCTGATAGCAGAGGAATTGCTCTTTCTCACGGCAGCAAAATTTTGCTAGATACTATTAATGCATGGCCAAGTGAATGTGCTGATATTCATCGTGTACATGTTTCTCAGACAGGCCGTTTTGGTCGTGCACTCATGACACGAGAAGAACTTAATCAAGATGCCTTAGGTCACATCGTTCGTTATCGCGATATTCATCTTACGCTGCGTAAAGCGCTCAGGGCTATCCACAAAATAAGCCCTCACTTCATTTGGCAGCACATTAAAGATGATGCGCCAACTCATATCGATGCCAAATGTATCGTGCATGCTGAAGGGGGCTTATTTAAAACCCAAGATTGGGTTGAATCGGGTCGCGATTACGGACAATCTGCTTTGGTGGGATTGGTTGAAGTTGAGAATGCTGCGCCCCACCAAGCCTGGGAACGCTTCACTACAGAAGGACCTTTAGCGGTTTTACCAAGTCACTACGGTCCCCAGATTTTGAATCTCGTGTGGTGCGGATCTCCAGAGTCTTCTGGGGATCGCCTCCAATTAAGTGATGCAGAATTCTTAAGCAGCTTGCAAAGTGAATTTGGTACCCGCATTGGTCGCTTCTTGAAAATTCAAGATCGTCGACTGTATGAACTCGGTTTGAACTATCGCAAACAAATCACTAAAGATAATGAAGTTTGGATTGGTAATGCTGCGCAAACCTTGCATCCTGTTGCTGGACAAGGTCTCAACTTAGGTTTGCGTGATGCCTACCTTTTGGCTGAAAAATTGGTTGAAGTTTTTGCAAGGCCTTCAGCAGAACATTCTTTGGCAAATATTCAAAATGCGCTTGAGAATTATGCGCAAAGCCGTAAAGTAGACCGCACCACTACTATTGGACTCACTGACTTTATGGCCAGGGTATTTACCTCGAATTTAGCCCCCGTAGTGCTTGCCCGTGGATTAGCTTTATCCGCCCTTCAGTGGCTTCCCCCAGCGAAGACAGCCTTAGCTCGCCAAATGATGTTTGGCAGGCGCTAAGACGCTTAAAACAGCTCCTTAGTTAGCCTGCAGTTCAATTGACTTGAATCATGCAATCTGCCTAAATAATAGGCAGATTTAGGCCTAAATGTGCTAAAGTGTCAGGCTTTCCTAGAAAAACAACACTATCTTTTAGCGCTCAGCCCCTATCAATGCAGATTGGCTCTCACCACCTCGCAAATCGACTATTCGTAGCCCCTATGGCTGGCGTAACCGATCGTCCATTTAGGCAACTTTGTAAGAAGTTGGGTGCTGGCTATGCTGTTTCGGAGATGGTCGCTTCTAATGCTTTATTATGGAATAGCATTAAGACCCAGCGTCGCGCGAATCATGTCGGCGAGTTCAATCCCATCGCAGTGCAAATTGCTGGTGCTGATCCCGCGATGATGGCAGCTGCTGCCAAACTCAATCGAGATCATGGCGCGCAAATTATCGATATCAATATGGGCTGCCCAGCAAAGAAAGTTTGTAATGTTGCTGCCGGTTCAGCACTGTTGCGGGATGAGCCGCTCGTACAAAAAATCTTAGAAGCAGTTGTACAAGCAGTGGGCATTGGTCCTAATGCGATTCCAGTAACGCTAAAAATTCGTACTGGATGGGATCGTGAACATAAAAATGCGATCGATATTGCTAAGCTCGCTGAAAAGTCTGGCATCACGATGTTGACAGTGCATGGCCGCACTAAAGCCGACCTATATCAGGGTGACGCAGAATACGACACGATTACTGCCGTGAAAAATAGTGTGGCAATACCAGTTGTTGCGAACGGCGATATCACCAGCCCAGAAAAAGCAGCGTTTGTACTCCAGACTACTGGCGCTGATGCAATCATGATTGGTCGAGCAGCCCAGGGCCGCCCTTGGATCTTTCGTGAAATTCATCACTATCTTAAAACTGGCAGAAAACTTCCAGCACCCGAGATCAATGAAATTCAAAGCATTATGAATGCCCATCTTTTAGATCACTACGAATTCTACGGTGAGCATATTGGCCTGCGTACGGCTCGCAAGCATATCGGCTGGTATTGCAAGGGTTTACGAGATTCACATGCATTTCGTCAGCGCATGAATACAGCTGACGATTGCAAAACCCAATTACAGATGGTGAATGATTATTTTGATGAAATGAAATTCCATTCAGACCGCTTACTCCTTTTAGAAGCGGCGTAGTTTTTTCGTATTGCTTTTTTCTTTTTTGTTTTTTGTATTGATAGACTTTTATGACCACTAAACACCCTATTACTGAATGTATTGAGACTCAGTTACAAGGTTACCTCGATGACCTTAAAGGCACAGCGCCTAACGATATTTACCAAATGGTCTTAGCTGTAGTTGAAAAGCCAATGCTGGAATTGGTAATGCAACATGCTAAGCAAAATCAATCTTTGGCTGCGCATTATCTGGGCATGAATCGCAATACGCTGCATAAGAAATTGCTTGAACATCAACTTCTAAAATAATCAAAACTATTCCTTCATTCAATCTTTATTCTTATCTCAATCCTTCAATGATCCGTACAGCCCTTCTCTCTGTTTCCAATAAAAATGGTATCGTGCCTTTTGCCAAAGCACTCCATGAGCAAGGCATCAAGCTCATCTCTACAGGTGGCACTGCAAAGCTCTTGGCTGAGAATCAATTACCGGTAGTGGAAGTGTCTTCATTGACCAAGTTTCCAGAGATGCTAGATGGTCGGGTCAAAACCTTGCACCCCATGGTGCATGGTGGTTTATTAGCCCGCAGAGATTTTCCAGAACACATGGCGGCTCTAAAAGAGCATGGTATCGATACCATCGATATGCTCGTGATCAATCTTTACCCGTTCAATGAAACAGTGGCTAAAGACAGTTGCTCATTTGAAGATGCCATTGAGAATATTGACATTGGTGGGCCAGCTATGCTGCGCGCTGCTGCTAAAAACCACCAAGATGTCACTGTATTAATTTCACCCGGAGATTACGCACCCGTATTGGCTGAAATGAAAGCGAATAACAATACTGTGTCTTATAAAACGAATTTAGCTTTAGCCAAGAAAGTATTTGCACACACAGCCCAATACGATGGTGCTATTGCAAACTACCTCTCAGCACTAGGCGATAAGCTTGATCATCAGACACGCTCTGCTTACCCAGAAACATTGCATCTCGCTTTTGAAAAGGTCCAAGAGATGCGCTATGGTGAGAATCCACATCAATCTGCAGCATTTTATAAAGATATTTCCCAAGTTGAAGGTGCGCTAGCTAATTACAAGCAACTACAGGGTAAAGAGCTGTCATACAACAATATTGCGGATGCAGACTCCGCCTGGGAATGCGTCAAGAGCTTTTCTAATAATGCCGGCGGTGCTGCAGCGTGCGTCATCATCAAACACGCTAACCCTTGTGGTGTAGCAGTTGGCGCTAATGCACTTGAGGCTTATCAAAAGGCCTTCAAAACAGATCCGAGCTCAGCCTTTGGGGGTATCATTTCCTTTAATGTTCCTTGTGATGGTGCAGCAGCAGAAGCCATTTCTAAACAGTTTGTCGAAGTACTGATTGCGCCAAGCTTTAGCGATGAAGCGAAAGCCATCTTTGCTACTAAACAAAATGTGCGCCTCTTAGAGATCCCATTAGGCAATGCATTTAATACATTTGATTTCAAACGCGTAGGCGGTGGTTTGCTGGTTCAGTCTCCTGATGCCAAGAACGTACTTGAAAATGAAATGCGGGTTGTGAGTAAACGTCTTCCAACCCCAAGTGAAATGAATGACATGATGTTTGCTTGGCGTGTAGCGAAATTTGTTAAATCCAATGCCATTGTCTATTGCGCTAATGGTATGACTCTCGGTATTGGCGCAGGCCAAATGAGTCGTGTGGATTCCGCCAGAATGGCAAGCATCAAAGCTGAGAACGCTGGTCTGAGCCTTCAAGGCTCTGCGGTTGCTAGTGATGCTTTCTTCCCTTTCCGTGATGGCTTAGATGTCGTGGTGAATGGTGGAGCAAGCTGTGCCATTCAGCCTGGTGGTAGCATGCGTGATGATGAAATCATTGCTGCAGCCAATGAACATGGAATTGCCATGATCTTTACCGGCACCCGTCACTTCCGCCATTAAGATAACTAAGTAAGCATGCGCTGGATAGGAATTGATCCCGGTTTACGCACTACTGGCTTTGGCATCATCGATGTTGATGGTCAGAAGCTCACCTACGTAGCTTCAGGAACGATTGAGAGTGGTGATCCTGCCAAGGGTCTACCTGAGCGCTTAGGGGCTCTCTATGCCGGCGTAAAAGAAGTTCTAGAGACCTACCATCCAGAAGCTGCAGCTATCGAAGAAGTCTTTTTAAATGTAAATCCTCGATCTACCCTGATGTTGGGTCAAGCACGAGGCGCAGTCATTGCCGCACTTGTATCTGAGAAACTCTCTGTAGCTGAATACAGTGCCCTGCGAGTCAAGCAAGCGATTGTGGGTACTGGTCGTGCTGCAAAACCCCAAGTACAAGAAATGGTTAAACGTCTACTTAGACTCAATCGCGCACCAGGAACTGACGCCTCAGATGCCTTGGGTGTTGCTATTTGCGCTGCTCATCACGCACAAATACCAAAAGCAATCAGCGCAGCATTAGCCCCCAAGAAATGCAGCAAGTAAAAATACCCATCACAGGTTAAGATCTCTACATGATTGGTCGCATACAAGGTACTCTCGTTTCTGTTCACCCTCCTCGGCTTTTGGTTGATTGCCAAGGTGTTGGCTATGAAATTGATGTGCCTATGAGTACCCTCTATCAATTGCCAGAGGTCAATCAAAAAATTACTTTACTAACTCACTTTCAGGTTCGTGAAGATGCGCAACAACTTTTTGGCTTTGCCACTGAAACAGAGCGTGAAGCTTTCAGAGCACTCATCAAAATTAGTGGCGTGGGTTCACGTACAGCTCTGGCTGTGCTTTCTGGCATGAGCGTTAATGAATTAGCTCAAGCTATTGCCTTACAAGAGGCCGGTCGCTTAACTCAAGTTCCCGGTATTGGCAAGAAGACTGCTGAACGCCTTTGCCTGGAACTCAAAGGTAAATTGGCGCCAGACCTTGGCATTGGCAGCGGTAAACCCCATGTGATTGAAGCAAGTAGCGAAGTACTGCAAGCCCTATTAGCTTTGGGCTACTCTGAAAAAGAAGCGCTTCTTGCCCTAAAGCAGATTCCTCCAGACAGTACAGTGTCTGATGGTATTCGTATGGGCTTGAAGTATCTATCTAAGGCTTAAAGCACTAAACTTGCAGTATGGCAATTCACACAGACGACCTTAGCGCTATTCCTGAAGATTTACCACAGGGAGAGGATCGGATCGTTAGCGGCTCAGTAGGTAATGCTGAGGCCGTATTTGAAAGAGCATTGCGCCCTAAACAGCTAGATGAATACGTAGGCCAAACTAAAGCACGCGCTCAATTAGAAATCTTTATCTCGGCCACAAGAGCACGCCAAGAGGCTTTAGATCACGTTCTACTCTTTGGCCCTCCAGGGCTTGGTAAGACTACCCTTGCGCATATCATCGCTCGAGAGCTTGGCGTCAATCTACGCCAAACCAGTGGCCCTGTATTAGATAGGCCAGGTGATCTAGCTGCTTTGCTCACCAATCTTGAAACCAATGATGTGCTCTTCATTGATGAGATCCACCGCCTCTCTCCAGTTGTAGAAGAAATTCTTTATCCTGCATTGGAGGATTACAGCCTCGATATCATGATTGGTGAAGGTCCTGCAGCCCGTAGTGTCAAGATTGACCTAAAACCTTTTACGTTGATTGGTGCAACTACTCGTGCTGGCATGCTTACCAATCCATTGCGCGATCGCTTTGGCATTGTTGCTAGGCTCGAGTTTTACACTACCGAAGAACTCACCAAGATTATTGAGCGCTCAGCAAATCTTCTTAAAGCAGATATTGATCCTGAAGGATCTGTAGAGATTGCTAAGCGTGCACGCGGTACACCTCGTATTGCCAACCGCCTATTACGTCGAGTACGTGACTATGCTGAAGTAAAAGGCACAGGTACTATTACAAAAGCAATGGCGGATGCTGCCTTAAAGATGCTTGATGTCGACCCTAGCGGCTTTGATGTCATGGACAGAAAACTCTTAGAAGCGATCTTGCATAAATTTGATGGTGGCCCCGTAGGTATTGATAACTTAGCTGCCGCCATTGGCGAAGAGCGTGACACTATTGAGGATGTTTTGGAGCCCTATCTTATTCAGCAGGGATATCTACAAAGAACTTCGCGGGGAAGAGTGGCAACGCGTCAGGCGTATGAGCACTTTGGTTTAACACCGCCCAGCAACAACACCAGCTTAGATATTTAAAATCCTTAGCTGAGTGTCACTTTTGCAAAGCGGCGTTTACCTACCTGTACTAAGTAAGTACCGGCCTCGATCTTTAGTTGCTTGTCGCTAACAGTAGCACCATCAATCTTCACACCATTTTGTTCAATATTACGGTTGGCCTCTGAACTAGATGGGGCAAGGCCTGCAGCCTTAAGGAAATTAGCAATCCCCATTGGCGCTCCAGTCAAACTCACGTCTGGAACATCCTCAGGTACACCACCTTTAGCGCGATGGTTGAAGTCGTCTAGGGCTTTTTCAGCAGCGTCTTGTGAATGAAAGCGTGCAACAATTTCTTGGGCAAGCAGTACTTTGCAATCACGCGGATTTCTGCCAGCGGCAACTTCTTGTTTCATCAAATCAATTTCTGCCATAGGGCGGAATGAGAGTAATGTGAAGTAATCCCACATCAAATCATCCGAGATGCTCATCAGCTTGCCAAACATCTCACCAGCAGGCTCACTAATGCCAATGTAATTACCTTTGGATTTACTCATCTTCTCAACGCCATCCAAACCAACCAATAAAGGCATAGTCAAAATACATTGAGGCTCTTGGCCATACTCACGTTGAAGCTCGCGACCGACCAAGAGATTAAATTTTTGATCTGTTCCACCAAGCTCTAAGTCACTCTTGAGTGCGACAGAGTCATAGCCTTGCATCAGTGGATATAAAAATTCATGAATGGAGATGGGAACACCACTGCGATAACGCTTAGTAAAGTCATCCCGCTCTAACATTCGAGCAACAGTATGTTTTGCTGCCAACTGGATCATGCCGCGTGCACCCAAAGGATCGCACCACTCACTGTTGTAACGTACTTCCGTTTTAGCAGGATCAAGCACCATACTTGCCTGACGATAGTAAGTCTTTGCATTGACTGCAATCTCTTGCGCAGTTAACGGTGGACGAGTCGCATTGCGACCGGAGGGGTCACCAATCATGCTGGTAAAATCACCAATCAAGAAAATAACCGTATGACCCAAATCTTGTAGCTGGCGCAATTTATTTAAAACAACGGTATGCCCCAAATGAATATCCGGCGCAGTGGGATCTAAGCCCAACTTAATTCGTAAGGGAGTCTTAGTAGCCTGACTACGTGCAAGCTTTTGGACCCAATCAGCCTCTACCAATAGCTCATCGCAGCCACGTTTGGTCACTTCGAGGGCCGCAAATACTTCAGGGGTCAATGGGTATTTTTGTTCTGGTTTAGCCGTCATGCTGATTCGGATGCTGATACAGTTATTTAGTATTTAAATTGCTAAAGCATAATTGTCGCATTCCTGAGAGCAGAACCCAGAACCGCATGAACAAACCCCATTCCCTCTATATTGGCCTAATGTCTGGCACGAGCCTAGATGGGATCGATGCTGTTTTAGCCAAGATTGGACCTAATGGGGAAACGAGCGCTCAAGGTGCCGTAAGCACCCCTTTCTCAGGAGAACTCCATCAAGCCTTGCTTGACCTCCAAAGCCCAGGCCCCAATGAATTACATCGAGAGAAGCAGGCTGCCAATGCTTTGGCCATCGCTTACGCCCAAGCTGTAAATTTACTCCTCGAAAAAACTGGTCTTAAAGCCGAGGAAATAAGTGCCATAGGCGCTCATGGTCAAACGATTCGCCATCAACCGCATCTTGGTGACAACCTGGCCTACACCCATCAAACTCTCAATGCGGCGCTATTAGCTGAAAAAACGGGGATTGATGTCATTGCGGATTTTAGAAGTCGTGATGTAGCAGCAGGTGGTCATGGCGCACCGCTAGTACCCGCTTTTCATGCACAGCAATTTTCTTCTACTGAAAATTTAGCGATCTTAAATATTGGTGGGATTGCTAATCTCACGCTACTTCCTAAAAATGGTGAAGTGAGCGGTTTTGATTGTGGCCCTGGCAATATGTTGATGGATGCGTGGATCTTTGATCAACAGGGAAATCTCTTTGATAAAAGTGGCGCTTGGGGAGCGCAGGGAAAATCAAATGGAGCGCTACTGCAGAGGATGCTTGCTGATCCATTCTTTGCAAAAGCACCTCCCAAGAGTACAGGTCGTGATGACTTTCATCTAAGATGGTTACAAGAAAAAATAGGAAATGAAAATTTCCTTACTGAAGATATACAAGCGACTTTATTGCATTTAACTGCTCACACAATCTTAGAATCGTTGGCAGCTAATGCCCCGCAAACCCAGAAGCTGATTGTCTGTGGAGGCGGCGCCAAAAATACTGCCTTGATGAATTTGCTGAAAACTAAAGCGAGTGATTTTTTTAAATCCGCTTTAGAAGTTATGACAAGTGATACCGCAGGGATTGATCCACAACTTGTTGAAGGTCTCGCATTTGCATGGCTTGCTTGGGCCCATAAAGAAAAACGGCCAGCAAATTTGCCAGCCGTTACGGGAGCGAAGGGTCCTAGAATTCTAGGTGCTTGTTACCCTGCTTAAATATGCTTCGTTTTTTCTTTAAGCAGAGAAAGAAGATCCACATCCACAAGTTGTCTGTGCATTCGGATTTTTAATTACAAACTGTGATCCATTGATATCTTCTTTGTAATCAATTTCAGCACCAACTAAATACTGGAAGCTCATTGAATCTACTAAAAGCGTAACGCCATTCTTTTCAAACAAAGTGTCATCTTCATTGACAGCGTCATCAAAGGTGAAGCCATATTGAAAACCTGAGCATCCACCACCTTGAACAAACACGCGTAGCTTTAACTCTGGATTGCCTTCTTCAGCAATCAAGTCAGCCACTTTGGCAGCAGCGCTATCCGTGAACACCAAAGGGGTTGGTGGCTCGGCTAAATCTTGTGCGGGTTGCGTAGCTAATTCGGTCATGATTTACTCCTAATTCAAAAGGGTAGAACTTATTTTAGGCTTTAAATGCCGAGCTTGCTGAAGGGGTATTAATAGAAGCAGGTCCGCCCAATTATGGGGAAACAGCAATCTGGGTCAGTCCCATAGTTTCCGGCAGGCCAAACATGAGGTTCATGCACTGCACGCCCTGCCCTGAGGCCCCTTTTACTAGATTGTCTTCAACTACCAATATAACTAAAGTATCGCCGCCTCCTGGACGGTGGATCGCAATCCGAATGCCATTACTACCACGTACAGAACGTGTCTCAGGGTGGCTGCCTGCTGGCATAACGTCAACAAATGGCTCGCCTTGATAAAAATCTTCATAGAGCTTTTGGTAATCCACGTCTTTGCCTGCCTCAGTCAAACGCACATAAAGCGTCGAATGAATGCCTCTAACCATCGGTGTGAGATGGGGGACAAATGTCAGACCAATCTGATCATGACCAGCAATGGCTTTTAAACCTTGGACGATTTCTGGAAGATGGCGATGGCCTTTTACTCCGTAAGCTTTGAAGTTATCACTTGCCTCTGACAATAGAGTGCCAATCTCAGCCTTACGCCCAGCACCAGAAGTGCCAGACTTTGAGTCAGAAATAATATGCTTGCCGTCAATCAACTGTTTACTGCCAATCGACTTTGGCGAAAGCAAAGGCGCTAAGCCAAGCTGCACTGATGTTGGATAGCACCCTGCCAAACCAACCACGCGCGCCTTCTTAATAGCCTCACGATTGATCTCTGCTAAACCATAAACTGCCTCAGCCAAAATATCTGGGCAAGTGTGCTCCATCCCGTACCACTGAGCAAATTCTTGAACATCTTTAAGGCGAAAGTCTGCAGCCAGATCCAAAATCTTGACATTATGCGCAAGCAATTCTTTTGCTTGCGCCATGGCTACACCATGTGGGGTTGCAAAGAACACGACATCGCAGTCATTTAAATTGGCTTCATCAGGCGTAGTGAATTTGAGATCAACACGGCCACGCAAAGATGGGAACATCTCAGCGACTGGCATACCAGCTTCTGTCCGAGAAGTAATATCAGTAATTTGTACCTCAGGATGTTGCGCCAACAAACGTAGGAGCTCCACTCCGGTATATCCAGTGCCACCAACGATGCCAACCTTAATCATGTCATTCTCCAAATTACCGCATTCTCAATACATCTAATTTTGTAGGGTAATACAACATTCTTACAATATGCTTAATTGTAGAAACAAAAAGGGCCGCTTGCGCGACCCTTTCGATAAAACTTAAGCGACTGAAAGAATTAGCGCTTGCTGAACTGCTTACGACGACGCGCGCCGTGCAGACCAACTTTTTTACGCTCAACTTCACGAGCATCGCGAGTAACCAAGCCTGCTTTAGACAGGGCTGGCTTCAATGCATTGTCGAAGTCAATCAATGCACGAGTAACGCCGTGACGAACTGCACCAGCTTGGCCAGTTTCACCCCCACCAGAAACATTTACTTTGATATCAAAGGTCGTTAAGTGGGCTGTGAGAGCCAAAGGCTGACGAGCAATCATGCGCGATGTTTCACGAGCAAAATAAGTGTCAATAGGCTTACCGTTAACGATAATGTCGCCTTTGCCAGATTTAATGAATACACGCGCCACAGAACTTTTGCGACGACCAGTACCGTAATTCCAATTTCCGTAATTAATAGCCATATGGTTTCCTTAAATCTCTAACGCTTTTGGCTGTTGAGCCGAATGCGGATGATTGGCGTCGCCATAGACTTTTAATTTCTTAATCATGGCATAGCCTAGTGGGCCTTTTGGCAACATACCCTTCACAGCCTTCTCCAAAGCGCGACCTGGAAAACGATCTTGCATCTTGTCGAAGTTAGTCGAGCTGATACCACCAGGGTATCCGCTGTGACGGTAATAAATTTTGTTCAAGCCTTTTGTGCCTGTAACACGCAGCTTAGAAGAGTTGATGACAACGATAAAGTCGCCAGTATCAACGTGTGGGGTGTATTCAGGCTTGTGCTTGCCGCGTAGACGGAGTGCCACTTCACTGGCGACACGACCGAGGACTTTGTCCGTAGCGTCAATCACGAACCATTCATGCACTACCTCATGGGATTTTGCAGAAAAAGTTTTCATGATTTCTCAAATTGTTATAGTCAAAAAATTACCCCAATAAAACTACGTCCACCTTGGCCCTGCTTATATTTGCAAGCTCGCAGATTCTGCAATTTCACTGGTAAAACAATTACCGCTGACTGGTTCGATAATTCAGTAAAGCCTTGAATTGTAACCTAAAAAAAACCCAGGAACGAGTCCTGGGTTGGAATCCACCTTTGTTTGGGTGGAGGAGACACTGGGTGGTAAGTCGCAGTCTTATATAAGACTGACTACCAATATGGTCATTCTACACATAAATCTTGTTGCAGTGCAAGAATCTTGACCAAAATCAAGACTTTTATGTTGCTATGCAACAACTATTAGCGTTTATAAGTATGTAAACTGTTGATAATATTGATTAATTTCTAAATTTAAGGGTACTAATATGGAATGCCAAGTATCTTGGTTGGGCAATAGTGGAATGGCTTTTTCAGCTGAAACAGGCAGTGGTCACCTGGTCAACATGGATGGTGCACCTGAAGCAGGGGGAAGAAATCTAGCCCCACGGCCAATGGAACTGCTTTTGGCAGGTGCTGGAGGCTGTTCAGCCTTTGATGTCGTTTTAATCCTACAAAGGTCTCGGCAGGCGATTACTGCTTGCGAAGTGAGTCTTCAAGCCGAAAGAGCTTCTGAAGACCCGAAAGTCTTTACGAAAATCAATTTGCACTTTACGGTCAAAGGCAAAGACTTGGATCAGGCGAAAGTTGATCGGGCTGTGAAGTTATCGCATGACAAATATTGCTCAGCCACTGCGATGTTGTCCAAAACAGCCGAACTCACTTATAGCGTTGATGTCATTTCAGAATAAGTGCAGAGTCAATCGATAAGCCGGATTCTGTCGCCTAGATTTGCATCTAGGGGCAATCATTCCTCTAGGCCGTCAGTTACCTGACGGCTCAAGCTCCCTACCCGCAGACTCAGCGGGACGCCTCATCGCCTGCTTACTTGGGATTGCTCCAGGTGGAGGTTACCGCGTTTCACCGTAACTAAATACGCTCGTCTCTGTGGCCCTATTCCTCACGTCGCCGTGGATGGCCGTTAGCCATCACCCTTCCCTATGGAGTCCGGACTTTCCTCCCCCTCAATAAAGAGGCGGCGATTGCCCAATTGACTCTGCGCCTGCAGTCTAACGCAGTCACAGAAAATTGGCTTGTAAAAAATTAGTGCGTATTTAAATCAGGGACCAAGCAATCGTTTCGCCTGCACGCAGCGGAACAATGGTGGCATCACCCAATGGTAGTTCTGATGGAACTTTCTCTGCATGCTTTGCCAAAGTAATTTTTTGAGTATTGCGCGGCAAAGAATAAAAGTCGGGGCCAAAGAAGCTCGCAAAACCTTCTAATTTATCCAGCTTACCGACACTTTCAAATGCTTCAGCATATAAACCTAAAGCATTAAAAGCACTGTAGCAACCAGCGCAACCACAGGCAGCTTCTTTAGCGCCTTTCGCATGCGGCGCACTATCAGTTCCCAAAAAGAAACGGGGGTTACCGCTCGTAGCGACATCTAATAAAGCAACTCGATGCTCTTCACGCTTTAAGACCGGCAAACAATAGTTGTGTGGACGAATACCACCAGCAAAAATAGCATTGCGATTCATGAGCAAATGTTGTGGAGTAATGGTTGCTGCTAAGGAGTTACCAACTGCCGCTGCATCTCGTACGTAGTGTGCTGCTTGTTTTGTCGTAATGTGCTCGAACACAATTTTGAGCTGAGGAAAAAGTTTGCGCAATGGGTCTAATACAGCATCAATGAATACTGCCTCACGATCAAATACATCAACCTCATGACCGGTAACCTCACCATGCACCAACAAAGGCATACCAAGCTCTTGCATAGCCTCAAAAGCTTTATAGCAATGCTTAATGTGACTTACTCCAGCATCACTATTCGTTGTAGCGCCAGCAGGATATAACTTGAAGCCGACAATGCCTTCTGCTTTAGCTTTATGCACTTCATTCGCTGAGGTGTTATCCGTCAGATACAAAGTCATCAAGGGAGTAAAGTGATTAATCCCAAGCGCATTGAGATTCGATTCAATACGGGAGCGGTAAGCATGAGCCAAAGCCACTGTAGTAACTGGCGGCTTAAGGTTCGGCATGATGATGGCACGCGCAAATTGCCGAGCGGTATCCGCAAGTACATCCTTCATTACCTCGCCGTCACGAATGTGCAAGTGCCAGTCATCAGGCTGAATGATCTGAAGTTGCGTAGGGCTATTGGGCATATTATTTATTGAGCAAGATAATCCGGAAATCATTCACATTAGTAAGTGTAGGGCCAGTTTCCACTAAAGCCCCTAATTCTGCAAAGAAGCCATAGCAATCATGGGCCTTTAAGAATGGCTCAGGTGAAATTCCCTGCGCCTGACTTGCTTCGCGAATATCCTTCGTAAACCAAGCCCCGGCATTTTTTTCACTACCATCAATACCATCGGTATCTGCCGCCAAGCCCGCTATTGATGGCAAGTCTGGAGTGGCAGCAAACAGGGAAAGCAAATACTCACTACAACGACCACCTCGGCCTTTGAGACCGGCTGGAATGGTAACCGTACACTCACCACCCGAGATCAACGCTAGGGGTTTAGCTGTTTTTTCTTTTGTTAAATACTCGCGTGCAAGCTGAGCTTGGCTCATCCCCACTTCTTGTGCCTCACCAGTAATCGTATCACCCAATATCTTGGGCTCATAACCTTGTGTACGAATATAGTCGGCGGCAGCTTCTAAGCTTTTATATGCCGTTGCAATGACATGATTGGTAACTTGAGTATTTACTAAGTCTGCCTCTTTTAGAGTCTCTAACTTTTTACCAATGGCGCCGTGTTCAAGATGATTGAGTACGGTTGCTGGAATGAGCTCTTTACCAAGCTTATATTTGCGCAATATATCGAGTGCATCTTGATAAGTAGAATAGTCGGCAGCACATGGTCCACTAGCAATGTCTGCGGGCTGATCGCCTGTAACATCAGAAATTAATAGCGCTTCAACACGAGCGCCTTGCGCAATTGCTACTCTCGCTAAGTTTCCACCCAAGATAGCAGACAGATGTTTACGCACGACATTCATTTCTTCGATCGGCGCACCACTTCGTAAAAGTGCTTCAGTGCTGATACGCATATCATCAATGCTGATACCTTCTTGCGGTAGAGTCAGTAAGCTAGAACCTCCTCCAGAAACCAGCGCAATCAATACATCACCTGCTTTTAAAGTTTTAGCTAAAGCCAAGATCTCTTTTGCGCCATCCATTCCAGCCTGATCGGGCACTGGATGACCTGCTTCAATAATGCGAATGTGGGAGGTAGGTGAGCTATGTCCGTAGCGAGTGAGCACTACACCCTCAAGCACAACATCAGGCCAATGGATTTTTGCATAAGCTTCTAAGGCGCTAGCCATAGAGGCGCTGGCTTTACCTGCACCTACCACTAAGCATCTACCCTTTGGTTCTTGTCCAGCCATAAAAATCTTTGCTAAATGCTGGGGAACAATGACCTGGGGATCTGCGACTGCCACTGCTGCTGCAAAGGCATTTTTCAAGATCACTTCGGTAGTCGAGGGCATCGTCATTTACTTATTCTAATCAATCGCTGCTCGCTCTTGCATTTGCCACATTTCTGCATATTTCCCATTGGCTATCAGGAGTTCTGAATGGGTTCCACGCTCAACAATTTGCCCATGTTCCATTACCAATATTTGATCAGCATGAATAATGGTTGAGAGTCGATGGGCGATGATCAGGGTAGTACGATTTTTGGCTAAGCTTAGTAATTCTTCCTGGAAGGCGCGCTCTGTTTTGGAATCCAAAGCTGAAGTAGCCTCATCAAAGATAAGCATAGCGGGTTTTTTTAATAAAGTTCTCGCAATTGCAACTCGTTGTTTCTCACCACCAGAAAGTTTCAGGCCTCGCTCGCCAACCTGAGTGTCATACCCATCTGGCAGGCGTTTTATAAAACTATCAATCTGAGCGGCTCTAGCAGCTTCATGAACCTCTTCGATAGAGGCCGAAGGATTGCCATAAGCAATGTTGTAGCCAATAGTGTCATTAAACAAAACAGTATCTTGCGGAACGATACCAATGGCCTTGCGTAAACTAGCTTGGGTCACATCTTCAATATTTTGACCATCAATGAATATTGTTCCAGTCTGTACGTCGTAAAAACGGAACAGCAATCTAGCAAGAGTGCTCTTACCTGCGCCGCTTTGACCCACTACCGCAGTGATTGTGCCGGCGGGGATATTAAAGCTGACATCGCGCAGAATCTCACGCTTGCTTTCGTAATGAAAAGACACATGCTCAAATCGTACATCCGGACCAAGCGCACGATTATGAATTTCCAAAACTTTGGCATCTGGTGAATCAGCAATATCTTTCTCAGTATTCAGTAATGAGAACATCCGATCCATATCGGTTAAGGCCTGTTTTATTTCACGATAAATAACACCAAGGAAGTTCAGTGGAATATAGAGCTGAATCATCAAGGTATTCACTAAGACCAAATCACCCAAGGTCATGCTGCCATTCACAACCCCAACAGTGGCTCGCCATAGAATCAACATCAATCCAGTTGCGATAATAATTTGTTGACCCAAATTAAGAACCGCCAATGTCTTTTGTGACTTAACGGCTGCCGTCTGATAGCGCAATAGGTTTTCGTCATAGCGACTAGCCTCAAAGGCTTCATTACCAAAATACTTAACCGTCTCAAAATTCAGTAAAGAATCAATCGCCTTTTGATTGGCTTTGGAATCCATATCATTCATAGTACGGCGGTAATGCGTTCGCCACTCTGTCACCACAATCGTAAAACTGATGTAAAGCACTAAGGCGGATAAAGTAATAGCTGCAAACCAGATGTCATAGGAGTAAGCAAAGTAACCAAGCACTAAGCAGAACTCAATCAGTGTAGGCAAGATGCTATACAGAGAATAAGAAATCAGCGATTGAATACCTCGCGTGCCGCGCTCTATATCTCGACTCACGCCACCAGTTTGACGCGCCAAATGAAAGCTTAGCGCTAATGAATGTAAATGCTCAAAAACTTGCAGGGCTACTTTACGAACTGCATTCTGTGTCACTTTTGCAAATAAGGCTTCGCGTAACTCCGTAAATAGAGATGCGGAAATTCGCAATAAGCCATAAGCGAAAATAATCCCCAAGGGAACGATTAAAAGAGCTTGAGGTGAGCTTGCCTTGATGTCTAAGGAGTCAATTAACTCCTTCATCACAATTGGAATGCCTAAGTTGGCAACTTTTGCAGCAATTAAACAGCTCAGCGCAATAATGACTCGAAAACGATACTCCAACAGATAAGGTAAAAGATCGCGAATGACACGCCAATCGCCTCGCCCTGGTGTTTTTGAATCTACGCTACCGTGATGGCTTCCCGATGAATGTCTCATCGCCCTATCTTATTCCTTATTCTTTTTTTCAGATTTTTCAAGTAGCTGAAAACAATTTCATAATTGCTTCGCCATTACTTGGTGAAAAACATTTCTTTGCTGCCGCTGCGAAAGGCAACCATTCGTAGGCAACATGCTCTCGTGGTGCTAATTGAACAGAGGTATTGTCAGGAACCTCTAGCGCAAACCAGTGCTCAACATTTTTAGTAACTCCGGGTACATAACGAAAACGCCACTCGGGATAGATTTCATACTCAATGTGATGGTGCATACTTCTCAAAGCACCCTGCGGCAATTGGTTTACTGCGATACCCGTTTCTTCAAAAACCTCTCGGGCTGCAGCAAGCGCAAAATCTTCGTCGAGTGCATCTAAGCTACCCGTTACAGACTGCCAGAAGCCGGCACGATCTGCGCGCTCTATTAATAAAACATCCCTATTCGATTTATAAATAACTACGAGAACCGAAATAGGGATTTTCAAGGGTGATATTACTTAGCTTGTATTACGCAACTGGTGCAGCTTGGCGCAAACGGATGTGCAATTCCCGCAACTGACGCTCATCCACTGGGCTAGGAGCCTGAGTCAATAAACATTGTGCACGTTGTGTTTTAGGGAAGGCAATCACATCACGAATCGATTCTGCGCCAGTCATCATAGTCACAATGCGATCTAAACCAAATGCTATGCCGCCATGTGGAGGCGCGCCATATTGGAGAGCATCTAACAAGAAACCAAACTTGGCTTGCGCTTCTTCAGCACCAATTTTCAAAGCGCGGAATACCTGACTCTGAACGGCCTCTTGGTGAATACGTACAGAACCGCCACCAATCTCACTACCATTCAATACCATGTCATAGGCTTTAGCCAAGCACTTACCTGGATCATTCTCCAGATATTTCATATGCTCATCTTTAGGACTAGTGAATGGATGGTGACAAGCAACCCAACGTGCCTCACCTTCATCATAATCAAACATTGGGAAGTCAACGACCCACAATGGTTTCCAGCCTTCGGTAAAGAGACCATGCTCTTTGCCCCAAGCGGAATGACCAATACGTAAGCGCAAATTACCGATCGCATCGTTCACTACTTTTTCTTTATCAGCACCGAAGAAAATAATATCGCCATCTTTAGCGCCAGTGCGTTTCAAGATGCCTTCAATCGCCGCATCATGCAAGTTCTTCACAATCGGTGATTGCAAACCGTTGCGCCCTTCCGTAACAGAGTTCACCTTAATCCACGCTAACCCCTTAGCGCCATAGATACTAACGAACTGAGTGTAGTCATCGATTTCGCTACGGCTAATTGCAGCACCGCCAGGAACGCATAGGCCAACTACCCGACCACCGGCCTGATTAGCGGCGCCTGAGAAGACCTTGAAATCCACATCTTTCATCAAATCAGTCAATTCTGTGAACTCAAAGTTCACGCGCAAATCTGGCTTATCAGAACCAAAGCGCGCCATACCTTCTGAATAAGGCATAGTTGGAAATGGATTTGGCAACTCTACATTCATGGTCTTTTTGAAAATATGACGAATCATGTTTTCAAAGAGCTCACGAATTTCTATTTCATTTAAAAAGGCGGTTTCACAGTCGATCTGAGTAAATTCAGGCTGACGATCAGCGCGCAGATCTTCATCACGAAAGCATTTGGTAATTTGGTAATAGCGATCAAACCCGGCTACCATCAATAATTGCTTAAAGAGTTGCGGGGATTGTGGCAATGCAAAGAATTGACCGTCATGAACTCGGGATGGCACTAAATAGTCGCGGGCACCTTCAGGCGTACTCTTAGTCAACATCGGTGTTTCGATATCAATAAAGCCAGCATCATCTAAATAACGACGGCATTCCATTGCTACGTTATAACGCAGACGTAAATTCTTTTGCATCTGTGGACGACGTAAATCTAAAACACGATGGGTTAAGCGGGTGGTCTCGGACAAATTGTCATCATCCAATTGGAATGGAGGAGTAATAGAGGCATTCAAAATGACTAAGCTATGGCAAAGAACTTCTACCTTGCCACTAACTAAATCAGTATTTTCCGTGCCAGCAGGACGTGCCCGCACCAAGCCTTTAATCTGAATACAAAATTCATTGCGAACCTGCTCAGCCAGCGCAAACATTTCTGGGCGATCAGGATCACACACCACCTGCACAAAACCTTGATGATCACGCAAGTCAATAAAAATAACGCCACCGTGGTCACGACGGCGATTCACCCATCCAGAGAGAGTAACTTCTTGACCAATCAGTGAATCAGTAACCTGGCCACAGGTATGACTTCGCATCGACATAATATTTCCTATAAATCAAAAATGTTTGGTTGGCCCTGTAGCTGTTAATCTACTTGAGCTATTTGGCGGAACAGATCCCATTGAAACAATATGTTTCAAAGCTTCTTCCACGCTCATATCTAGCTCAATGGTTTGTGCGCGTGGCACGATCATGAAAAAACCAGAAGTTGGATTTGGGGTAGTTGGTAAAAATACATTCACGTAGTCTTCGCCTAACTTCGCAGTAACTTCCTGTGCAGGAACACCTGTTTGAAAGGCGATAGCCCATGAATCTGCATGAGGATATCGAATTAAGAGGGCCTTGCTAAATGCCTGACCACTTCCTGAAAATAATGTAGAGGAAACTTGCTGAACACTAGAATAAATTGAGCGAATAATCGGGATGCGATTAACAAATTTATCCCATATTTTTAACCACCACTGCCCAGCAAAACTAATTGCCAAGAATCCTGTCAACATGATGATGGCAATAACGATCAATATGCCAACACCTGGGAGATCACGGAAGTGTTGCATTTCTGAAGCAGCGTTATTGGGCAGAACCACAATAATGGCGTGCATCACGGATCCATAAACACCGTCGAGTAAACCCAAGCCCCACGAAATCACCCAAATAGTGATTGCCAGTGGTGCCCAAACGAGGATGCCTGCGATAAAGTATTTTTTCATGATCTGCCTAACCCGCTATTTTAACGGGTTAGATGTCGACTTAGTGAACACCGAGGGTAATGATCAAAATTCCTGCCAAAAAGCCACCAGCAAATAGCAAAGCACCCACTAAAAGGCGGTGCGTACGCCTTTCTTCTTGTAAAAGTGCCTTTAGAACCTCTAATTCACCACTTTCTCCCTTTTTTTGCTGCAGACCAGCCTGAGCCAAGCTGTCAGCAAGTAAACGGGGCAAAGTGGGTAATATCTTGGCCCACATCGGAGCCTCTGACTTCAAGCCATCTATTAAGCCACGCCAGCCCAGCTGCTTATCAACCCATTTTTCCAAAATAGGTTTAGCGGTCTTCCACAGATCAAGGTCAGGATCTAACTGACGCGCCAATCCTTCTACGTTCAATAAGGTTTTTTGTAACAGCGTGAGTTGAGGCTGAATTTCAACCTTGAAACGACGCGAGGTCTGAAACAGGCGCATCAAGACGATGCCTAGAGATATCTCTTTTAATGGTCGATCAAAATAAGGTTCACAAACAGAACGAACAGCACCCTCTAACTCTTGCACCCGAGTCTCAGCAGGAACCCATCCAGATTCAATATGTAACTCAGCTACGCGACGATAATCGCGATTAAAAAAAGCTAAGAAATTTAAGGCCAAATAGTTTTTATCCGACTCACTTAATGCACCAACAATTCCAAAGTCGAGAGAAATAAAGCGCCCAAATGTTTCTGGCTCCAAACTAATCATGATATTTCCAGGATGCATATCGGCATGAAAAAATCCGTACTCAAATACTTGGGTAAAAAATATCTCCACGCCATCAGCCGCTAATTTTTTAAAATCTACTCCAGCTGCTTTTAATTCTGCTAGGCGCCCAATCGAAATGCCATACATTCTTTCCATCACAATGACATTGGTGTGACATAGATCCCAGTACATTTCTGGAATCATCAGCTTTTCAGAATCTACAAAATAGCGACGTAATTGACTTGCATTAGCTGCCTCACGCGTGAGATCTAATTCATCATGTAAATAAGTATCGAACTCAGCAACGTTCTCACGCGGCTTTAAACGACGTCCATCTTCAGAACTCTTTTCGATAATTTTGGCTAAGTCGTACATTAAAGCGAGGTCACCATCGATCACCGGCAAAATACCGGGGCGTAAGACCTTGATGGCTACCGCACGACCTTCCCATTCAGGATGTTGTTCGGTGGCACGCAAAATACCAAAATGAACCTGGGCAACGGATGCGCTGGCCACGGGCGTTGCATCAAAGCTCGTAAAGACTTCCTCGATAGATTGCCCCAGCGCCTCTTCAATGAGGCGACGCGATTCCTCATTTGAGAATGGCGGCACTTGATCTTGTAACTTAGCTAACTCATTGGCAATATCTTCGGGTAACAAGTCACGACGCGTAGAAAGTACTTGGCCAAATTTGACGAAGATAGGGCCGAGTGCCTCAAGCGTAAGGCGAATTCGCTCGCCTCTAGGAAGGTGCTTACCCGGGGAGATCGAGCACAGCACACTTAATAAACTGCGGCGGATGCCTGGCTTTAATGCATCACGCAAAAGAGGTAATAAGCCAAAGCGCCAAGCGGTAAAGAAAATATAGCAAAGACGAGCTATTCGACGCACGATTTATTTAGCCTTTTGCTCTAAGAATTGAATTCGTTTTTCCATGCGATCTACAGAGTCCCGCAAATCATTTAATTCATTTTTGCGAACTCTAAAATCCCGTTGATTTAGTAATACTTTTTTTTCTTCACTGACATACTCAAGCACATTGTCTAGTAAATCACTTGCAGCAGAGCGTGTGGCAGAAATAAACTTCTTACCCTGCTTCACTGCGAAATGCGCAGGAGCATCGCCCAGTAAACGCGCTAAGTCTTCCTCATACTCCCAGCGTAATTGCCCAGCAAGGCGTCCGATCAGTTGCGCTAAGTCTGCATCACCCGTAATCTTGACTGCTTTAAATGCCTGCTCTCGCAAACTTCCAGAGCTGGCTGCCAAATCACTCAAGGCTTGTGATGACACTTCCAAAGTCAGAGAAGGATTCTCCGCTGCTTTTAAAACAAGCAGTAAACCAGTTGGGGCAATCTCACAACACAAGTCACCAAATGGAAGCTTTAAAAGGATTGACTTGCCCGAATGTTTAGAAAGCTCACCCATTGCCCAAGGCTCAGCACTGAGAACATGGTTAATCGCCCGGCAAATAGCGCCAGCTGCAATCGTATGGGTAGAAGAAAAAGGTGTGCTCATGAGTGTAAAAAACCCGCACTAGTGCGGGTTTTCCAATGGAAAGTGCCTTAAGCTTAAACCAACTGCGAGATACCCGCCAGTACCCAGCCCCCAGGGCCTTCTACAGGCTTACTGAGATTCCAAATTTCAGAGAAGTTGCTAGCAGGTGCTCCTATCTGCTCACGAATCATGCCCGTGAACTGAACGCTGCAATAGTAGCGTGCATCACTCGTCTCAATTCCTAGCAGTTGTGCCTGAATGCTCACAACCTCAGTTTGGTTAGAACCATCTGTGCGGCCAGCCAAATCCTGTTGAATAGTGGCAAACATTTCAGGTGTAGTGAATTCACTTAATGCTGCAAGATCGCCTATATCCCAAGCCTTTTGAAGACCAACGAAGTATTGCTTCGCATTTTCCAAAAAGGTGTGCTCATCAAACCCAGGCGGAAGAGTTGATTGAAATTTCTCTTGCTCTGCACTCACACTGCTAAATGCGCTAGCAGCAGGATTAAAAGCGGGCTCCTGACGTGGCTGTTCTTGCACGCTACGTAGGGTAGCGGTACTAGGCATATTAGGGCCTTTGCCAGCGCCTGACATTGCTGGCAATAACCTTCTAATCACAAACATAATCGCAAAACCTGCCAACATCGCAATTAGTAAACCGGTAATCAAAGAAGAGGCTCCCTCACCCAAACCAAAATGTGAGAGTAAATAACCAATACCGAGCCCCGCAGCTAAACCTCCCAAGATTCCACCCATACCACCAAAGCGGCTAGGCGCAGCTGCTGGTGTTGGCGCTGCAGCAGGTGCAGCAGCAGGTGCTGCTTGTTGGGTTGGCTTTTGAGCAGGTGTAGCTTGCCTCTGCATGGGAGCACTTGGTGCTTTACCAATACTTTTTCCGCCCCCTAAACGAGCAGCTTCCACAGTTGCAATAGATGCAAATATCAAGCTGATGCTTAATACAACTGCTTTAAAAAAATGTTTATTCATTTTATTTAACCCCCCTAATAACTTCTATAAGTCTCTAGTTTTTAAAAGTTTAAAAACTATGCAACTATCAGTATTTAATACCAATATGTAAGGCAACGATACCCCCAGACATTCTATGGGTTTCTACCTCGTCAAAACCGACCCCCAGCATGATTTCTTTGAGGGCCTGTGCATCAGGATGCATCCGAATCGATTCTGCCAAATAACGGTAGCTTTCTGAGTCTTGGGCAACTTTCTCCCCCAACCAGGGAAGCACCTTAAACGAATAGGTATCATAAACGGGCTGCAAAAACGCATCTGGTTTAGAAAACTCCAGTACCAGGACACGGCCTCCAGGTTTGATAACCCGCAGCATTTCACTTAATGCCACATCCTTGTGGGTCATATTACGCAATCCAAAAGCAACGGTGACCACATCAAAATGATTTTGAGGAAAAGGGATCTTTTCAGCATCGAACTGAACACAAGGCAAAGCTAAGCCACGGTCTAACAAGCGATCACGGCCAACACCCAACATTGAGGCGTTGATATCGCTTAACCAAACTTGCGCATCAGCATTGCTTCCAAAATGAGCAGCTTTCGCAAAAGCAGCCGCCAAGTCACCAGTACCACCTGCGATATCCAAAACTTTTTGACCAGGTCGAACCTGGGCCCGAGCGATCGTTATTTTTTTCCAAAGTCGATGCAGTCCAAATGACATGAAATCATTCATCACATCATATTTACTGGCAACAGAATGAAAGACTTCGGCAACCTTGCCAGCCTTTTCTGCTTCATCAACACTTTGATAGCCGAAGTGGGTTTTACTCATTAGTGACTTCCACAAGAATGATCATGCGAGTGGCCAGTTTTCGACATCGGTGCATCCCGGTCCAGACCTGCTGCAAGCAGTTTATCTAAATGCTCTTTCCATAGCTGCTCTTGGTTTTCACACAAGTAACGCAAAAAATCCCAAGAATATAAACCAGAATCATGTCCATCTGAAAAGCTAGGCTTAAGCGCGTAGTGACCAACTGGTTCCAGATTAGCGATTAAGACCTCTCGCTTACCAGTTTGTAAAGTTTCCTGTCCAGGGCCATGACCTTGCACTTCGGCAGATGGTGATAGCACACGCAAAAACTCAAATGGCAGACGATATGTATTGCCATCTTCATAGGCCAGCTCTAACACTTTTGACTGTTGATGCACGACGACATTTTTTGGAATCATTTAAACCAATACCCTTTCAATGCCGCCTTGATTGGCTTTTTCTACATAGTCCTTCATCCAGTTCTCACCAAGCAGTTTTTGAGCCATTTCAACGACGATATAATCAGCTGTTGTATCGCTATCCGCATCAAAACGGGTCAGGCCCTGTAAGCAAGAAGGGCAGCTGGTGAGAACTTTGACCTCACCAGTAAAGTCACCCTTACGTAACTCGCTAGCAGCTTTTTCCATTTCAATTTGTTTACGGAAACGTATTTGAGTAGAGATATCGGGGCGAGTAACAGCCAAGGTGCCAGACTCTCCACAGCAACGATCATTCTTTTTAATGGCTGTGCCGTCTTCCATCTCAATGAGCTCATTCACCGTCTTCATCGGATCTTGCAACTTCATTGGTGAATGGCAAGGATCGTGATACATGTATTTCACGCCATTCACTCCAGTAAGCTTCACACCCTTCTCAAGTAGATATTCATGAATATCAATGATCCGACAACCCGGGAAGATCTGCTCAAACTGATAACCAGCCAATTGGTCATAACAAGTACCGCATGAGACGACTACAGTCTTAATGTCTAAGTAATTCAGGGTATTGGCAACCCGATGGAATAAGACACGGTTATCCGTAATCATCTTTTCTGCTTTATCAAAATCCCCGTTACCTCGCTGTGGGTAGCCGCAGCATAAATATCCAGGCGGCAATACTGTTTGCACACCGACATTCCACAGCATTGCCTGTGTTGCTAAGCCTACCTGAGAAAAGAGACGCTCTGATCCACAACCGGGGAAATAGAAGACAGCTTCAGTATCGGCAGAGGTCGTTTTAGGATCACGAATAATCGGCACATAGTTCGCATCTTCAATATCTAATAAAGCGCGCGCTGTTTTCTTAGGTAAATTACCTGGCATTTTTTTATTTACAAAGAAAATGACTTGCTCTTTAACACTAGGCTTACCAACGGTAGCTGGGGGATGTGCAGTTTGCTTTTTAGCAAATTTACGTAGCACATCATTACCTAAGCGCTGTAACTTATAACCCCATCCAATCATGGCCTTACGAGTCAAATTAATCGTTTCTGGGCTGGTAGCATTCAAGAAAAACATGGATGCAGCTGTACCAGGATTGAAACGTTGTTGACCCATCTTACGCAATAAATTGCGCATATTCATAGTCACATCGCCAAAATCAATCTTCACTGGGCAAGGCGATAGGCACTTATGGCATACGGTGCAGTGTGCTGCCACATCATCAAACATTTCCCAATGTCGAATAGAAACGCCACGCCTTGTTTGCTCTTCATATAAGAAGGCTTCTATCAATAATGAAGTAGCCAAAATTTTGTCGCGTGGACTGTACAGTAAATTCGCACGTGGCACATGTGTGGCGCAGACTGGCTTACATTTACCGCAACGCAAGCAATCTTTTATGCTATCAGCAATCGCGCCAATATCACTTTGTTGCATGATGATGGATTCATGACCCATCAAACCGAAGCTAGGGGTATAGGCCAAGCTCAGGTCAGCATGCGGCATGAGTTTGCCCTTGTTAAAGCGACCTTCAGGATCAACGCGGTTCTTATAACTACGGAAATCTTTTAACTCATCTTCAGTGAGATATTCCAACTTGGTAATCCCAATGCCATGCTCACCTGAAATCACACCATCCAATGAACGCGCAAGCTTCATGATGCGATCAACTGAATGGTGCGCATCCTGCAACATCTCATAGTCATCAGAGTTGACGGGAATGTTCGTGTGAACATTGCCATCACCTGCGTGCATGTGAAGGGCTATGAAGACACGCTTACGCAAAATCTTTTTATGAATGGCTTCGAGCTCATTGAGGATAGGCTCAAAAGCTAAGCCCCCAAAGATAATTCGCAACTCGGCACGAATATCTTCTTTCCACGAAGCGCGCAAACTATATTTCTGCAACTGCGGGAAATAAGTATCCATTTGGGCCATCCACTCAGACCAGCGCGCCCGCACTGTGGCAATTAGTTCGAGAGCTTGCTGAACACGATCGCCCAAAATTTCTGCGGTTGGAACCTCATAATCTTCATCACCCTTTCCTAGAGGTAAGGCACTTTTTTGCAAAAAGGACTCTAGGCCGTCTAGAACTTGTAATTTATTTTTGAGCGACAACTCAATATTGATGCGATCAATACCATCGGTGTACTCACCCATACGCGGCAAGGGGATAACAACGTCTTCATTAATCTTAAAAGCGTTGGTATGGCGAGCAATTGCTGCTGTCCGCGCACGATCTAACCAGAATTTCTTACGGGCATCTGGACTAACAGCGACAAAGCCTTCACCAACACGCAGGTTAGCCATACGCACGACTTCACTAGTGGCAGATGCAACAGCTTCTTCATCATCGCCTGCAATATCACCAATCAAGACCATCTTAGGCAAACCATTGCGCTTTGACTTGGTGGAATAACCTACCGCTTTTAAGTAGCGATCATCCAAATGCTCAAGGCCAGCCAGGATAGGGCCGCCCTGTTTACTCAAACCATCAAGGTAAGCCTTAATTTCAACAATACTTGGAATGGCTTCGCGCGCTTGACCAAAGAATTCTAAGCAAACAGTACGCATATATTTAGGCATGCGATGCAATATCCAGGTTGCGCTTGTAATTAAGCCATCACAACCTTCTTTTTGGACGCCCGGCAAACCCGATAAAAACTTATCAGTTACGTCCTTACCTAAACCTTCTTTACGAAAACGCTTACCTTCTACTTCTAATAATTCTGTTTTCAGAATCCGTTCACCAGGCTCACTCAAGCCATCGGACCAAGTTAACTGAAAGCGAACCTTTTCAACTTCGTGAATTTTTCCCAAATTGTGATCAAGACGAACTACGTCTAACCAATTTCCCTGGGGATCCACCATGCGCCAACTAGCCAAATTGTCTAAAGCCGTACCCCAAAGAACCGCTTTCTTACCACCAGCATTCATGGCAATATTGCCACCTATGCAACTAGCATCTGCAGAAGTTGGATCGACAGCAAATACAAGTCCAGCATGCTCGGCAGCATCTGCAACACGTCTTGTCACTACGCCTGCGCCTGTGAAAATGGTAGGGACTTCATGATCGACACCCGGTAGGTGAGTACTCTTCACGCCACCAATATTTTCTAACTTTTCAGTATTGATCACTGCTGACATTGCATACAGGGGAATGGCGCCACCTGTATAGCCTGTACCGCCTCCACGTGGAATGATCGTAAGGCCTAATTCAATGCAAGCTTTTACTAAACCCGGAATTTCAGATTCGTAATCGGGCTTCAAAACAACTAATGGAAACTCTACACGCCAGTCAGTAGCATCGGTCACATGTGCTGCGCGTGATACGCCATCAAAACAAATATTGTCCGCTGCAGTATGGCGGCCCAATTCTTTACGGGCACGCTTACGAATCTGTTCAACTTCTTTAAAGCCGTTCTCAAAATTTTCAATTGCGCGATAAGCAGCGCTCAATAAAATTTCTACTTGCTCAGCAGATTCACCACTATTGCGTTTTTTTACCTCACCTAAACGATGCCAGAGAGCATCTATTAATTGCTGGCGACGAGTTGCGCTATCTAATAAGTCATCTTGCAAGAAGGGGTTACGTTGAACGACCCAAATATCCCCCAAGATTTCAAACAACATGCGTGCAGAACGGCCTGTACGACGAACGCCACGCAACTCATTCAGAACGCGCCATGACTCCTCGCCCAATAAGCGAATGACGATTTCCCGGTCAGAAAAGGAGGTGTAGTTGTAGGGAATTTCACGCAAACGGGGCAAACCCGCTTCAGCGTCCAACAACTGGTTCAAAGCTAATGGTGCATTCATAGCGACATATTTGATAAATAAGCATTTTAATAGAGCAAAGCTGATAGTGGCAGGAATACAGTAAAGATGTTGACAAAAGACATAAACCCTTGCAAATCTAAGGGCTTAGGAGCCATCCGTGGTACGCTCATCGGATGGCAACGAACTATTTAAAGAAAATTTTATCGGCTCGCGTCTATGACGTGGCCAGAGAAACTGAGCTCCAACTAGCCCCGGAACTCAGCAAGCGCTTAGGCAACCAGGTATTACTGAAAAGGGAGGATAACCAGCCAGTTTTCTCCTTCAAATTACGCGGCGCCTACAACAAAATGGCGCATTTAAGCCCGGAAGCCCTTAAACGAGGAGTGATATCTGCCTCAGCCGGCAATCATGCTCAAGGTGTTGCATTATCTGCCGCCAAAATGAAGTGTAAGGCTGTGATCGTGATGCCAGTCACTACTCCGAGTCTCAAGATCGATGCCGTCAAAGCTCGCGGAGGTCAATGGGTTGAGGTCATTCTGCACGGCGACTCTTATAGTGATGCCTTTAAACACTCAGAGCTTTTAGAAAAGAAAAGGGGTTTGACCTTTGTTCACCCCTTTGATGATCCGGATGTCATTGCCGGTCAAGGTACCATTGCTCAAGAAATTTTTCAGCAATACCAAGAACCCATTGATGCTGTGTTTGTGGCTATTGGTGGTGGTGGACTGATTTCTGGAATTGGCGAATACGTTAAAGCGGTCAGCCCCAAAACCAAAGTCATCGGCGTACAAGCATCTGACTCTGATGCCATGAATCGCTCACTCAAAGCCAACAAGCGTATTGAACTAAAAGATGTGGGCTTGTTCTCCGATGGCACTGCTGTGAAATTAGTTGGCAAAGAAACATTCCGGATCTGTAAAAAAGTGGTTGATGAAATCATCACTGTAGATACCGACGAGATATGTGCAGCGATTAACGATGTCTTTACAGATACCCGCAGCATACTTGAGCCTGCCGGAGCCTTAGCTATTGCAGGTGTGAAGAAGTACGTCGAAAAAAAGCGTATCAAGAAAAAGACTTTAGTAGCTATTGCATGCGGCGCTAATATGAACTTTAGTCGTCTGCGCTTTGTAGCAGAACGTGCTGATGTAGGCGAATTCCGCGAAGCAGTTTTTGCTGTAACCATTCCTGAGGAGCGCGGCTCTTTCAAACGCTTCTGTGAGTTACTTGGTAAGCGCAATGTTACTGAGTTCAACTATCGGATCGGCGATCAAAGTGAAGCGCATATCTTTGTTGGCATTAGTACTCAAAAAGCGGGCGATAGCGAGGCGATTGCAAAGCATTTCCGTAAAGCGAAGTTTGCGACGATTGATCTGACGCATGATGAATTAGCCAAGTCCCACTTACGCCATATGGTCGGTGGGCATTCAGCACTTGCTAAAGATGAATTGATCTATCGCTTTGAATTTCCTGAGCGCCCAGGTGCTTTAATGAAATTCTTATCGAGCATGGCGCCTAACTGGAATATCAGTCTCTTCCACTACCGCAACCATGGTGCAGACTACGGTCGTATTTTGATAGGTATTCAGGTACCCAAAAATGAGCAACAAAAATTTCAGAAATTCTTATCTGCTCTCGGTTATCCACACTGGAATGAAACCGATAATCCCGCCTACCGCTTATTTCTTAAATGAGATGTCATTCGTAAGATGTCGTACACACTGACCGGAAAACTTGTTGTTGCGATTTCATCGCGTGCACTCTTTGATTTTGAGGAAGAGAATCGCATCTTTGAGTCTACCGATGACAGTGCTTATATGAAGTTGCAGCTTGAGCGTCTTGGTGAAGCAGCGCAAACCGGTGTCGCCTTTCCGCTTGTCAAGAAGCTCCTCGCATTTAATGAGGAAGGTGACCAGCGTGTAGAGGTAGTCATTCTCTCGCGTAACGATCCTGTTAGTGGCTTGCGGGTATTCCGCTCCGCAGAACATCATGGTCTGCATCTTGAGCGTGGTGTCTTTACCCGTGGTCGTCCTCCTTATCACTATCTCCGCTCTTTACATGCCAACCTCTTTTTGTCGGCAAATGAAGATGATGTCAGAGCTACGATTGATGCAGGCTTTCCTGCTGCGCGCGTGTATCCGGAATCTAGCAAGACTGCTGAATCACACCCGAATGAAATCCGGATCGCCTTTGACGGAGACGCGGTATTGTTCTCTGATGAAGCCGAACAAGTGTTTCAGAAAAAAGGACTTGAGGCTTTTGTTGATCACGAAAGTAAAAAGGTTGATATTCCTTTGCCGCCAGGCCCATTTAAACCCTTACTGGAAGCGCTTCATCGCCTACAGCGCTCTACTAGCGAGAATGGTATGCGCATCCGAACAGCCTTGGTAACTGCCCGGTCTGCACCAGCACATGAACGTGCAATTCGTACCCTGATGGCTTGGGGTGTTGATGTAGATGAAGCAATGTTTTTAGGTGGATTATCGAAGAGCGAATTCCTCCGTGAATTCGAGCCTGACTTTTTCTTTGACGATCAAACCGGACACTGCCAATCTGCTGCATCAGTAGCACCTACCGGTCATGTTGTGTCAGGCGTCTCGAATCAACCCAAAACAAAATAATATTTATTCCATGGCAACACTACCGCTTGGGCAAGCTACGCAATATCCGGATCAATATGATCCTAGCTTGCTATTTCAAATACCGCGTTCTGATAACCGCTTAAAATTGAATATCAAACAAGGTCAAGCTTTACCGTTTGTTGGAATAGATATTTGGAATGCCTTTGAATTAAGTTGGCTAAACCAAAAAGGAAAGCCCCAAATTGCCTTAGCCGAGTTTCAGATTCCAGCAGACTCACCCAACATGATTGAGTCCAAATCTTTTAAGCTTTATCTCAATAGCCTCAACAATGCACGCTTTGCAGATGAACAAGAAGTACGTGACCAATTGATCAAGGATTTATCAGGGGCTGCAGGTAGCAAAATTACGGCGCGCCTTCATGCGAATGAGGCAATTGCTAAGAAGGGTATGCAAGAAATGGGTGGCGTTGTATTGGATCGCTTAGATATTGAGATAGATCCCCATATTCCAGCGGATCCTTCTTTACTTGGCATCAATGAAGACTTTGGCCCCATTGAGCAATGCCTGGTATCGCACCTACTCAAATCCAATTGCCCAGTTACGGGTCAGCCTGATTGGGCAAGTGTGCAAATTCGTTATCAGGGACGCCCTATCCTTGAAGAAGGTTTGCTCCGCTACCTGATTGGCTTTAGGCAATTAGGTGAATTTCATGAACACTGCGTCGAAACTATTTTTAGTGACATCAAACGAGAATGCAAACCCGATAAGCTATCTGTATATGCGCGTTACACCAGACGTGGCGGATTAGATATCAACCCATTTCGAACTGATCACAATGCACCCTGGCCAGAGAATACGCGCCACGCTCGTCAATAATGATTTGAGTTCTTGTATGAAGAACATAGGTAATAAAAAACCCCTTGTAGGAAATCCTAGAAGGGGTTTTTGCTATTGCAGTCTTACTTAAAACGGAATGTCGTCATCCATTGCACCGAGTGAAGCAGCGTTTGATGCTGCTGGTGCGGATTGCTCAGAAGACTTGGAACGACTATAGCTTTCGCCACCTTCAGCACCGCCGCCTACCGGCTTGCCACCAAGCATTTGCATTGTTTCTGCAACGATCTCAGTGGAATACTTTTCTTGACCACTAGCATCAGTCCATTTACGTGTACGTAAACGACCTTCAACATAAACCTGTGATCCTTTTTTGAGATACTGGCCAGCGATTTCTGCAAGCTTGCCAAAGAATGCAACACGGTGCCATTCTGTGGTTTCTTTCATTTCAGCAGTTTGCTTATCTTTGTAGCGATCTGATGTTGCTACCGAAATATTCGTAACTGCGTCGCCGCTTGGCATATAACGCGTTTCTGGATCGCGTCCTACGTTACCTACGATGATGACCTTATTTACCGAAGCCATGTTGTCTCCCGAAGAAAATTACAACTGTTATTACTGCTGAAAATAAACTGCTCTCTTTAATTAAATCAATGAAGCTAGGGCTAAGTCTTTGTGGCTAGGCCCTTTGATTCTATTGCTCTCGTTGGCGCTTCACCCATCGACCAAGCAATTATAAGCCAGCCAACTAGCATGGCCGCTCCCGTTGCAAAGACCGATAAATTACCATGGCTATCCATTAAATAGCCCCCTAACAATGCACCAGAAAAGAGGCCGATGGATTGGGTGGTGTTGTAAACCCCCAAAGCAGTTCCCTTAGATTCTTTTGCCCAGCGCGTGACTAATGATGGTTGTAAAGCCTCGAGGAGATTAAAGCCTACAAAATAAATCAGTAATGCCACCGTAATGAGGGTTACAGATGAAGCTTGAGTAAAAATGATTTCAGCAATAACCAAAAGAATGATAGCGATTAATAAGACAAGTCGTATACGTTGTTTTTTCTCGCCATAAATTAAAAGCGGAACCATAAATACAAAGGAAAGTAAAACTACTGGGAGATAAATTTGCCAGTGCGAAGACAGTGGAAATCCTGCTTGCTCTAGTAAGCGCGGAACCACTAAGAAGATAGCGACTTGGGTGGCATTTAATACAAATACTCCTATGTTTAGGCGCATGAGCTCTGGACGCAAAAATACGACTTTGAGTGAATCTTGTTGCGCTTTAACTTCAGGCTGATTGTTTGGCAATACAAAGTAGGCCACCACCATTGCTACAGCACCCAAGATTGCCAGTACCAAAAACATTCCACTTAAGCTAATCATGCGATAAAGCGGGGCAGCAACCACGAGCGAAACAGCAAACGATAGAGAAATGCTGACGCCGACTAAGGCCATTGCCTGACTGCGCACTTGCTCCCGAGTCAGATCGGCAACCCAAGCAGAAACAGCTGCAGAAATAGCGCCAGCGCCCATAACGCCTCTACCAATGGAGATCCAAAGCAAGTCATCCTTAGTGGCACAAATTAAAGCTCCCACAACAAATAAGGATAGCCCCCATAAAACGACCTTTTTACGCCCGATTTGATCGGAAAGTCTGCCTAAGGGAATATGGAAGCAAGCCTGAACAATATTGAAAATTCCCAATGCTAGGCCTATTAGAAAGGCTTGATCACCTCCAGGCAGGTCTTTGGCATGAATACTAAAGACGGGCAAAAGCAAAAAAAGGCCCAACATACGAAGGCCAAATATGCCTGCTAGGGCAAGACTCGAGCGAAGTTCAGAAGGATTCATGGGAAAGCGCTATATTAACAAGTTACGCTAAAAAATCATGAATAACGAAATTAAGATCCGCGGTGCCCGCACCCACAACCTCAAAAACATCAATCTAGACATCCCTAGGGAGAAGTTGGTCGTCCTCACTGGCTTATCAGGCTCAGGCAAAAGCTCTTTAGCTTTTGATACCTTGTATGCGGAAGGTCAACGTCGCTATGTCGAATCACTTTCTGCCTATGCTCGTCAGTTTTTACAACTGATGGAAAAGCCAGATGTCGACACCATTGAAGGTCTGTCCCCAGCGATATCAATTGAACAAAAAGCGACAAGTCACAATCCCCGCTCGACCGTTGGTACGGTTACCGAAATTCATGACTACTTGCGATTGTTATTTGCTCGCGCTGGTACCCCGCATTGCCCAGATCATGACTTAGCTCTAGAGGCACAAAGCGTTTCTCAAATGGTTGATACCGTTCTAGCGATGCCAGAAGATACCAAGCTGATGATTCTGGCTCCAGTAGTGAGCGAGCGGAAAGGTGAATTTGTAGATCTATTTCAAGACCTGCAAGCTCAAGGCTTTGTCCGCTTCAGGGTCCGCTCGGGCGGTGGCACAACCAATACCGCCAAGGCAGAAATCTTTGAAGTAGATCAATTACCGAGTCTGAAGAAAAATGACAAGCACTCGATTGAAGTCGTGGTTGACCGCATCAAAGTAAAACCTGACATTCAACAACGTCTTGCTGAATCATTTGAAACAGCCCTTCGCCTTGCTGATGGTAAAGCCATGATCGTAGATATGGATACTGGCAAAGAGATGATTTTCTCCAGCAAATTTGCCTGCCCTGTTTGCTCATATTCATTGCAAGAACTAGAACCTCGTTTATTCTCATTTAATAATCCGATGGGTGCCTGCCCTTCATGCGACGGTCTAGGACATCAATCCTTCTTTGACCCAAAGCGTATCGTGGCACACCCCGACTTATCGCTCGCATCTGGAGCTATTAAAGGTTGGGATCGCCGTAACCAGTTTTATTTCAAGCTCTTGCAAACGCTAGCGAAACACGGAGGCTTTGATGTAGAAAAGCCCTTTGAAACGCTTTCCAAGAAACAACAAGACCTGCTCTTATTGGGCTCTGGTGATGTCACTATTCCGTTTGAATACATCAATGAACGTGGTAAAAACAGCATTCGTGAGCATGCTTTCGAAGGAATTGTTGCGAACTTTGAGAGACGGTATCGCGAAACCGATTCGATGACAGTGCGTGAAGAGTTATCACGCTATCAAAATGTACAAACCTGTCCAGAATGTAATGGCAGCCGTTTACGCAAAGAAGCCCGCTTTGTCAAAGTAGGCGAAAAGAAGCAGTCACGCGCCATTTATGAAATCAGTGCACTTCCACTAAAAGAAGCAAAAGAGTATTTTGAGGCGCTTGAACTCAAAGGTGCTAAACGAGAAATAGCAGATAAGATCGTCAAAGAAATTAGTGCACGTTTGCGTTTCTTAAACGATGTTGGCTTAGATTACCTTTCCTTAGAACGCAGTGCAGACACCCTCTCTGGTGGTGAAGCGCAGCGCATTCGGCTGGCATCCCAGATAGGCTCTGGATTAACAGGCGTGATGTATGTACTTGATGAACCCTCTATTGGATTGCATCAACGTGATAACGATCGCTTGATTGGAACCCTCAAACATCTGCGCGACTTGGGTAATAGTGTTCTGGTAGTTGAGCATGATGAAGACATGATTCGCGCCTCTGACTGGGTGATCGATATTGGGCCTGGCGCAGGCGTGCATGGTGGCGCGATTGTTGCTCAAGGCACTCCCGCAGAAGTAGAGGCAAATCCAAACTCCTTAACCGGTGCTTATCTTTCAGGCCGCGAAGCGATTGCAGTGCCCGAGAAGCGAATTCCAGTAAATGATCGTTTCCTAGAAATCATTGGTGCACGCGGTAATAACTTGCAGTCCGTTCATGCCAAGATTCCAGTAGGTCTATTAACTTGCGTGACAGGTGTCTCTGGCTCTGGCAAATCCACCTTAATCAATGACACCTTGCATCATGCGGTAGCGCAACATCTCTACGGCTCCAATGCCGAACCTGCTGCCCACGATGCCATGAAGGGTCTGGAGTATTTCGATAAGGTCATTAGCGTTGACCAATCACCGATTGGCAGAACGCCTCGCTCAAACCCAGCAACCTATACCGGTCTATTCACACCAATACGAGAGCTCTTTGCAGGCGTACCCGCCTCACGTGAGCGTGGTTACGAAGCAGGCCGCTTCTCCTTTAACGTCAAAGGTGGACGCTGCGATTCTTGCGAAGGCGATGGTGTTCTGAAGGTAGAAATGCACTTTCTACCAGACGTTTATGTTCCTTGTGATGTTTGTCATGGCAAACGCTACAACCGTGAGACTTTGGATATTCGCTACAAAGGTAAAAACATTCATGAAGTGCTATCGATGACGATCGAGCAAGCACATGAGTTTTTTGAAGCGGTACCCGTTGTTAAAAGAAAGTTAAAAACCTTGCTAGATGTTGGCTTGGGTTATGTGAAGCTAGGACAAAGTGCGACTACCCTATCGGGTGGCGAAGCCCAGCGGGTCAAGCTCTCACTTGAACTTTCTAAACGCGATACCGGCAGAACTCTGTATATTCTTGATGAACCCACAACGGGTTTGCACTTTCACGACATTCAGCTACTACTGACGGTAATTCAGACCTTAAAGAAACAAGGCAATACCATCGTCATCATTGAGCATAACCTCGATGTAATTAAAACGGCTGACTGGATTATTGACCTTGGGCCCAAAGGTGGTGCTGGAGGCGGAGAGATCATCGCTACCGGTACCCCAGAGGAAGTTGCCAAAAATAAGGCTAGCTTTACTGGCCATTACTTAGCGCCACTTCTTACCCGTAAGGCTCCACCTACTAAGAAGAAAAAATAAATACAAAAATTCTTGAGTATTTCGATCTCAGATTAATTTAGCTTCAGCTAAATCGGTTGCCTCTGAATTACCTGAGATTACCAAAATGTCATTAGCCTGCAATTGCAACTCTGGTGACAAAGCTAACTTCACATAGTCAGCGTTATGGCTCTTGCGCCTGACTGCTTGAACGCTAACACCTTCATTCGCTAAATGAAGTTCGCCTAAGGTTTTGCCAACTGCCTGTGAGTTTGGTAACAAGGTGATTGAATGCAATCGCCACGATTCATTCGAACCAAAGTCATCATCTGCCGAACCGCGGAAGTAACCTCTCAATAGGCTATAACGCTCTTCTCTAGCATTGGTGATCCTTCTGACTACTTTTCGCATTGGCACACCCATGATGAGTAGTACATGGGAGGCAATCATCAAACTACCTTCAATTAACTCTGGAATCACTTCGGTAGCGCCAGCTGCTTGGAGCTTGCCAATATCTGCATCATCGCGAGTACGAACTAAGACTGTCATTCCAGGACGTAATTGTTCTACTTGCCTGAGTACACGCATACTTGCTGCAGTATCTGCGTAAGTAATCACCACTGCTTTAGCCCTATTTAACCCAGCGGCATTTAAATAATTTTCGCGACTTGCATCTCCATAGACGACATTGTCACCTGCAGCTGCAGCCTCCTTGACGCGATCTGGATCTAAGTCCAAAGCAATATAAGGAATCTTTTCTTGGTCAAGCATACGTGCAAGACTTTGGCCTGAGCGGCCAAAGCCGCAGATCACTACATGGTTTTCATTACGCACACTTTTTGCAGCGACGCGTGTTAGTGCTAGGGATTGCAATAGCCATTCGTTGCTTGAGAAACGCATCGCTATTCGATCGCTATACTCAATTAAGAATGGAGCGCAGAACATAGAGAGCAGCATCGCCGCAAGCACGGCTTGGCTAAGTATGGGATCAATTAAATCTAAGCCATCAATTTGGTTAAGTAGAACAAAACCGAATTCGCCCGCTTGAGCTAAACATAAGCCTGTGCGGATAGATACGCCAAGACTTGAACCAAAAGCGCGGGAAAGAATGGTGATTAAACCGAACTTAAAGATCAGGGGTCCAATCAGTAAAAGCAAGACTAAAACCCACTGCTCCCGAATCACATTGAAGTCAAGCAGCATCCCGATTGTGATGAAGAACAGTCCTAATAAAACATCGCGGAAGGGTTTGACTTCTTCCTCCACCTGATGGCGATATGGCGTTTCAGAAATCAACATACCCGCCAAGAAAGCACCGAGTGCTAAAGACAAACCAAAGTACTCGGTCAGACCTGCCATACCCAACACAATTAATAACAGGTTGAGCATGAATAACTCTTGAGAGCGAAGCTTAGCGACCAATCTAAACCAGTGGCTCATCAAAGATTGCCCGATGATGAAAATCAATACCAATGCAATCGCGATCTTGATGGATGCTGCAGTTAAAGCTACAAATAAGTCTGCCGAATTTTTTCCGAGTGATGGCAACAAGATCAATAAAAAGACCACAGCCAAATCTTGGAACAGCAAAATACCGACAACATTACGACCATGCTCAGCCTCTAATTCCGAACGATCAGAGATCAGCTTTGTCACAATCGCTGTCGAGGACATGGCCAAGGCGCCACCCAAAGCAATAGCCGCATGCCAAGAAATGGGATAAATCCAGTTCATCAGTAGGCTAGCCGGTACTGCCAAAAGCATGGTCAAGAGAACCTGACTACCCCCAAGACCAAATACGGTCTTCCGCATTGCCCGAAGCTTATTCAGATTAAATTCCAAGCCAATTGAGAACATCAGGAAAACCACCCCGAATTCAGCTAAATACTTGACAGTAGCGGTGTCACTCGCGAGGCCAAGGGCATGGGGGCCAATCAGGACCCCAATAGCCAAATAGCCCAAAATAGGGGGTAAGCCAAAATAGCGGAAAATAACCACTCCGGCCACACCTGAGGCCAAGAGAATGAGGGTTAACTGAAGGACTGACGGCATATACTTACTTGATGATAGCTAAGACTCGTGAACGAACCCTAAAGCTTGCGCGCGATACCCTCACTATTGAGGCTGCTGCGTTACAAACCATGCGTGATCGCCTAGAAGGCCCCAATGCTGACGCCCTTGTTCTTGCGGTAGACCTTTTGCACGGCTGTAAAGGCCGTATAGTGGTCTCTGGTATTGGCAAGTCTGGCCATATTGCCCGTAAGATTGCTGCCACTTTTGCTTCCACCGGATCTCCCGCTTTTTTTGTGCACCCCGCTGAAGCCAGTCATGGCGATTTGGGAATGGTAACTCGTGATGACGTATTTGTCGCTTTATCGAACTCCGGCGAAACAGAAGAACTACTCACCATTGTTCCTATCGTCAAAAGGACTGGCGCTAAATTAATTGCGCTCACTGGTGCCCCACAATCTTCACTTGCCAAATTAGCCGATGCTCATCTGGATACTAGCGTTGAAAAAGAGGCTTGCCCATTAAATTTGGCACCCACTACTAGCACTACTGCTTCCTTAGCCATGGGCGATGCTTTAGCAGTAGCTCTACTCGATGCAAGAGGTTTTGATGCGGAAGATTTTATTCGCTCACACCCTGGCGGTCGCTTAGGACGAAAACAATTAATGCACGTCAGCGAAGTGATGCGCACTCTGGAAGACACGCCAAAGATTTCCATCAAAGCGTCACTACAAGAAGCCTTGTTAGAAATGACTGCCAAACGCATGGGTATGGTGATTACACTAGACGACGCTAATAAAGTTACCGGCATCTTTACTGATGGTGACTTGCGTCGACTGCTAGAAAAAACCAGCAATCTCGAGGGTGTCAGTATTCAAGATGCAACGACATCTAAACCACGCACCATCCCGCCGGAATTAATTGCTGAAGAGGCAATTGAAATGATGGAGAAATATCGCATTAATCAATTGGTGGTTACTGATGCTTCCGGTACTCTTCTAGGCGCACTCAATCTCCATGATTTATTTGCAGCCAAAGTTATTTAATACATGTCCAACGCTTTTACTACTCACGTCACTAACCCTGCTACCCAGTACCCACAAGCTTGGGAGCGGGCAGGTTCAGTCAAGCTACTCGTTTTAGATGTCGACGGTGTATTGACTAGTGGCCAAGTATTTATTGGTGCTGATGGCAAAGAATCCCTTAAGGCCTTTGATATTCAGGATGGTTTAGGGATTAAATTATTAGAGCAATGCGGAATTCCAACTGCGATCATTACAGGCCGTAATTCCAAAATGGTTTTAGCGCGCTGTGAAGAGCTAGGAATTAAACACCTTCATATGGGTGTTGAAAATAAAGCGATTGCGCTCGATGAGGTCCTAAAAACACTAGGACTGAGCTCAAAAGATTGCGCTGTTATGGGTGATGATTGGCCAGACCTAGCAATGATGAAGAATGCAGGCTTGCGAGTTTGTCCTGCACAAGCCCATCAAGCCGTTAAAGAGTTTGCGCATTATGTGACCACACAAATAGGTGGAAACAGTGCAGTGCGCGAGACATGCGATCTGATTCTCAAGGCACAAAACCGCTATGAGGAACTCCTGAATAAGGCTCGTCAGTAAGTAATGGCTTTAAATTCCCAACAAATCAAAGTAGGTCTTTTACGCGCATTGCTAGGCTTAATGCCTTTGCTATTGATGGGAACATTGACGCTCATTACTTTTTATCTAGTTGAAAAAAATACGCCACAAGAAAAATCTACCCTTGAGCGTGTGCGTCTTCATGAGCCCGACTACACCATCAAACAAGGAACGCTGTCAGCCCTAAATGAGGTGGGTAATACTAAATATCGTGTGATCGGCAAAAAACTGATTCATTACGATGATGATGCTTCGATCGATATTCTCACGCCACGCATGCGTCTGTTTCAAACAGACAAAGCGCCAGTGACTGTCAAGGCAGACACAGGCCATTTAGATGGTGACCTCACCATCATGGATCTTTACGACAATGCTGAAATTTTTCGCCCTGCCCAAGCGGCAACCGAGACCCAGCCTGCAAGCCTTCGAATGCTTGCCTCTTCGAGCTATTTCAAAGTCTTTATTAACGATGACATTATTGAAACAGATAAGCCGGTGACTCTAGAGCAGGGTATGTCGATCATGAATTCTACGGCGGGCGGCACCTTCTATAACGTAGATCAAAGCATGAAGCTTTCTGGCCAAGTGAAAGGTCGTATTGAGCGTGCGCCCAAAGGAGCTCAATAAGATGAATGGCAATCAAATTCTTACGCGTTTGCTTATTGCGATCTTCTTATTACTTGGTATGCAACTGACTCAGCTAGCTTATGCCGAAAAAGCTGACCAAGATAAACCCATCATTCTTGAAGCAGAAAAAGTATCTGGCAACGACACTACGCAAGTCTATGATCTGAACGGTGATGTCTTGCTAGTCAAAGGCAGCATTATTGTGACTGGCGAAGATGGCAACATCCGCATTGACCCTGAGGGTTATGAATTCATCGATGTTAAAGGCACGCCAGAAGCGGTTGCTACTTTCAGACAACGGCGTGAAGGACTGGCTAATGAATTTATGCAGGGGCGTGGAGCCCATGCTACTTACGATGCGAAAACAGAAATACTGGTACTCACTGGTGATGCAAGCCTAAAACGTTTACTCAATATGCAAATACTGGATCAATTACATGGTTGGAAAATTGAGTACGATGATGTAAAGCAGTACTATCGAGTTATTCCTCCAGTAGATGCCAAACCGGATGACCTGCCCATGGCAAGAGCGGTTATTGCACCAAGACGGAAAGCCCAAGTAAATAAATGACAGCGGATTTAACTCAAACCAATAATCAACCTACCCTTTCTGCGCACAAGCTGCAAAAACGTTATGGTTCAAGAACTGTGGTTCGCGATGTATCTGTACAAGTTCGATGCGGTGAAGTGGTGGGCTTGCTCGGCCCGAACGGTGCTGGTAAAACCACATCGTTTTACATGATTGTCGGCTTGGTGCCTTTGGATGGCGGCAATATTGTTTTAGATGGCGCTGATATCACTCACCTCCCAATCCATGAGCGTGCGCGGATGGGCCTCTCCTATCTACCTCAGGAAGCCTCTGTGTTTCGCAAGCTCAATGTTGCAGAAAATATTCAGGCCGTACTCGAACTTCAAGTGCAAGGGGGGAGGCCCTTAAGTAAGGCAGACATTGCTAAGCGTCTTGATGAGCTCTTGGGTGAACTCCAAATCAGCCACCTACGCGACAACCCTGCCCTATCCCTTTCTGGTGGCGAGCGCCGCCGCGTAGAGATTGCCAGAGCCCTGGCATCTTCACCTAAATTTATTTTGCTAGATGAACCATTCGCCGGTGTTGACCCTATTGCGGTTGGGGAAATTCAGCGGATTGTGCGCTTCCTCAGGGATCGTCAAATTGGAGTCCTCATTACAGACCATAACGTACGTGAAACCCTAGGCATCTGTGACCATGCCTACATCATCAGCGAAGGTAGCGTGCTGGCTGAAGGAAAGCCTGACGAAATTATTAAAAATGACGCGGTACGTCGAGTTTACCTAGGCGAAAACTTCCGAATGTAAGCTGGGCAAGCGTCCCAGCCCTATATGTAATAAAAATTGCTTTCCCCTCTTGGTTTTCAGCAAATTCGCTGATACGCTGGAGGTTCATGAATTTCCTTTCCAAAGATACAACCTGCAGATTTCAGGGGCTTGCTGCGCACCCCAGGCATGAGCATGCGCAAGCTTATACAAAAGGAGTTGCTGATGAATTTGAAAATTAATAGTCGTCATGTAGAAGTTACGCCAGCCATGCGCACCCACCTTGAGGCGGGCTTAGCCAAAATTCGTAAGCACTTTGACCATGTGATTGATGCTTCAGCCTTTCTTGTTGTAGATAACGCTAAGGAAAAGGACTTACGTCAAAGCGCTGAGATCACGCTTCACCTAAAAGGTAAGGAACTTTTTGCTGAGGCACATCACGCTGATCTGTACCATGCGATGGACTCAGTGGTCGACAAACTCGAGCGTCAAGTGGTAAAGCACAAAGAAAAGATCCAAGATCACCATCACGAAAAGCATTTTGAGTAAGGTCTTACGTCAGGACACCTATAATCATTTGATATGAATGCCCTGATGAATCTTTTTACCCCCGACTGCATTGCATTAAATAGCCCCGCCAATAACCGGGCTGATGCATTTGCAGCCGCTGGGGAATTGTTTTCCAAACAAATTGGAATCGACTCAAATGCGGTTGTGCAATTTCTCAATGCACGTGAAGATTTAGGATCAACAGCCCTTGGGGCTGGCGTTGCTATTCCTCATGGACGCGTAAAAGGCCTTAAGCAGCCCACTGCAGCTTTCATGCGATTACAGAACTCAATTGAATTTGCGGCGCCCGATGGTGAACCTGTTTCTATTCTGATTTTTTTATTGGTCCCCGAAAAGGCAACTCAACAACATCTTGAAATTCTCTCCTCAATAGCGCAACTACTATCTGATGCAGATACTCGCAAACTACTTTCCTCCGCTAGTGACCCGAATACAGTTTGTGAATTACTCCAAAAATGGGGCTTACCAAAATGACACAGCCTTTACTCTTAAATGGAGTAACTGCCCAGCAGATTTTTGATGATAATGTTTCCGATCTCAAACTTTCTTGGATTGGTGGTCTGGAAGGCGCTGAGCGTACCTTTCCGCCAGAAGCTGTTAAGGCGGCGGCGGCTAGCTCGGACCTAGTTGGGCACTTAAACCTAATTCATCCAAGCCGTATACAAATTTTTGGTGAGCAAGAGGTTGACTACCATGCAGCACTTGAACCAGAACAAAAACAAGCGCAAATCTCAAGTCTCATTTCAAAGACGCCACCATGCGTCATCGTGGCCGATGGAAAATCGGCTGATCCTGATTTACAACTTTTTTGCCAACGATCCTCTACTGCCTTATTCACTACCAATATTTCTGCGGCAGAAGTCATTGATCATCTGCGCATCTACTTAACCAAAATTGGTGCACCCCAAATTACGATGCATGGGGTCTTCATGGATATTTTAGGATTGGGCGTCTTGCTCACTGGTGAATCTGGCTTAGGTAAAAGCGAATTAGGTTTGGAATTAATTTCCCGAGGCCATGGGTTAGTGGCTGATGATGCGGTTGACTTTGCCCGCTTAGGTTCAGACTATATTGAAGGACGTTGCCCTGTAATCTTGCGTAATCTTCTGGAGGTGCGCGGTCTTGGTCTACTAGATATTCGCACCATCTTCGGTGAAACCGCTGTCCGTCGGAAACTCAAATTACGCCTCATCGTGCAACTAGTCCGTAGAACGGATGGTGAGTTTGAGAGATTGCCGCTGGAAGCCCAACACATTGATGTATTAGGTGTAGCTATTCGCACTGTTAAAATTCAAGTGGCTGCTGGTCGTAACTTAGCCGTACTGGTTGAGGCAGCAGTACGCAATACGATTTTGCAATTGCGCGGTATTGATACCTTAAAAGAATTCATGGAGCGTCAGCGTGTCCAAATGAATATAGAAGCTGACTCAGCCAAAGCCCAAGGGCGTCTGCTCTAAATCATGCAAATTAATCTGATTACCGGAATCTCAGGCTCAGGTAAATCAGTGGCCTTGAGGGCTTTCGAGGATGCTGGCTACGATTGCGTAGATAACCTGCCGGTTTCTTTACTAGAAAGCCTTATCACTACTCTCGAGAGTGAAAAATGTGAACGGGTCGCCGTCGCTATTGATGCGCGCCGTGGTCAGTCGATTGAGAATCTGCCTTTGATTCTAGAAAACCTGCGGCGCAATCATCAAGTCCGCATCGTTTTTTTAAATGCTGATACCAACACCTTAGTACAACGCTTCTCTGAGACGAGGCGTCGTCATCCCTTATCAAGCAATGCCAAGCAATCCCAGTCGGCCACCTTAATTGAGGCAATTGAGAAAGAACGCCAGTTACTTGAGACACTGCGTGCACAGGCCCATAGTATTGATACCAGCAATCTTCCAGCCCACGCATTACGCTCATGGATTCAAGACTTGCTAAAGGATAAGCCCGTTGGACTGACGGTCATTTTCGAATCTTTTGGCTTCAAAAAAGGGGTTCCGAGTGAAGCCGATTTAGTATTTGATGTACGGTGTTTACCCAACCCACACTATGACAAAGTGTTGCGTCCCCAAACCGGCAATGACAAACCTGTAAAAGAATTTCTAGAAAAAATTCCTGAAGTTGTCAGCATGGAAAGTGATATTACCCAATTTGTTGAAAAATGGCTGCCACACTATATCGCCGATGGTCGTAGCTACTTAACTGTTGCTATTGGTTGTACTGGTGGGCAGCATCGCTCGGTGTATTTGGTTAATCGTATTAGTGAGCATTTTCGGGCCCAAAAAGATCTTGCAAAACTCCAGCTCAATTTTTTGGATCGCCACCGCGAGCTAGACTCAATTTCTGCAACAAGACTCTGATCGGCTGCGGTAGACCATATTTACCCAATTGACGAAGTGGAACCCACTTTAGGTCTGTACTTGAAAATTCATTTGGTTTAGATAGATTCAATTCCCAAATTTGCATCCATAGCCGACGATGCGTAAATACATGTTTAATTTGCTCGCCCCGAATCATTTTTTGGGATGCCTTAGATAAGGCGGCACTCTTTTCGTTGGGCAATGCCAAAGCCAGCAAGTCTTTTACAGTGACATCAGCCTGCTTGGCCGATAGCCTTGGCTCCCAAGGCGCTTCTGGTAGTGACCAAAGTCCACCCCAAATAGCTTTGCTCGGACGCTTTTGCAAAAGAATGGAATTTCCACTTCTTATTAAGATCATGTCGCAATTGAACTCAGGGGATTTGGCTTTCACTACTTTTTGTGGAAAGGAGAGTACTAGATCGCTTAAGTTGGCTTGGCAATCTTTCAGATAAGGGCATTTCTTTTCCCCCGTCAGGCAAACAGGCTTGCGGGAAGCGCACCAGGTTGCACCAAAGTCCATCAAGGCCTGAGTGTATACCGGCATATGCTTTGGCTCGGTTGGTAGCAAATCCTTGGCCAATTGCCAAAGACGATCATTTACTGCTTTGTCTTGTAAGGCTCCCTCTACTGCAAAAATGCGTGCAAAAATGCGTTTCACGTTGGCATCGAGTATGGGCGCCCGCCCATGAAAAGCAAATGCGGCAATTGCACCTGCTGTTGAGCGTCCTATTCCTTTAAGCTGCTCGAGCAACAGAGGATCGCTCGGAAATTTTCCAGAAAATTCATTCACTACTTGCTGTGCACACGCATGTAAATTTCTGGCACGGGAGTAATAACCTAAGCCAGCCCATTCAGCTAATACTTCATCAATATCTGCAGCTGCTAATTTTTTAACTGTCGGAAATCGTTTCATGAACCGGGGGTAACGCTCCAGGACGGTGGCTACCTGAGTTTGCTGCAACATAATTTCTGAAACCCATACAGCATAAGGATCCCGGTTATCTTGCCATGGCAATCCTGAGCGTCCGCTTTGCTGATGCCAAGTAATTAAGGTCTTAGAAAAGTGTTTGATTAACGTTTTTGACATTGCGGGCAGAAATAAGTGGAACGCTGACCCTGCACAATTTGCTTAATAGGTGTTTTACAAACCTTGCAAGGCTGGCCCTTACGATCATAGACTTTAGTTTGCACCATGAAGTAGCCTGGATCCCCATCGCTATTGACAAAATCTTTCAAACTACTGCCGCCAGCTTCAATCGCTTTTTTCAGAATCAAGCGCACTGCATTTGCTAAGCGAGAGCACTGAGGACGAGTCAACTTACCAGCTGCCTTAACGGGATGAATACCAGCCTCAAACAAACTTTCAGAGCAATAAATATTTCCTACGCCCACTACAGCTTGACCAGCAAGTAAAAATTGTTTGACTGCAATACTTCTACCGCGCGAACATTGATACAAAATATTAGCGCCGAGCTCTCCAACAAACTCAGGGGAAAATGGTTCAGTACCGAGTTTCTGTAAAAGTGCATTGTTCTCAATGGGGCCTTTTGTTTTGGGATGCCACAAAACAGCGCCAAATTTTCGAGGATCATGTAAGCGTAGGCTCACCTTGCCAAACTCGAATGTGACCCTATCATGCAGCTTGAGCGGCTCCGAGCTAGACAGCACTCGAAGGGTTCCTGTCATCCCCAAATGTAAGAGTAGATGCCCTAAGTCCAGCTCCACTAAAAGATATTTACCCCGGCGCTCAATCGAGTGCACTTTTTGATCTTGCAAGATCTTGGGCAAATTGCGTGGTACAGGCCAGCGTAAGCGCCCATCTATGACTTTGACAGCCGTAATCTTGCATCCTAGCAAGTGGGGCGCAATTCCTAATCTGGTAACTTCTACTTCTGGGAGTTCTGGCATAGATGGATTGTAGATTCGCAGATTAGAATGTGCTTATGAGTAAATTAAGATTTAAAGCACTTTTCCGAGCATTAGCACTTGCCGCACTGGCTGGTGGAGTAGGTCTTCCTGCAAATGCCCAGCCAGACGGAATGCAATCTGGACAAGCTATTTTTGAGGTTCTTGCCTCAGAAATTGCCCTGCAAAGGGGTGAAGCCGGTTTAGCCTTCAATACCTATCTAGAAATGGCTCGCCAGTATCAAGATCCTCGTCTTGCCCAAAGAGCAATGGAAATCGCCATTGCCGCTGGCTCACCCAATTTGGCCCTTCAAGCAGCCCAAACCTGGGATAGCTTGGTGCCTGCTGCAGATACAAAACCTAAAGAAGTACTGGTCACCTTGTTGATCTTGAGCGACCGTTGGTCTGAAGCGATCAAACCAGCAATTAACTTATTAAAAGTGCAAACGCCTGCTCAACAAGAGAATACGCTCATGCAATTGCAGGCCTTACTTGCTAAATCAAAAGATGAAATAAGTGCACTAACTGCTTTTTATGAAATTGCCTCTACGGTAAAAATTCCAGCAAAAGATAATAATCTGCTGTACACCTATGCGCTGTCTGCTGAAAAGGTCGGTCGCTTAGATGTCATGGAAAAAACTTTGCGCGAAGCTTTGCGTAAAAATCCAAATGATGTCAATGCACTCAATGCCTTGGGATATTCCCTAGCAGATCGCAATCTCAAATTGCCCGAAGCTTTCGCCTTGATTAGCAAAGCCCATCAACTTTCCCCTAAAGATAGTTTCATCTTAGATAGCTTAGCTTGGGTAAACTTTCGCCAGGGGAAAAATGCGCTTGCCTTAGAACAACTTCAGCAAGCCTTCAATACAAAACCCGAGGCAGATATTGCAGCACACCTAGGTGAAGTATTGTGGGTCATGAATAGCCAAAATCAAGCTGAAGAAATATGGCGTCAAGGTCAAAAATTAGATGCCAATAATCCTACCCTCAAAGAAACCTTAAAACGCTTAAAGCCGAATTGGTCGGTAGCAGAGCAAGTGTCAAAAGGCTCATGGGATGGTCGCTTTGCAGTAAAAGTTACCGGTCTCACAAACACTCAGAATCAGGGTGGCTCAGGTGGATTTACATTGACGCAAGATGAGCTCAAAGATATCTTAGAGATCCGCAATCCAGTTGGAGGCTCGATTGCCAAAATTACGATCACTCCAGGAGAGGCTAGTCTTGAGCGTGATGGTCAAATCGTGACTGCATTCGATGCTGACTCTCTAGTTGAAAACACTTTAGGATTACCGCTACCTGCACGAGGTTTATCCGATTGGTTGCGTGGCAAAATTAGACCAGGCAGTAACGCAAGCGTTGAAAGAAATGCTAAAGGTCAGGTCAGTAAAATTGATCAAGATGGTTGGAATTTAGTGTATGGCTGGGATGATGCTAATCGTCTCGAAAAGTTAACCATGACTCGTAGTTCTAATGTGGGTTCGATCGATATTCGCTTGGTATTTGATCGTCCAAATGAGTAAGCTACTGGAAACAAATTTAGAGCTGCGTTCACCTGCAAAACTCAATCTTTTTCTGCACATCGTGGGACGCAGAACAGATGGCTATCATTTATTGCAATCGGTTTTTCAGATGATCGATTGGTGTGACACTGTTAGCTTGAAATTAATCCCAGAAGATGAAGTGCGTCGTATCAATCCAATTCCCGGGATTCTGCCCGAACAAGATTTAGTAGTCCGGGCAGCAAAGCTACTCAAAGAATTTTCCAAGATTCAAACTGGGGTCGAAATTGGCCTCAAAAAAGAAATTCCTATGGGCGCTGGTTTGGGCGGAGGCTCATCTGATGCGGCCACTACTCTGATTGGCCTGAATGCATTATGGGACCTCAAATTAGATACACAGACCTTAAGCATGCTGGGATTAAAGCTCGGGGCTGATGTGCCCTTCTTTATTTTTGGAAAAAATGCCTTCGTTGAGGGCATCGGCGAACAAATTCAAGAAATCCCACTAGAAACCCAAGAATTTTTGGTAATTTTTCCCAATCAAGGCATCCCTACCATCAGCATTTTTCAAGACCCTGAATTGACCCGAGATCATGCTCCGATTACAATAGATGGCTTTCTTGCATCACCACAGTTAAATCAATCAAACGATTGTCAGGCGGTTGCGGTGCGGATATGCCCTGAAGTGAAGCAAGCTTTGGATTGGATTAGCCTGGCAGCACCTGGCTCAGCGCCTAGGATGTCTGGCTCTGGAAGTAGCGTTTTTACTGTCTTGGATCCTAAGACCGATCGCGCAAAACTTCAAAATCTTTTGCAAAATCTTCCCAAAGGGTGGGTGGGTAGGATTGTTGGGGGCTTAAATAAAAATCCCGCTTACAATTTGATTTCTTCAGAATAACCTGTAGGGGAATCGCCAAGCTGGTTAAGGCACTGGATTTTGATTCCAGCATGCGAAGGTTCGAATCCTTCTTCCCCTGCCAAATACTGTAGAAACGTTTAAGAAACCACACGACCCCAACCTTCACCCAAAACCATACCCGCCCCCATGAACGCTGATTTATTGACTCTATTTACAGGCAACGCAAATCCGGTTTTGGCACACGCTGTTGCCAAAGAGCTCAATCTCCCGATGGGAAAAGCGTTTGTGGGTCGATTCTCAGATGGTGAGATTCAGGTAGAAATTCAAGAAAATGTCCGTGGTAAAAATGTCGTTGTGATCCAATCAACCTGTGCCCCTACAAACGATAGTTTGATGGAGCTCATGATCATGATTGATGCTCTTAAACGAGCATCAGCAAGCCGTATAACCGCAGTGATCCCTTACTTTGGTTACGCTCGCCAAGATCGCCGCCCCCGTTCTGCACGGGTTGCCATCTCTGCTCGTATCGTGGCAAACATGCTCCAGTCAGTAGCTGGTATTGAACGCGTACTGACAATGGATTTGCACGCTGACCAAATTCAAGGCTTCTTTGATATCCCCGTAGATAACATCTATGCGTCGCCTGTTTTGCTGGCTGACCTTGAGGCACAGAAGACTAAGAAAGATTTAATTATTGTTTCTCCAGATATTGGAGGTGTTGTTCGCGCTCGAGCCATGGCCAAGCAATTGGGTACTGATTTAGCCATTATTGATAAACGTCGTCCTAAAGCCAATGTATCGGAAGTAATGCACCTCATTGGAGAGGTGGAAGGCCGTCATTGCGTCATCATGGATGACATCATTGATACCGGCGGAACCCTCTGTAAGGCCGCTGAAGCCCTTAAAGAGCGTGGCGCTAAGGGCGTTACTGCCTACTGTACGCATGCCGTCCTATCAGGCGGCGCTGTAGCCCGTATTTCAGCCTCTGAGTTGGATGAACTGGTTGTTACCGACACCATTCCTTTGACGCCAGAAGCGCTAAAAGTGAGCAAAATCCGCCAATTAAGCGTAGCCCCCATCTTGGCTGAAACCCTTTCCCGCATTAGCAAGGGCGATTCAGTCATGTCCATGTTTGCTGAATAAGTCAAAAAACGCTGTTTTACCCTGTTTTTGACTTGTTTTGAGGCTTTTGTAGGCAAAAATTTCCATTCCCACGATATAATCGAAGGCTTTTCTGTTTGGTCGCGAACGGAAATTAACCTTAACTAGGGAATTTAATATGAAAGTTGTAGCCTTTGAAAGAAGCGTACAGGGAACGGGTGCGAGCCGCCGTCTGCGCAATTCCGGTAAGACTCCGGGAATCGTTTACGGTAGTAAAGAACAAGCAGCTGTTATTGAGTTGGATCACAATGCGCTGTTTCATGCTCTCCGCAAGGAAGCATTTCACTCCTCCATTCTAGATTTGGAAATCGGCGGCAAAACACAACAAGTGTTGTTGCGTGATTACCAGATGCATCCATTTAAGCCATTGGTTTTGCACATTGACTTCCAGCGCGTATCTGCGACTGAGAAAGTTCATATGCGCGTTCCACTGCACTTCACTAACGCTGAAATTTCATCAGCTGTGAAATTGCAAGGTGCTGCTATTAGCCACATCATTACTGAACTCGAAATTTCTTGCTTACCAGCAGACTTACCAGAGTTCATCGAAGTCGACTTGAGCAAAATTGAAGTCGGTCACTCTATTCATGCTAAAGACATTACATTGCCAAAAGGTGTTGCCTTGGTATTGCATCTTGAGCAAGAAAATCCAGTGCTTGCAAACGCACGTATTCCGAGCGTTAAAGCTGCTGAAGTGGAAGATGCTGCTCCAGCTGCTGCAGCCCCAGCCGCTGATGCTACTCCCGTTGCTAAAGACAAAGATAAGGCTTAATTTAGTTAAGCTGCACTTTTTGCAAAAGAAGGCCCGCGTAAGCGGGCTTTCTTTTTTCTACTCTTTTTTCTTTTTCTTTTTGTAGAAATAGGTTTATATCTTTAAACTCCCATCATGACTAAATTAATTGTTGGCCTTGGCAATCCAGGCGATGAACACGCAGAAGATCGGCACAATACTGGTTTCTGGTTTGTTGATGCCTTGGCAAAACAATTGGGCGTTCGCTTTGAAGCAGAAAAACGCTTTCATGGAAAAGTAGCGAAAGCCAAATGGGAAGATGAGGACCTCTTTCTTTTAAAGCCAAATACCTATATGAATTTGAGTGGACAAGCAGTGGGAGCACTCTGCCGCTTTCATAAAATTTTGCCTGCAGACCTGTTAGTAGTTCAAGATGAATTAGATCTAAAGCCGGGTACTGCTCGTATTAAATTAGGGGGTGGCACGGGTGGTCACAATGGCCTTAAAGACATCCATGCCCATCTAGGAACCCCAGAATACTGGCGCTTACGCCTAGGCATCGGTCACCCAAGAGACTTGGCTGGTGATGGGCGCCCTATGGATGTGGCAGATTATGTTTTACGCAGACCTCAATTGGCTGAACAACAACAGATTGATGCCAGCATTAAAAATGGTTTGCTGATTGTGCCGCTCTTTTTAAAGGGAGACACAGCAGGCGCTATGCTAGAGCTGCACTCTAAGACTTAAGCAGCTGCTGCTTTTTTCTTGGCCATCAATAAATTGTATTTGGCCATTAGTTGATCTGGCGTTTCAGTATGGGCTGGATCAAAAGGAATGCAATCTACTGGGCAAACCTGACGGCATTGCGGCACATCATAATGTCCGACGCACTCAGTGCACTTGTCTGAATGAATCTCATAAATCTCGAGGCCCATGTAAATGGCATCATTAGGACACTCGGGTTCACACACATCGCAGTTAATACATTCGTCCGTGATCAGTAAAGCCATGACTTACCTATTCGCCTGACTTTTTATTCAAGTCATTCGCGGCAGTCTTTTTGACTAGCCATTTTTCAACAGATGGAAAAACAAATTTACTGACATCGCCGCCCATGGAAGCAATTTCACGAACAAAGGTACCTGAAATAAATTGGTATTGATCTGAAGGTGTAAGAAACAAAGTTTCTACATCAGGCAATAGGTAGCGATTCATACCCGCCATCTGAAACTCATATTCAAAATCAGATACTGCACGTAAACCACGCACAATGACTCGTGCCTGATGTTCACGCGCAAAGTCCTTTAAGAGGCCGTTAAAACCAACTACCTTAACATTAGAGTAGTGTCCTAAAACTTCCCTGGCAATATCGATACGCTCCTCTAATGAGAAGACGGGATTCTTGCTGCGACTCGAAGCAACACCCACAATGAGTTCGTCAAAAATACTCGATGCACGACGCACCAAATCTTCATGACCACGAGTAAAGGGGTCAAATGTTCCTGGATATACAGCGACAGTCATAAATCTCCTAGTGCTTTATCAGCTACAGGCAAGAGTTTAGCCTCTTCTACTCCGAAATAGACAGGCTTTTACTGCCCCCGCTTCTAAGTATTTTCCGCAATGCCACTCAGGGAGCAGGGACTCCACTTCCTCGCGCGTACGACTGGCAGGAAACTCAACATAAATCCCCCCACCATGAGCATCATCACAGACCCTGGCTGCCTCAATCAGGGCATTGTTCAATAATTGAGCATCTTGAAAGGGCGGGTCGATAAAAATCAAATGACTCGAATGATCAGCTTGTTGTTTCAAGAACTCCAAACCATCCCTATGCAAAATTTCAACCTTGCCTGCTACTGGGGATGATTGCAACAGCTTAAAGTTAGCTTGCAAATTGGTATGGGCTTTTTTATCTTTCTCCAAAAGCACAATCACCTCTGCATTGCGGGAGGCGGCCTCAAATCCTAGCGCTCCTGTACCTGCGAATAAATCCAAACAATTCAGACCGCTTAAATCTTGTCCAAGCCAATTAAATAATGTCTCGCGAATACGATCCGTCGTTGGGCGCAAGCCAGGCAAATCAATTACTGTGAGCAATCTACTGCGCCATACTCCACCGATGATCCTCACTTTTTTGGGAGGCTCTCCTTTATGCCCTTTTTTAAGAACGACTTTAGTCATGTCTTACTAAGGTGCTGCCTTATTCTGAGCGCCCACAACAACGATCTTCATGCGATCCATTGCTAGATACTTCTGAAATGCCGTCTTAACCTGGTCCAATGTCACAGCCTCAACTTGTTTGGTCCAAACGTCTAGCGTATCGATCGGTAATTCATTCCAAGCGATAGAGGAGACGTTGTCCAATAACTTCCGATTGTTATCAATACGCAAAGGAAAGCCATTTACCAAATTAGACTTCGCTGCTATTAATTCAGATGGGCTAGGACCTTGCGCAATAAAGTTGGCAATGGTTGAGCTCATAACTTCAAGCGCTATAGCTGCCTGTTCATTTTTGGTCTGCAAACCAGCCTGAAATATGCCTGTATCTTTGCCTGGAGCAAAGTAACTAAATACGCTGTAGGCGAGGCCTCGGTTTTCTCGTACCTCAGACATTAAGCGCGATACAAAGCCACCGCCGCCCAAGATATAGTTACCAACCAACAGAGGAAAGAAATCTGGATTATTACGAGGAATAGCCGTCATACCCATCGTAATATGGGCCTGCTGAGAGTCAAATGGAATCTGAATCTCACGCTCAGCTAAAGGCTCTACTGGGGATCGCGGCAAGGGTGGTAATGGTGCAATAGCTGGTCCACTAGCAGGAATCTTCTGCAGCAATCCTTGCACAATCTCTTCGGCCTGAGAACGACTGACGTCGCCAACAATGCTAACAATCATCCTATCGCCACGATAAAAAGTCTTATGAAATTGCTGTAAATCAGCAACATTGACTGCACCCACTGATTTAACAGTTGGAGAATCGCCTAAAGGGTTATTGCCATAAACCATTTTTTTGAAACGACGCTCTAGAGTAAATTCTGGCTTTGTTTGTGCTTCAAGTAAATTCGTAATGGAGCGCTGCTTTTCTCGTTCAAGAATTTTGGCATCGTATAGTGGTGAACTTAACATGGTGGCGGCTAATTGCACTGCTCTATCGCGCAAGTCTTTACGACTCAAACTCCGAATGCGCATCACTGCGCGCTCTCCACCGGCAGATATGCCAATATTCGCGCCTAAGTCTGCAATTTCATCAGCAATTTGCGCTTCAGTCAAAATGCCCTTATCACCCCGTACCCCATAACTCATCTGGGCTGCAGTCATGTCTGCTAAACCACTTTTGCCGCTCGGATCGTAGCGATCTCCGGCATCAATGCTGATTTCAATATCCACCATCGGCAGGGTTTTTGTTTGGACCAGATAAACCTTGGCACCCTTGTAGGCATCCAGTTTTTCAATCGGCAAAATAGCATGGGCACTATGAATCAAACCGAATGACAAGAAGCCAATAGTGAATGCTTTTTGAAGAGCGCGCATTATTTGCCCTCCTTCGCTACTTCAACTTTACGAGGCTGAGGATCTAAAACGGCAACTGTCAAACCCTCGTCGACTAAATATTTTTTGGCCACTGCTTGCACTTGGGAAGGAGTAATAGATTGCATTTTCTCCAACATATAGTCAATGTCTTTCCATGAAAAACCGGCCATCTCATTACTCCCAATTTCCATGGCCTGACCAAAGATGGAATCGCGCTTATAAATTTGCTCCGATAATATCCGCACCTTAATACGCTTTAACTCAGACTCCAAAACGCCTTTTTGTTTAAGTTCCTCTAAGGCCTTACGAATACTGGCCTGCGCTTGATCAACCGTCTTACCTTTTGCCAACGTAGCCCCAATTAAAAATAATTCTGGTCCGCGGGACACCATGTCATAACCAACACCAACATCATTAACAACCTTCTCTTGCTTTACCAGAACCCGATTTAGACGGGCATTGTCATAGCCATCGAGTACAGCCGTCAAAAGTTCAAGGGCATAAGGCTCGGGATCATCCAACTTTCCTGGCTCAAGACGTGGGACTTTCCATGCCATTGACAATTGAGCGTTATCCGCAGCGGCCTTGACCTGAACTTGCTTAAGCCCTTTTTGCGGTGGTTCCACTTGAGGCTTACGAACCGGTAACTCAAGGGCAAGAGCGGGACCGTAATATTTCTGGACCAATTTATAAATCTGCTGTGGATCTACATCGCCACTGATTACCACTGTCGCATTATTTGGCGCATACCAACTGCGATACCAATCACGCGCATCGGCAGCTTTCATATTGACTAAATCATTCATCCAACCAATTACAGGATGACGATAAGGTGAGCTCATAAAAGCAGTTGCCATCAATGATTCGTTCAGAAGGCTGCTAGGATTATCTTCGGTGCGCAGGCGGCGCTCTTCCATAATCACCTGAATTTCTTTAGCAAACTCTGCATCATCAAAATGAAGATTAGACATGCGATCAGCCTCAAGCTTGATTACATCTTCGAGTTTTGATTTTTCTATTTGCTGAAAATAGGCCGTGTAATCACGTGAGGTAAAAGCATTTTCACGGCCGCCTACTGCAGCTACCAATCGAGAAAACTCACCTGTTTTTACTTGATGAGTACCCTTAAACATCATGTGCTCAAGTACGTGAGCAACACCTGTTCGACCATTAGTTTCATCCATGGAGCCAGCGCGGTACCAAACCATATGTGCCACCGTTGGAGCGCGATGATCTTCCCTAACGATCAATTTGAGGCCATTGCTCAATTTGAACTCATGGGTATCTACCGGCTGAGCACTTGCAGCCCAAGACAAGGGTGCAAATAAGAGGAGCATGAAAGAAATTCGGAGTAAATTTGAACGCATCTGCTAAATCACCATATCCCTAGAATTAAATTGATAAGATGCAAGGTTTAAATTGTATCGATTATGTTCGCCTTACGTAAAACCCTCGGATCTCTTTTCAAATCAGGCAAGACTGATGAAGCTTGGTTTGAGACCCTAGAAGAATCATTGATTCAAAGTGATGTGGGTCTACCCACGACTGAACAATTGATCAGCAAATTGCGTAAAGCCGCAAAGTCAGAAAAAGTCTCTAGCCCAGAAGAACTTCAAACACTCCTCATTACAGAGGTTAGCGCACTGCTTAAACCTTTGGAGCCTGTTGTAAATCCCCTATTTATCACCGATAAAGCCAATATTCCAGAGGTTTGGCTGGTAGTTGGGGTTAACGGGGCAGGCAAGACAACCACTATCGGCAAGCTTTGCCGCCTCTTTCAGGCTCAAAATAAATCGGTACTCCTGGCGGCGGGTGACACCTTTAGGGCTGCAGCACGTAATCAATTGCAAGAGTGGGGTGGTCGCAACCAAGTTGACGTTATCACCCAGGAAGGCGGCGATGCTGCAGCAGTGGCGCATGATGCGATTCACTCGGCAGTCTCTCGCAAAAGCGATATATTGATCATCGATACGGCTGGTCGTCTTGCTACGCAGGATCACCTGATGGAAGAACTCAAGAAGGTAAAGCGCGTCATTGGTAAAGCACTTCCTGGAGCCCCACACCACACGCTATTGGTTCTGGATGGCAATACAGGTCAGAACGGTTTAAGCCAAGTGAAGGCCTTCCATGCTGCCTTGGGCCTGACAGGAATCATCGTGACCAAGTTAGATGGCACCGCAAAAGGTGGCGTGATTTGTGCTTTAGCCCAGACCCTCCAAGAAAGCCCAAAACCCATGGTTCTAGCCCTAGGTAAAGGTGAGGGAATTGATGATTTAGCCCCCTTCACAGCAGGGCAATATGCCTCTGAATTATTCAATTAAATCAATGACTTATAGATATTTATATCGATTAGCACTCTCTTGACAAGAGTGCTAAAATAATATTCTACTAACACTTTATATTTATAAAAAATGGTACAAAAGAAAGCTAATAAACCGAGTATGCAACGACTGCCCGTCACGCAGACAGCGGCGGCATCTCTTGCTTATCCAATGTTGCCAACTCTTGGGGTTGGTACGCTCGATTCCTATATTGCGTACGTCAATCGCGTGCCGATGCTTAGTGCTGCGGAAGAATTACATCTTGCGCAGGAATTTCGTCGTACTGAAAATGTAGATGCCGCTAAAACTTTAGTGCTCTCCCATTTGCGCTTAGTGGTTTCTGTTGCTCGTCAATATCTTGGATACGGCATTCCACACGCCGATCTCATTCAAGAAGGCAACATTGGTTTGATGAAAGCCGTAAAACGCTACGACCCAAATAACGGTGCTCGTTTAGTGTCTTATGCAATCCATTGGATCAAAGCCGAGATTCATGAGTACATCCTCAAAAATTGGCGTCTCGTAAAAGTGGCGACAACCAAAGCACAGCGCAAATTATTTTTTAACCTGCGCAGCAATAAGCCAACCCTGAGTGCACTGACTCCAAGCGAAGTAGAAGCTTTAGCTAAAGCCCTTGATGTAAAGGGCTCCGATGTTAAAGAAATGGAAATGCGACTTGCAGGTGGGGACGTTGCGCTTGAGGGGGATGACAGTGATGATGAGTCTGCTTACGCACCAATTGCATGGCTTGCTGATAATAGCCAAGAGCCAACCGAAATGATTGCTAGTGCCGAAGCGGATACCCTGCAAGGTCCTAAGTTAGATCAAGCACTAATGGGTTTAGATGAACGCAGTCGTAATATTGTTCAATCTCGTTGGTTAGCGATGGATGCTGAGGGTAAGGGTACAAAAACCTTGCATGATCTTGCCAGTGAATATGGCATTTCTGCAGAGCGCGTTCGTCAGATTGAAACTGCAGCACTCAAAAAGATGTGCAGCATGTTGCAAGCTGCTTAAGCTTACGCCCTTCGCACCCTTACTTCAATAGTTCTTTCAAGTCATGCGCCAAGGTCTCAGGACCTTGCGCGTGTTTGATATAAAGACGCAAATGTCCCTCGGGATCAAAGGCATAACTTCCGGCCGTATGGTCCATAGTGTAGGAACCTGGGCTACTACCCGGCACCTTTTTGTAGTAAATCTTAAAGTCCTTAGTTACCTTTTCTAAAGCTGCTTCATCCGCTGGCCTTAATCCCAGGAAGCGCGAATCAAATGCGGGGACATATTGTTTCAAAATAGCAGCAGTATCACGCACAGGATCTACCGTTACAAAAAGCACCTGCACCTTATCGGATTGGGGGCCCAGCAGAGTCATTGCTTGCTGCATTTCCGTTAGGGTAGTTGGGCAAACATCAGGGCACTGGGTATAACCAAAGAACATCACGACTACTTTCCCTTTAAAGTCTGCAAGTGTTCTGACTTTGCCTTCAGGATCCAACAAGCTAAAGTCCTTCCCAAAAGCAGCACCCCCAGTGATATCGATATTCTTAAACTCTGGCTTTGGGCTACAGGCAGCTAAAGCCAAAAATAAAACAGTGATCAGGGAAGAACGTAAATGGGTGAATTTCATCTTAAAGAAAATAATGATCGATCAGTAATGCTACAAAGAGAAGTGATAAATAAGTGATAGAGAAGCGGAAAGTCTTCTTCGCCAACGCGTCACTATAAGAAATAAACAAAGCAATCACATAGGATAAGAATATGAAACCTAAAATAATTGCCGAAATCAGATACACCATGCCACTCATGCCATAAATATAGGGCAATAAAGTTGCTGCAATCAAGATGAGGGTATAGAGCAAAATATTAAGTAGAGTAAAGCGTTCGCCATGAGTTACTGGCAGCATTGGTAAACCAGATTGCACATAATCTTCACGACGATACAAAGCTAAGGCCCAAAAATGAGGCGGTGTCCAGACAAAGATAATCAAAACTAAAAGCCAAGCCTCAGCCGATACCGTATTAGTTACTGCGGCCCAGCCTAGTGCCGGTGGCATTGCACCTGAAAGGCCGCCAATCACAATATTTTGTGGTGTTGCAGGCTTTAATAACCAAGTATAGATAACTGCATAGCCAACAAAAGTTGCTAAGGTTAACCACATCGTTAATGGGTTACAGAAATTCCATAGAACAATCATCCCCAAGGAACCCAGAATGACTGAAAAAATAATAATGTGAAAAGCGCTTACTTCACCAGTTGCCGAGGGACGCCACGCAGTACGTCTCATCTTCGCATCAACCACTTGTTCAATCAGACAGTTCACTGCAAATGCAGCCCCAGCTAACAACCAAATGCCAATAATTCCACCAAAAAGAATTGGATAGGGAACCATACCGGGCGTGGCCAAGAACATGCCAATCACCGCACAAAATACAGCAAGCTGGGTCACTCTGGGTTTAGTCAGAACCCAGTATTGGCGCCAGCGTGGCATTGCCTTCAGGGCAGAGGTTTTAGGGGTGCTCATAATGACGATGTCATCTTCATTTGGATGGGTGACTTCCATGAAGCCCAAGAAGCCATTCTGATCAAACAGAATACTAAGGCGGCAGACCCTGCAGTGTGCATTAAGGCAGCCAATAAGGGCCACTGAAATACGACATTGGAGATTCCAGTGACTACTTGCAAGAGTAAAAGCCCAAAAAGCAATTTAGCAAAATACTGAAGTGATGGAGTAGCTGAAGTTGCAAGGCTATAGGCTTTAAGGCCCAGAAAACCAAGGCACAGCAGGACAAGAATCGCAGATACCCGATGCGCCCAGTGAATCGTTTGTAAGGCAATTGGCGAAATAAATTCGCCTTGTGCATTAAGGCCAAGCTGACGCCACAAAGAAAAACCTTCTGCCCAATTTGTCTCAGGCCATATTGATCCTAGGCAAGTTGGAAAATCTGGACAGGCGAGTACGGCATAGTTTGTACTGACCCAAGCACCTAAAAAGACTTGCATAAACAATATGCCTAAGGCTATTGCAAGTAGGGATGCGGGCAAAGGTCGAACACGTAAGGTTCGCACAACAGAAGATGTACTTTCCCAGGTTTGCTGTGCATAGGCAGTTAGGCAGGCCAACAGAATTAAAGCCAACATCAGATGCAAGCTCACAATGATGGGTTGCAATTTGAGTGTCACAGTCCACGCACCAAATGCGCCTTGTAAGCACACTAAGAAGAGCAATCCTAAGCTAGCAAACAAAGGGGCTTTTCCTAAAGACTTCACTTTATTAAAAGCGATGCCAACTTGTACCAAAATTAAAGCCCCTACGGTCATTGCTAAATAGCGATGAATCATTTCAATCCAGGCTTTCATGACAGTTACAGGGCCAGTGGGTAAGGCGCTCTCTGCAAGCTTGATATCGCTCGAAGCATATATCGGATTTGAGGTGCCATAACATCCCGGCCAATCAGGACAACCTAAGCCTGAATCTGTCAGGCGAGTAAATGCGCCAAAGACTATTAAATCAAAAGTCATAAAGACCAAAACCCAATTGAGTTTTTGAAAAAAACTATAGCTCGGTCTCGTCCACAGATAAGCTAAAGGAAGGCCCGCAAAAATAATGGCAATGGCTGCCAACTCCAAGATGACAATAAAACTCGGCATTACAAACTTTCGCCCTTGTGATTTAATTTCAAGAGCTTCTCTAAATCTTTCTTCATCGCAGCAAATTCTTTTGGAGAATTTGTGACAGGAAAGTACATCATCTTTGCAGGACTGGGATCAATCAACTGAATCTGCTGCCCGGCACCTTCTTTATTTAGCCATCCCTCAAAGTCTGCTCTCAGCTGAGGATCTACAGGCATTGTGATGACCTGTAAGCCAGCGTTTATCTCATCATATGCCTTCTGCACTTCTGGATCGACTGGCTTACTGTCGGTATTGACCCATAGCAATTGCACACGCTTACTTTCTCTGCCCATAGCAGTTCGAGTCTGGCGCATTAAAAATAAGGCCTCAATACATTTTTCATCTTTAATCTGACATTCACCCGCTGGACGAGCGATCAATAAGGTCCATTTACCCTGCACGGGAACTGTAGACCAAGCAGGATTAAATTCTTGAGCAGGATAAACAAGCGTTCCCAGATTTGTTTTACCGCCTGCAGGCTTAATCACGTAGTAAGCAAAATAGGAGGCGATCACTGGGGATGCGCAAGCCAGCAATAACAACAGCATCTGAATACGGCCACGACGAGTACGTGCATTGATGGCAGAAGAATCCATCTGAGACGCTGGAATTAACAACTCTTTATCAATCACCCTTAATCCTCATTCACAAAACCCTGACGCTTATATTGCCGTAGACCACTCACCAACCAGAATACAAAGCCAGCAAAAGCTAAAGCAAACCACTGGAATGCATAAGCATAATGGCGATCCACTCCCGTCGTCAGAGGTGGCCACTCTCGGAGTAGGCCATCTTGAATACCAGATTCCTCTAAACGCAAAATAAATGGGCTTTGCGTCCAACCATGTAACTTCGCCTCGCCATCTAAATTCAGGTTTTGTTCAATACGCGGTCTATTAAGCACAGGAGAGGCATTGCCAGACCCCAACTCATAGACCTTCCCAGGATGAGCAAAAACGATTCCCTCAATGTTCAAAGCACCCACTGGGGTCTCAACTGGCGGTAAGGTTTCTCGGTTATCTTGATTTCGTGGCGCCCATCCTCGATTAACCCAGAGGACCTCATCTCCACCCTCTAATCGAAAAGGCATCATGAGATAAAAACCTGCTTGAGCACTATTTCCTGATGCGCCTGCTGGAAAAGGCCTAGGACGGTTATCTAGCCAAACTGCAGCATCTGGCAGGTAATGCCCTCGAGCAGTCATGCGGCGCTCACTAGCCTCCGTTAAGGTCCATGCTCGGTCATTCGCATTCAGAATCGGCATTTGCTGGCGGGCCAATAAATTAGTAGCCAAAGCAATCTTCGTGCTTGCCCTACTCAACTGCCAATACCCTGCCGCACAACCAATTGCCATGACTAGCAGGGCTGATACAGTAGCAACTATGCGCTTGGCAACGAGGGCATTAAAAAGGCTATTCAAAATAAGGATCTGAGATGAAGTGGGTTATATCAATTGTGCTGCTAATGATTTTTGCAAGCTTGGGCTCAGCACTCTATTACATGATGAAAGACAAGGGCAACAGCTCCAAAATGGTTCACTCACTGATGTTGCGAATTGGCTTATCAATTGCTCTTTTTCTTGGAATTCTGATTGCCCACTACTTTGGCTTCATAGAAGCAACTGGTATTAAAGTTGGGACGAACTAAGCGCATTCAATAAGCTACAGTACACCTAAAAACGAATCGGGGCTTTACGCCCCGATTTTTTTTCAACTTACATCCAATAAACAGCGATGTACAGACCAAGCCAAACAACGTCAACAAAGTGCCAGTACCAAGCAGCGCCCTCAAAAGCAAAATGATGCTTAGAAGTAAAGTCACCACGAATCATACGACGCAACACAATTGCTAACATCGTGCCACCAAGGAAAACGTGAAAGCCGTGGAAACCAGTCAACATGAAGAAGGTGGAGCCGTAGATACCAGAGGTCAATTTCAAGTTGAGCTCATGGTAAGCATGGTAGTACTCATAACCCTGGAAGCACAAGAAGATGAATCCCAATCCAACGGTAACCGCTAAGCCAATAATGGCTTTCTTCATGTGGTTCTCAACCAAAGCATGGTGAGCATAAGTAATCGTTACGCCAGAGCTAAGCAACAACAAAGTATTCACTGTTGGAATTGGCCATGGACCCATGGTTGTGAATTTCTCAACCAAACCAGCTGGGCCATCATTTGGCCAAACGGCAGTGAAATTAGGCCAAATGAGTTTGCTTTCAACATCACCCATCCAAGGCATAGCAATATTGCGAGCATAGAACAGAGCAGCAAAGAAAGCACCAAAGAACATAATCTCAGAGAAGATGAACCATGCCATCGACCAGCGATAAGAGACGTCTACATTGACACCATTCATGCCAGCATTTGATTCAGCAATCGTATCGCCAAACCAGTTGTACAGCACGAATAAAATCCATGCCACACCAACTAAACTTAGAGGACCGCCCCAAGAAGTGTGGTTAACCCATCCGGTCATACCGAAACCAAAAGCAATTAAGCCAATTGCCGCCATGGCTGGATGCCTAGATAGCGCTGGGACGTAATAGTATGGGGTTGAATTGGATGACATCTTATTCTCTCTATTCAATCAAAAAATAATCAATTGGAAACAACTGCTTTTACTATCAACAGCAGGATGGCCATGAAGATCAAGGCACCAACCACTCCTGCAATGATGATGTGAACAAAACTCAGTGAAGCTACATCTTCTTGTAAACCTGATTGTTTACGCACTCCCAGAAAACCCCACATCACGGCTTTCATAGACTGTATAAAACTACTTTTCTTTTTCATGAAACGATCTTTGATTTAGGGGCAGGAGGTGTGCCACCCAAACCCAACTCAAAAAAGGTATACGACAAGGTAATGGTTTTCACATCATCAGGCAATCCTGCATCAATCACAAAGACTACCGGCATCTTCTTAGTTTCCTTAGCCGCTAGGGTTTGCTCCTGAAAACAAAAACACTCTAATTTGGTAAAAAATTCTGTTGCACTCTTAGGTGCATAACTCGGAATAGCTTGTGCACGCACAGTACGAGTAAGGTTATTAGTTACTTCGTAAACAATTTCAGTCATCTCGCCAGGATGAACTTCCAAGAAGTTTTTCACTGGCTTAAAGGTAAAAGGTCCACGACTATTGGAATCAAACTCAATAGTCACTGTACGAGCATAGTTGACCTGAGTATTGCCAACCTTATTTGGACTAAATGCCCTGACCCCATAATCATTCTTATTGGTGACAACATTAATTCCAGTGACTTCACACAAAGCCTTGTACATTGGCACCAAGGCATATCCAAAGCCAAACATCATTACAGCTGCAATTAAGAGCTTTAATAAAATTTGTCGATTCAGTGTTTGAGTAGAAACCATCATAATCTGCGGGGGTTAACCTAAAAAGCTCCACTTCATCACAATCCCGATAAAGAACACCGCAGCTATGCTCAAAAGAATTAGCCCTAAACGACGATTATTCGCCGCTAGCGCTTGTTTAGAGGACGTATTAAATTCCTGCTTCACGCATCTGCTCTTTACTAGGCGGCGTTTCAAAAGTATGGTGCGGAGCTGGTGATGGAATAGTCCATTCCAAACCTTTTGCACCATCCCATGGCTTCATAGGAGCTTTGACACCTTGACCACGATACGCTGGCATTACAACGAAGAGCAAGAAATAAACCTGTGATAGACCAAAGCCTAAGGCGCCAATCGAAGCGATCGAATTAAAATCGGCGAACTGGGTTGGGTAGTCAGCATAGCGACGTGGCATACCTGCTAAGCCAAGGAAGTGCATTGGGAAGAAGGTAATGTTAAAGAAAATCATGGAGGTCCAAAAATGGATCTTGCCACGGGTTTCATTAGCCATATAACCTGTCCACTTTGGACACCAGTAATAAAAGCCAGCAAACATTGCAAACAATGAACCTGCAACCAAGACATAGTGGAAATGTGCTACTACGTAGTATGTATCTTGCAGGCCAATATCAATTGGTGCCAAGGCCAAGATGAGGCCAGTAAATCCACCCATCGTAAATACGAAGATAAAACCAATGGCCCACAACATCGGAGTCTCAAAGGTCATTGAGCCTTTCCACATTGTTGCAACCCAGTTAAAAATCTTCACGCCTGTTGGAACAGCAATCAACATCGTGGCATACATAAAGAATAACTGGCCTGTTACCGGCATACCAGTTGCAAACATATGGTGAGCCCAAACGATAAATGACAAGATCGCAATAGACGATGTTGCATAAACCATGGAGCTGTAACCAAACAATGTTTTTCTCGAGAACGTTGGAACGATTTCACTCACAATTCCGAATGCTGGAAGAATCATGATGTAAACCTCGGGGTGACCAAAGAACCAGAAAATATGCTGGAACATGATTGGATCGCCACCACCCACAGCAGAGAAAAATGAAGTACCAAAGTGACGGTCAGTCAGAACCATCGTGATTGCGCCAGCCAAAACAGGCATTACAGCTATCAACAAGTAGGCAGTAATTAGCCAAGTCCAACAGAACATTGGCATCTTCATCAAAGTCATGCCAGGAGCGCGCATATTCAAAATAGTCACAATGATGTTAATTGAGCCCATGATGGAGGAGGCGCCCAATAAATGGAGGGCAAAAATGGCCATGTCCATTCCAGGGCCCATCTGTGAAGTTAAGGGAGCGTAAATTGTCCAACCACCTGCAGGTGCGCCACCAGGAACAAGGAAGGAAGTAAATAATAAAGTTGCAGCGACTGGAAGAATCCAGAAGCTAAAGTTATTCATACGAGCGAATGCCATATCAGAGGCACCAATTTGCAAAGGCACCATCCAGTTAGCAAAGCCAACGAAGGCCGGCATGATCGCGCCGAACACCATCACCAATCCGTGCATGGTAGTGAGTTGATTGAAGAACTCAGGACGGAAAAATTGCAAGCCAGGCTGGAATAATTCCAAACGAATTCCCAAAGCCATCACACCGCCAGCTAACAAGCTAACGAATGAGAAAATCAAATACATCGTACCGATGTCTTTGTGGTTAGTCGCGAACAACCAACGGCGCCAACCGTGTGGCGTGTGATCGTCGTGTGCGTGATCGTGTGCGTGATCGATGGTAGTAGAGACTGTACTCATGGATTACTCCGGTTTCGTTTTATCTGTATTTGTGAATGAATTACTTGCCGCCACGTGCGGTAAAAATTTCTTGGGTCTGAATTATTTCACCCGTTTTATTGCCCCATGAATTACGGGTATAGGTCATCACTGCAGCAATATCGCCATCAGAAATCACACCAGCCCATTTCGGCATTGCATTTTTACCGTTGATCAAAATGTTGTACTGGCCTTCCTTCGGACCAAGCACTACTTTGCTACCATCGAGCGCTGGGAATGCGCCGGCACCTTTGCCATTTGGCTGATGGCAAGCTGCACAGTTCGATGCATACACTTTTGCACCGCGCTCTTTTTGTTCATCTAAGGTATATACCTTAGTTGGATCATCAGTGGCAGAAGACATTTCTTTTTTCTTACCTTCAACCCACTGGGTGTAGTCCTCTTGTGACACTACCTTTACCACGATAGGCATGAAAGCATGCTCAGCACCACATAACTCAGAGCATTGGCCACGGAAAGTGCCGATAGTATCTGCTCTAAACCAAGTGTCACGCACAAACCCAGGAATCGCATCTTGCTTAACGCCGAATGCTGGAATGGTCCAAGCGTGAATAACGTCATTAGCAGTAGTAATTAAACGAATTTTCTTGCCGACTGGAACAACCATTTCGTTATCAACTTCCATCAAATAGGTATTTGATTTAGGCGCTAAGTTATTAATGGCTTCACGTGATGTTGACAAAGTAGACAAAAAGCTAATTCCTTCACCCTCACCTTTAATGTAGTCGTATCCCCATTTCCACTGATAACCAGTTGTTTTAATGGTGATGTCTGAATTAGTCGTATCTTTCATTGCAACAACTGTTTTCGTTGCTGGTAAAGCCATGCCAATCACGATAAGCAATGGAATCACGGTCCAAATAATTTCAACTGTTGTGCTCTCATGAAAGGATGCTGATTTGTGACCCAATGATTTGCGATGCTTCAAAATGGCATAGAACATCACCCCGAAAACACCGACAAAAATCACTGCACAAATGGCTAGCATCATCCAATGGAGCCAGTGAATTTCTTGCATGATTTTGGTTGCTGGGGTAGCAAAATTGAGCTGGTTAACAGCAGGGCCGCCAGGCATATTTTCAGCTGCATATGCCCAAGCAGAGCCAAAGGCAGCTATTAAATAGAGCGAAGCCCTAGTGACTTTTCCAAATAAATTCATCTTATTCTCTGTTTATGGTCGCGAGCAAGGTAGTAAAAACGCAATCTAAATGCCCAAAAATGCGGTATCAAGCCAATACTTCTAGCCGTGATTATAGGGTCAATTAGATACAAGAACAAACTGGCCTAACCCAGCTTCATCCAATCTTGACAAAGCTTATAATGATAGTAAGCACTTACACTTAAGCAGGATCTCACCTAGTCTTGTGTCCAATTTGATTTATATCAATATAAGCAACATTGTCCTGCGCTTTCGCAAGGTGCTTTCCAATTGCCCAAGCATGTCCATAGACCACTTCTAAGGTCATCTTTTGTGGCAATAGGCCTTTTTCAGGCATTTTGGTTGGGGCAGTTTGAAGTAGTTTTAACGCCTGCGCATCCGCCAATAAAAGTACATCGGACACATAGTTCAAGTGAAGGAACTCCATATCCATTACAGGGTCTGAAAAACGTTTACCCACTAAAGCGTCGCCCATATCGTGCATATCCCAGGGACTAAGGAGATTCTTCAATTTCAATACGCTGGCATCCAAGCTACGTAATTCTTTGCCGGTATCTGGCCCCAGATAGCTAAAGGTCAAGAGGCCACCCTCTTTTAAGGTCCGCCAGCACTCTTGAAGAAAATGAGCTGGATCAGCCAAATCCTGCAATAAAAGATTACAAAAAATTAAATCCACTGAATTATCTGGCAGATCCAGCTTTCCAGATTTTAGATAGGCACTTAAAGGACTGCTATGACTACCTTGAAATAAGCGACGCCATACTTGCAGTGCTTCAAAACTCAATACATCAAGACCAGTGAGATCGCCTTCATAAACACCATAAATTCGAGCGCCTGGAAATCGCTTTTTGAATGCAGAAAAATACCGCCCAGGAAACTCTGGAATGAGTAAGACATCTTTTACTTCCAACTTCACAATGTCTAACTTTTGCAGCATACGCTCTGCAATTTCATCCTGTAGCCATTTGATTGATTGGGTCATTGGCTCAGTATACTCAGCGCCCCATGCAATTTCTAGAGAATATCTTTCAATCCATTTGTGCACGCCTACTACCAACAGCCTGCATTATTTGTGATGAGTTTCAGAAAGACCCTGTGTGCCAAAACTGCATGCAGTCTCTCCAAGAAAATGCACTTTGTAATTACGAATGCTGCCATCAATGCGGGCTCCCTCTTCAACAATTTGAAATGCTTGAAAGGCGATGTGATGCCTGCATTCAAAACCCACCATATTTTGATGAAACAATTTGTCTAGATCGCTATGATGGCGTTTTGCAAAATGCCTTACATCAACTCAAGTATCAAAAACGCATTGCCTTTGCTCATGGCTTAGCCAATGCATGGAATAGCATCATGTTTGAAGAGCTAAAAAATCCCCAGGCAAATTACTTAATCCCCGTGCCACTCAGCACTGAAAAACTCTGTATGCGCGGATTCAATCAAAGCTGGGAACTAGCAAGACGAATACCTTGCGCAGGGATACAAAAACTTCCCTTTGCCTTAAAGCGGCATCATCATAATGAGCAGCAAGCAGGAAGTTCATTGAATATGCGCCAAACCAAAGTACGTAATACTTTCTATCTTGATCAAAATGCTATTGGCTTCTTACAAAATAAGTCGGTGATTGTTTTTGATGATGTGATGACGAGTGGATCTACTCTGGATGAAATTGCACGCATTCTGAAGGACAATGGCGTATCGCGTGTCATCAATTGGGTTTTACTGAGAACTACTAAACCCATTCCTGAAAGTAGAATGCAAACACCCCATGTTTAATATCGTTTTGTTTGAACCTGAAATTCCGCCGAATACTGGCAACATCATTCGTTTGTGTGCAAACACCGGTGCAAACTTGCATTTAATCGAACCTCTAGGCTTTCCAATGGAAGATGCGAAGTTACGTAGAGCTGGTCTTGATTATCATGAATTTGCAAGAGTTAAAGTACATCCCAATTGGGCCCAGTTCTTGGCCGAAGAGCAACCTGACCCTCATCATCTGTTTGCTTTAACCACTAAAGGCAGTGGGAAATTTCATGAGGGCAAATATGCGCCTCATGATTATTTTGTTTTTGGATCTGAAACAAAAGGTATTAGCGACGAAGTTCGAGACTCCATTCCCATTGGTAATCGGATGCGTTTGACTATGCAAGATAGTAGTCGCAGCCTAAATTTATCGAATACGGTAGCGATTGTGGTTTATGAAGCCTGGCGTCAAAATGACTTAGCAGGCGGCCACTAGGACTTAAGTTTCTATCTTCGGATCGCGACCCATGAGTTTCTTAACGGCCTCTTGTGCCGCAAGCTTTCCAGCCAAAACCTCGCCCATCATCTCCGTAATCGGCATTTCAACCTTGAGACTTCTTGCTAGGTCGCCAATTGCTGAGGCACAAAGCACCCCTTCAGCCACATGTCCTAGGCCGCTCAATATCTCCGGCAATGGCTTACCAGCAGCAAGCTCAAGACCCACGCGACGATTACGAGAAAGATCGCCTGTGGCCGTTAGAACTAAGTCACCTACGCCCGTTAAACCCATACAGGTTTCAGATCGTCCGCCGGCAGCTTTGACTAAACGCATCATCTCAGCCAGACCACGAGTTAACACTGCAGCACGCGCATTCAGACCTAGGTCCAAGCCGTCGCCAATACCAGCTGCGATAGCTAAAACATTCTTTACGGCGCCACCCAATTCCACACCAATCAAATCATCGCTTGAATAAATCCGCATATTGCCGTGATGAAAAGCAGCTTGCACAATGGCGCATAAACCTTGAGAGGAACTGGCAACAGTTAATGCGCAAGGCATTCCTGCGGCAACTTCACGTGCAAAGCTAGGACCAGATAAAGCGCCAAAGGAATGGCTTAAGCCATGGCTGTGTAATTTATTTTCACGCTCTACAACTTGATGGGGTAAAAAAGCAGTTTGAGGCTCCAAGCCTTTGCACAACCAAATAATATTGAGTGGATGGTCTGCTTCTTGTAGAGCCTTAGCTATTGTTTCTGAAAGACCAGACATCGGCGTAGCTACTACTAACAAATCTTTTGTTGAGAGTCTTTTAATTGCACGAGAGAAATCAGTCTCTAATTGCAAACCTTTGGGTAGTTGTATAGCGGGTAAGTAGGTTTGATTGAAGCCACTTGATTGCATTTGCGCTAATTGAGTAGCGTTCCGAGTCCATAGGCAAACACTATCGTCTGGCAGGTAGCGCGCTGCTTGAGCAGCTATCGCCGTTCCCCAAGCTCCAGCACCGAGCAGCGTCACTTTCATGATCTGTGGGCCTGTCTCAGACTCAGTTAGAAACAGCGCCCTTGCTTTCCTCGGCGGCCGCCTGCTGAGCTTGCATTATGCGATGCTCATACATGCCATGGAAATTAATCTCGTTCAAATGGATTGGCTGGAAGCCTGCACGACTAATAATGTCGGCGACATTAGAACGGAGATAAGGGTACAAAATCGTAGGGCAAGCAATGCCTAACATTGGATCAATTTGCTCAGCTGGGATGTTACTGAATTCAAAAATACCGGCTTGCTTAGCCTCGATTAAGAACAACACTTTAGCTTCTACTTTTGCAGTGATGGTGGCGCTTAAAGCAACCTCAAAAATACCTTCACTTAAGGGCCCAACGGCAATATCAATTTCCACTTGTATTTGTGGCTCAGAAGCAATCATCAGAATTTGAGGAGCATTGGGCTGCTCTAATGACAAATCCTTGAGGTAAATTCTCTGAATCCTAAATCCAGGCTCATTCGAGTTATCGTTTCCCGCTTGAGGTGCAGAAGATTGTTCAGTCATTGCTAACTTTCTTTTATATGTCTATTGAGCCAAAAGCGGGTCTAAATTTCCAGCGCGATCCAAGGCTACTAATTCATCATAGCCACCAACATGCGTCTCACCAATGTAAATTTGTGGGACAGTACGACGCCCTGTTCTAGTCATCATTAATTCACGTTGTGCAGGATCGCGATCAATCAAAATTTTTTCTAAATTTGCTACCCCTTTTTTGTGGAGCAACTTTTCAGCCATCACACAATATGGGCAAACCTGAGTGCTATACATGGTCACTAATGGCATCACTATTCCTATTTAATCAATGGAAGTGCGGCGGCCTTCCATGCTTGAACTCCACCATCTAGGGCGCCAACCTCTGCAAAGCCCAATTTTTGGACTTCTGACAACGCCTTACGGGACTGAGTACCGGTTTCACAAACCAAAATCACTGGATTTTTGCGATCTATCTTTAGCTTTTCAATTCCAGCAGTAATGCCGGCAGCATCGAGATGCTTTGCCCCAGGCAAATGCCCCGCTTTGAACGCATCAGCAGGACGCAGATCAAGGACGGCTGCCTTCCGTCGATTGATCCAAATAGTGGCTTCGGTAGGCGACAAGCCTTTCCCGCCAATAAGCGTAGATAATGTGGGTAAGAAAAGTGCTATGCCTGAAACAGCCAAAAGGGCAATAAGCGCTAAATTATCAATTTGCGTAAGAAAGTTCATCGTCAGATTATAGAATGCCTCTATGAAACAACTTGTCCTTATTCGTCATGGCGAATCCTCCTGGAACCTTGAAAACCGCTTTACTGGCTGGGCGGATGTCGACTTAACCCCTAAGGGGGCTCAGCAGGCCATTGCTGCAGGAGAGAGTCTCCGAAAAGCAGGTTACGAATTCGATATTGCCTATACCTCTGTTTTAAGACGTGCTATTCGCACGCTTTGGCATGTTCAAGAAGCCATGGATCTCATGTGGATTCCAGTGGTTCATAGCTGGAGATTAAATGAGCGTCATTACGGCGCCCTAACCGGTTTAAATAAAGCGGAAACTGCAAAACAGTATGGTGACGAGCAAGTCCATATTTGGCGCCGCTCTTATGACGTGCGTCCACCATTATTAGAAGCAGATGATGAGCGCAACCCACAAAAGGACTCTCGCTATTCAAAGCTGACTGCTGCTGATGTTCCTCTTGGCGAATGTCTTAAAGATAATGTCCAGCGCGTTCTACCACTTTGGAATGAATCTATTGCTCCAGCGCTGAAAGCCAATAAACGTGTTTTATTAGTTGCACATGGCAATAGCATTCGTTCTTTGATTAAGTATTTGGATCAAATGTCAGACGAAGCCATTATGGAAGTTAACGTTCCAAACGGCGCACCACTTGTTTATGAATTAGATGACAACCTTAAACCCATTCAACATTTCTATTTGGACTAGGCAATAAAAACTATGCGTCAATTTTTCAAGAGCTTTGCCCTGATCGCCGTAGGCTTAATTGCCGGCGTTGCAGCCACCATTCAACTGTCCGCCACAGCCCAACAGGGTTCTACGCTACCACTTGATGAACTACGGACTCTGTCTAATGTGTTTGCGCAGATTAAACGTGAATATGTCGAACCCATTGAAGATAAACAACTCCTTACAGATGCTGTTAAAGGCATGGTGAGCAGTCTCGATCCCCACTCCACCTATTTGGATAAAAAAGATTTCTCTGAGATGCAAGAACAGACCTCTGGAAAATTTGCTGGCCTGGGAATTGAAATCACCTCTGAAGATGGCGTTGTTAAAGTTCTCAACCCAATTGAAGATAGCCCTGCTGCGCGTGCTGGCTTACAAGCAGGCGACCTCATCACTCGCTTAGATGACAAACCTGTACGCGGCATGTCTCTGGATAAAGCAGTGCGTACGATGCGTGGTGCGCCTGGCACCAAAATCACCTTAACGGTATTTCGGAAAAGTGAAGAGCGCAGCTTTCCTGTGACCATCACACGTGCAGAAATTAAAGTGCAGTCCGTTAAAACCAAAATTCTGGATAACGATATCGCCTGGGTACGTGTAACGAGCTTTCAAGAACGCACTGTTCCCGATCTTGCTAAAAAACTTACTGAGATTGCGAACCAGGATCCTAAGTTAAAAGGCATCATCTTGGATCTCAGGAATAATGGTGGTGGCCTCTTGCAAGGTGCCGTGGGAGTAGCAGCAGCCTTCCTACCACCTGACTCAGTCATTGTGAGCACAAAAGGTCAAGCCCCAGATTCCAAGCAAGTATTTAATGGCACACCAGCAATGTATCGCTTGAATGAGCCCGGAGATCCTCTAGCTGGCGTGCCAGCAATGTTTAAAAAATTACCCATGGTGGTATTGGTCAATGCCTACTCAGCATCTGCCTCTGAGATTGTTGCGGGCGCTTTACAAGATTACAAACGAGCAACCATTATTGGTAAAACCACCTTTGGTAAGGGCTCAGTTCAAACCGTGCGCCCCCTCACTAATGATTCTGCTTTGAAAATCACTACCGCTTATTACTACACGCCAAGCGGTAAGTCGATTCAAGCTTATGGTGTTAAGCCTGATATCCCAGTAGATCAAAATAAAGATGGGGATCCAGATGATGTGCTCATTACGCGCGAGATTGATAGTGAGAAGCACTTACGCAATAAACAATCAGCAGAAGATAAGCTGATTAAAGATCGTGAGCAACGTCGCCTTGAGGAATTACAACGCATTGAAGAAAAAAATGCTAAGAAGACTCCCGAGGAAAAAGAGAAGGAAAAGAATAAGAAGCCTACTGAGCTGGGCAGTGCCGATGACTTCATGCTTACTCAAGCAGTTGCCTTTATTAATGGTCAGCCGGTGATACGCTCTTCATCTAAGCTTGAGTAAGACCTAATAGTTCTCGAACCTGCACATGAATGACGAGCAGTTACTCCGCTACTCAAGGCACTTACTTCTTGAAGAGATTGATGTGGCAGGACAAGAAAAGCTTTTGCAGTCACACATCCTAGTTATAGGGGTGGGTGGCTTAGGGAGTGCTGCCGCCCCTTACTTAGCTGCTGCTGGCGTTGGGCATATCACCCTAATTGATCATGACTGTGTAGAACTTACCAATCTGCAGCGTCAAATCATGCACACCGAAGATAGGGTTGGCATAAGCAAAGTTGTTTCTAGCAAACAATTCTTGCAAAGCCTAAATTCTGGTATTGAAATAGAAACTATAGAAGCCAAAGCCACAGCAGCACTCCTTGATGAACTTTTACCTAGCGTAGACGTCGTTTTAGATTGCACTGATAATTTTTCAACCCGCCATTTAATTAACGCAAGTTGTGTAGCACATCAAACACCATTGGTATCGGGATCTGCTTTGCGATTTGATGGACAAATTAGTGTCTTCGATCCGAAAAACTCCACATCACCATGCTACGCCTGCATCTTTTCTCCAGATGAATCCTTTGAAGAGGTGAATTGCGCCAGTATGGGTATCTTTTCTCCACTAGTTGGCATTATTGGTGCGATGCAAGCCGCTCAAGCGCTGCAAGTACTGATTGGCTTTGGCGAACCTCTAGTAGGCCGCATGCTACTTTGGAATGGGCGCAATACCCAGATAGATGAAATTCTTATAGCTCGCAACCCCGACTGTCAGGTGTGCGGAAAATCCTCTTAATTAATTAAGAGAGCAAGCGCTCCAAGGCTTTTGCTTGAGCCTCTGGTTCATACGCCTTTAGAACCCTAGAAATACGCGCCTTTAACAAGCCTACATTTGCTTTTAAGATTTCACGCTTTACTAATAAGAGCTGACTAAAGTGCATAGAAAAATCCGTTAAACCTAAAGCAAGCAAAAGTTTAGTTAATCCAGGATCACCGGCCATTTCACCGCAAACTGCAATAGGTACATTGGCACGATTGGCCTGACTAATAATGCTATCTAATAGATATAAAATTGCTGGATGCAAAGGATCATAGAGATGAGCAACCGCATGATCTGCACGATCAATCGCCAAGGTGTACTGAATTAAATCATTAGTGCCAATAGATAGAAAATCAAAGCGATTAATAAACAAAGGTAGTACCAAAGCCGCAGCTGGAATCTCAATCATAGCTCCCACCTGAATTTTGGGATTAAAGGCTAGACCACGCTGATGCAACTGCTGTTTTGCTTTTTCGATTAAGCGAAAGGTCTCATCTATTTCTTTGGCATGCGCCAGCATAGGAATCATGATCCTTGCTTGGCCATGTGCTGATGCACGCAAAATCGCTCTTAGCTGAGTCAAGAAAATTTCTGGCTCTGTCAGCGACCAACGAATGGCTCTCAAACCTAGAGGGGAAGTGCCCGTCTGAGAAACATCCCCGCCAGCACCAAGCGCCTTATCAGCACCAACGTCAATCGTTCTGATATTAACGGGAAGACCATGCATTAAATCAACTACTCGACGGTATTCCCGATACTGTTGGTCTTCATCTGGCATCGCTTGATTGCGATCCATGAATAAGAATTCAGAACGAAATAAACCAACTCCTACCGCGCCTAGGGCTAGCGCCTGAACCGCATCTTCTGGTAACTCGATATTGGCAAATAATTCAATCTCGACATTATCAGCTGTAGCTGTCCGAGAATGCTTTAACTGCTGAAGTTTGCGAGCCTCTCTTAAACCTTGGGTTTGGAGCTTGCGGTACTCAGCAAGTAGTTGGTCATCTGGGGCCACGATGACAACGCCGCGCTCTCCATCTAAAACCAACCAGTCGCCATGTCGAATCATTTCGCTGGCATGGCGAACACCTACAAGAGCAGGAATTTCCATGCTACGCGCCACAATAGCAGTATGAGATGTCTTGCCACCTAAATCAGTCACAAATCCCGTGAAGGCATGATCTTTGAAGCGCAGCATATCGTGCGGAGCTATATCGTGGGCAACAACAATGGACTCCACTCCAATATCGCTTGGAGATAATAGTGCTACGTCTTCTAAGACGTCCTTCTTTTGTGCATTTAAAGCTTTAATGACTCTCTCAGCCACTTGTCGAATATCATTGGCTCGCTCTTTAAGATAGAGATCTTCGATTTCAGAAAATTGCTCTAGCAAATCATTTAATTCTGTAGTTAATGCCCATGCAGCATTCATGCGCTGCGCACGAATCAACTTCATCGGCTTTTCAGTTAACGCAGGGTCAGCCAAAATCATGCCGTGTACATCCAAAAAGGCAGCCATTTCTTGAGGAGCATCTTTTGGCAAACCAAGTCGAAGCTGCTCAAGCTCCCGACGAACTTGATCAAAAGCATCCAATAACTTCTGTGCCTCTGCCTCTTCTTTTCCAGGCTCAACTAAATAATGACTGACCTCTAAAGCTGCACGCGAAATCAGTACCGCCTTGCCAATGGCAATGCCTTTCGATACCGGAGTTCCGTGCAAAGAAAAAGTCATTCCTACTCGCCTTCACCGAACCGGTTATTAATCAACTCCGTTAGGGCGGCCATCGCTTCATCTGCCTGATCGCCAACTGTCTCAAGTGTGACCTTGCTACCAATGCCAGCAGCAAGCATCATTACACCCATAATGCTCTTCGCGTTAATTTGACGCCCATTGCGTGACAACAGTATTTCACAAGGAAACTGGGCCGCCAATTGGGAGAGTTTGGCTGATGCACGGGCATGTAAACCCAGCTTATTAATAATTTCTATTTCAGCAATCGGCATATTTTGCTTTAGTCTTCTTCGTTTATTTTGACGCCAAGGCGCAAGATCCCATGGTGTCCACCTTGCAGGGCTTTATGGGCCAGCTCTTCGAGCGAATCGCCACGATGGGTAATACAACGCATCAACATGGGTAAATTTAATCCAGCCAGTACAACCACATTACCCAATTCAGTGCTGAGGTCAGGCATATCCAATTTTGAGGCTACGTTTGCGGGTGTCGCACCCATAACGTCAGTCAAAATTAATATTCCATTACCCCGATTAACGCCTCTAGCAGCCTCAAGTACGCGGTCATAACTCACTTTAATATCCTCATACGGAGGAATATCTACGGCCCTCACTCGCTCAGGGACAACACCGAAAGCATGCTCTGCAAAACCCAACATTGCTGTCGCAACAGGGGTATGAGCAACTATGACGATTCCAGCCATCTTATGACAACGCCTTCTCAAGATTGGTTAGCCAAAATTGCGGGACATCAAATCCGCTTTGTTCGGTAATTTCAACAAAACAAGTAGGACTCGTAACATTGATTTCAGTAAGATACCCACCAATCAAGTCTAGCCCAACTAAAAATAAACCTCGCTCATACAATATTGGAGCAAGATATTGCGCGATTCTCTTTTCTGTATCGCTTAAAGGCATCGCAACCCCTTTACCACCAGCAGCCAAATTTCCCCTAATTTCACTACCCTGTGGAATTCGAGCTAAAGCATAAGGCACAACTTCACCCCCAATTAATAAGGCACGTTTATCACCCTGGGTAATCTCCGGCAGAAAACGTTGTACCATCAGTGTTCTAGCACCATTTTCACCTAAAGTTTCAACAATACTGGCTAAGTTCAAGCCATCGGGACCCACTCTAAATACGCCCATACCTCCCATACCATCCAAGGGTTTAATGACGATGTCACGATGTGTTTCATGAAATTTTGCAACCACATCTAATTCACGTGTGATCAAAGTAGGTGGTATCAACTCAGGAAACTCCGTGATGGAGATTTTTTCAGAATGATCACGCACTGCAGCTGGATGATTAAATACTTTAACGCCTTGGCGAACAGCAGCAGAGAGCAACCAAGTGCTATTGAGATATTCAATGTCAAACGGTGGGTCAGTACGCATCATTACCGCAGCAAAATTATTTAATGCTCGGCTCTCTATCTCCCCCAGCTCAAACCATGAGTGTGAGCTGGGCTTGACTACTAAAGATTGGCAATCTGCGACAACTGCACCGTCTTTCCACAATAAATTGCGGCTCTGACAAAACCACAAATGATGCCCCGCCTCCTGGGCAACGCGCATCATTGCTAAAGTTGAATCTTTTTGAATCTTGAATGATTCCAGTGGATCGGCAATGAATAAAAAATCCATGAAGACCTATTAATTAATGTGCTTTAGATTAGGCGGGTTCAGCATCAGGATCGGTGCGTTCTAGCTCTAAGGATGCGGCCAGTAATGCCAAACGTGCAACGACACCATACAAATAGAAACGATTTGGAGCAGCACTACCCGGCTTAGCACTCATATCCGGCATTGAATTTTGCTCAAAGGCTAAGGGTACAAAGTGCATACCTGGAGCATTAAGATTCTCATCAGGCCCACGATCGGTGTGTACTCGATAGAAACCTCCGATGACATAGCGATCAATCATATAAACCACGGGCTCTGCTACCGCCTCATTGACTTTTTCGAAGGTATAAACACCCTCCTGAATTAAGACATTACTAACCTCAAGACCTTCTTTCACTACGCTCATCTTATTGCGGTCTTTGCGGTTCAGGTCCTTTACCTGTGAAGGGTCGTTGACCACCATCACACCCATACCATAAGTACCAGCGTCAGCTTTCACAACTACATAAGGCTTTTCTTTAATGCCATATTCACGATATTTCTTTGCTGTCTTTTTCAAGACCTGCTCAACCGCAACCTGAAGCTCTTCCTCACCTTTACGCTCATGAAAGTTCACATTAGAGCAACTTGAAAAATAAGGATTAATCATCCATGGATCTATATCTACCACCTTTGCAAACTTCTTAGCAACTTCATCATAAGCAGCAAAATGATTCGATTTACGGCGCATATGCCAGCCTGCATGCAATCCTGGCAATAAATATTGCTCATGAATATTTTCCAAAATTGGAGGAATGCCAGCTGATAAATCGTTATTTAACAAAATAGAGCAAGGATCAAAATCTTTTAAGCCCAAGCGTTGCTTCTTGAGTCCTAGGCGGGACAAAGGCTCCATCAATAGTCGATTACCATCGGGCAATTCAATCCAAGTTGGCTTTTTAATTTCTTCAGAGAAAGTGCCTAGTCTGACATTCAAGCCTGCCTGACGCAAGATCGAAGATAAGCGGGCAATATTTTGTAAGTAAAAAGTATTGCGAGTATGGCGCTCGGGTATGAGCAATAAGTTTTTAGCTTCGGGACAGATCTTCTCGATCGCAGCCATGGCTGCCTGAACAGCCAAAGGCAGCATTTGAGGAGATAAATTGTTAAACCCGCCAGGAAATAAATTGGTATCTACTGGGGCTAATTTAAAGCCAGAGTTTCGGAGATCAACTGAACAATAAAAGGGTGGCGTGTGCTCTTGCCACTCCAATCTAAACCAGCGCTCAATTGTTGGGGTTGCTTCAAGTACCTTTGACTCTAATTCGAGCAAAGGGCCGCTAAGGGCAGTAATCAGATGTGGAACCATTCCACCATTGTAAGATTATTAAAAGAAAGACGCGGGATCCTAGGATCCCGCGCTTAAAACCAGGCAACTCATAAAGGCCGCCGGGTGAGGGGTAAATCGACTAATTAAGACTCGTATGCAGCCTCGCCATGAGAGCTGATGTCCAAGCCTTCGCGCTCTTCATCTTCCTTAACGCGCAAACCAATCACCATATCGATCAATTTGAAGGCGATGAATGAAACTACGCCAGACCAGATCAAGGTAGTTAGAACACCTTGAGCCTGGATCCATAATTGGCTAGCAATCGAGTAATCAGCGGCTGCAGCATTTGCAACATAGTCCCAAATACCAGTTCCACCTAGGGCTGGATCAGCAAATACCCCAGTCAACAAGGCACCAGAGATACCACCAACACCATGCACACCGAATACGTCCAAGCTGTCATCTGAACCTAAAATTTTCTTCAGGCCAGTAACACCCCACAGGCAAACTACACCAGCAAAGACGCCGATGATGAGTGCGCCCATTGGACCAACAAAACCAGCTGCAGGAGTAATCGCAACCAAGCCTGCTACGCAACCAGAAGCAGCGCCCAACATAGATGGCTTACCTTTGAGAACCCACTCAGCAACTGACCAACCCAATACAGCAGCAGCAGTAGCCAGATAAGTATTCACGAATGCCAACGCAGCGCTACCGTTAGCCTCAAGAGCGGAGCCAGCATTGAAACCAAACCAGCCAAACCACAAGAGTGCTGCGCCAGCCATTACGTAAACCAAGTTATGTGGCTTCATGGCTTCTTTGCCGTAACCAACACGCTTACCGATGACGTATGAACCAACTAAACCAGCGATCGCAGCATTGATATGCACAACAGTACCGCCAGCAAAGTCGAGAACACCTTTTTGCCACAACCAACCAGCACGAGCAGTAATCGCCTCGAGGGATGCAGCATCTTTGATGTCATCAGGACCAGGCCAGAACCAAACCATATGAGCGATTGGCACGTAGCTGAATGTGAACCAGATAATCATGAACACTAAAATTGCAGAGAACTTGGCGCGCTCAGCAAATGAGCCGATGATCAAGCAGCAAGTAATTGTTGCAAACACTGCTTGGAAAGCCATAAATACGTACTCAGGGATAACAACACCTTTACTAAAGGTTGCCGCAACTGAATCTGGAGTCATGCCCGCCAAGAACAATCGATCAAGTCCACCAATGAATGGCCCACCTTCCGTAAAGGCAAAGCTATAGCCGTAAATAGCCCATAGCACTGTAATCAAGGAGAAGACCATGAAACATTGCATGCAGATTGACAAGATATTTTTGCTACGTGTTAGACCACCGTAGAACAATGCCAGGCCAGGAAGTGTCATCAACAACACTAAAGCTGTACATACCATCATCCAAGCGGTATCCGCTTTGTTAGGGACTAAAGCTGGAGCAGCAGCAACTGCAGCAACAGCCGCAGCAACTGCTGGCTTAGCCTCTTCAGCAAAGGCTGTTGAAGTCGCCATAACACCAGTAGCGCCGATAGCCAAAGCTACCGCACTACCAGCAAGGAGTTTTTTCATCCAAGTTAACATTTTGAGCCTCTCTTTAAAGTGCTGACGCACCGGTTTCACCGGTACGAATACGAATGACGTGCTCAACTGGTGAGACAAAAATCTTGCCATCACCAATCTTGCCAGTACGTGCAGATTTTTCAATTGCTTCAATCGCACGCTCCAAGATGCCATCTTCAACAGCAGCTTCAATTTTTACTTTAGGTAAGAAGTCGACAACATACTCAGCACCGCGATACAACTCAGTGTGACCTTTTTGACGACCAAAGCCTTTAACTTCAGTGACGGTTATGCCCGAAACTCCCACTTCCGAGAGAGCTTCGCGCACTTCGTCAAGCTTGAATGGCTTGATGATTGCGGTAATTAATTTCATGTGTTTCTCCGTTCAGAGGTGGAAATTAGAAAGTTTTTGTGAGTGAAACGATACCTGTGGAACCGCCCAAGTTTTTGCCTGATGGAGATGAATAGTTGTAAGAACCTTTATTCATACCAGCATTTGTTGAGATATAAGCAGCAGCCAAAGATAAGCCACCACCAAAGTCTTTAGTTACACCCAACTTGTAGTCTGTATATGAATATAAAGAGCTATTTGTTTGGTTGGTCTTACTACCTTGCACGTTTCCGGCAACATACTGGTAACCAACGTGAGCATTCAGAGACAAGCCCCAAATACCTGTGTCGTAGTTCATAGTTAAATCAGGATAGTAAGATCCAGAACTGTTTGTGAAACCGAACAGCGTAGATGCTGCATATGAAAACTTAACAAAGCCAGTCAGAGGGCCGAAAGTAAAGTTTTGGGCTGCGTAGATTTCAGTTGTATTTGGATTGGTTGCACTGCTTGGCAATCCAGTAGTTGGATAGAAGTACTGCAGAACACCAAGGTCAGACGCAAAACCTTCGCCAATTAACTCTTTCTTGAAACCAGCATAGAAGTCCATCTCGATTGGAGCGGAAACATTATTGGCGCCGCCTTGACTTGCAGCGTCAGAGATCCAGCTAATGTTGCTGTTCCAGTTACCGATATAGAAGCCACTCTCATGAGCGTAATCAAAACCGCCTTGAATTGCAGGCTTAAAGTTTGTTTGAGAAATACCACGGTAACGATAGTCGCTCACCACGGTCACGTTAGCAGCAATTGGGCTTGGTGCTGCTGCGTCTTCTGGGTTCTCTGGTGTATCAGCTGCAAATGCAGATGTGCTAGCCAAACCCGCTAGCAATGCGACTGCTGCTGCAGAGATTGCTGTTTTATGTAGTGTCTTCACGTGTAACTCCTCACTGTTTGATATAAAAAAAATGGATAAATACCGAATGCATGGAGCGATCATGATGCTTCTGTGACAAGCGAATTCAATCTGAATCACTGTAATGATGCAGATGCACTTATCTGGTGCCTTACATCGCCCAATATAGGTGAATTTGGGGCCTTTTTAGGGGTTTTTGGGCTCTTTGACACCTTTTTTCACGCTCAACATAAAATATGAGTTGTATCTTTTATGCAACTTTAGACAGAACTGCGAAACCCCATCATGCAAAAACCAGGCGAAATCCTCGAGCAATTTCAACGCATTGCTAGCGATATGCAAAGCAAAGTGGGGGATGCCATTCGCAACTCACCCGCACAAGAGATTGAAAAAAATGTGCGCGCCATGATGAACCAGGGATTTCAAAAGATGGATCTGGTCACACGAGAAGAGTTTGAATTGCAATCCAAGGTTTTGGCAAAGACCCGTGAAAAATTAGAAGCTCTTGAAGCTAAAGTAGCTGCCCTAGAAAAATCCCAATAATTTTTTCAAATTTTATTCGGGATAGAACTCATCAAAAAAGTTTGAGTATTCCTCTTTAGAGAGAAAAGTTTTTGCATCGCTCGGTATTGCCTTTGCATGTAATACCGAGACTTGATAAATCCAAATACTGCCATCTGGTGCAACGCGTGTGATCCACCGAACACGCATCCATTGCTCTGCAGTTCCCTTTGACTTTAACTGAATCCAATATTCTTTACTTGCTTGCTTTTGTTTGTCAGCAGTTAGATAAAGAACATCCTCAACAATCACTTCTCCTCCCAGTGATTTTGCTCTAGCCAATACATTACCTTGTAATTGCTCCATCAATGTGGGTAGCAATAAAGATTGGCCAACAGGAATTTGAGTTGCACTAATGGAATAAATATCATCATCAATTTTGAGAGCCTCAAGAGATTGCAATAACTCTTGATCTTGATATGTCACACGTCTTTGAATTTTGTCTGGCTTACCAGGAAATAATGCGGTGTATCTTTCTTGTGGAGACTGAACAACACGCCAATCCAATTTAGGACTACAGGCAACTAAAAAGAATGCTGCCGCAATACAAAAACAGCAACTTCTTAGAGTCTGGTTATAAAAGGCCAGCACCATATGCTTGCTGATCTGCATGATAGCTAGAGCGCACCATCGCCCCTACTGCCGCATGGGAGAAGCCCATGGCATATGCCTCTTCTTCGAAACGTATGAACACATCTGGATGAACATAACGCTGGACTGGCAAGTGATGGCCCGAGGGGGCAAGATATTGACCGATGGTAAGCATATCAATATTGTGCTCACGCATATCACGCATGACTTCTAAGATCTCTTCATCTGTTTCACCAAGACCCACCATCAAACCGCTCTTAGTTGGAATGTGTGGAAAGCGTTCCTTAAAATCTTTTAATAACTTCAGTGAATGCAGATAGTCAGCCCCAGGTCGCGCTTGCTTATATAGACGTGGCACTGTTTCAAGATTGTGGTTCATCACATCAGGCAAACCAAGGGGTGAATGCTCACTAAAAATATCCAATGCTTTATCTAAACGACCACGAAAATCTGGCACCAAAACCTCAATGCGTGTATTAGGCGATGCAGTCCGAGATTGAGAAATGCAATCGACATAATGCATAGCACCACCATCGCGAAGATCATCACGATCCACACTAGTAATCACGACATAATTTAATTTCAGCGCTGCAATTGTACGGGCTAAGTTAGCGGGCTCCTTAGTATCCAAGGGATCCGGCCTACCGTGACCGACATCACAAAATGGACAACGACGGGTACATTTATCGCCCATGATCATAAAAGTAGCGGTGCCCTTACCAAAACACTCGCCAATATTTGGGCAGCTTGCTTCCTCACAAACAGTAACCAATTCGTTTTCACGCAAAATCTTTTTGATTTCTGCAAAACGTGAATTGCCAGAAGCTGCTTTGACACGAATCCAATCTGGTTTTTTGAGAACCTGTGCTAGCGGAACGATTTTAATTGGAATACGGGCCGTTTTTTCATTCGACTTTTGCTTACGAGTCGCATCGTAATTGAGGTCTTGGCGAAGCTCGTTTGGCTGTTCGGTATGGGTCTTATTTATGGTCATGTTGACATCAGTTGCTTCTGTAAATGCTCCAAAAGCTTTTTGCTTATAGTGTTTATATTGTCCTTGATCCCAAGGGATTGCATATCTACCGTCCTTAAACCCTCATAGCCACATGGGTGGATGCGGCTAAATGCATCCAAATCAGTTGCAACATTCAATGCCAGCCCATGATAAGAACAGCTTTTAGAGACTTTAAGGCCTAGCGCGGCTACCTTAGCACCAAACCATTCTTCAGGAATGCTTGCTTGCTGAGCAATATAAATTCCTGGAGCCCCTTTCTGTCTTTGCGCCTGTATGCCGTAATCAGCCAGAGTATCAATGAGTGCCTGTTCGATGCGTGACACTAGCTCTTTTACAAATATACCTTGGCGCTTGAGATCGAGTAGAAGGTAAACCACAATTTGACCTGGGCCGTGATACGTAATTTCACCACCCCGATCTACCTGAACTAGTGGAATTTGCTCGCTCGGGGAATGTAAATTTCCGGCATCGCCAGCAAGACCTAAAGTGAATACTGGGGGGTGCTGTAGAACCCAAATCTCATCGGGGGTATTTACATCACGCTCTTTGGTAAAAGTACGCATTGCCTCATAAGTTGATGCGTAATCAGCCAAACCAAGATGCTTTATGAGGAATGGCATGTGCTTTTCATCAAAGGACAACACTAACTAAAGGATGTGTAGAGAGGGTGCGATATAGCTCGTCTAATTGCTCACGACTCGTAGCTGTGATCGGCAAAGTAATACCCAAGTAATTGCCATCTTTTGATGGTCGTTGTTCAACCTTACTTTCATCAAAAGTGGGATCAAACTGTTTTGCAATATGAATAATTGCTGGTAAGTATTCTGGGTTTGCCTTTCCCATTACCTTAATAGGAAACTGGGATGGATATTCAATGAGGGATTTTTCTTCGGTCATAGCGTTTTTAAAGACCTTATTTAAGAATGTCGGTGATCTGGCATGCCTAACCAAGCGCCAGTAATAATGTTGCGAATGCAATGCAATCTGCGGTGGAAAAAATGATCTGCTCCAGGAACTACCTGCACTGTCAGCTCTTGCGGACGCGCCCAATCCAATACATCAATTAATGGAATTGTCTCATCGACTTCACCATGTATCACGACAGTATCTGCAGGTACAGTAGTCAAGTTCCACTTTCCTGCAGCGCTACCTACCATCACTAATCGCTCGACGGGACGCCCAAGTTCAGCAAGCTTTTGCACTAAATGACTGCCAACAAAGCTACCAAAAGAAAATCCAGAAATCACTAATGGCAAGGTGTTCGCATTCGCTGTCCAGGCTTGATGGGCGGTAGCTTCAAGTTGACTCCAACTTGAAGGAGTCCGCATCCAATCGGTCACGTGTAATAAATCATCAAGCTCGCCAACACCATCATCATGCACTCCCGCCGTTCCACCTACACCGCGAAAGTTTGGACGAACACTGACATAACCTAGTTGATTAAAAGCGCGTGCCATCGTTTGAGCAACTTTGTTATCCATTGTGCCGCCCATTAATGGATGGGGATGTGCCACTAAAGCTAGACCACGAATTACAAATGCGGGATCGCTTTTTAATTCATCTGGAAGATCGATAGACATTTCTATTAAGCCAACGATGCCCTCAATATGAATTACTTTGGTACGACTATTCATGGAAAAAATCTTTCAACTATTGCTAAGCTAACTGCAAGCGCTCAACGGGGAGGCCTTGAATTAAGTGAGACTGAATAATCTCTTCAACATCTTCGGTGTCTATAAAGGTATACCAAATTCCTTCTGGGTATACCACCATCACAGGACCATCAGCACAACGATCCAAACAACCTGCTTTATTGACGCGAATTTTTCCAGGCCCAGATAGACCAAGTTCTTTAACTCTACTTTTCGCATACTCAAATAAAGCAAATGCGTTATGACGGTCGCAACAATCTTCGCCATTTTTACGTTGGTTTAAACAAAAAAATAAGTGGTGTGAAAAGCTCATAGAAAAATGATATTCATCAAGGTTTTGGTTTGACTTCAAGAGCACTACGAATCATCCAGATTAATGCTAATGGCAACCATACTACGGATACCCACTGCATAAGCTCGTTAAAATGCAACAAGCGTCCCTGATACCAATGCCTCAAAGTCAGAATGAAATAAGGATTATCAGGCAATACGTTGATTGCAATAGTGGCGCAGATCAAACAAGATAAGGCCAACCAAAACTTGGTACCCTGTCTCAGGCTAAGAGCCCATCTCAATAGAGCACTCGCCAATACCATTCCCCAAAATGCACCCGCAGTTAACCAAAGAAAGCCTAGTTCACTGCCAAATTGAAGTGCAGTAAAAAGGGTTTTAATTAGTACGGTAAAACCCAAGAGCCCGTTCAGAATGCGCCATTGGGGCGCCTTAGTTCTCATACCTAGAGATAGCAAGAGTGCAACCCCAAGCCAACACAGCGCGGTAATGACGGTTTCCTGCGCCACATAGTTCATGACAAAAGTGCCCCAATCAATCGAGCCAAAAATGGCATGTCCCCATACCCCAGTCCCTAGCCAAGAACTTTGCGGATAAATTTGTGACCAGGGAAATAGGATAAATAGGGCGCATGCAGCCCAATTCAACCCAAACCACTGATCAAAGCGACGATGAATGGCACTCCCTGAAAGCCATTGGGGACCAAGAGGAATCGCCAAGAGGCCGCCTAGTAAACCCCCAAATACGTTTGCCCACCAGTCCATCTGGCTCGGAATTCTGGTTGGCAACCAAGCTTGCAAAGTCTCGACACTAAATGCCAAAAAACCACTCAAAGCAAATGCAATACCTAGCGCCACAAAGTTACGCCATCGCGGAAAGGCAGCAAATACGATTAAAAACCCAAAAGGGATATAGGCCAATATATTGACCAAAACATCAAAGAGGGTAATAAAACGCGGGGCTGGGGCATCTAACCAGGCCAAGGCAGATACCCCATTACTAAAGTCAAAATCAAAGGGATTAAGGCTGACATAGACAATCAGAAGGGCATAACTCAAGCCAAGAGCTCTAGCCAAGGGCATGGCCTGTAACGGCAAAATCAATTTTCGTGGGCGCTGTTCTTCCGGATGCATTCCACAATTCTAGGTCAGACCTTTCTACAATGGCGAAATGACTGTCAATTGCATCCTCGAGCGTGTTGCCCAAACTAAATCTACCAATGATGATCTGCTGGCTCGCTGGCGGTCTGGTGAACTCATTGACCCAGTAGCTCGTATTGCCCATCATCAAACGGCTGGCAAAGGCAGGGCTGGACGCTCATGGCTTGCTAGGCCAAATGATTCCATTAGCTTTTCTTTAGCCTACCCATTCCAAAGAAGTCCTGCAGAATTAAGTGGACTAAGCTTATTGGTTGGTCTGGCAGTCATTTCTGGAATTGCTAAAGCATGCAGGATTGATGAGAATGCACTACACCAATCTGGGTTTCGCCTAAAGTGGCCTAACGACTTACTACTCAATGACGCCAAGCTAGGCGGTATTCTTATTGAAGGTGGTCAAGCCAAAACTAACGATCCTACCTGGATGATTATTGGTATTGGTATCAACTTACGTAATGCCAAAGAATTTGAAGTTAGTCTGGCTAATCAAGCAATGCAAGCAGTTGGCTCTCTTGATCAACTCATCCCTCAAACAACATCGCTTCCTGATATAGAATTTTTATGGCTGAAATTAATCGAATCATTAGAACATTATCTTGATCTTTTTAATCACCAAGGCTTTGGTGAATGCCAAAACCAATGGGAGTATTGGGATGCCTTCAGGGACCAAAAGGTTTGCATTTCTGGAGTTAATCAAGAGCCGATTTATGGTGTGGCCAAAGGCATTGACTGCAATGGTGCATTACTATTGCAGCAAGATAATGAGATCATTAGCATTCATGCAGGTGATGTTTCTTTGAGAGTTCAATCATGAGTCTCTACCTACTATTTGACGTAGGCAATACCCGTCTCAAATGGGCTGCCGTTGAATCTTCTCAACATCCATCCGATCGTCAAAAAAAATTATGGGCTTATTCTGGATCCATCACTAGCAATGCCTTGCAATCTGCCGAGGCACGAATAGAAATTGCAGACTACATCGCTAAAACCTTACCGAAACCAGATGCGATTGCTTTTACCTGTGTCGCTGGCCCACAAGCCATTAGCAATATTCAATCTCTTTTCCCGCAATGGAACGATCTCACATGGCAGCAACTTACTGGGGATAGCCAATATGTTGGGATGCGTACGCTGTATCAGAACCCCGAAACATTAGGGGCTGATCGATGGGCCGCTGTCATTGGTGCACGCGCCCTATCGAATATCAATAGCCTGATCATCAACGCGGGTACGGCAACGACTATTGATTTACTGGGAGCTAATGGCGTACATTACGGCGGCTGGATTTTGCCAGGTCTTAGCCTAATGCAAGAGAGTTTGCAAAGCAACACTGCTCAACTACCATTAGCCCAGCGCAAAGATAGGCTTGTAGGTTTTGGTATCAATACAAACGATGCGATTATTGGAGGTTGTGATGCTGCACAAATCGGCGCCATCATCTTGGCCACTGAAGTCGCAAAGCAAATGAACCATCCCGTAGAAAAAATTTGGCTCGATGGTGGTAACGCCAAAATATTAGCTAATGAGATTACAAAATCTGGGGTTCTGAATTCTCTGGCTATCGAAACTACTGAAGGTTTAGTACTTCGAGGTACGTGGGCATGGTTACTACATCAGATTTAAGAGCGAATTTTTCCCAGTAGGCTGGTAGTTGAGCGCTCATATATAAAGGGAATGGCCACAGCCTTACCACCCCAACTCTTGACAGCTTTGGTTTCTGCCAAGGTATCTATGTCGTAATCACCACCTTTTACATAAATATCGGGACGAATTTTCTCAATTAAATTTACTGGAGTTTGCTCAGTAAACAGAATCGTCATATCAACACTTTCAAGAGCAGCCAACAAGGCTTGACGATCAGCTTCAGAATTAATGGGCCGATCATCGCCTTTGCCTAACATCCTGACTGATGCATCTGAGTTCACACCAACAACCAAACTAGCGCCTAAAGCACGGGCTTGCGCCAAATAACTAGCATGACCACGATGAAGAATATCGAAAACGCCATTGGTAAAAACGAGTGGGCGCGGAAGATTAGCAACCAAACTATCCAACTGTTCGGGTGGACAAACTTTAGACTCAAAAGAAGGTGACGATATTGTTGTCATAGCTCAATATTAATAGCATTACCCCTTAGCCTGTGATATTGCCTAAAATGTCTTAGACTTGAGCACTATTCACCATCCGCAATAAATAAGGCGCAAGATGATCCGCTTGTTGTTTTCATGGCTTTTGACCCTATTCGCTTTTGCAATAGGAGCTCAAACTGTAAATGCTGCTAGCTGCAGCCCTTTACTTTCCCAGACCTTTCCGCGTCTTCAAGACGAGGCGCCCCAAAGCCTATGCCAATACCAAGGAAAAGTTATTTTGGCAGTCAATACAGCCAGCTATTGTGGATTTACTAGCCAATATGATGGTCTTGAAAAGGTGTATGCCAAATATAAAGACCAGGGATTAGTAGTCTTAGGCTTTCCTTCAAATGACTTTGGCCAGCAAGAGCCTGGAAGTAATAAAGAAATTGCTGAATTTTGCAAAAATACTTATGACGTCAAATTTCCAATGTTTGCTAAGAGCGTAGTTTCTGGTGGGAATGCTAATCCCTTCTTTAAGATGTTGATTGCCAAAACAGGAACTACTCCGAAATGGAATTTCTATAAATATATGATTGACCGCAACGGTAATGTTGTGAACTCATATAACAGCATGACTAAGCCCACCAGCACAACCATCAGCAATGAGATTGAGAAGCTTCTGAAGGAGAAGGCGCAGTGAGTAAAAAAAGAATTGCCATTATTGGTGCCGGCATTTCTGGTCTAGGATGCGCCTATGCCCTAAGACAACAACGCGATTTAGATATCACTGTTTATGAAGGCGGCGACCACATTGGTGGACATAGCAATACTGTCAATTTCACTCTCAAGAATAGTAATAAAGATATTACGCATGGAATTGATACAGGCTTCTTAGTATTTAATCGTAAAACCTACCCACGACTAGTAAGACTTTTTGAAGAAATTCAAGCACCCATTGCAATCTCAGAAATGTCATTCTCAGTTTCAATTGATACCGCTGAGAAATTTCAGAAACCCAGAACGATTGAATGGGCCGGCAACGACCTAAACTCCTTCTTTGGTCAAAGATCAAACCTCTTATCACCCTCTTTTTGGAGAATGGCATACGACATTCTGCGCTTCAATCGTCTGGCTACTCAATTGGCGAATCATCAGATTAAAGCAGGTCATCTTTACGCTGAACCAGATGAAACGATTGCTAGCTTTTTAGACCGCAATCGCTTTAGCCAAAGCTTTAGAGAAAATTATTTTTTACCCATGATTGGTGCCATCTGGTCTTGCTCTGTAGAGCAGATGTTGGAATTCCCCATTCAAACAATGGTACGTTTTTGCCATAATCATGGCCTACTGCAAATCCAAAATCGCCCTCAATGGCTTACTGTTCAGGGCGGATCCCGTGAGTATGTAAAACGTCTAGTGGCAGCCCTAGAAAAAAATCACGTTACTTTTAAACGTGAATCTGTTCTACGAGTCAATGCTAGCAATGAGAGCATGTCGCAATCTGAAGTCATTACAGAGTCCGGATCAGCCTGGTTTGATGAGGTGGTCATGGCTTGTCATAGCGATCAATCTCTTGAGTTAGTGCATGGCATCGATCAGCACGCCAGAAATATTCTTGCCGCCATTCCTTATCAACAAAATCGCGCGATTCTCCATACTGATATCCGTTTTTTACCTACGGTTAAGCGCTGTTGGGCGGCCTGGAATTACACTGCAAAATCAGGTGCTATGCCATCAGCCAAGCAACATGTCAGTGTTAACTACCTCATTAACCGTTTACAGCCCTTACCACCAGAATTTAATGATTTGCAAATTATTGTGAGCCTCAATCCATTAACGGATCCTGATCCAACACTAGTGCACCAAGAAATTCATTACGCTCACCCTGTATTTGATATGGGTGCTATTCAAGCGCAAAAAGAACTCCCGCTAATACAAGGCAACTCATCTATCTGGTATTGCGGCGCTTGGACCGGATTTGGATTTCATGAAGATGGATTGCGTTCGGGTGAATTAGTGGCTGAGGCTTTATTAGAAAGTCTGCGCTCGCCACTGAAAAATAGCCCCAAACAAGATGCTCAATAAATGAATCAACCAAAGATTAATTTTGGAGTAGTAAAGCATTCTCGCTTTCGACCAGCGAAAAATGCCTTTGGGTATGGTGTATTCACCGTCTCAATTCCCATGCGCTCTAGAAATACCAATCCCGATCTACTTAGAGATTGTGGGCTCAAAGACAATAGCGCTGGCCTTATTTCCTTCTTTGACAAGGATCATGGGCAAGGAGAAGCGAATAGTCTGGCGTGGATTGAAAAACTGCTACATGAAAACCAGGTTTCCAATATTGATGGGGAAATCTGGTTACAAACTTTTCCAAGAGTATTAGGTTATGTTTTTAACCCCGTTAGCTTTTGGATCTGCACTCGTGCAGGTGGGCAAGTACAGGCGGTATTAGCAGAAGTCAACAATACCTTTGGGGAGCGGCATTGTTATTTACTCCACAAAGACTCTGGAGATATCTTGCACTCTGGAGAGACGCTAACTAGTAAAAAAGTATTTCATGTCTCTCCTTTCTGCGAGATTCGGGGGGAATATCATTTCCGCTTCTTATTTCCCAACGAGAGCCATTCTGGGCGCCACTCCGTTTATCGTATTGAGCTCCATGAAGATGGACGTCCTTTGATTAATACCAGCATTAGTGGTCAAAGTCGCCCCCTCAGTCGCGCCAATCTATATTTGGCATTTATTAGCTATCCTTTAATGAGCTTGGGCGTTATTTTCAGAATCCATTGGCAGGCATTGAAATTATGGATAAAAGGTGTACCCTTTAACTCAAAACCAAAACCACCTGAGTTCGAAGTTAGCAGATGAATCGTCCTGGACAATCCTTACTTTCTCGCCTAAATTTTGCAAGACCGCAAGTACGGTCATCTAAGCAATATCGTTTTAGTGTCGATGCCCTTATGAAGCTACTACCGCAGCTGGGTAGCGGCTATCTAAAAATAACCCTGCCTAATAACGAAAGAAAAGAGTTTGGCAATCCTTCAGATGCCCTTCATGCAGAAATTCATATTTTGGATTGGTCGGTATTTAAACAAGTGATGTCTCATGGGGACATTGGCTTTGCAGAGAGTTATATTCGCGGACAGTGGAACACACCTGACCTGAAAGCCTTACTAGAGTTAGTGATTCGCAATCGAAACATTCTTGATAAAGCTATTTTTGGAAGCTGGTATGGTTCAATTTTCTATCGCTTTAGACATTGGTTGCGAGATAACACTAAATCTGGCAGCCGCAAAAATATTCACGCACACTATGACTTAGGGAACGCCTTTTACAGCTTATGGCTTGATCCCACGATGAGTTATTCAAGCGCCTGGTTTTCAGAAGGCGACAAGCAGTCACTTGCAGAGGCGCAACGTGCAAAAATTAGGCGCATCCTAGACTCTATTGACTCCAAAGCATCTGACCATATTCTAGAAATAGGCTGTGGTTGGGGTGGCGTGATGGAAGAGGCTCTCCAAAGCAATATTGCCATCACAGGCCTTACGCTTTCCACTGAACAAAAAGCGTTTGCTGATGAGCGCTTAAAAAATATTCAAATGTCTCAAGAGAAAGCCCCAGCATTTGAAGTGCGCCTGCAAGACTACCGTGATTGCCCAGAGCAATTTGATGGCATCGTCTCAGTAGAAATGTTTGAGGCTGTTGGAGCAAAGCATTGGCCTGAATATTTTCATACTATTGCTAAGCGCCTAAAGACAGGTCGCAAAGCATGTATTCAAACCATTGTGATTGCTGAAGACCTTTTTGAGCGCTATCGACATAACACCGACTTTATTCAGCAATATGTATTTCCTGGTGGGATGTTGCCTTCACTCACCAGCTTTCGGGCAAGCGCTGCGCAAGCTGGCTTAAAAGTTGAAGCTGAATTTGCCTTTGGATCCGATTATGCAAAAACGCTGTGTATTTGGAGAGATAGCTTCAATCACAGACTTCAAGAAGTACGGCAACTGGGTTTTGATGAGGCATTCATTCGCCTCTGGAATTTCTACCTCATGTATTGCTCTGCAGGATTCTCTGAACATAATATCGATGTAGTGCAATTTACCTTGAGCCATGAAACTTCTACGCCTTCTGCTGATAGTCTAAGCGCATGAAGCAACTAGGTATCGATAGCTTCTCTGGCAAACGCGTTTGGATCATTGGCGCCTCAAGTGGCATCGGCGCAGCATGCGCTCAGGCATTACTCAGTAAGGGCGCTAAAGTGGCGCTCTCAAGCCGCCGGATAGAGCGTCTAGAGCAAATTGCGCGAGCTGTCAAACCAGAACAAACGCTCATTTTGCCCGTGGATGTGACTCAGCAGCAGCAAATTCAAACTGCTTATCAAAGCATTGTGCAGGCATGGGGTGGCATTGATTTACTCCTTTTTGTATCGGGCATGTATGTGCCTTTGCGTGCAGATAATTTTGATATCAATACTGCAGAGCAGACAATTGACGCCAATCTATTAGGGCCAATGAGAGCTGTAGCAGCTGTTCTACCCAATATGCTGAGTGCGCATGCTGGACATATCGCTATTGTGGGCAGTGTTGCCGGCTACAGCGGATTGCCAAAAGCATTAGCCTATGGCCCCAGTAAAGCCGGAATTATTAATTTCTGCGAGACCTTGTATTACGACTTGCTACCGCAGGGCGTCAGCGTTCATATGATTTCTCCGGGCTTTGTTGCTACCGAAGCGACAGCCCAGAATGATTTTGAAATGCCCGCATTAATTACCGCAGATCAAGCTGCTACTGAAATTTTGTCTGGTATTCAAAAGGGAGAATTTGATATCCACTTTCCAAAACGGTTTTCAGGATTCTTAAAATTTCTCAGAATCCTGCCTTATCCCCTCTACTTTTGGATAGTCCGGCGCTTTGTAAAAATCTAAGTCCTACTTGTATTTATCTTTACGGATTTTTTCTTCGAGATAATCCATCACAGCAATCGCTTTAGCCTTGGTACCAGCAATCGAAGGTGAAGTTACATACTTACCCTGCATCACAATGGTTGGCACACCATCTATGCGATAAGCCTCTGCCAGTTGCTTTGCCGCTCGGGCTTTTGAAGTCACTGCAAATGAACGATAGGTAGCCAAGAAAGTATTGCGATCAATTCCTTGGGAAGCAGCCCAATCAGCAATTTCTGGTTCCGTTAAGAGGCGCTTATTTTCTTTATGCATTGCGTACATCACTTTTTCATTGAGCGCATCCCCTTTACCCAAGGATTCGAGCGTATAAAAAAGCTGACTATGCGGTATAAAGTCATCTCGAAAAGCAACTGGTACACGTTTGAATACCACATCCTTTGGCTGACGTTTAACCCAACTGCTGAGCTCTGGCTCAAAGTCATAACAATGGGGGCAGCCGTACCAAAAGAACTCAATGACTTCAACTTTGCCCTTGATTTCTACAGGCTGCGGAATTGGTAACACCCGGTAATCAAAGCCTTCCTCAAACTTTGGGTTTTGAGCCAGGGCGACCCCGCTTAAACACAGGAAGGTCAATGCAGTAAAGAGTCTTTTGCTAAATGAAATCATGATTTAGTAGTTTTAATAAGGGTTGGTTTAATGCCCATGCCGTTTAACTTATCACGCACAGGATTGCTTTCTTCTGAGCTAGCATAAGGACCAATGCGAACTCGCCACAACGAGTTGCCCTCGCTAGTCACTTCGCTTAACGAAGCCTGAATACCTTGAATAGCCAAGCTTGCTTTCTGAGCATCAGCATCTGCGCGCTTCGCAAATGCTCCGACTTGCAAATAGTACTGAGCATCTGATTTTGCGGCTGCAGAAGAGTTATCTGCCGACTTTTTACTATTGAGCAAATCTCCAATAGGGTCAGCGACAGGACTTGCACTAGATTTACTCTGCAGGGGTTTATTCAGGTCCACTGGTTCGGCAGGGCTGACAGTCTCACCCTCAGCAGGTGGAGCTGCTGGCTTAAGAATACTGAGAGGTAAATTAGGTGCACGAACGCCAGGCCGTTCTTGAGGAGTATTTTTAGAAAGATAAAAAGCAACTGCAAAGGCGATACCCAAGCCAGCGCCCAGGCCTAAAATAAAGCCAAGAATCGTGCCTCCGTATTGAGCATTAGCTCTTGGAACTTTGATGAGGCCAGTTTGTTGATTCGGTTTTTTCATGATTCCCTCATCTTACATTTTCACTTCATTTGCCGCTACATCTTTGCTGGAGCGGATACCCCTAATACCTTCAAACCATTTTGTAATACCTGGCGGGTGGCTGACAAAAGCGCTAGACGGGCTAATTTCAAATTCGGATCATCTACCAACACCCGATCGGCGTTATAGAAGGTATGAAAATCACCCGCTAGGTCACGCAAATAGAATGCCAAGGCATGGGGTGCCAAATCAGCGGCAGCATCTGTCAAAACCTCTGGATATTCAGCTAGACGTCTTAATAAGTGATCAGAAGCTTTGCTATTGAGAAGTGATAAGTCTGCATTTACTAAGTCTGCCGTTTGCCCACCCCAATGCTGCAAGATTGAACTAATCCGTGCATGTGCATATTGAACATAGAACACGGGATTCTCATCATTTTGCGCAAGTGCTAAATCAATATCAAATACAAACTCAGTATCTGCTTTCCGTGAAATTAAAAAGAATCGCACTGCGTCGCGTCCACGCGCAAGTGCCAAATCTTTCTCTTCGGGAGTCATTTCAGCAGTAAGGCCGCCTGACCACTCAACCAAGTCACGAACGGTGACGTAAGAACCTGCACGCTTAGAAATTTTGACTTCTTCACCGCCGCGCATCACCGTCACCATCTTGTGTAAAACATAATCTGGAAAGGTCTTCGGAATTTCCCAACCTCGCTTCTGTGCCACGCCCTGTATACCTGAGCGGACACGGGCAATCGTGCCATGATGATCACTACCCTGCACATTAATCACTTTTTTGAAGCCACGCTTCCATTTACTGGCGTGATATGCCACATCAGGAACAAAGTAGGTAAAGCTACCATCTGATTTACGCATGACACGATCTTTGTCATCACCGTCATCAGTCGTTTTTAACCAAAGGGCCCCTTCGCCTTCATAGGTTTTACCAATACTTTGTAAATCCTCTACGATTTGAGCAACACTACCATCGGTATATAAAGAAGACTCTAGGTAATAGCAGTCAAATTTCACACCAAAGGTTTTCAAATCGAGATCTTGTTCATTACGTAAATACGCAACTGCAAATTGACGTATTGCCTCAAGATCATCTTGATATTTTTCAGAGGCTTTAAAGGCAGCAGCAATCTCTGCAATATATTCACCGTTATAAGCTTGTTCGGGCCAAGCTGCATCACCGGGCTTCAAGCCCTTTAAACGCGCCTGGACAGATAAAGCAAGATTGGCAATTTGTACGCCAGCATCGTTGTAATAAAACTCACGGTGCACTTTAATACCTTGGGTCGCTAAGAGATTAGCCAAGGCATCTCCTAGTGCAGCTTGCCTACCATGGCCAACGTGTAATGGACCTGTGGGATTTGCTGAAACAAACTCAATCATGGCGCTAGCGACTGGCCCCTTACCACTAGGAAGCTCCCCAAACCGAGGGCCGGCTGACAAAATTTCTTTAACTACTGCGATTTTCGCTGCATTACTAAGGCGAAAGTTGATAAACCCAGGGCCAGCAATTTCGCAAGAAGTAATCAGCTGTTCAAAGTCTGGTTGCTTTTGCAAACGCTCTACAAGCGTCTGCGCTAAATCCCTTGGGTTCAGTTTCCAGGCTTTAGAAAGCTGCAGGGCAATATTGCAGGCAACGTCACCGTGATCTACTGCTTTTGGACGCTCTAATCGGGGTTGTGGAACGTCGCCCAGGCCTCGCTCTTGCGCCAGTTCTTGTAGTGCTCCGCCGAGCATCTCAATTAATCGATTTTTATTGGTCAACAACATAGAACAGTGAGTTTATCAGGTGGTAAGCTATCGAAATGATCTATCAATTTCGCTCAAAAGCCGCTCCAGACGTCATCATGCTGGCTGATCTGACTCAGCAAATTTTTGATATCTTGGGGCACCCTATTGAGCCCAGAGGAATTTTGACAGTAGAGAAGCTACCTGCTTACATTACCGCCCTAGAAACCGCTATTCTGAAAGACTTGGAAGAGCGCTCACAAACCAAGAATGGGGCCAATGAACACCAGGGCCATTCCAAATCAGCCGACCGTCTTGGCCAAAGAGCCTATCCATTCCTTGAGCTGATGAAGCAAAGTAATGCCAAAGGCGAGCCAGTAATGTGGGGTGTTTAATCTAAAGAACTAGAAAGTTGACGACGCACATCCTCAATAGATTCACCGCGGCGTATAGCCAAGTCTTCAATCTGATCAGTAGATAGCTTGCCGACATTAAAGTAGCGGGCATCAGGATGTGCCAAATAGAATCCACTCACACTAGATGCAGGATTCATGGCCATCGATTCGGTCAATGTCATGCCAATATCTTCAGAGCCAATCACTCGCAGTAAATCTTTTTTGACCTCGTGCGCAGGGCACGCAGGATATCCGGGTGCTGGACGAATGCCACGATACTCTTCATTAATCATTTGATCATTTGTCAGAATCTCATCGGTGGCATATCCCCACAAATCCGTTCTAACACGATGGTGCATCAACTCAGCAAAAGCCTCGGCTAAACGATCTGCTAAAGCCTTTAACATGATTGCACTGTAGTCATCATGCTTCGCCTGAAATTCTGCGACCTTTTTCTCAACCCCATGACCTGTTGTTACAGCAAAGCATCCTAAGTAATCAGCTACACCAGAATCCCTGGGGGCAACGTAATCTGCGAGACAGCGATTTGGGCGGCGAATGCCGTCAATGACTGGACGCTCAGCTTGTTGACGTAAGTTATGCCACACAAATAATGGGTGCTCACGGGCTTCATCGCTATATAAAACAATGTCATCGCCAACGGTATTGGCCGGATAAAAAGCGACTACTGCATCGGCTTGTAACCATTGGCCTTTAATCAATTTTTCCAATAAGGCCTTGGCGTCTTCAAACACTTTACGTGCTTCAACGCCCACAACTTCATCATCCAAAATCGCTGGGTACTTACCTGCTAAATCCCATGTCTGAAAGAATGGTGTCCAGTCAATATATTTCGCAATATCACTTAAGGCAAAGTTTTTAAAGACGCGACGCCCAATAAACTTAGGCTTTTCTGGAACATAAGCAGCCCAATCAATGAGTTCACGATTTTTCCTGGCAGCCTCTAATGAAATAGTAGGCGCAGCTTTTTTATTAGCATGTTGCTCACGAATGCGGACATAGTCATCACGCAAATCTTGAATGAATTTGGTAGCGCTCTCATCAGAAAGTAAGCTAGAGGCAACCGACACTGAGCGTGATGCATCTGGTACATAAACCACTGGACCGTCATAGTGTGGCGCAATCTTGACTGCTGTATGAACACGAGAGGTAGTAGCGCCACCAATCATGAGTGGGATTTGTCGCTCCCGGAAATAATCGTCGCGCTGCATTTCTTGTGCAACATAAGTCATCTCTTCAAGCGAGGGCGTAATTAAGCCGGAAAGGCCGACAATATCGGCTTTCTCTTCCTTGGCACGCTTCAAAATTTCAGCACAAGGCACCATCACGCCCATATTGGCAACTTCAAAGTTATTACATTGCAACACCACTGTCACGATATTCTTACCAATATCGTGCACATCACCTTTCACGGTAGCCATCACAATCTTGCCTTTGGCTTTAGCCTCACCACCACCAGCAATATGTAGTCGCTTCTCTTCCTCAATATATGGAATCAGTATCGCAACAGCCTGTTTCATTACTCGAGCACTTTTTACCACTTGCGGCAAGAACATCTTGCCCTCGCCAAATAAATCACCTACGACATTCATGCCATCCATGAGTGGGCCTTCAATCACCTCAATGGGGCGACCACCATCGCCCATGATTTGCGCCCGCAATTCTTCGGTATCTGCTTCAATAAAGGTGGTGATGCCATGCACCAGGGCATGTGTTAAGCGCTCACGGACTGGATCTTCACGCCAGACTAAGTTTTCAACTTGCTTGGCACCACCGCCCTTAAATTGGTCGGCAATATCGAGCAAACGCTCTGTTGGCGTCTTTCCGTCTTTTTCTTTAAAGCGATTAAGAACCACATCCTCGACTCGCTCCCTGAGCTCTGAATCTAAATCAGCGTAAACACCCAATTGGCCGGCATTCACGATGCCCATATCCATACCCGCCTTGATAGCATGGTACAGAAATACAGTATGAATTGCCTCGCGAACACGATCATTACCGCGGAATGAGAAGCTCACATTAGAAACGCCACCGCTCACTTTAGCGCCAGGTAGATTTTCTTTAATCCAGCGTGTGGCATTAATAAAATCTACTGCATAGTTATCGTGCTCTTCAATACCGGTCGCAATTGCAAAAATATTGGGATCAAAAATAATATCTTCTGCAGGAAAGCCAATCTCATTTACAAGAATGTCATAGCATCGTTGGCAAATTTCAGTTTTGCGCTTGAAGGTGTCTGCTTGGCCCACTTCATCAAAAGCCATGATGACGGAAGCTGCACCATAGCGACGAATTAAGCGCGCTTGTTTTCTGAAAGGTTCTTCGCCTTCCTTTAAGGAAATTGAATTAACAATCGGCTTACCTTGAATACATTTCAGACCCGCCTCAATCACGCTCCATTTAGAGGAGTCGATCATGATAGGTACTCTAGCGATATCTGGCTCTGATGCAATCAAGTTTAAGAAGCGCGTCATCGCTGCTTCAGAATCTAACATTGCCTCGTCCATATTAATGTCGATGACCTGCGCACCATTTTCAACTTGTTGACGAGCCACTACAAGCGCTTCATCAAATTGATTATTCAAAATCATGCGGGAGAATGCTTTAGAGCCTGTGACGTTGGTACGCTCACCAATATTGACAAAGCGAACATCGGTAGTCACATTAAATGGCTCTAGACCAGAAAGCTTCATGGCTGGCATGGCTTTTGGATTTTCCAATTTACTCATGCTGAAGCTTCTGCTCCCTCGCGATAAAAGGGGCGAGGCTTGCGTTTGGCAACTGCATTCGCAATTGCCCGGATATGGTCGGGCGTGGTCCCGCAGCAACCTCCCACCAAATTCACTAGGCCATCCTTGGCAAAGCCATCTACTAAGCTTGAGGTAATTTCTGGGGTCTCATCAAACCCTGTATCACTCATTGGATTAGGGAGGCCAGCATTAGGATAGCAAGATACTGCAGCATCACAAATACGCGCAAGTTCTGCAACATAAGGGCGCATTAAGGCAGCACCTAAAGCACAATTCAAACCAAATGTGAGTGGCTTAATGTGACGCAAACTATTCCAAAATGCTTCAACCGTTTGACCTGAAAGAATTCGACCCGATGCATCCGTTACCGTTCCAGAAATCATTACAGGTAAACGTTCACCAGTCTCTTCAAAAAATTCATCTAAAGCAAACAATGCTGCTTTTGCATTCAGGGTGTCGAAAATGGTTTCTACTAAAAATAAATCCACTCCACCAGCAAAGAGGCCTTCAATCTGCTCACGATAAGAGGCGCGCAAAGTATCAAAGGTGACATTGCGTGCACCAGGATCATTCACGTCTGGAGAAATACTTGCAGTCTTGGGAGTTGGCCCAATGGCACCAGCGGCAAAGCGAGGCTTATCGGAGGTGCTGTATTTATCGCAAGCTGCGCGAGCTAATCTAGCTGAAACCTCATTCATTTCACGTGCTAGGCCAGGCATTTTGTAATCTTCTTGGGCAACCGATGTGGCACCAAAGGTATTGGTTTCAATAATGTCAGCACCTGCATCCAAATACTGCTCATGAATTTTGCTAATGATTTGAGGCTGAGTTAACACCAATAATTCATTATTGCCCTTGAGATCACCTGGGTGATCAGCAAAGCGTATGTTGCCTGGCAAACCACGATAATCATCTTCAGACAGTTTGTACTGCTGAATCATGGTGCCCATAGCCCCATCCAAAATGAGAATGCGCTGCTTCAGCAACTCAGGGAGTGGCTGGCCACGCGTATAAGGCTGGGATAAACCATTAAATTGCATTATTTAACCGGGAATAATCTCTAGAATCCCTTATTCTATTGGAAAAGCCACATTTCATTTAACCCGGAGCCCATCTATGTTTGGAACCATTCCAGAATTCAATCAAAGTCTTGATATGTTTAAAACCATGTGGGGTCAAGGCGCGGCAGGACAGACTGGGCAATTTCCCTTTACTACCGACGCCTCAAAGGCTGCAGGGGGCTTTGGCGCTGCGTTTCCAGGACTTGATGTTGATGAACTTGAAAAGCGGATCAAAGATCTCAAGAGTGTTGAAACCTGGCTAAACCTCAACCTCAATATCCTGAAATCTACAATTCAAGGTCTTGAAGTTCAGCATGCCACCATGATGGCGCTCAAGTCATTTGGTGATGCAGTCTCAGCAGCTGGGGCAGCTGCTACTAACCCCACAGAAAGCACTGCAACTAAAGCAAGCGCTAAACCACGGAAAACCGCAACACGCCGTCGTCGCAAAGCTGGCGATGCAACTTTCCTCGACGAAGTAGGTAATTCAAATGAGCAATAGCCTCACCCATAGCAAAGGTGAGTTGGTGAATATCTAATTCTCTTCTAAATAAAACCGGCACAATCTCTCGAGCAGTTGCCGGTTTTTTACATGCATCAAGGGTTTCGGCTAAGCGCTCATCATGATGTGCTTTTAACTGTCCGATACGGGGCTTCATACCCGTAAATGGCTTGCCATGCGAAGGTAGCACCAATGCATCATCTGGTAAGGGCAAGTATTCGTCTAAAGAAGCAAGATAGAGACCCAAGGGATCCGCATCCGGATCAGCATCAAACACACTCACATTGGTAGAAATTCTGGGTAGCAACATGTCACCAGAAATGAGAACTTTAAGATCTTTACAAAAGAGAGAGGCATGCTCTGGTGCATGACCATATCCCATCATGACTTGCCATTCTCGACCACCGATTGATATCATTTCACTATCGATGATGCGGCGATATTGCCTTGGAACACCAGGCACCATATTGCTGTAGTAATTTGAGCGGCCCCGAATTTTTTCTAAATCCTCTGCAGCCAATAAACCGTGTTTTTGAAAATGGTCTGCAGAGCCTCCACCGCCGGCACGCGTACCAATGGCAGCACCACCCTCTTTGTGACTTAACCACTGTGCTGTCAGGTAGTCAGTCATAGAAATCCAGAGCGGCACTTGCCACTTTTCACATAACCATTGCGATAAGCCAACATGGTCTGGGTGCATATGGGTCACAATCACCCTCAATACTGGCAAGCCTTCAAGCTGGGTAGCAAAAATTTGCTCCCATGAAGATTTAGTCTCATCATTGGCGATGCCACAATCCACAATAGTCCATCCGGCAATACCATTGATCTCATCGCGCAAGAGCCATAAATTAATGTGGTCTAAAGCAAAGGGTAATTTCATCCTGAGCCAACGCACTCCCGGTGCCACCTCAATGCTGCTACCTAACTCAGGAAGCTGATCCCCCAGGGGGTAATGAAGAGCGCTTTCAGAAGCTAGTGGTGCTTTTTTATTCATATTTTTATTTATGCAATGAGCTTTATGCGTTGACGTTCACAATCAGACGTCCACGAACATTACCTGCCATTAATTCCTTTGCATACTTTAAAGAATCTTCAAGGCTAATTTCATGAGAAATCTCATCTAGTGTTTTTAAATCTATCAACTTGCTTAATTGCTCATAAGCAGCAATACGTTTTGCTCTTGGCACCGTGACACTATTGATGCCATACAAAGTTACTCCGCGCAAAATAAAAGGCGCGACCGAGGATGGAAAGTCCATGCCCTGGGCAAGACCACAAGCAGCTACGGCGCCCTCACTCTTGGTTTGTGCACAAGCATTGGCTAGGGTATGACTTCCAACGCTATCGACTACAGCAGCCCAACGCTCTTTTGCCAAGGGTTTGCCTGGGGCAGATAAAGTAGCCCGATCAATTACTTCAGAAGCACCTAACTGCTTTAAGTAATCGGTTTCTGCCATCCGCCCTGTGCTCGCTACTACCGTGAACCCCAATTTACTCAGTAAGGCAATCGCAAAACTGCCTACTCCACCCGCAGCACCCGTTACCAACACTTCGCCATCGCTTGGCTTTAGGCCGTGGGACTGCAAAGCCATGACACACAGCATTGCGGTGTAGCCAGCAGTACCAATAGCAAGGGCTTGCTTGGCAGTCAAGCCTTTTGGCAGAGGAATGAGCCAATCGGCTTTAACGCGGGCTAACTGCCCCAATCCACCCCAATGTCCCTCTCCAACCCCCCATCCATTCAGCAGCACCATATCGCCAGCCTTAAAGTCAGGGCTAGTGCTTTCCAATACCTCTCCAGCAAAGTCAATTCCTGGAATCATTGGAAAACTACGTACCACTGGGCCTTTGCCAGTAATCGCCAGACCATCCTTGTAATTGAGGGTGGAATAAAGGACTTTCACCTTTACCTCGCCCTCCGGCAGGCTAGCCTCATCGACCTGGACCAGTTCAGCACGATAGCCTTGATCATCCTTATTTACCAAAATAGCCTTAAACATGTCTCTTCCTTTTAGAGCAGGGCGATTCCCCGCAACAAATTCGTAATAGGTTTATCCTAACGAGCATTGATGATTATGGAGGTTTCCATGAAAAAAATTCTACTATTAACTGCGATTTCTGGCTCACTACTGGCTGGCTGTGCTGCAACCCAGCTAAATATGTCTATGGGCAATATGCGCCTTATTAACTCTAGCGCTGATCCACAGGATGTCATGGACTTTGCAACTAACACCTGTAGGGGTGATTTTTATCAAGGCGCTAGTTTTCTCTCGAAGGCCGGCAAAGAATATCGCTTTAAGTGCGTAAAAGCGGAAGAGAATGAAGTATTGATTCCGATCCCTGGAACTACTATCGCCCCCGCGAATAAGTAAAAAACTGATGGCCTCATTTACTTCACAGGAGTTGCGTAAAGGCTTCGGCTCTTTTGCAACTGGGGTCACAGTCATTACCTGTCTTGATGAAGAGCAAAATCATCATGGCATTACCATTAGCTCCTTTAATACCGTTTCTCTAGAGCCCCCACTAATTTTATGGAGCCTTAAGAAACACTCGCGCTTCATGCCCTGGGTTGAGCTTGGGAAAAAACATCTCATTCATGTGCTTGAACGGACCCAAGAAGACTTAGCAATGCACTTTGCCACTGTAAAACATCATCAGTTTGACGGTGTGCCACATCAGGTTGTCAATAGTGGCCTTAGCCAAATTGATGAATGTGTAGCCTATTACGAATGTGAAACTGTTTCAGTTCATACAGGCGGAGATCACAATATCATTGTTGCAAAAGTACTTCATTTAAAAAATGATCCTGACAAAGAGCCACTCATTTATGCACGTAGTAAATTTGTTGGCCTTGATATTGCCGAAATCAAAATCAATTAATTACAGCTCATCAAAAGAAGGAAAAGTAATGTTGCGTTTATGGGGTCGAAAAAGTTCGATTAATGTACAAAAAGTACTCTGGTGCCTTGCTGAGCTAGGACTTGAGGAGGGTAAAGACTTTGAACGCATTGATGCCGGTCTGCACTTTGGCGTCAATCGTACGCCTGAGTTTTTAAAACTCAATCCGAATGGATTAGTGCCCACCCTAGAGGATGGGGATATTGTGCTTTGGGAATCTAATACCATCATGCGCTATCTCATCCGACAATACGATAAGCAAGGGCGCTTTCCGAGTGATGTTGCTAGTCAGTACGGTTCAGAAAAATGGTTGGACTGGCAAGTGGGAAGCTTGTGGCCTGCGCTACGTGCGCCATTTTTAGGATTAACTCGTGTTCCTGAAAATGAACGTAACTATCCCGCAATTAAAAAAGCTTATGAAGATTCCAGCAATTTATTAGGCTTGCTTGATATCGCTCTTGCAAATCAAGCGTATTGCTCTGGTCAGCATTTTAATATTGGAGATATTGCTCTGGGTCTTTGCGTTGGCCGCTGGATTTTATTAAATGAAACTTTTCCAGAAAAAACTGGGCCACGTCCTAGCTTGAAAAATATAGATGCTTGGCTAAAGCGCTTGGAAACAGAAACAGACTTTAATCATATTGCCGAGAAAAAACTCAATATTGTTAAGTAGTCTTTTTACTGTTGCTTAAATTTATTTTGGTGGTGATCAGCGCCCATAAAAAGATACATCGCTGGCACCACAAACAAAGTAAACAGGGTGCCGATAGACAATCCAGTGAAGATCACGATACCCATAGATTGACGGCCAGCTGCACCAGCGCCTGAGGCAATCACCAAAGGTAAAACACCTAATACCATCGCTGCGGTGGTCATCAAAATAGGTCTTAAACGAACACTACTGGCTTCAATAATGGCATCTAACTTGCTGCGTCCTGCCTCTTGTAGTTCATTGGCAAATTGCACAATCAAGATGCCATGCTTACTAATCAAGCCCATCAGCGTGACTAAGCCTACCTGGGTATATACGTTCAGAGTAGTAAAGCCCAGATTAATAAAAATGAGAGCCCCAAACAATGCTAACGGGACTGAAACCAGAATCACAATTGGATCTCGGAAACTATTAAATTGAGCAGCGAGCACTAAGAACACAATCAAAATGGCAAAGAACATCGTCACTAAGAAGCCGCCAGACTCAGCCATGAACTGACGTGAAGGGCCTGCGTAGTCCATGCTATAGCCGTTTGGTGCGACCTCTTTCAAAGTCTGGCGCATGAACTCCAGTAAATCTGCCTGAGAAATAAATGGAGTGCTCACGCCTGAAATCGTTGCTGAATTTAATTGCTGAAAGTGATTAATGGATTGGGGAACTACTCTTTGCTTAATGCTGGCAATAGTGCGCGCTTGAATCATCGCGCCACTTGGAGTACGGATGTAGTAATCCAAAATCTGATCTGGATTTAAGCGATCGACTTGCTTGACCTGAGGGATCACCTTATAGGAACGGCCAGCGACAGAAAAATAATTAACATATCCACCGCCCAAGGCAGCTGATAGTGCAGAGCCTACCTGCTGCTGCGTCATTCCTAAGGCAGCGACTTTTTCACGATCGATCACCAGTACATCTTGTGGTTTATCAATCTTTAAATCTGAATCAACAAAGAAAAAATTGCCGCTGCGACGTGCTTTGTCTAAAACGGCCTGAGAAACTTCATTTAACTGATCGTACGACTCGGTAGTATTAATGACTACCTGAACAGGCAGTCCCTGAGCTCCAGGTAATGCTGGGAATTGGAAGGCAGCAACCCGTGCGCCTGCAATCGAGTTCCACTTCTGCTGCATATCTTGTTGAAACTTAGTGGCGTTCCGACTGCGCTGGCCCCAGTCTTTTAATAAGACACCGCCAAAGCTACTAGTAGGACTGGTGATTTGGAACATTTGCTCATACTCAGGCTCTGCACTCGATATCTGATAAATCTGATCTGCATAAGTCTGCATCTGATTCACGGTGCTGTTTGGTGGACCAGAAGCTTGCATTAATACAATACCCTGGTCTTCGGTTGGAGCCAATTCTGTTCGTGCTGTTGCATAGAGATAGGCAACTCCACCCAACAAGATCACGCCCATCACAATGATCACTTGCCAGGTGCTCAATAAATCCCGTAAGGTGCTTTGATAGCTATGGTGAACCTTATCAAAGATCCGATCAATCTTTTGAACAAATGGCGAGGCCTCTTGCTCCTCGGTAAAGATACGTGAGCACATCATTGGAGAAAGCGTCAAAGCAATCACCCCTGAGACAGCCACCGCACTGGCTAAAGTAAAGGCGAATTCTGTAAACAGTGCACCCGTTAAACCACCCTGAAAGCCAATGGGAATATAGACCGCAATTAATACTATGGTCATTGCCAAAATCGGACTTCCCAGCTCTCGTGCCGCAATTAAGGAAGCCTCTAAAGGAGACTTACCCTCTTTCATATGACGATCCACGTTTTCCACAACAATGATGGCATCGTCAACCACCAAACCAATTGCCAGTACTAAAGCAAGTAAGGTTAATAAATTAATCGAGTAGCCTAATACTTGCATCAGGAAGAAAGTGCCAATTAATGAGAGCGGCATCGCAATCAAAGGTACCGCAACCGCGCGGTAGCTACCTAAGAAAAGGTAAATCACCACAGTCACAATTAAAAGGGCTTCTAGTAGAGTAGAGACGACCTCATCGATTGAGCTTGTAATAAACATGGTTGAGTCATATACCACCTTACCAGTCATGCCAATCGGCAATTGTCGCTGTATCTCTGGAACAATATCCCGAACTCGCTGTGCAACATCCAAAAGATTTGCTTGAGGTGCTACCTTGATTGCGATAAAGACTGATTTCTTACCGCTAAAAGCGACGTTGGTATTGTAATCCTCAGAGCCAAGGGTGACATTAGCCACCTGATCGAGATACACGATATTGATACCATCTTTTTTAACCACCAGCTTACGAAACTCATCCAGAGTATGCAGGTCGGTACCCGCAACCAAGTCAACCGCAACCATGTCTCCTTTGGTGCTGCCTACTGCAGACAAATAGTTATTTGCCGACATAGCGCTATAGACATCATCAGCGCCTACGCCAAGCCCAGCCATCTTTTCACGATCTAACCAAGCGCGCAAAGCAAACTTTCTGCCGCCAGTAATTTCTGCGTTTTGTACACCTTGAATGGAATCTAGCTTTGGCTTGACTACTCGCAGTAAATAATCCGTAATCGCATTATTTGGAATCTCATCGCTATAGAAACCCATATACATAGCAGCGGTTGATTGCCCTACCTGGACCGTCAATACTGGTTGCTGGGCTTGTGGCGGCAATTGGTTTTTAACGGCGCCAATTTGAGTTTGGATTTGCGTTAATGCTGCATTCGAGTCGTAATTCAACTTCAATGTAGCAGTGATTGTTGAAACACCGCTCACACTTGCAGAAGACAAATAATCAATCCCCTGCGCCTGAGCAATTGAAGCTTCAAGCGGCTGCGTAATAAATCCTGCAATGGTTTCTGGATCGGCGCCGTAGTATGCGGTGCTGATAGTAACAACCGCATTTTGGGTTTGCGGATATTGATTAACGGGCAGCGAACCAATCGCCTTCAATCCAAATACCAAGATAACCGCGCTCACGACTAGGGAGAGCACTGGCCTGCGAATGAATATATCAGTCCAATTCATTAGCTACTTATTCCTGAGGCTTTGGATTAGGTGAATTTGCTGGCTGCACCTTATTGTTAATAATCAAAGGAGTGCCATTCTTCAACTTAAGTTGTCCACTGGTGACAACTGTTGCACCTTCATCGACACCTTTTAGAATCGCCACCTGATCGCCACGTGTGAAACCAGTGGTGACAAATACTTGTTGAGCTTCTAGAGCATCTTTACCTTGCTTATCTTTCTTACCAGTAGGCTTGGCTAAAAAGACAGTCGAACCATAGGGATTATAGGTAACGGCTGTTTGCGGCAAAGTGAGCAACTTGACTTGGTCACCTAACTTGATATTTACATTAGCAAACATTCCAGGAAGAATTTTCTTATCAGGATTAGCAAGTTGAGCCTCTACTAGGATATTGCGAGTGTTCGTGTCAACCTTAGGACTCACCGCAGTGATCTTGCCAGTAAAACTTGCGTCTTTAAAGGCATCGGTAGTCACTTCAACTACTTGGCCAACCTGAATTTGCTCGGCATTATTTTGCGGTAAATTGAAATCGACAAATATCGGATCCAGGGTTTGTAAAGTCAGTAGCTTATCCCCTGAATTAACGTATTGACCAGGATTTATAGAAACAATACCTACGCGCCCAGAAAATGGTGCTTTAAGATTTTTCTTTGCAACTAAAGCTGTTTGTTGCTCTACTTGTGCTTGCTTTGACTTTGCATCTGCTGCGCTTGTATCAAAGACATTTTTACTAATTGCCTGAATTGCTAACTGCTGTCTATCTCGCTCGTTAATCACCTTCGCTAAATCAGCTAAGGCTTTTAAAGAATTTAATTGAGCAACGTCAGAAGCATCATTTAATTTAATGAGTAACTCACCTTCTTTGACATCTTGCCCAGACTTAATAGGTACAGTTGCTACTAGGCCAGCCACTTCAGTGCTCAGCTCAACCCCTCTAAATGCACGAACATTGCCAACGCTACTTAACTTAGGCTGCCATTCTGAGCTTGTTATCACCATAGTGGAAACCGTTGCTGGAGGTAGACCCATGCCAGAAATAAAATACTTAATCATGAAGGTCTTAAGCTGATTGAAGCCAAAGATTAAGCCAAGTAGGAGCAATACTCCGCACAACATCACTGTCATACGACGTGGTAAAGGCTTCATAGCCATCAGCTTTTGGTGGGCTTTTGTATTGCGCCATTTCTCACCCATACGAGCCCAAAAGGCTTTTGCTTTAGCCCAAACAGCCAATGCTCTATCGCGCAGCTTCCAGTCTGTAGCCTTGAGCTTCATCCATGCCCATATCGCGAGAATGAGACTGAGAATCTTGGTTTTAATTTTTGCCAGAAATTTCATTTTGATCTTTGTTCGCTATGTCTTTTGGTTGAAAGGCGGGGCCATTACGATTCCACCAGCCACCGCCGAGTGCTGCAAATAGTGCTGCGGTATCTGAAAAACGGGTTGCTTGCGCAGATACAGACTTCACCTTGGCTAATTGATATTGATTTTGATAGTACAAAACCGCTAAGTAACTTGCAGTGCCTAATTTATATTGCTGCTGTACAAGGTCTAAAGTTTCGTAGGCATAACGCTCTGCATCAGAGGCAGCCTTTAATGCTTGTGAGCCCGTTTCTAGAGCGCGAAGTGCGTCAGCAACCTCTTGAAAAGCTTTGAGCACAGTGGCCTGATATTGATAAACAGCTTGTTCGTAATTTGCAATTGCACCACGACGCTGCGCCAATAATTTACCGCCCTGAAAGAGTGGCTGGAAGATGCCGCCAGCAATAGACCACAAAGCTGCATTCGGACCAAATAAGGCAGTGCTGGTTAAAGCTGCAGAACCAATTGCACCAGTGATAGTAAATTGTGGCAACAAGTTGGCAGTGGCAACGCCCACTAAGGCATTCGTAGATTTTAGTTGCGCCTCTGCTGCTCGAACATCTGGCCTTTGCCGAACCAAGTTCGATGGAATGGACAGGGGTAATTTTTCTGGCAAGTTAAGGGTACTTAAATCAAATTTAGTGATGTTCGCATTGCTTGGTAATTCACCCACAAGGACTGCCAATTGATTGCGGGCAAAGGACAAATTTCTTTCATAATTAAATAAATCAACTTGAGAGCTCGATACTAAAGTTCTTTGTGATGTGACATCTACCTTAGAGACTGTACCGATTACTAATTGCTTTTCAGTCAACTCTGCCAAATTCGTCTGCGCCTTCAGTATCTCTTCTGTCGCCTGCATTTGAGCTCGCAATGCAGCCTCACGCACAGCGCCAGTAACAATGTTGGATGTTAAGGAAAGGTATGCTCCCTCTAACTGAAATTGGGCAACCTCTGCCTGCGCTTCAGCGCTTTCCACTGCACGTCGTGCGCTGCCAAATACATCTAACTTATAAGAGACGTTTGCAGTAGTGTTAAATAAGTTATAGGTGTCAGAGCCGTAAGGTAAGCCATAGATTCCTGCGGGCTGTAGTTGCCTAATTGCATTTCCATTTAAGCCTATGGCCGGAAAATATTGACCGCCAATTTGAGCGTTGACATTTTCTTGAGCAGAGCGCAGAGCGGCATCAGCTGCGCCTAGAGTAGGATTTTGTTGAAGCGCTTTTTTAATCAGCACATCTAGTTCGGGTGATTTATAGAGCTCCCACCATTGCGCCTCGATATCTGCACCCACAATAAACTCTTGCTCGGTGCCGCCAGGAACACTGGGGGCTGTAGTCAGTTTTTGCGAGAGAGGAGACTCTGTATAGGTTGAGGTCTTAGGGGGATCTGGTTGCTTAAAGTTGGGTCCTACTGCACACGCAGAAAGTAGTCCCGCAAGAATCAGCAGAAAAAAATGAAGCCGTGATAGAAGGTGCACTTTAGAAAAAATCATGACTTACAACAAATATCCTCTTTAACAAGAGTTATTTGAACACAGATTACAAGCGCTAGCTTTCTAACACTCTGATTTTTATAGTTAATTTTGTTCACAACTCTGTGTCAGAGTCAAGTCTATAAAAAATTATTCGACTGTGACGCTCTTTGCTAAATTTCTAGGCTTGTCCACATCAGTTCCAAGAGCGCAGGCGGTGTGGTACGCCAATAGCTGCAGGGGGACCACATGCAAAATCGGTGAGAGATTGCCGTAGTGCTCAGGTAAGCGGATGACATTAATACCTTCGCTATTCACAATCTCCGTGTCGTGATCCGCAAAGACATAGAGTTTGCCACCCCGAGCCTTAACCTCTTGCATATTAGATTTTAACTTTTCCAACAGTTCGTCTTTAGGAGCAACCGTCACTACCGGCATTTTGTCGGTTACGAGTGCCAATGGTCCATGCTTCAGCTCCCCTGCTGGGTAGGCTTCTGCGTGTATATAGGAAATCTCTTTTAGCTTTAGGGCGCCTTCTAGGGCGATCGGGTAATGCAAACCACGTCCCAAGAACAAGGCGTTCTCGCATTTAGAAAAAGCTTCACTCCAAGCAATAATTTGTGGCTCAAGCGCAAGTACAGCATGGAGCGCTTTAGGCAGATGACGCAATTCACGAAGTAATTCTTTTTCTTTTTCGACAGAAATTCTGCCAGCGCGTTTCGCAATCGAAACTGCCAAGAGATATAAAGCAACAAGCTGTGTCGTAAATGCTTTAGTCGATGCCACACCTATTTCTGCGCCAGCCTTAGTCAAAAAATGCCAGTTGGTTTCACGCACCATGGCGCTACTAGCTACATTACAAATGGCTAAGGTATAAGGGTGGCCTAAGGCCTTTGCATGACGTAATGCCGCCAATGTATCCGCTGTCTCACCAGACTGAGAAACCACCACAATCAAGGTTTTAGGATTGGGTACGGTTGTACGATAACGATACTCACTCGCTATCTCCACTTGAGTCGGAATGCCAGCAATATCCTCTAACCAGTATTTGGCAACGCAGGCAGAGTAATAACTAGTTCCGCATGCCAAGATCAAAATTTGATCAAATGCCTTCCAATCCTCAGCATTGGCTCCAAATAATTCAGGGCCAAAGGATGCGATATTTGCTAAGGTGTCACCAATAGCTCTTGGCTGCTCAAAGATTTCTTTTTGCATGTAATGCTGATATGGCCCCAGATCTACTGAATCTGCCTGTGCAGGCATCGCCTTGCGATCTCTTTGTGCAACATTACCACTCTGATCAATAATTTGAACGGTATCAGCCTGCAAAACAGCGACGTCACCCTCTTCTAGATACATCATGGTCTGCGCGCGGCCTGCTAATGCAAGGGCATCTGATGCCAAAAAGTTTTCATGCTCGCCCAGTGCTACCACTAGAGGAGAACCTACGCGCGCTCCAACTAAAGTCTTTGGACTGTCTTGCGCAATTACACCAATAGCAAAGGCGCCATGTAATTGCGGCAATACAGAGCGCACTGCAGTGGGTAAATCTTGCTTACCTTGTACTACATATGCTTGATGTATTAAATGGGCAATGACCTCTGTATCTGTTTCAGATGTAAACACATAGCCTGCTGCCGTTAATTCAATACGAAGTGTTTCATAATTTTCAACAATACCGTTATGCACTACGGCAATCAATCCATTGGAGATATGAGGATGTGCATTTTGCGTATCTGGCTTGCCATGAGTAGCCCAACGCGTATGGGCAATACCTAATGTGCCATGAAATTCTTTGCCCTGCTCTGCCAATTCTGAAACTCTTGCGGTTGTTCTAGCACGTTCTATAGGATGCTTTACATCATCAGCATTAATCACAGCAAAACCGCAGGAATCATATCCACGGTACTCGAGGCGGCGTAAGCCCTCTACTAATACATCCACAATATTTTGATGAGATGCTGCGCCAACGATGCCACACATTATTTTTTACCCTTTACGGATTTAGGCGCAGATTTTTTCGCTGGCACTTTTTTACTCGCTACTTTTTTTGCTACAGTCTTTTGACCTTTTTTAACAGGACGTTGCCACTGCAGTGAAATTTGCTTAGCTCGAGATACCGTTAATTGGTTTGGTGGCGCATCTTTCGTGAGTGTAGTGCCAGCACCAAGCGTTGCGCCTCGCCCTACGCGAACCGGTGCAACCAATTGAGTGTCTGATCCAATGAAGACATCATCCTCAATAATAGTTTGATGTTTATTGACACCATCATAATTGCAGGTAATAGTTCCAGCACCAATATTAACTCTGGAGCCTACCAGTGCATCGCCTACATAAGCCAAATGATTCGCTTTACTATTTGCAGCGATCTTACTGTTCTTCACTTCCACAAAATTGCCGATATGAACATCATTTGCTAGGTCTGCCCCAGGGCGCAAACGAGCATAAGGGCCGATGACTGATTGATTGCCAACCTTAGCGCCATCTAAATGGCTATATGCATGTATTACTACGCCTTTGCCAATCGCACTATTGCGTACTATGCAATAAGGGCCGACCTTAGTGCTTTCTGCCAGCGTGACAGTACCCTCAAACACACAACCGACATCGATAAACACGTCAGTGCCGCATTCAAGAGTACCGCGCACATCAATGCGCGCAGGATCAGCAAGCGATACCCCCGCATCCATTAATTGATTAGCTACATTTAATTGATGTATACGCTCAAGCGCAGCTAACTGATCTCGACTATTAACACCAATCGTTTCAAATTCATCGTCAGCCGCAGTAGTGCGAATCGGCACCCCATCTTTAACAGCCATCGCAATCACATCGGTTAAGTAATACTCACCCTGCGCATTACTTGAGCGCAATGCCTTTAACCATTTCTTTAGGGAATTGGTTGGCAGCACCATGATGCCGGTATTAATTTCCACAATTGACTTCTGAGCAAGCGTTGCATCTTTCTCTTCAACAATCGCTTGCACTGAACCGTCAGCATCGCGCACGATGCGGCCATAGCCAGTGGGATTACTTAGGTTCTGAGTAAGGAGAGCCAAAGCACAATCGTGACCGCGCACACCATCAGCTAGCTTTGCTAATTTGCTCAGTGTTTTCTGGCTAGTAAGGGGAACGTCTCCATAAAGAACCAAAGTGGGTTCTTGCACATCTAATTTAGAGAGGGCTTGAAGTAGGGCATGGCCAGTGCCCTTTTGCTCAGCCTGTAATACGGTGCTGACTTTACTAAATGCAGGATCTGCCTTGCTGACTGTTAGTAAAAATTCTTTTACGTCTGCAGCGCCATGCCCAACGACAACAATCGGGCCTTGCTTAGATGACTTTCCTTGGAGCGCTAAAGCAGTCGTCAATACATGCTGAAGAAGGGGCTTTCCTGCCAAAGTTTGCAGAACCTTGGGCAATGCGGATTTCATCCGCTTTCCTTGCCCAGCAGCCAATATAACGATATTCATAAGAGGGGATTATAAGTCCCCTGAATGGGCGTTCCGCAGGCCAGCTCCTCTAATTGCGACTCATCAATTGCCTTATCACCGGCAGATCTGGCGGCAATCCCAGACAACTGCGTAGAAATCTCTAGATTTTGGAAATCAAAGGCTTCACCATCCATCAAATGGGATGGGACGATGTGATGCATCGATCTGAATAGATTTTCTACACGGCCGGGATATTTCTTTTCCCAATCACGCAGCATTTCTTTCATGGCCTGGCGTTGAAGATTAGGCTGACTGCCACAAAGGTCACACGGAATAATCGGGAAATTCATATCTACTGAGTAACGCTCAAGCAACTTTTCTGGGACATAGGCCAATGGGCGAATCACAATATGCTTACCATCGTCAGAGCGCAACTTCGGTGGCATAGCTTTTAACTTACCGGCATAAAACATATTGAGCATCAGCGTCTCAAGAATATCGTCACGATGATGTCCCAAGGCAATTTTTGTTGCGCCTAATTCATCAGCAACGCGATACAAAATTCCACGACGCAAACGCGAACATAATCCACAAGTTGTCTTTCCTTCTGGAATAACACGCTTGACGATACTGTACGTATCTTGCTCTTCAATGTGATATTGCACACCCAAACTCTTTAAGTAATTCGGGAGTATTTCTGCAGGAAAATTAGGCTGCTTTTGATCGAGGTTGACAGCTATCACTTCGAAATTAATTGGCGCACGCTCACGCAACTTTAAGAGAATGTCGAGCATGGCATAGCTGTCTTTGCCGCCTGAGACGCACACCATAACCTTATCGCCATCCTCAATCATGCCAAAGTCGCCAATGGCTTGACCTACTAAGCGGCAAAGTTTTTTCTCCAGCTTGTTTTCCTCGAATACAACTTTACGAATATCGCCCATGATGATGGCTATCTTTTCTTTACTCTTAATTAAGCTGGTTTGATACGAAATACTTCTACACCTACCGAATAGCAGTCTGGATATACATCAGGCTTAGAAGTACTGACACATACTGCCAAGACTTTAGGATGCATCAACATGGTCGTAACAATATCGTCGCAAAAAGTTTCTTGAAGTTCAATATGGCCCTGAGAGGCTATTGCCTTAATGGTTTCGCGCATAAAGTCATAATCTACCACTTCATCAAGCAGATCATTAGTCGGCGTATTCATTACAAATGGGATATATAAGTCCACATTCAAAATAACGCGTTGTTCAGCTTTTTTCTCAAAATCATGAACACCGATATTGATAAAAATCTCATAGTCCCGCAAAAATAAACGGCGGCAATCAATGAGGACGGGATGCGAAAGAATGGTGTGCATGATTTTTGGCTTTATTGTTTTTATGAATTGGTTTTAAACATCACATCGCGTGTGGATGGCAAAAGATGTTGCCCGCCATCTACATATAAAGTAGTTCCCGTAATGGCATTCGCTTGCGCTAAAAAGACTGCGGCTTTAGCAATATCTACAGGTGTGGAAGATCTGCCTAGCGGTGTCATTTGATGGGCGCTTGCAAAACCTTCATGAGTTTGATCGCCCGAAGGCAAGGAAATACCCGGTGCTAATCCCACAACACGAAGATGTGGGGCGAAGTCTAAGGCTAGCATTTCTACTGAGGTTAAAAGTGCTGCCTTAGATAAGGTGTAAGACAAGTAATCGGGATTCAGATTAATGAGTTTTTGATCTAACAACTGAATGACGGACGGAAGTGAATCTCCATCCATTGTTATGGCCTTCGTTTTCTGAAATTCAAACATGAGTTGGGAAAGCAAAATTGGGGCTGCCAAATTAACCTGCATATGGTCTTGCAAACTTTTTGGGCTCAGCGGATTTTCAGAATTGGCGCGATCGAATTCAAAAATAGATGCACTATTGACTAAGCAATGTAAACCTTGGAATTGTTTTGTGACATCCTTGAATAAACCTGCAATATTTGACTCATTGGCAAGGTCTGCCTGAAAAGCATGTGCATGGCGCCCAAGTCCCTGAATGTGGGCTACAGTTTCTTGGGCATCGACCTCAGATTGTCCATAGTGAACGGCAACATCCCAGCCCTGACGTGCAAACTCTATAGCAATTTCTCGACCAAGGCGCTTTGCGGCACCGGTCACTAAAACGGCCTTATTTTGCTGGGACGGGGTTGTTGAACTAGGGTTCAATTAAATTCTCTTAGACTAGCGAGGTATGGATATTACCTTGACCAGCCTAGAAACGGAGCATAGCCAGCTTCTAAGCAACAAAATAGCCGCCCAAATCACCTCAGATGGCGGCTGGATAGGCTTTTCTCGCTTTATGGAGATAGCCCTCTATGAACCCGGGATGGGCTATTACAGTGCTGGGGCTCATAAATTGGGAGCTGGCGGGGATTTCACCACGGCCCCAGAACTGAGTCCACTCTTTGGTGCTGCAGTCTGCTCAACCATCCTACCCGTATTAGAGGGGCTGCAAGCGCGGGGTCTACCTACCCAAATTTTGGAGTTTGGTGCAGGGACGGGCAAGCTGGCGCAATCGATTTTGACGCGCCTACATGATCTTGGCTTTGCCTTGGATCGTTACGACATTATTGAAATTTCTCCAGACTTAGCAGAGCGTCAAAAAGAACTTTTAAACATAACTCTTGCTCGCTCTAACTCTGCTACTCAATGTCAGTGGCTAAGCACCATACCCGAAAATTACCAGGGCGTTATTTTGGCTAACGAAGTAATTGATGCTATTCCTTGTGATGCCATCATTTTTCAAAATGGGTTTTGGTACTGGTATGGCGTCACTGTTATCGATGGAAAATTTTCATGGAAAGCGGGCAAACCTGTAGAACATCATTTGTTGCCAGAAAGCTTATTGAGTGGAAATTTTTCTGAAGGCTACGTTACCGAGCTACATGCCCCTGCAAATGCTTGGATGCGTCAAATTGCACAGCATTTACAGACGGGTTTATTTTTAAGCTTCGATTACGGCTTTCCCGAAAGCGAGTACTACCATCCACAAAGGCTTGAGGGCACGTTGATGGCGCATCATCGTCACCACGCCATTCAGGATCCTTTTTATCTTCCTGGCTTATCTGACTTAACTACCCATGTAGAGTGGTCACAAATTGCTCGCAGTGCACTTACTGGGAATGTGGATGATGTTTATCTCTCGAACCAAGCTGGCTATTTACTGGATGCAGGCATTGGAGATATTGCGCTGGAGATTGGCGATCCGAGTAATCCAGAAACCTTCCTGCCGCTTTCAAATGCATTACAAAAATTATTGTCTGAGGCAGAGATGGGTGAATTATTTAAGGTCTTTGCATTCACTAAAAATATTGATACTGTGCTGCCTGGTTGCACCTTAGAAGATCTACCCGGACTGCGTGGCAGAAATAGACTCTAAAGATCTAAGCTCAATGCAGCAGTAATTGCCATCAATCTTGCAGACTCAAAAGCACTACCAATACGTTCACCATTAGAGCGGTCTTGCGCAGCAACACCCAAAATAATGTCAGCAGTATTGAGTGCTTGCGTATTTCGCATTGCCGTCATCAATATGGTAACTGGATGTCCTAGTTTTTGGGCTAGATTTAGTAGAACTTGAACCCTATCAGGCTTGCGCCAAAGATCGGCGCGATTGAACCAAGCTAATACATCTACCGCCTGATAAGATCCATCGGGATATTGATGAATCAGTAAGTTCAGATCACTGTAGATTTCGCTAAAGTCACGCACTTCAATAGGCATACGAACAGTGTCAGCCCAGAAACGAATTTCACTCGCTGGCAAATCCATCAAAACAATGGCGCAGCGCTCATCCAAAGTCTTGCCCACTTCCTCTAAAGACTTCATCAAGCCTTCTCTAAAGGGCTCCTCTGCTAACAGGGTGCTCAATGTAGGAGGCAAGATAGTTTTAGCCGCACCCGTATTGAGTAAGACTTGAAACATATGCATCGGTTTTTGAGCAAGCAAACCTCTGGCAAGTTCTTGCCAAATACGTTCCGCAGATAGTGCGCTTAACTCGCCTGATTGCACAATGGCTTTTAGGGCAGAGAGCGTCTCATCAGCAACTGAAAATTCGGGGAAGCGTGCGGCAAAGCGGGCAATGCGCAATAAACGCAATGGGTCTTCAGCAAAAGCATCTGACACGTGACGAAAGACCTTAGCAGCCAAATCTTCTTGTCCGTTATAAGGATCGATAATAGGGCCGAACCACTTCCCATCAGGGTCGACCTCTTGTGCCATTGCATTGATCGTTAAGTCACGACGCTCTAAGTCTTCTTCTAAGCTTACCGTTGGGTCAGCATAGAAGTGAAAGCCTTTATAACCCTTACCTGTTTTTCGCTCGGTTCGAGCAAGTGCATATTCAGCTTGGGTTTCTGGATGCAGAAATACTGGGAAATCCTTGCCGACAGGGCGAAAACCTTGGGCTACCATCTCTTCAATGCTCGAACCCACCACCACATAGTCAACGTCATTTACAGGTAAACCCATCAGGGTATCCCGAATGGCACCGCCGACTGCATACACCTTCATTACTGCATGCCCTCAAGGCTACGGCGACTGATCTTAAAAGTTTCTGTAAGCGCGTCATGAGAACCAACAGGCAAAATATTTGGGCTTTGCATCGATGCAATATTGTCACGCGACATCAAGGTAGGGCCTGGCAGAAATTCAAAAGCGAGTGCCTGTATATAACCTACAAATGCTGGCACCGGAATAATTGCGCATGAAGCATGTACTTTGCGTTTTGCTAACTCCACAATCTCTTTCATGGTGTACACAGTAGCACCCACTAAATCGTAGGACTGATGATTCGTTTGTGGCATCGATAGAGACATTACAAAAGCAGTTGCCACATCATCAACACTGACGGGCTGAAATTTGGCAGTGTGATTAGCCAATGGCATCACTGGAAATAATTTTACTAGCTTAGCAAACAAATTAATGAATTGATCTTGCGCACCAAAAATGACCGAAGATCTAAAAATCGTCCAGTCTAAATTGCTCGCTTTGACAGCAGCTTCACCATCGCCCTTGCTGCGCTGATACATCGAAGATCCATGAGAATCAGCACCCAAAGCACTCATATGCAAATAGCGTTTCAGTCCGTGCATTTGCATTGCAGTAATAATATTTTTTGGTAAATCAACATGCGCAGCTTTAAATACGTTTCCATAAGGCTGCGCAGGCTTGTCATGGAGCACTCCAACTAAGTTAATGACCGCGCCCTGAGGTTTAATGCGTGAACATAGATCTTGTAGCTGATCAAACTCATGAACATCTGCATTCTCTAGATAAACTTTTGGAAGCATTCGTAAATCACGGCCAGCTGCTAAATGTCCTGTGGGTATCAATACCGAATAGCCTGCAGCTTGCAATTGAGCAGCCAAAACACGACCGACAAAACCGTTACCGCCAATGAGAAGAATGTCGTATTTCATTTAAGACCCCTTAGTAAGGCTGAATGCTTATGGTAATTCAGTTTGAGTAGCAGCCTTTGGAGAAATTACCCCCAGGCGCTGTTTCAAGGATTGTGTTTGTCCATTCATTACTGATGAATAGTAATTGGCATTCGATAAAACATTCTTTACATAAACGCGTGTTTCAGTAAAAGGAATCGTTTCAGCAAAAATGGCACCTTCAGTAGGGCTAGTTAATTTTTCACGCCAGAGTTTTGAGCGTGAGGGGCCAGCATTGTAGGCGGCCGATGCCAATACCCATGAACCATCCAAATCAATCAGCACCATATTGAGGTAATTACTACCTAAGGTCAAATTAGTATTGGTATCACTTAACTTATCGTTAGTGTAGTTTGTCATCCCAATTTTTTTTGCAACGTACTTGGCGGTATTTGGCATCACCTGCATTAGTCCAGACGCTCCAACAGAGGAGGAAGCATTCATAATAAAACGAGATTCTTGGCGAATAAGCCCATAAGCCCAAGCTAGATTTAAATCAATCTGTCTCGCAATAGGAGATAGCTCATCCCGAAATGGGGTTGGATAACGTAAGCTAAAATCATGCTCTTGCTTGGTACGATCAGCTGTATTGACAACACGATCATATAAATTAATACGCTTGGCATACTCTGCTGCCGCGAGTAATTGCTTGTCAGTCATATTGCGAAGTTCCCAATTCCACTCGCGATTGCCTTCAAAACGTAAGTTCATTGCATAGAGTCTATCGCCCCTGACAAAACCTTTACGACTTGCCATGGCATCGATTTCTGCATCACTTACTTTGGTACGCGCTGGTGCATGATTGGATTTTCCAAGCTCCTCGCGGGCCAGCTGACCATAAAAGTTATATTGCTCATCAATCAACTCGTAAGTTTCTTTGGCCTTTGCATCTTGACCTTCTACCTTGAGCGCACGTCCATACCAATAGGTCCACGCTGGGTCACGACTTCGTACTGCTGGGTTCATGCCCTCAATCGCATTCTTTACCAAGACCCAATCTTTCGCACGCAAGCCTGCGCGTACCTTCCACTCCTGACTCTCAGCTGAGAGCAATTCGTTATATCCAAGCTCTTGCTGAAAACGATAAGCGTCGTCTGCATTCGGATCTAATTTCTTAGCCAGAAATTGCCCAATAACACCCCAAGCTACAGCTTGATTCTCTTTGCTGTAACGGGAAGCATTTTGAGAGAAATCCTTATATGCCTTAGCGGGATCAGCTTTAGCCGCTTTTACAATTTCTGCAATAGGATCTTCCCCACCAAGACGCTTAGCCATGCTGTCGTAACCCCTTTCATTTGCAGCGCGGCCAATCGCTTTGGCCTCACTAGGCGTCATACCACCAGCAGCTACTAAGGAAGGAACTAATTCTTGACAGGCTTGACCAAAATAACTGGGGTCCAATAAAACCGCTCGCGAGTCCATTGCTAATTTTGTGGGATTTTCACCTTGGGATAATTTAGAAAGTAATGCATAACACTTCACTTGAGTGTCGTCATCTAAAACAAACTTGGCGTATTCAACATCAAAGCGTGACCAGTCTTTACGTTTACCCAATACCAATAACCAATCATTACGCATGCGGTCAGCCAAAGCTGTTCCTTGGTATTGGTTCAAGAAAGCCACTATCTGCGCATCAGCGCTATAATCCCCTCGTGGAGCTCCAGCGCTATCAAATAGCTGGGGCTTAATCCTAAAATACGCCACATAATCATCAAACGGATAGTTCACTAGATTTCCAGCTAATTGCTGGGTTCGAAACACATCATTCTTTTTGGCGGCTTCGCGCAAATCGACGAACATGCGATCGGCATCGGTAATTTCTGGTGGCGCTACCTTGCTCTCATAGGACTTCGGCAGCGTAGTTTTTTTTGTTTTTTCAGCAAAGGTATTGGGGATATTTAAAGCAAATCCCATAATGAAGATTCCTATTAGCCCCATAAGCTGATGACGGTTACTTTTCCAAACAGCAGACTTCATATTCTCTATTCAACCCTATGCGTATTTATTTGATGTTAAGGTACTTACTATATCTTTTAATTTTCGCCTGATAATCATGGATATGCACGGTAATTCGCTAAAAACACTTAGGCAGGATTTATTAAGACGGCGCAAGGAATTTACGGCTGAGAAAACTCACGCACCCACAAGCGAGCACCTGATTGCAAAGCTCAATGAATTCTTAGCCGAGGCAGGCAGTTCGCTGCAGTCTATCGCCCTCTACTGGCCCATTCAGGATGAAGTGGATCTTCGACTCAGCTTATTAGCCTGGGCTAAATCAGATACTGGGCGACAGTTGGCTCTGCCATTTGCGCGCCCAGATAAGCACCTAGAATTTTTTCAATGGCAAGAGGGTGATCACCTTACCCCTAGTCAACATGGCGTGCCAGAGCCTGATCCTAAGAACTCCCAAAGACTTGCTATCACTCCAGACTGTATTTTGATCCCCTGCGTAGGCTGGTCTAGTACGAGCGATGGCTCTAATACTCGTTACTGGCGCCTAGGCTATGGCGGTGGATACTTTGATCGCACCTTAGCTCAATTGAGAAAAAATAAGCCAAGCCTGATTTGCATCGGGATTGGCTTTGATTGGCAAAAACTAGATGATGCTCAGTGGTCAGCACAAACACATGATGAGCCATTAGATATTCTCATCACGGAATCAGGCGTTTTTCGTTAAATCCAAGTTATCGGCAATGGCTAAAACAGCATCAGCCTGGTTTAAGGAATAAAAGTGTAGGCCAGGTGCGCCTGTACATAAAAGCTGATCACATAAATCCGTTACCACTTCTTCACCAAAAGCACGAATAGAAGCAATGTCATCACCATAAGACTGCAAACGCAATCGAATCCAGCGCGGAATCTCAGCACCACACGCATCTGAGAAACGCAACAGCTGTGTGCTATTGGTAATGGGCATGATGCCGGCAATGACAGGCTGTGTGACACCTAAGCTATAAGCTTCATCTACAAAACGAAAATAAGCATCACTGTTAAAAAAATACTGTGTGATAGCAGAATTTGCACCAGCCTTCATTTTTTCCACAAAGAAGCCCACATCACTGGCTGGCGACTTAGCCTGAGGATGCATCTCTGGATAGGCGGCAACATCAATATGAAACCAGTCACCTGTTTCTGTACGAATAAATTCCACCAACTCGTTGGCATGCTGAAATTCACCATATTGACCCATGCCAGATGGCAGATCACCACGCAGAGCAACAATGCGTTTTATGCCCAATGCTTTGTACTGATGCAACATTTCACGTACGCTCTCACGAGAGCTGCCGACACAAGATAAATGAGGGGCAACTGATGCACCAGCCGCATGAATATCGCTCACTACTTTTAATGTGCCTGACTGTGTAGAACCACCAGCACCAAAGGTCACGGAATAAAACGCGGGCTTGAGCGTTGCACTCAAACGCTCGCGTACGAGATGCAACTTCTTCTCACCTTCGGGTGTCTTAGGCGGAAAAAATTCGACGCTTAATTCCATGATCTTGTGCCTGTCTATTCTGGTGAATTAATAACGATAGTGGTCGGTCTTATAAGGGCCTTCCTTCGTTACACCAATGTAAGAAGCCTGCTGATCAGATAAGACTGTTAACTCGGCGTTCAAAGTCTTTAGCTGCAAACGAGCTACTTTTTCATCCAAGTGCTTAGGCAATGTGTAAACACCGATTGGATATGTATTGGTGCCAACTGCATTCCACAATTCAATTTGTGCAATCACTTGGTTTGCAAATGAAGAACTCATCACATAAGAAGGATGTCCAGTACCGCAACCTAAGTTGACTAAACGCCCCTTAGCCAAAATGATGATGCGCTTCTCAGGCTTACCATTTACTGCTGGGAAAATCACATGGTCAACTTGTGGCTTGATCTCTTCCCACTTGTATTTTTCAATACCAGCAACATCGATCTCATTATCAAAGTGACCGATATTACAAACGATGGCTTGATTTTTCATCTTCGCCATATGGTCATGCGTAATGACATGGTAATTTCCTGTTGCAGATACAAAAATATCAGCTTTATCCGCTGCGTAATCCATCGTTACAACACGGTAGCCTTCCATGGCTGCTTGTAAGGCGCAGATTGGGTCTACTTCTGTTACCCATACCTGAGCAGATAAGGCGCGCAGGGCTTGTGCGGAACCCTTACCTACGTCGCCGTAGCCACAAACCACAGCAACCTTACCAGCAACCATCACGTCTGTAGCGCGCTTAATCGCATCCACTAAAGACTCACGGCAGCCGTAAAGATTATCAAACTTACTCTTGGTTACTGAGTCGTTCACGTTAATTGCAGGGAACTTCAATTCACCTTTAGCAAACATCTGATACAAACGATGTACGCCAGTAGTAGTTTCTTCTGTAACGCCTTTTACTTTTTCTAAGCGAGTGGAATACCAAGTTGGATCTTGTGCCAATTTTTTCTTAATGGCAGCAAATAAAATGGTTTCTTCTTCACTAGTAGGATGATTCAAGCAAGCTTGATCTTTTTCTGCGCGCGCACCTAGATGCAATAACAAAGTCGCATCGCCACCGTCATCCAAAATCATATTGGTGTAACCACCATCGGCCCACTCAAAAATACGATGGGTAAAGTCCCAATACTGCTCAAGGGTCTCGCCCTTAATCGCAAACACAGGCGTACCGTTAGCAGCAATGGCAGCGGCTGCATGATCTTGGGTTGAGAAAATATTGCATGAAGCCCACTGGACTTCAGCGCCCAGCGCCTCAAGGGTCTCAATCAATACAGCAGTTTGGATGGTCATATGCAATGAACCAGTAATGCGAGCGCCACGCAATGGTTGTTGTGCTGCAAACTCATCACGAATAGCAATCAAGCCAGGCATCTCAGTTTCAGCAATGGCGATTTCTTTACGGCCAAAGTCAGCCAAGGAAATATCAGCAATGGCGCAACGTGTTGCCACAAAGTTATTTAAGTCAGTAACGGTATTCATTCATGCTCCAGCTAAATACGATCCAATGCTGGAGTAGAAACTCGCTAGCCATTGAATCATGGGTTAGCGAGCGCGGTTGCAATTAGTAAACTCCATTTAAGAGTTCACTCCCTTCAAGCCTGGGGAAATGCTGGGTTTCAGCATTCCTTGCAACGCTCCTTGAAGGTATGGCGAAATTGTAATCAATTTCGCCATATTTGGCTTCAGTACAACTCAATCGTGCTTATTTGATGCTTAAAGCCCTGCCGCGGCACGTAATGCTGGCGCCTTATCAGTTTGTTCCCAAGTAAATTCTGGCTCCTCACGACCAAAGTGGCCATAAGCAGCAGTTTTACGATAAATCGGGCGCAAAAGATTGAGCATCTTCACAATGCCTTTTGGACGCAAGTCAAAGTGTTCGGATACCAATTGCGCAATCTTCTCATCAGAGATCTTGCCAGTACCAAAGGTGCTCACCATCACAGAGGTTGGCTTAGCAACTCCAATCGCATAAGAAATCTGAATCAAGCACTTACTTGCCAAACCTGCAGCAACGATGTTCTTGGCAACGTAGCGACCTGCGTATGCAGCAGAACGGTCTACCTTAGAGGGATCCTTACCTGAGAAAGCACCACCACCGTGAGGAGCAGCACCGCCGTAGGTATCCACAATAATTTTGCGCCCAGTTAATCCGCAATCGCCTTGTGGGCCACCTATGACAAAACGACCTGTTGGATTAACCAAGAAGTTAATCGCACCCTTAATGAGATGCTTAGGTAATACCGGTTTGATAATTTCTTCGATCACTGCTTCGCGCAATTTCTCAAGCTCAATGTCTTCATCGTGTTGGGTTGACAACACAACGGTATCGATTGAGTCTGGCTTACCATCGACATAGCGAATGGTTACTTGAGATTTCGCATCAGGCCCTAACCAGTTCAGGCGGCCATCGCGGCGCAGCTGAGATTGGCGCTCCACCAAACGGTGTGAGAGGTGAATTGGTAATGGCATCAGCTCTGCTGTCTCATCACAAGCGTAACCAAACATCAAACCTTGATCACCAGCTCCCTGGTCAAGTCCATCATCATGTGCATTATTAACGCCTTGTGCAATATCAGGACTTTGCTTGTCATAAGCTACCAATACTGCGCAGCCTTTGTAATCAATACCGTATGCGGTGTTGTCGTAACCAATTTCACGCAGCGTGTTGCGGGCTACTTGAATGTAATCAACGTTAGCGTTAGTCGTAATTTCACCAGCTAACACTACGAGGCCGGTATTACATAAAGTTTCTGCAGCAACACGTGCTGTTGGATCTTGAGCCAAGATGGCGTCCAAGATGGAATCAGAAATTTGGTCTGCTACTTTATCGGGGTGACCTTCAGAAACGGATTCTGAGGTAAAGAAGTAATCATTTGCCATTGCATATTCCTTAAAAAATTAACACGATCTATGGGACAACTCGACGTGCCAGGAACCACAACGGCGACGCTTTAGCAGAATTTATGAATCGCCCTGCAAGTTGTCTTAACTCAGCGATAGACCTATTTTATCTGAAAAACATCAAATCCACCAAGTCCAAATCAAATTTGGCCCTTACGGCAGCATTGAATATCATTGGGGGGTGCGAAAACTCCTTCTAAAACTTAGCCTCAATATGATTGCCATGCTTCCCCTGGCGCTTGTTCAGCTTTTTGGGGCTTCATTAGGCTTTTTGGCCTATATCAGTTCTAAGCAATACCGCAGCCTTTTTCGCCCACAATATGAAGCTGTGGTCACAGCGAGAAATCTTCCTTTTAAATTATGGGAGGCAGTAAGGGCTTCAGGAATGCTGTTTTCAGATAGTTTATGGATTTGGCGCAACCCTCAAAAATCCCTGCATTTAGTTGAAGTGCAAAACTGGGATGTCGTGGAGTCTGCTATCAACGAAGGCCATGGCCTTGTCATGTTGACTCCTCACCTAGGCGGCTTTGAAATTATTCCCCGTGTCTTAGCGCAACATTTTCCTGCAACTATTCTCTACAGACCCTCACGCCAAGCCTGGCTCAATGAAGTTGTAGAAGAGGGGCGCGCCTACCCCAATATGCATTTCGTACCCACAAACTTAAATGGTGTTCGTCAAATGACGCGCGCGCTAACTCGTGGTGAAGCCATTGGCATTCTTCCAGATCAAGTACCAAGTGGTGGTGAAGGGGTATGGGTGCCATTCTTTGGTCGTCCTGCGTACACCACGCCACTACCGGCAAGGCTAGCGAACCGTAACAACACACCAGTGGTTATGTTTACTGCCAAACGTAAAGGTCTTGGTAAGGGATGGTTAATGCAAGCTACACGGCTCTCACCACTATCCGAAGATGCGACCGTTAGCGCTGCCGAACTGAATGTCGCCATTGAGAATGCAGTATTAGTTGCACCTGAACAATTTATCTGGTCCTATAACCGCTATAAGCATCCAGCTGGTGCAGAATTGCCGCCCAAGAACTAATCAACTCATTATCATTTTTAAATGGCCTGGTTACAAAACCTCTTCAACTTTTTAGCGCTCAGCCTACTGCGCCTTTTTGCTTTTCTGCCGTATGGCTTAACCGTTCGCGTAGGGTATGGACTTGGATGGTTTGCTGCGCACATTCCCACCGATCGCGCCAAAGTCGTTAAAACCAATTTACGTTTGTGCTTTCCCACACTAAGCGAAAAAGAAATCAATGCACTTGCTCTAGAGCATTGGAAATTGTTTGGTCGCAGTGTGATTGAAAGAAGTCGCATTTGGCTCGGTAGTGGCAAACAAATTACGGATATCGTGTCAATTAATTCAGCCATCACTTTGGGAGATCGCAAACCACGCTTGCTCATCAACCCTCACTTTGTTGGGCTTGAGGGGGGTTTGATGGCACTTTCAGTATTAGCTAGCCAGCATGACTGGCCGCGTGGGGCGGGCTTGTATCAGAATATGAAGAATCCCTTCTTCAATCAAAAAATGATTGAATGGCGCAATCGTTTTGGTGGCAAATCCATTGAAAGACAAAGTCGCTTACGCGATCTCATTCGAGAAATACAAACCGGAAATTTTATTTTTATTGCGCCCGATATTGATTTAGGTCCACGAGACTCTATTTTTGTCCCCTTCTTTGGCATTCAAACAAACACCATCACATCAGTCTCGCGCCTAGCCAGACTCAGCGGCGCCGAGGTCTGTTTGATGACAACCACTCTTAACGAAGACGGCAAGGCTTATAACTGTAATATTGGTGCGCCCTTACCGAATTTTCCAAGCGATGACGTCGAGCATGATACGGCGCGCTTAAATGGCCATATTGAAGAACTTGTTCGCCAAAGACCAGCAGAGTACTATTGGGTACATAAGCGCTTTAAACATCGGCCACCTGGCGAACCCAGTTTTTATAAGTAAACGGAAATTCTTTGAGCACAACTACAGCAACGGCACGCAAAATTCGCTTCACCAAAATGCATGGTGCTGGAAATGATTTCATTGTGCTTAATGGGATCGATCAAGACCTCAGCAGTATCACGCGTGAGCAATGGCAAGCCTTAGCCCACCGTCAATTGGGCGTTGGAGCTGATCAAATTTTATTGGTTGAGAAGACCACTCGTCCAGATGCCGATTTTCGTTATCGCATCTTTAATGCCGATGGCGGAGAAGTAGAACAATGCGGCAATGGGTCACGTTGTTTTGTGCGCTATGTTTTGGATCATGGCCTATCCAATAAAAATCCACTGCGCGTGGAAGTGGCCCATACCGTACTCACCCTGACTTCTCAAGCAGATGGTCAGGTAGAGGTGAATATGGGCGCCCCTATTTTTGAGCCCGCTCTGATTCCATTTAATCCTGATGGCTTGGCTAGCCTACAAGAATTCCATGAAATGCTCTATGCCCTGGTACTCAATGCCCCTGCAGATCATGATGACTGGGTTGGCGTTCTTTCCATGGGTAACCCCCATGCCGTTCAAGTAGTCGTCGACGTAGATAGCGCGCCCGTTCTAGAAGAGGGTCCTGCCATCGAAAATCATCCAGCCTTTCCAAACAAAGTGAATGCTGGTTATATGGAAGTACTCAATCGCAATGAAATTAAGTTGCGGGTATTTGAGCGTGGTGCTGGAGAAACCTTGGCTTGTGGCACGGGTGCTTGTGCAGCAGTAGTCTCGGGTATTCGTCGTGCCTTACTGGATTCACCTGTAACGGTGCATACTCGTGGTGGCGATCTTCAAATTGCCTGGGCTGGAATGATCGATGACATAGCGCAACCCGTCATCATGACCGGTCCTGCAATGACTGTTTTTGAAGGCGAAACGGAAATTTAAATACCGTATTTCTCGCGATAGACTTTAACTGCAGGCAAATAAGCCGTTAACTCTGTATCACTAGATGCGGTTAAGAAAGACATCAAGTCAGCCAAGTTCGCAATCGCAATCACTGGTAAACCAAACTCTTGCTCTACGGCTTGAACTGCTGACTGATCACCGACTTCAGTAGCATTACCAGATCTTTCCATACGATCTAAGGCAATGAGAACAGCCGCAGGTTCTGCCCCTGCGCCCCGAATTAAATCGACCGATTCACGCACGGAGGTTCCAGCCGAAATTACATCATCAATAATCACCACTTTGCCCTTTACGGGCGCCCCAACAAGCAATCCACCTTCGCCATGGTCTTTGGCTTCTTTGCGGTTATAGGCATAAGGGACGTTCGTGCCACCATCAGCTAACGCAATAGCCGTAGCAGCAGCTAAAGTAATACCCTTGTAGGCAGGGCCATAAAGCATGTCGAAATGAATCTTGGAGTCTATTAAGGCATTGGCGTAATAACGACCTAAGGCACTTAATCGTGCCCCATCATTAAAGCCGCCGGCATTAAAGAAATAAGGTGAAAGTCGTCCAGCTTTAGTTTTAAACTCCCCAAACGACAAAACCTTTGCCTCTAGGGCAAAACGAATAAAGTTATCTTGATTAGAATTTTTTGAGCTCATAGGCCTCCATGTTACGCATCATTTCCGCGAACCTCAACGGTATCCGTTCTGCAGTTAAAAAAGGCTTTCTGCCCTGGGCTGTCAAGCAAAAAGCAGACTTCATCTGTATGCAAGAGCTCAAAGCTCACCGGGATGACTTAGATGATGCCATTCTGAACCCCGATGGTCTCCATGCCTTTTTTCATCATGCGCAGAAAAAAGGATATAGCGGCTGTGGCATTTACACCCCACATAAGCCAGATGAGGTGCTTTATGGCTATGGAAATGAGGAGTTTGATGCTGAGGGTCGTTATGTTGAAGCACGCTTTAAAGGGCTTTCAGTCATTTCGGTATACATGCCATCGGGGTCAAGCTCACCTGAAAGGCAAGAAGCAAAATATCGCTACCTCGATAGTTTTTTACCTCACCTAGTGAAGCTCAAAAAATCTGGTCGCGAGATTGTTCTTTGTGGTGACGTTAATATCGCCCATCAAGAAATCGATCTCAAGAACTGGAAGGGCAATCTCAAGAATTCAGGCTTTCTTCCAGAGGAGCGTGCTTGGCTCACCAACTTATTTGAGAAGGTGGGTTACGTAGATGTCTATCGCAAGCTAGAGCCCAAGACAACCGACTCTTGCTATACCTGGTGGAGCAATCGTGGTCAGGCCTATGCAAAGAATGTCGGATGGCGTATTGACTATCACATTAGTACCCCTGGTATAGGCAATACAGCCAAGAAAACTGCTGTCTACAAAGATGAGCGCTTTTCAGACCACGCGCCACTTACAGTTGATTACGACTGGAAGATGCAATCTTAAAAAATTAAACAGGTTCGTTTTTAATCTGTACGATTTTGAAATGAATCGTCGCCCAAATCAACAAGAGTACAGGGGCGCCAATGATGGCAGTCCCATAGAAGAATGCTGGATAGCCAAATGAATCTACAAAGACTCCTGAGAACCCAGCTAACCACTTCGGTAGCAACAACATCATGGAGCTAAATAATGCGTATTGCGTTGCCGAGTAACGAATGTTGGTCAGCGCAGATAAGAAGGCAATGAACGCCGCGCTTGCAATACCTGAGCTGAGGTTATCGGCAGAGATCACCCAAATCAAGCCATGTAAATCATGCCCTTGAGTTGCCAACCAAGCAAACAATACATTGCTTACAGCCGAGAGGATTGCCCCTAAGAACAAAATTCGTAAGACACCAAATCGCAGTGTTAAAACGCCTCCAATAAAGGCGCCTACTAAAGTCATGACAACGCCAAACACTTTACTCACTGCCGCCACTTCGTCTTTGGTATAGCCCATATCAACATAGAAGGGGTTGGCCATAATGCCCATCACCACATCGCTAATGCGATAGACCGCAATCAAAGACAAAATCAAAACGGCATGCCAACGATAGCGCCCAATAAATTCTGCGAAAGGCTCAATCAGAGTTTGATGAAGCCAAGCCCTAGCATTACGAGCCTTGGGAAGCTCAACTCGAATAGGTTCTTTACTCAATAAAGTGGTTAGTACGCCAACGCCAATAGAGGCCGCCATACAAAGATAAGCAAACTGCCAAGCACTCGGATCGTAAGATCCTGAGCCAGTTTCTGCGCGAGCAGCCAGCCATAGAACGCCGGCACCAGCCCAGATTAAAGCTAAGCGATATCCCGTTTGATAGGTTGCTGCCAGGGCGGCTTGATGATCGCTATTGGCTGATTCAATTCGAAATGCATCTAATGCAATATCTTGCGTAGCTGACCCAAACGCCACCAATAGTGCACACCATACGACTGCATTTAAGGCTAGCTTTGGATCAACGCTTGCCATTCCCACGAGGCCAATGATGATGAGCGCCTGAGCGAAGAGCAGCCAACTCCGCCTGCGTCCTAATAACTTAGTTAAGAAGGGGATTTGTAATCGATCTACTAAGGGTGCCCACATCCACTTGAAGGCGTAGATCAAGCCTACCCAGGTGAGATAACCAATAGCGCTGCGATCAATCCCCGCTTCACGCAACCAAAAGCTCAGGGTTCCTAATATGAGTAAAAGTGGCAGACCTGCAGAAAAACCCAGAAATAACATTCGCAGACAAGGCCATTCGAGGTAAACCCGAAAATCATTTAACCAAGAGTGAAACCCTTTAGGCACGGCGTACGCGGAATAAGGCCAAACTACCAAAGAAATTCGGTAGCAAGGTCACTTGTCGACCCTCATGCAAGATGCATTGATCTACGATTTTTAATCCGATGCTAGAAGCCAGCTTTTCAAAATCAGCTACAGTGAGCACGCGAACGTTTGGTGTGTTGTACCACTGGTAAGGCAGACTCTTTGAGACTGGCATACGCCCTAGACCCACGGCTAAACGATGCGACCAATGGCCGAAGTTTGGAAAAGACACAATCGACTCTTTTCCTACGCGCACAACTTCGCGCAAGATCTTTTCAGTTTGATGGATAGTCTGCAAAGTCTGAGAAAGAACGACCGTATCAAAACTATTGTCCTCAAACAGCGCCAGGCCACCCTCTAAGTCTTGCTGAATAACATTGATGCCTTTTTGCACACAAGATAAGACACGCTCATCGTCAATCTCAACTCCATAGGCATGCACTGGTTTTTGTTTTTGTAAGAACTCCAAAAAGCTACCATCGCCGCAACCCAAATCTAAGACCTGGTAATCCGGTGAAATCCAATTGGCTATTGCTGCAAAGTCTGCACGCTGAGTAATCACGGTCATGATTGAACCTCAAGCATTTTTTCAAAATAAGCACGAATCAGATTGTGGTATCGCGAATCATCTAATAAGAATGCATCATGTCCATGTGGCGCATCGATTTCTGCATAGCTCACTTCACTCTTATTGCTCAGCAAAGATTGCACTATCTCGCGACTGCGGTTCGGTGGAAAACGCCAATCGGTTGAAAAGCTCACTACTAAAAATTTTGCATGGACCTCAGCCAAAGCGCGATTCAGGCTACCTTCATAACGACGTGCCGGATCAAAATAGTCAAGGGCACGAGTAATGAGCAGGTAAGTATTGGCATCAAAGTAGGTTGAAAACTTATCACCTTGATGACGCAAATAGCTTTCTACTTCAAATTCCACATCAAAGCTAAATCGGTAATCATGAGACTCGCCATTAGGACGTTGTAACTCGCGCCCAAATTTTTCAGCCATATCATCATCCGATAAGTAGGTGATATGGCCCACCATCCGCGCTAGTCGTAGGCCGCGTTTTGGCACTACCCCATGTTCGTAGTAATTGCCGCCATGAAAATCTGGATCAGACAAAATAGCGTTACGCGCTACTTCATTAAAGGCAATATTCTGTGCGCTCAATCTGGGAGTTGAAGCTACGACTATGCAATGGTCTAAGCGCTTTGGAAATTGAATAGCCCAAGCCATTGCTTGCATACCGCCCAAGCTTCCGCCCATGACTGCGGCAAATTTACGAATACCCAATTTATCTGCTAGCCGAGCTTGAGTATTTACCCAATCTTCCACTGTCACTACCGGAAAGTCGGCGCCATAAGGTTTGCTTGTGGCAGGATTAATGCTCATTGGACCGGTAGATCCAAAACAAGAACCTAGATTATTTACACCAATCACAAAGAAACGATTTGTATCGACTGGTTTACCAGGACCAATCATGTTATCCCACCAACCAATGTCTTCAGGATCCGCCGGACTAGGTCCAGCAACATGATGTGACGCATTTAATGCGTGGCAAATTAATACAGCGTTACTTTTATCAGCATTTAACTTGCCGTAGGTTTCGATGACCAAATCGTAGCCAGATAACATGGCGCCACTTTGCAAAGGCAGTGGCTCGGCAAAATGGATAGTATTTCTAGAGAGATGCAGCTCACTCATTCTGAGAGAAGGATGCGCAAACTAATATCAGAGGCTTCCGTTGGCAGCTTTTTGAAACCGCTGCGAGCAAAGCGATGCCAGCGTCCCAAAACAAAACTCATCAACATGGCAGCACGAATACTGACTTCTTCTTGACCTAGCTGCGCCCATACACCGCCTTGGGTCTGAGCAATACGGAGCGATTGTTTAAGGGAGGCCTCTACACGATCTAAGACCTGAGTAATACGCTCTTGTAAGCGATCATCCTCTTGTAGCAAAGCATCGCCTAAGAGAACACGTGTCATACCCGGATTTTTTTCAGCAAAGAATAAGAGCATCTGCAAAATGCCACGAGCTTGTGCAAGCCCTGATTCTTCTTTTTGATTGATTTGATTAATCAAGCCAAAAACAGTTTGTTCAATAAAAGAAATGAGGCCTTCAAACATTTGCGCCTTACTTGCAAAATGTCGATAAAGCGCTGCTTCTGATACTTGAATTTTTGCTGCTAAAGCTGCAGTGGTAATGCGCTCACCCTTAGGGTTTTGCAACATCTCAGCAAGGACCTGCAGAATTTGTAGGCGACGCTCACCAGGCCGAGGACGCTTACGTACCTTACCGGCATCAGCGCTGCTGCCATCAATATCTGTAGTCTCTGAAGGATTGCGCATAGTCTCTGGTTATCTTGAGCGGATCATGGTTCCGAATGCTTGTTCGGTCAAAATCTCTAACAACAGGGAATGTTCAATCCGGCCATCAATGATGTGCACTGAATTGACCCCGCTTTTTGCAGCGTCTAAGGCAGAGGAGATCTTGGGCAGCATGCCACCAGAAATCGTGCCATCAGCAAATAGCCCGTCAATCTCCCGTGCTGTAAGGTCCGTTAAAAGCGTGCCATTTTTATCCATCACACCGGGAATATTGGTCATCATGACCAATTTCTCTGCATGCAGAATTTCAGCCATCTTACCGGCAACTAAATCAGCATTGATGTTATATGCCTGTCCTTCTTCGCTAAAGCCAATTGGAGAGATCACCGGAATAAAAGCATCGTCTTGCAAGGCCTTAACAACCGCAGGATTGATTGCCTCAATTTCACCAACAAAACCTAAGTCAATCATTTTGCCTGGCTGCTTGTCGTCAGGAACCAACATTTTCTTGGCACGAATCAAGCCACCATCTTTACCAGTCAAGCCTACAGCTTGACCACCAAAGTGATTAATCAACATCACAATATCTTGCTGGACTTCACCACCCAGAACCCACTCCACCACTTCCATTGTTTCTTCATCCGTGACGCGCATGCCCTGAATGAAGGTTCCGGTTTTACCAATCTTTTTTAGCGCTTCATCAATTTGTGGGCCGCCGCCATGAACCACTACTGGATTCATACCAACGAGCTTAAGCAAAATTACATCGCGCGCAAAGCTTTCTTTCAGACGGTCTTCGATCATGGCATTGCCGCCGTACTTAATCACGATTGTCTTGCCGTGATAGGAGCGAATGTAAGGCAAAGCCTCAGCAAGAATCTCCGCCTTTAATAAAGGCGGGATATCACTAATAGTAGGTAAATGCTTAGTCATTGCAGCTTAAAAATTTATTCGCCAAATAATTTTTGGCGTAGTTCGCGACGCTCTTGAGCCTCAAGAGATAAATTGGCTGTGGGCCTTGCAATTAAACGATTGAGGCCAATCGGCTCGCCCGTTTCTTCGCACCAGCCATAGTCACTAGACTCAATACGCGCCAAAGCTTGCTCTACCTTTTTCAGCAACTTGCGCTCACGGTCACGAGTACGCAATTCCAATGCATGCTCTTCTTCAATCGTTGCACGATCAGCTGGATCCGGAACTAAAATATTTTCACGCAAATGCTCAGTAGTTTCTGATGCATTTTTCAGAATATCTTCTTTAAGCGTTAATAATTTTTGACGGAAAAAATCTAACTGCGCAGCATTCATGTAGTCCTTGTCGGACATCTTCAATAATTCAGCTTCAGTTAAAGGCGCGCCTTTTGGAGCCTTAGTACTCGCTGCTTTGCTGCTAGCTTTTGCTGCTGCTGGTTTTGTTGCTGTTTTTACCGTCATCTCATTCTTTCCTGGGTTTGAAGCATTATTGCCTCATTCTGCCAAAGTTTTACAGTCCTTTAATCAATATTCTTCAAGATTTAGTAATATTGACCGTGGCGGCGGATTGTACCCGAATCTTGCTAGACCAAACATCCCTCAAGCCCTGCCAGTAGGGTGTCCTTAGGCAAATCAATACCAATAAAGACCATCCGGGTTTGCTTGGGCTCAGTACCCCATGGACCAGCTAAATCGCTGCCCATCATCTGGTGAACCCCCTGGAAGACTACTTTTCGGTTACTGCCCTTTACAAATAACACCCCTTTGTAGCGCAACATCTTCTCCCCGAAGACCTCCAAAATGCCGCCCAAAAAATCTTCCAATTTTTTATGATCAAAGGGTTTATCACTACGAAAAACAAAGGATTGAATACGGTCAGTATGCCCCGCATGACCATGGTGCTGGTCATGGCTATGGTCATGCCCACAAGTGCTGTGATCGTGGTCATGAGCGTGATCGTGACCATGGTCGTGGTTATCTTGCTCCAAGAAATGGGGGTCAATATCTAACTTGGCATTGAGATTAAATCCCTTCAAATCTAGCACTGCATTTAAAGGCACTACACCTTTAGAAATTCCAGTAATAGGGGCTCTAGGGTTCATATGCATTAGACGGTTACGCAAGGCTTCTACTTCTGTGGGTGTCACAAGATCAGTCTTAGTGATGAAGATCTGATCAGCAAAGCCCACTTGGCGTTGGGCTTCTTCATGTTCAGTTAGTTGCTGTGGGCCATGTTTAGCATCTACCAAAGTAACCACTGCATCTAAGACATAGTGATCTGCAACATCATCATCCATAAAGAAAGTTTGTGCGACTGGCCCAGGATTGGCTACTCCGGTCGTCTCAATCACAACCCGATCAAAACTAATCTTTTTGTTTTTGCGCTGCTCCCACAGTTCATTTAGCGCCTCTACAAGATCGCCCCGAATCGTGCAACAAATGCAGCCATTGCTCATCTGCACAATATTCTCTTGGTTGTCTTGGACCAAAATATCGTTATCAATATTTTCTTCACCGAATTCGTTTTCAATCACAGCAATTTTTTTACCATGCTCTTCGGTAAGAATGTGCTTTAACAAAGTAGTTTTGCCGCTTCCTAAAAAGCCCGTCAAAATAGTTACCGGAATTAATGCCATCAATGATCCAATCAAAATCTAGAAGTAATGCGATCCCACAGCGGGAAACCTAGTATCTTACCGAGTTCCTCAGCCTTTGCTAGCCTTTGCGCGAGGATGCGCTTTATCGTATGCCTGAGCGAGATGCTGAAAATCTAAGGAGGTATAAATCTGGGTGCTGGCAATGCTGGCATGTCCGAGCATTTCCTGGACTGCCCGCAAATCTTGGGAAGACTGCAGAACATGGCTGGCAAAGCTATGGCGCATCATGTGGGGATGAACATGCGTAGGTAGGCCCGCACGCATGGCCAAGGTGCGCAACCTAGCCTGAACGGTCCGTGGTGATAGCCGCTTGCCCGTTGCAGACAGAAATAAGCCCATAGAGTGCTCAGAGTAGGTGCCTGCATCTCGCAGCTCTCGCCAAGCCAAAAGAGATCTCATGGCTGGCCCCCCAACGGGAACAGAACGTCTTTTACCACCCTTGCCTAAAACAGTGACTTCAGCTGCATCCCAATCTAACCAGCCAGCAGACTCATTCTGTCGATCTTTACTTTGCATCACGTCAATTCCTAAAAGCTCAGATAAACGCAGTCCAGAGGAATACAACAAATCAATAATTGCGGCATCGCGAATAGACTCCAAATCTTTTTTCTCATTTGCCTCTTGAATAGCCTGATTAACCAAAGCTAGAGCCTGCTCTACAGAAAGTGCTTTGGGTAATGACTTGAGGCGCTTAGGAGCCTTTACATCATCAACTGGGTTAGCGATCAGATTGCTCGCCACCTTACCAGCGCGGGCATCTCTACGGGCATCTTTTTCTGTAAGCCACGCATACCAACCACGCCATGCTGATAGCGCTCGGGCAATACTTCTCGAGGATTTTCCCTGGGAATGTAAGCGGCCCGCCCAACGGCGCACATGACCATTACTCACCTTTAATAAATCAATTGAGTCTTCCAGGGCAAAATTTTGCAGTTCGCTTAAATCCAATTGATAAGCTGTCAACGTATGCTTTGATAGTTGACGCAATACGTGCAACTCATGCAAATACTCTTGCACGAGGGGGTGTAAATCAGTCAGCTGTAATGTCATAAGCTTGGATACGATCCAAAGCTGCAGCGGTGAGTTCAGCAATCTGACGCAAGTAGAAAGCCCCCATATCGTCAGTAAAGCGGGTTTCATCTTTGCTAGCTAGCAATAGAAGTGCAGGAGATTGATTGACGCCAATACTTTTGCCCAAGGGCAAACCAATCGCCACCATGCTTTGCCACTCGGGATCAATGGTAGTTTGACTAGCCAACAAATCAACGCTCGCGGCGGCTAATTCTTTTGCTGAGCCGCACAAAGGCGTATCAATCCATGGGCCAAAAGCAGAATTAGGCGCCAGCAGTAAAGATGCTTCGACTTCAAATACTTCGGCTAAACCAGCAGTAATCGCCGCCTCAACCTCTGCCTTGTTATTTGCCTTCATAAGACACATTAACCAAGCAACCAAACTTTGCTGAGTCTTATCGTTGCGACTACCAAAATGCAACATCTCACTCAAACGACGATTGAGTTCTTGGTTTTGAGTACGCAATACTGTCATCTGACGCTCTTGCAGAGAAATTGCACGATCTTCATGGGGATGCTTAATCCGAATTTCATTAAACAGATCAGCATAGCGCTCAAAGAATCCAGGGGTTGAACGCAACCACTCTGCTACTAATTCTTCTTGCTCGGCCTGCTTTGGATCAATTGCGCTCATCAATTTCTTTCTTAAATTTAGTATTGCACTTCATCAGCTCAATTTCTTACGTAATAGCTCGTTCACTTGACCAGGGTTAGCTTTGCCTTGTGAGGCTTTCATTATCTGACCTACCAAGGCATTAAACGCCTTTTCTTTGCCCGAGCGGAACTCTTCTACTGATTTCTGGTTAGCAGCAAGTACTTGGTCAATGATGACTTCCAAAGCGCCGCTATCACTAATCTGCTTGAGTCCCTTAGCATCAATAATTTGATCCACTGTACTCAACACTTTGCCAGCTAGCGCTTCATCCCAAAGAATGGCAAAGATATCTTTAGCAATCTTGTTGGAAATAGTACCGTCAGCAACGCGCGTTAATAATGGTGCTAAATGCTCTGCTGTTAAGGGCGCATCTGCAGTAGAAATACCAGCACGATTTACAGCGGAAGCAAATTCACCTGCGATGAGATTGGCAGCAGCCTTTGCTAGGGATTTGCCGACAATGGCTAACAAGGCTTCGAAGACTTGGGCAATATCACGATCTTGCGTCAATAACTGTGCATCGTAGGCACTTAAACCATATTCGCTTTGCCACTGGCTCCTTAGTTGCGCTGGTAGTGCTGGCATCTGGCTGCGCACCAGGGCAATCCAGGCATCATCAATGACCACTGGCAACAAGTCTGGATCAGGGAAATAGCGATAGTCGTTAGCATCCTCTTTGCTGCGCATGCTACGCGTCTCTCCGCGATCGGGGTCATATAAGCGCGTCTCTTGCACGACGGTACCGCCGTCTTCAATCAATTCAATTTGGCGGCGCACCTCATATTGAATGGCTTCTTCCAGAAAGCGGAATGAGTTCAGATTCTTAATCTCGCAACGTGTACCAAATGCTGTCTGTCCTTTTGGTCGAACGGACACGTTTGCATCACAGCGGAAAGAACCTTCTTGCATATTGCCATCACATACTCCCAACCATACAACCAGACTGTGCAAGGCTTTTGCATAAGCAACTGCTTCAGCAGCGCTGCGCATGACAGGTTCAGTCACAATTTCAAGTAAAGGTGTGCCAGCACGATTTAAATCGATGCCACTTGAAGCTTCACCGTGAGGGCCAATAAAACCCTCTTCATGAACCGACTTACCGGCATCTTCTTCCATGTGGGCGCGAGTGAGCTGCACAACTTTAACTTCATCGCCAACCAGAATTTCTAGTTGACCCCCGACTACTACCGGAATTTCAAACTGGCTAATTTGATAGCCCTTAGGTAGATCAGGATAGAAATAATTTTTGCGGGCAAAAATACTCGCTGGGGTAATTTTGGCGCCTACTGCTAAACCAAAGCGAATTGCATGCTCAACGGCTTGACGATTTAGCACAGGTAAGACACCGGGTAATGCCAAATCAACCGGGCATGCTTGGGTATTTGGCTCAGCACCAAAACGAGTACTTGCACCACTGAATATCTTAGATTGTGTTTGTAACTGTGCGTGGGTCTCTAGACCAATAACGACTTCCCATTCCATCATGCCACCCCGCCAGCTTGTCGCAAATGCCAATCACAGGCTTGCTGATATTGATGCGCCACTTGCAACAAGCGTGCTTCAGAAAAATAATTGCCGATTAATTGCATACCGATTGGCAAATTATTTGAACTAAATCCACACGGCACACTCATCGCAGGCAGCCCTGCCAAATTGGTCGACAATGTATAAATATCTTCTAAATACATTTGTACCGGGTCTTTTGACTTCTCCCCCAAGCGCCAGGCTACATCTGGGGCTACTGGGCCAAGGATGACATCACATTCTTTAAATGCCGCTTGAAAATCTGCAGCAATAATGCGACGAATTTTTTGCGCTTGTAAATAGTAAGCGTCATAGTAACCATGACAGAGCACATAGGTGCCAATCAAAATACGGCGCCTTACTTCAGCACCAAAACCTTCGGTGCGAGACTTCTGGTACATATCACCAAGATCTTTGTACTCGTTCGCACGCAGCCCATAACGCACGCCATCAAAGCGACTCAAATTACTAGATGCTTCTGCTGGTGCTAAAACGTAATACACCGGAATAGATAACTTCGTTTTTGGCAAACTCACTTCAACTAATGTGGCGCCTAGGTTTTCTAAAAGCTTAGCGGCCTCATTCACTGACTTAGCAACATCATTAGCTAAACCTTCAGCAAAAAACTCTTTGGGTAAACCAACACGCAAACCCGCCAAAGGCTTTGCTGCATTTACATTACCTTCTTGCCAATCCTGATTGAGATATCGACCATAGTCTTCACCCGAGTCGGCCAAAGAGGTGGAATCGCGTGGATCATGCGATGACATGGCTGAGAGTAAGAGCGCGCAATCTTCCGCAGTCTTCCCCATAGGACCTGCTTGATCGAGCGATGATGCATAAGCAATCATGCCGTAACGAGAAACGCGCCCGTAACTCGGCTTAATACCAGTCAAGCTACAAAAAGCGGAAGGCTGACGAATCGAGCCGCCAGTATCAGTGCCAGTAGCAATGGGTGCCAGCCCGGCAGCAACCGCAGCCGCTGATCCACCAGATGATCCACCAGACACATGGTCAGGATTCCAGGGATTTAAAACTGGCCCATAGGCGGAATTTTCATTGGAAGAGCCCATTGCAAACTCATCCATATTGGTCTTTCCAAGACAAACCATGCCCACACCATGGGGATTAGACTCATTCGGAATACCCAGATTGGCAACGACCGTTGCATCAAAAGGACTCTGATAGCCTGCCAATATTTTGGAGGCGGCAGTAGACTTCCAGCCGCGCGTTACAAAGACATCCTTATGGGCTAATGGGATACCAGTTAATTTGCCCGCTTTACCAGCAGCAATCAGAGAGTCTGCTTTAGCTGCTTGATCTAAGCTTAAGTGAGCATTTACATCAAGAAAGGCATTCCAGTGTTTTCCAGCCTCAATTCGGTCTAAAAAGTACTGGGTGAGCTCAGTGCTTGAAACCTCTTTTGCGGCTAAGGCTTTTGCCATTAAGGCGACGGAAGTGTTGTGCCAACTCATTCAATCACCTTTGGCACTAGGAAGTATCCGCCATGCTGTGCAGGGGCAGATTGCATATTTTCAGAGCGATGATCTGACTCAGTAACTTGGTCTAACCGCAATGGCTGGGCTAACTCACGTAAAAATAGAATTGGATGTGCAAGGGGCTCTAAGCCGCTGGTATCAACTGCCTGCATTTCTTCTACCAAAGAAAAAACGGCCTGCAATTGCGGCAAAACCGCTTCGGCTTCTGCCTGATCTAACTCAAGCATGGATAGGTGCGCAATGCGCTGGACATCATCAAGTTTCATAGGGGGCTGGAGTATCATTCCTATATATTTTTATTAACATCTACTATTTTCCCACTACATCATGTTTGGTTTTTTCCGCAGCTACTTTTCTAATGACCTAGCCATTGACCTAGGAACCGCCAACACCTTAATTTACATGCGTGAGCGGGGTATTGTCCTCGATGAGCCATCTGTTGTGGCAATTCGCCAAGAAGGTGGACCAAATGGCAAAAAAACCATTTTGGCCGTCGGAAAAGAGGCAAAAGCGATGTTGGGTCGCGTTCCTGGAAATATTGAGGCAATTCGCCCTATGAAGGATGGTGTTATTGCCGACTTCACCATTACTGAACAAATGCTCAAGCAATTTATCAAGCTTGTGCATGAAAGCAAACTTTTAAAACCTAGTCCTCGCATCATCATTTGCGTTCCTTGCGGATCAACTCAAGTTGAACGTCGTGCGATTCGTGAGTCTGCGTTAGGTGCTGGCGCATCACAAGTATTTTTGATTGAAGAACCCATGGCAGCTGCAATTGGTTCTGGCTTACCAGTTTCTGAAGCTGCTGGCTCAATGGTGGTAGATATTGGTGGTGGCACAACTGAAGTTGGCGTGATGTCATTAGGTGGCATGGTTTACAAAGGCTCAGTCCGGGTTGGTGGAGATAAGTTTGATGAAGCGATCACCAATTACATTCGCCGTAACTACGGAATGTTGATTGGCGAACAAACTGCTGAGTTAATCAAAAAGACGATTGGCTCTGCATTCCCTGGCGCAGCGGTATTGGAGATGGAAGTGAAAGGTCGTAATCTTTCAGAAGGTATTCCACGCAGCTTCACTGTGACCAGCAATGAAATCCTGGAAGCATTGACAGATCCACTGAATCAAATAGTTACTGCTGTAAAAGCAGCACTCGAGCAAATTCCACCAGAGTTGGCATCTGATATTGCCGAGCGCGGCATGATGCTCACAGGCGGCGGCGCCTTATTGCGCGACCTTGATCGCCTTTTACTGGAAGAAACTGGTCTGCCAATTCATGTGGCAGAAGATCCCTTAACTTGTGTCGCTCGGGGTTGCGGCATTGCGCTTGAGCGCATGGATAAGTTAGGCGGAGTGTTCTCGCACGAGTAAGCGACATACACGTCGATCAGGGCATTGCGACATAGCGCTCCACCACTTTTCAGACAGGGCATTCCAGCCTTACTTAAACTGATTGTCTGTCTGTCGATCAGCATTGCTCTAATGCTGATCGATTTTCGCTTCAAAGCGCTTGATCCTATTCGTAATAACGTCAACTGGATATTGCGTCCACTTGAGTACGTGATGATGATGCCTCGCAATATTTATGAATCGAGCTCAGAATATTTCACCACGCGCGGTACGCTTGATCAAGAAAACCAAACCTTAAAAGTACGCCAAGCTGAACTCTCCTTGCTTGCAAATCAATCTGAATTCTTGATGGTAGAAAACCAAAATTTGCGTCAACTCATGACATTGCAAAAGCAGGTGCCATTTAAAACACTACCGGTAGAAATTCTGTTTAATCCCATTAATCCCATTTCACAACGCATCGTGGTCAATCGCGGTAGCGAAGATGGCCTTAAGTTGGGTAATCCGATCGCAAATGATGCTGGCATCCTAGGTCAAGTGGTGCGTATTTATGATCATTCTGCCGAAGTGTCTTTACTAGAAGATCGAGACTTCGCTGTACCCGTCCAAGTTGCCCGTAATGGCCTGCGGGCTGCAGTATTTGGTGCCGGGCGGGGAAATCCCTTGGAATTACGCTATTTGCCAGTTGCGAGTGACTTAGAAGTCGGCGATATTTTGCTGACATCAGGAATTGATGGGGTATATCCCCCAGGCTTTGCGGTTGCAGTCATCAGCAAAATTGAGCGCAATCTAGATAAAAACTCCTCAAATGTATTTTGCACTCCGATTGCCCCCGTTAATCGCTATCGTCAGGCATTGGCTTTTTTATATGATCCGAAATTTGATGCTAAAGCGCCAAGTGCGTCCGACAAATCAGGGGTAGTGACTAATGCTCCTGGTCGTCGCCAAACCCGTGCTCGAGGAATGCAATGATCGATTTTGAGAGCGGCTATATTCTGCGCCCGGTCAATCCGGTCTTTATTTACTTCAGTCTATTTTGTGCCTTACTACTCAATCTGCTGCCGATTGGAAATTATGGTTGGGTACCCGATTGGTTGATTTTGTGCATTGTCTTTTGGAATATCCACCAACATCGCTATGTCAACGTCTTTACGGCATTCATCTTGGGCCTGGTAATAGATGTGCACAATTCAGACTTGCTAGGTCTGCATGCTTTTTGTTATGCATTAGTCGCATTTATTGCCGTTTCTTGGCATCGAAGAATCATTGCGCTAAGAGTGCCATCCCAAGCGCTTCATCTACTGCCCATCTTTTTATTAGTCTCTTTATTTCCGGTATTGGTGCACTGGCTACTCAGCGGATCCCTTTACTGGTCGGGCTTAACGGGCGGTATTCAAGGAATCATTGAGGCGCTACTGTGGCCGATGGCCACACGCATATTGCTGGCTCCACAACGTCGCCCAATCGATGTTGATCATAATCGACCACTCTAAGAAGCAGTATGGTTTCTTTTAAAAGGCCTAACCTCAATACGTTTCAAGAACGCATCAATATTGCAACTATATTTGTGACGGTTTGCTTTTTGCTTTTAGTCACTCGCTTAGCATGGTTACAACTTGTTAGTCATAACAAATATCATCTACTAGCAGAGAGTAATCGAATTGCCCTGGTTCCTGCTCCAGCAAATCGTGGTCTTATCATTGACCGGAATGGGGTTGTAATCGGCAGAAATTATTCAGCCCTCACCTTAGATGTGAATGCTGAAGAGGTCAAAGGCAATATAGATCAGCTCATCGATGATCTTTCTCAAATTGTGCTGATTTCAGCGCGAGACCGTCGGAATTTCAAGCGATCCTTAGAAGATTCCCGAAACATGGGCACGTTTCCCTTGCGTTCCATGCTGACCGAGGTAGAAACCGCCCGCTTTATGGCTAATCGCTACCGCTTTCCAGGGGTAGAAATCCGCGCCAGGAGCTTCAGAGAGTACCCCTATAACGAGCTTGCATCCCATCTGGTTGGATATATCGGCCGAGTCTCACAGCGGGATAAAGAGCGCATGCAGGTCGAAATCGAAGGCGCCAAAACCGATGATCCAGATGCATTGCAAGCATCCTTTCTTCCAGGTATTCAATACGTGGGAAAGATTGGTCTAGAGCAAAGTTATGAAACCGTGTTGCGTGGCGTGCCCGGATACGATCAAGTTGAAATTACTGCTGGCGGAAAGCCCGTGCGCACTTTAGCGAGTGCACCATCAGTACCAGGCAAGAATATAGTGCTCTCCGTGGATATCAAATTGCAATATTTGGTTGAGCAGCTGTATGGTAATTTTCGGGGCGCCTTCGTAGCGATTGAACCCGAAACGGGTGATGTATTGGCATTTGTTTCTAAACCAAATTTCAATCCAAATGATTTCGTTGAAGGAATTGATTCGATCACCTGGAAAGAGTTAAATGATTCACCGCAAAAACCTTTGTATAACCGCCCACTCAAAGGAATCTACCCACCAGGTTCAACCTATAAACCATTCATGGCATTAGCTGCTTTAGAAAATAAAAAGCGTACGCCATCACAAACCATTTCTGATCCAGGCTACTTTGATTTTGGAAATAACACTTTTCGTGATGATAAAAAAGGAGGGCATGGTTTAGTAGATATGCAAAAGTCCATCGTTGAATCCTGCGATACCTACTACTACATGTTAGCTAGAGACATGGGTGTAAACATGATGCATGACTTCATGAAGCCGTTGGGTTTTGGACAAATCACTGACATCGATTTAAAAGGCGAATCAAAAGGAGTGCTCCCATCAACCGATTGGAAGAAGAGCACCTTTAAAAAACCCGAGCAACAAAAATGGTATGAAGGTGAAACTATTTCTCTGGGCATTGGTCAGGGCTATAACTCTTTTACCATTCTGCAATTGGCCCATGCTATGGCAAACGTTGTTAATAATGGTGTTGTGATGAAGCCTCACTTAGTTAAAGCAATCGAAGATCCATTTACTCGCAAAAGATCATTGACCACGCCGAAAGAAAGTTATCGAATTGATCTTAAACAAGAAAACATTGAAGTCATTAAGAAAGCCATGGTTGAAGTAAATAATTCAGGCACCTCTGCAGCAGCATTTAAAGGCACAGGCTATGTTGTTGGCGGTAAGACAGGTACAGCGCAAGTCTTTAGCTTAAATTCCAAAGAATATAAACATAGTTCAACAGCAGAATTTTTACGTGATCATGCTTTATATATTGCATTCGCTCCCGCAGAAAAACCGACTATCGTGATTGCAATGGTTGTAGAGAACGCTGGCTTTGGAGCTCAATACGCCGCACCCATTGCTCGCAAAGCATTAGATTTTTATATTGAAGGTAAGTGGCCTAAGGAGGTTCCTGAATGGACAAGAGCTCCATAAAAAAATTCAAGGACCTTTTTTATGGTTTATTTTCTGGGCTTGATCGCCAGCTAGGCCTTATTTTGCTTGGTTTGGCTGCTATTGGCTTTTTTACTTTTTTATCCTCAAGTCAAAATACTCCCGTTCAAATTACAGACGAGTTACGTAACCTAGCACTTTCATTTGCCGTGATGTGGATAGTTTCTCGCATACCACCAAAGTGGCTAGAGATGGGTGCCATATGGATCTATGGCATTGGAGTTGCACTACTCGTTGCTGTTGCTGTATTTGGATTAATTAAAAAAGGTGCACGTCGCTGGCTTAATCTTGGCATCGTTATTCAGCCATCTGAGCTGATGAAAATTGCAATGCCTCTGATGCTAGCGTGGTACTTTCAAAAGCGTGAAGGCCTTCAAAAAACTTGGGACTATGCTATTGCTGCAATCATTCTGGCAATTCCCGTTTTCTTAATTGCACGCCAACCAGACCTCGGCACCGCTTTACTAGTTTTTGCTGCCGGTTTATACGTCATCATCTTAGCTGGCCTGCCATGGAAATGGATTCTGCCTTTTGTTGCACTTGGCGTGATTGGTATCCTCCTCATTATTATTTTTGGCAGCACAATCTGCGCGCAAGATATTGTGTGGCCTTTTGTACACAACTATCAGAAGCATCGAATTTGTACATTACTTGATCCAAGCAGTGATCCTCTTGGAAAGGGATTTCATACCATTCAGTCCATGATAGCAATTGGATCGGGTGGCTTTTTTGGGAAGGGCTGGTTTCAAGGTACGCAAGCACATTTGGAATTTATTCCAGAAAAGCACACTGACTTTGTATTTGCTGTCTTCTCAGAAGAGTTTGGTTTTATTGGCAACCTTATTTTGTTAGCCTTATTTTTTGCTTTAATTAAAAGGGGTTTGGCTATCTCTGCAAGTGCCCCTAATTTATTCACGCGCTTATTGGGTGCCTCCGTTACGCTGATCTTTTTTACTTATGCCTTTGTTAACATTGGTATGGTGAGTGGATTTTTGCCGGTGGTTGGCGTACCACTCCCTTTCATTAGTTATGGTGGCACTGCCTTAGTAACACTAGGGTTTGGTGCAGGCATCTTAATGAGTATTCATCGACACCGCCGCTTAGTTCAGAGTTAAGTATCTGCAAATAGGTAGACAATAAAAAAACCCGGCGTACCGGGCTTTTTATCAACAAAGTAAGAATTACTTCTTACGCTTGTTAACTGAATCTTTAAATGCCTTACCAGCAGAAAACTTAACAGTTTTAGCGGCAGCAATTTTGAGCGGCTCGCCAGTTTTTGGATTGCGGCCCATACGTGCAGCACGTTTGCCAGAAGCAAAAGTACCGAAACCGATCAGCTGTACAGTGTCGCCTTTAGTGACGGTTTTAATAATTTGCTCAATTGCTGAATTCAATGCAAATTCAGCTTTAGCTTTAGAGATCTCCGCGTCGTCAGCAATCGCTGCGATTAGTTCGGCTTTATTCAAGTGAAGCTCCTTATAAATATTGATGTCGGCGCACATTGCGCTTACGTTATTTTAACCACAAAAAATTACAAAAATAAAGCTGCGTTACAGCATTTTTTACTACAACTACATTTTATTCATCCAAAACTACTATTCCGGAAACAAAATATTCTGTGTCTCCAAAGCAGCTTGTTGGTAAGCCAATATGCTGTTCGTATTTTAGTGCTACTTTTTTACCTAAATTAGCATTTATTTTTTCCGCAACAGAGTCTTCACGCACCGTAAAGAGGAATTTTTCTGACATCGTCCCGGGCATTGAAACCATCGCCAGTTCACCCTCCCAGGTTTTACATATGAAACCGCGATTGGAGAATTTCTGCACGTAACCTGCACGCTCTCCGCTGCCATAGCTCCATGTGAGCATCACCCAGGTGTAAGCTGAAATACCAGCTAAGCCAATTAAAACAAGGCTTAAGAGCCCCTTTGTAAAGCCATTCATGCGATATTTCCTCTCCAAATGAATTATCCACATTAACCCTAATGCGGCGTTTTAAGCATATAAATTGAGTATATTCGCATCTTGTTACTCCGCTTCATTGATAGGCATATGAAGCTTCTTGCTCTTGTTGCCTTGGCTAAATTTAAGGCTTCAAAATCTGCACAATTTGCTCCGGACTGATTGAGCCCCAAATTTCTATCTGCTTTTTTCGACTATTTTGACCTGAAACAAACTGGATCTGCTTTTGTGGCACTTTCAGTTGTTTTGAAAGCCATGCCAATAAATACGCATTTGCCTTGTTTTCTAGGGCTGGGGCTTGTAGTGAAATCTTGAGGCAGCCATCATGAAGGCCCACCACTTTGGTTTGCTTCGCGCCCGGCTGACAGTGCAGGCTTAAGGTAATTCCAGCAGGGGTTTGCTTTAACCAAATAGGCGTCATCAAAGTACTTTAAACTTGAAGCATGATTATGAAGAACTCCAAGACATTAGATCACCTATTTGTAAATAATCGCGAATGGGCCGATGAGATGATCGCTAAAGATGCCGATTTCTTTAAGCGCCTTGTTAATCAACAGGCCCCCGAATATCTTTGGATTGGCTGCGCTGACAGTCGTGTTCCTGCCAATGATATTGTGAACCTCCTGCCTGGTGAGCTATTTGTTCATCGTAATGTTGCCAATGTGGTTGTGCATACTGACCTGAACTGTTTATCGGTTATTCAGTTTGCCATCGAATTACTCAAGGTAAAACATATTGTGGTGGTTGGGCACTATGGTTGTGCGGGTGTCCATGCCGCCCTAAGTGATCGTCGCGTTGGTTTAGCCGATAACTGGTTACGCCATGTAAAAGATGTTCACCAAAAACACGAGCGTTATCTTGGAGAAGTCCTGCCAACTCCAAAACGCCAAGACCGTTTATGCGAACTTAATGTCATTGAGCAAGTTATCAATGTATGCGAAACCACAATCGTGCAAGATGCCTGGGCGAACGGCCAGGAACTCACCGTTCATGGATGGGTATATCGTCTTGATACAGGCCTCATCAAAGACTTGGGCATGTCCTCTAGCTCAATCGAAGAAATGAAAACCCGTTACACAAAAACGCTGACACGTTACGACGCAGAATAAAGTTCGCTTGCTTAAATCCCTCTCCAATTACATGGGACTGAGCTTTTTAAAGCTCGTGTCACTTTTACCCTACAGCGTGGTAGTTTCTTTTGGTCATGGCCTTGGCTATATCGCCTCTCATGCTCCTGGCGATCGTAATAAAGTTGTTAAAACCAACCTTCGCCTTTGCTTTCCTGATCTCAGCAATCATGAGATTGATCGACTAGCCAAACGGCACTGGCGCTTACTGGGCCGCAGTATTGCCGAGAAAAGCATCATCTGGCATGGCAGCATTAAAAAACTCAGCGAAATGATTGAGGTGAAATCCGCAGTAGATCTTTCGAGCAGAAAACCCCGTATTTTGGTAAATATGCATTTCACAGGCATTGAGGGTAGCATCATCTTAAGTGCCCTAGCTAAAGGAAATAATTGGCCGCGTACTTCAGGATTCTTTCAGAGAATGAAAAATCCATTCTTCAACCAAAAGATTATTGATTGGCGCAATCGCTTTGGTGGAAATTCTATTGACCGCCAAGGCAACTCTATAGAAATTATTCGTGAAATTCGCAAGGGCAGCTTTATCATCATTGCTCCGGATATTGATTTAGGTTTGAAGGATTCCGAATTTGTTCCTTTTTTTGGAATTCAAACAAATACGATTACTGCCATTTCACGGCTCGCAAAAATTACGGGTGCCGAGGTCTGCCTCATGACTACCACTCTGAAAAAAGATGAATCTGGTTATCTTTGTGAAATTTATGAGCCTTTAGAAAATTTTCCAGGCGCGGATACTAAAGCGGATACGGCTCGCTTGAACCAATATTTTGAAAAGGCTATCCGTCTTCGACCAGCTGAATATTATTGGGTTCACAAACGCTTTAAAAACCGGCCAGCTGGGGAAGCAAATCCCTATTAACTCTTCTGAATTGAGGACTTATGTCCTATCATTAAGGGATGAGCGAGCGTATTGGGCTATTTGCCGATCTTCATAGCAATTTAGAGGCCTTCGAGGCATGTATGGCCAGAGCCGAAGAGCTTGGGGTTACTCGCATGGTTTTCTTGGGCGACATCGTGGGATACAACGCCGACCCTGTTGCTATCATCGAAAACATTGCCGCATTAATAGAGAGCAAAAAAGCCATTGCTGTAGTGGGCAATCATGATGAAGCAGTCTTTAGAGACTATCGAAATCAAATGAATGCTAGCGCTAACGCAGCGATTGAGTGGACTAAAACTCAGCTGCAAGAGAGTCATGTGCAATTTTTAAAAGGATTGCCACTGATAATTCAGGAAGAAAAGATTTGTTATGTACATGCTTCCGCACACAATCCCTCCGACTGGAACTACATTACTGACAGTATGAGTGCTTGGCGATGTGTTCAGAATTCTGGGAAGACCTACACCTTTGTTGGGCATGCTCATGAGCAAGCACTTTTTTATCAAAGTGCTGTTGGCAAACTCATTCGGTTTGCACCGCATCCTGGTGATGAAATTCCAGTGCTTCAGCATCGCCAATGGGTTGGTGTTGTGGGATCGCTAGGGCAGCCTCGTGATGGCAATCCAGAAGCGTGTTTTGCGGTCTTTGAACCTGAATCAGAAATGCTTACCTTTCATCGGGTCCCCTACGATCACTTCAGGGCAGCAGATAAAGTTCGGCGCGCAGGATTACCAGATGACTTAGCCAATCGTTTAATTACTGGTCATTAAACACTACATACTTGATGCCCATTAATACCGAAATTGAAGCTGTAGACGACATCTTTCAAGAAGGTAAAGTGGTTGATGGTTTTGTCTTGGGCAAGGAAGTTCATCGTGGCGGAATGGCAAGTCTTTTCTCCGCCACAAAAGAAGGCATTGATATTCCCATCTTGCTCAAGATTCCGCGCGTAGGCAAAGATCAGCCGGTTGAGAGCTTGATTGGTTATGAAACAGAGCTCACAATTTTGCGCTCTTTAAAAAGCCCATACGTCCCCAAGTACCTAGGCTCAGGCAATATGGCTACTCGCCCGTATATTGCTATGGAACGAGTTGAAGGTCGTCCGCTTGAAGATCTGATTAAAGAGGGTAAGGTATTTTCGATTGATGAGGTTGTGCGTATTGGCGCAGATCTAGCACAGGCAGTGCAATCACTCCATGCCCAAGATGCTATTCATTTGGATATCAAACCAGACAATATTTTGATTGATGACAAAGGCAAATTAACGCTGATTGATTTTGGTCTCTCTCATCATGCTCGTTATCCAGATTTACTTGCTGAAGAGATGCGTAAGGGCGTGGGTTCTGCACCATATATTTCCCCAGAGCAAGTTGCTGGAATCCGGTCGGATTCGCGCAGCGATATTTTTTCTATCGGCGTGATTATGTATGAGCTGCTCACTGGAGAATTACCATTTGGCAACCCCCAGTCCATGAGTAGCCTTCGCAAAAGAATGTGGGCACAGGCTTTTCCACCGCGTGCAATCCGTAAAGAAATTCCACGCTGGCTACAAGAAGTGGTGTTGAGATGTCTAGAGCCGCGAGCTGCTGATCGCTACCAAAGTGCCACCCGTTTGCGTCAAGTATTACGTGACCCAGAAAGCGTCAAACTTACCGAACGGGCTGACAGGGTTGAACCACTGAGCTTTTGGGAAAATCTCAAGCGTATGTTTAAAGCAGCGGGCTATGAACCATCGCCTAGCCCGCGCCCCAGCATGGGCAATCAAGATGCGCCTTTAATGATTGCAGCAATTGATACACGGCAATCCGATGAAGATTTACGAGAGCGGATGCAAACGACTACAAAAAATTTATTGCAGGCCTATCCCGAGAGTCGTCTAGTTTGCTTAAGTACCATTAGTAGTACGCCGACTTTTGAGGGCAACCAAGAAAATGAAACTGCTAGCGGCATTGTGCGAGGGCACTTAGTGCAATTGATGGAGTGGGCAAAACCTCTTAAGCTTCCGCCTGAAAGAATCTCCTATCACGTACTCGAAGCGCTTGATCCTGCTTCACGTATTGTGGAGTTTGCCAAAGACAATGATGCTTCTTTAATCCTCATTGGCGCATCTCATAAGCTGCCCAACAAGGTGACGCCTTGGAGAACCTCAATGACTAAAATCGTTGAGGAAGCTCCTTGCAGCGTGCACATTGTTCGAACTTAAGCTTTTTAGTCTGGGAAGCGGGGCAAGCGCTCACCGCCGCCAGGCACAGGGTGGCGCGCCATATTCATTTCCATCGCCAAGAAGGTGTAATAGCCGGCGATGCCAGCTAAATCCACGGCACCTTTTTTTCCAAAGCGCTTTTCTATTTTTGCAAAAGTAGCATCCGAGACTCGCTTATTTCGCTGTAATTCCATCGTGAAGTCATAGACGATAGCTTCATCGCTACTCATACCTTCTGGTCTTCTACCCTCTTTAATGGCTTTGGCAATTTCAGGATTGAGTCCTGACTGAATGGCAATAGGGTAATGGATGTGCCACTCATAGTCTTGATGCCATTCACGAGCAGTAATCAAAATAGCAAACTCGCTAAGGTGACTATCAAATGCCGTTTTATAACGTAAGTAGTCGCCCATTGAGCGTGCATTGTTCATCATTTGCGGACTGTACATCAACATTGCAAAAGGACCCCAGGGCGCCTTTTTGCGCGCCGCCTCAAATTCTTGAGCAGCTGCTTTTTGCTCAGCACTGTATTGATCAATAGGAATTTCTGGAAGGCGAGTTTGTGCAAATAGTAAATTACTGGCCAATATCAATGTAGGCAATGCCAACCAAATATATTTTTGTTTCATGAGGTCTCCTAATAAACGGTCTATTTCATCTTCTCTTGTTTTTCATCTAATATTAATTCTGGATCTTGTGCCTCAATCCAGCTGTCATTATTAAGCGCTATAGTAAGTTGCTTTTGATCTAATTCACCAGTCCATTTGGCTACGACGATTGTGGCAACGCCATTACCAACCAAGTTTGTCAAAGCTCGCGCCTCAGACATAAATCGATCAATGCCCAAAATGATTGCTAAGCCTGCTACAGGGACATTACCAACTGCTGAGAGTGTTGCTGCCAGCACAATAAAACCGCTACCCGTAATCCCTGCGGCCCCCTTGGATGTCAATAATAAGACCAGCAATAGTGTTACTTGCTGAGTAATCGTCATTGGAGTATCAGTGGCCTGCGCTATAAATACTGCTGCCATTGTCAAATAAATTGAGGTGCCGTCCAGATTAAATGAATAGCCAGTTGGAATGACTAAGCCCACACAACTTTTCTTGGCGCCCAATAGCTCCATTTTTTCCATCATGCGTGGCAAAACTGATTCTGATGAAGATGTTCCCAAAACAATTAAGAGCTCTTCTTTAATAAAGCGAACAAATTTAAAAATACTGAATCCATTTAGACGTGCAATAGTCCCCAGCACAACAAATACAAAGAGTAGGCAGGTGAGATAGAAAGCGCCCATCAACTTGCCCAAAGAAAATAAAGATCCAACTCCATACTTACCAATAGTGAAGGCCATTGCACCAAATGCGCCGATGGGTGCAAATTTCATAATGACACCAATAATGTCGAACAGCACATGGGATAACTTTTCGATTAAATCAAACACCATCGTTCCACGGCCGCCAAACTTATGCAAAGCAAATCCAAATAGCACTGCAATAAACAACACTTGTAAAATTTCACCTTTTGCAAATGCATCCACTACGGTATTCGGAATAATATTGAGCAAAAATTCTGTAGTGGTGGCCATTTTTCCGGGGCCCGTATAAGCAGCGATTCCCTTGGTATCTAAGCTAGCTGGGTCAATATTCATGCCAACGCCGGGTTGCAATACGTTTACAACGACCAGTCCAACAATCAATGCAATGCTGCTGACAACCTCAAAATATAAAAGAGCGATGCCACCGGTTTTGCCTACTTTTTTCATATCTTCCATGCCGGCAATCCCAATAACTACGGTACAGAAAATAATTGGGGCAATCAACATCTTGATGCCTTTAATAAATGCATCTCCAAATGGTTTCATATCCACACCCAAGGAAGGATAGAAATGACCTAATAAAACCCCCAGGACTACGGCCGTAAGTACCTGTATATAAAGAATTTTATAGAATGGTGGCTTTTTTAGAATGGGTTTCATTTTGTTTTTGCTTAGTTAGCATTATTCAATCTTGTAGTTTAACTACTTAGGCATGCTGCCTCGCACCATATAAAACCAAGCTTTGTCGGATAATGGGGGCATGGAAGAAAAAGTGCGCGTTTCAAAACTGCTATCTGAATTAGGTCTTTGCTCACGCCGTGAGGCTGACTCTTATATTGAGCAGGGCTTAGTCACTGTGGATGGTGAGCTTGTTAATGAACTTGGTGTACGTGCATTTAGGCATCAAAAAATTGAATTGCAATCTGTAGCAAAAGCTCAACAAGCTTCGCGCATCACTGTCATCTTAAATAAACCAGTAGGATTTATTTCTCACTATGACGATGAACAAGAGTACCAACCAGCAGCATCCTTAATTACGCCCGACAATTACTTCGCGAGCCCTTTGGATAAAGGTAAAAATTCACGTTTTAATACTAAGGGCTTAGCGCCTGCAGGCCGCTTGGATATTGACTCTAGTGGGATGCTAGTTCTCACGCAAGATGGTCGAGTAGCGAAGCTGCTGATTGGCGAAAACAGTCCTATAGAAAAAGAATATTTAGTACGGGTAGAGGGGATGCTGTCATTTGAAGATTTAGATCGCCTTAAACATGGCCTTTCTCTTGATGGCGTAGCTTTAAAACCTGCACAAGTAAGTTGGCAAAATGAGGATCAACTGCGCTTTGTATTACGCGAAGGACGCAAGCGTCAAATCAGACGCATGTGTGAAATGGTTGGCCTAAAACTGATCGGACTCAAACGCGTTCGGATGGGTCGCATCTCTTTGGGACCACTACCGCCTGGGCAATGGCGTTTTTTAAAGCCTGGCGAGCAGTTCTAAGCAAGCCCACCCGCTTATAATCCTGACCAAACCTAGATTAATAAGCGCAGAATTACCATCGATACCCTCACTCCCAGCACTCCCGGCGCAGAAGTCTTAAGACGTCGTAGCTTTGCCATCATCTCTCACCCAGATGCAGGTAAAACAACACTCACTGAGAAGCTTCTCCTCTATGCCGGCGCTATTCAAATCGCTGGTAGCGTTAAAGCCCGCAAAGCAAGTCGACATGCCACTTCTGACTGGATGGAAATTGAAAAGCAACGAGGCATTTCAGTTGCCAGCTCTGTGATGCAAATGGAATATCGCGATTGCATTATTAATCTTCTAGATACCCCGGGCCACCAAGATTTTTCAGAAGATACCTATCGAGTGTTGACTGCAGTAGACTCAGCCCTGATGGTGATTGATGCTGCTAATGGCGTTGAGTCACAAACCTTACGCTTGCTTGAAGTATGCCGTGCCCGCAATACCCCGATTGTCACCTTCATCAACAAGATGGATCGTGAAGTAAAGCCGCCAATGGAGTTAATGGATGAAATCGAAACTGCGCTTGGTATTGAAGTAGTTCCCTTCACTTGGCCAGTGGGCATGGGTAAATCTTTTGCCGGTGTAATTGATATTGCCAAGTCACAAATGCGTATGTTCAAAGCAGGCGAAGATCGTGTCACCGAAGACTCTCATACTATTGTTGATGTCGAGGATCCGGCTTTGAAAAAGCGCTTGGGAACTGACCTCGAAAATGCTTTAGCAGAAGTAGATTTAATTAAGAATGCTATGCCAGCATTTGACCAAGAAGCTTTCTTAGCAGGTCACCAATCGCCTGTATTTTTTGGTTCTGCCATCAATAACTTCGGCGTTCGTGAAATTCTGAATACCCTAGTAGAACTAGCCCCTTCGCCAGGATCACGTAAAGCACTACAACGGGAAGTCAGCCCTGCTGAAAACAAATTTTCAGCAGTCGTTTTCAAGATTCAAGCCAATATGGATCCAGCTCACCGTGACCGTGTCGCATTTTTACGCATCTGTTCTGGCCATTTTCAACGTGGCATGAAATTAAAAATTTGTCGCAATGGAAAAGAAATTAGAACCAATAACGCTTTGTCTTTCTTGTCACAAAGACGTGATATTTTGGATGAGGCATTTCCAGGCGACATCATTGGATTGCCTAATCACGGCCTATTACGTTTGGGAGACACCTTAACGGAAGGTGAGCAACTTCAATTTACTGGGCTCCCATTTTTTGCACCAGAGATCTTTCGCATGGTGGAGTCAGCAGATCCATTACGCTCGAAACAATTACGAACTGGCCTAATGCAACTAGGGGAAGAAGGTGCCATTCAGGTATTCCGACCGATGGCCGGAGGCACTATGCTTTTAGGAGCCTTTGGACAGCTGCAATTTGAGGTAGTCAGTCATCGCCTGCAAACAGAGTATGGCGCTGAAGTTCGCTTGCTACCATCGCGCTATAGCCTTGCTCGCTGGGTAAGCTCAGACGATCCTGTTGCTTTGAAGAAATTTACTCAGGAAAACATTCATCGCATGGCTGAAGACGTAGTTGGTGCAGCAGTATTCTTGGCGACCCACAAATCAGAACTAGATGTCGCCCAACAACGCTGGGAATCCATTCAGTTCCATGCTCTGAGAGAGCATGCTGGATTAATCTACCAATCTAACTTAGCCGGTTAAGGCTTCATATTGCAATCAAAGACCACCACAAATTGAGTATTGCTATTTCTGTATGAAGCAGTCTTGCCATACTGTGCGCAGTAGGCATTCGCGTTACCTGTTAGCTGCTCTATAGATTCGCCATTACTATTAATGTAAGTCACCTGATTTGCATCAGATGCATCAGTTAATACAGCAGCACATCCTACGAGGCCAAGAGAAAAAAATACTCCTAATATATAAGTCTTGATTTTCATTTAAGTTTCTTAACAATCTTAGCGGTGAGTTTCATAGCAATTGGCTTGTAAAGCAAAATACAAATGAATGCAACGGGATAGGCAACAATCCAAACCTCAAACCAGATTACAAAAAAATTGCCAGCCGCCCCTATACGCACAAAAGTCGTTGCGAGCGTAATGCTTAATGACATTAAGCATCCCATGATGAGGGAAAAAAAGAAGTCGGGAAGATTAATCATGATCTGAACATAAAATAGACCGCACCAAGCAGACAGAGGCCCGCCCAGATATAGTCAGTTTTAAAAGGCTCGCCCATATAAAACACGGCAAACGGTACAAATACGCTTAAGGTAATCACCTCTTGGGCAATCTTAAGCTGCCCAAGATTGAAGTACTGGTAGCCAATGCGATTGGCTGGGACTTGTAGCGCATATTCAAATAGAGCAATAGCCCAACTTGCCAAAACAGCAATCCACCAGGGCTTAGCGGACAAATTCTTTAAATGTGCATACCACGCAAATGTCATAAAGATATTAGAAAGGGTCAGCAATGCCACGAACCCGTATTGATTATTAAAGATAGATAAATTCATAGTTCTTCAATCATAGCGTCTGATTGCTTTAACTGTTATTCTGAATGGTGATCACTATTGTGCGCCCTAGATAGGGGGATCTGCTGAGCATGTCTCTCTGATTCATCATTCCATTCATCTAGGAAAATCAAATGGCAGTTAATCAAAACCAAAAGAATAGAAAAAGTAATTCCATGCTCACCAAAACGGGAAAGACACGTTTAGGCCCTCTGAATGCTGCTCAACTGACTAAATTATTAGGCACGAGCACCAAGCCAAAGGAAAAAGATAAGATCCAGCGAGCGCTAAATAAGCTGAATATCACTGCGGCCTAAAGTTTGGGTAGCAAAAGCAAAGCCCCGCTTTACCGGGGCTTTTTTTCGCCTACATTTCTCTCACACTCTTTTAATCAGCATCTGCTTTCCAAGAATAACGGTGGAGACTACCAAGATTGCAAATACTATATTCATCCATGTAAGTGAATCGCCCAACAGAATACTGGCAGCTACTAAGGTACAAAAAGGCTGCATCAATTGCACCTGACTAACTCTCGCGATACCGCCAATCGCTAAACCTTCGTACCAAAAAAAGAATCCTAAGAACATGGGAAACAAACTGAGGTAGATAAAAATAATCCAAGGAAAGGTGCCAGCATCAACATAGGTAGACTCAAAAGTGAAATAGCTTAAGACTATGTTTATAGGCAATGAAATCACTAAGGCCCAAGATATTACTGCGCGAGGATTCATCTTTCTAGAAAGCTCTCCGCCCTCGACATACCCAACACAGGCACAGATACCCCCCAAAACCAATAAACCATCCACGAGAGTAAAGCTACCCGAACTCTTTAAGAGTGCATAAATTACTACTAGCGCCGCCCCCAATAGGGAAACTAGCCAAAATCCTAGCGAAGGGCGCTCGCCAAAGCGGATCACGCCTATTACTGTTGTCGCTAAGGGCATCATGCCTAGAATGACTGCGCCATGGGAAGATGATCCCTGCGTCATGGCAACAGTAGTCAGAATGGGAAATCCAAATACCACCCCCAGTGCAATCACTACAAATTTACCGAAATCTTCCTTAGCCAACATTGGCTCATGCTTGAAGGCAAGGTATGCCAAAGCAACTGCTCCTGCAAGGGTTGCCCTTCCAAATGCAATGAAATAAGGATTAAAACTAAGAATAGCAATCTTGGTTACTGGCAATGTCAGACTAAAAATCAGAATGCCAACAAAACCGATCAGCATTCCCTTAGTCTCTTTATTCACTATTACCCTTTTAGTCTTATTCAATGGATTGTATTAACAAACCCCGTAGTATGCGATGTAATATGTGATGATCCGTCATGACAACAAGCCCTCAAATCTCTGCCATCTATATAGCGCCTACTGCCGGTGCTCCTATGCAGGCATTAGTACAAGCCAAATTAATTCCAGGCGAAGGTATTGAGGGTGATCGGTATGCAATAGGAATAGGCGCTTTTTCACAAAACCTGCCTCCCAAAATTCGTCACATTAGCTTAATCACACAAACTGGCATTGCAATTGCAAATGAATGGTTAGAGGCGGCCGAAAAGCCTGGCTTTTCTGATTCTGAAACTCGGCGCAATATTGTGTTGAGTAATATTACCCCTCCCGAGCTTAATCAATTGGTGGGAAAAATCTTCTTTTTGGGTGGCATTGCCTTTAAAGGAACTGAACTTTGCATTCCCTGTCAAAGACCCACCAAGCTTGCTAACAAATCCAATTTTATGGATGCCTTTGAAGGTCGTGGCGGCCTTCGCGCTGAGATACTCGATGCTGGGGTGATTAGCATTGGCGATGCACTGACTTATGCGGCAGAGCAATCCACATGATTACCTATAAAGATGATGCAAACATTTCAGTGGAGCAGGCCATTAATCTTTATGTTCGCTCTACCCTGGGTGAGCGTAGACCCATCGATAGCCCTGAAACATTCGAAGCGATGCTAAAGCATGCCAACCTCTCAGTAAGTGCATGGGATGGAGAAAAACTAGTGGGCATCTCACGCTCACTCACTGATTTTGCTTATGTTGCCTATCTCGCTGACTTAGCAGTAGACGAAGAATACCAACGCCAGGGGATCGGTAAACAATTGATAGAAGAGACGAAAATGCGTCTTGGTTCAAATTGCATGATTGTGCTACTGGCTGCCCCTAAGGCCAAGGACTACTATCAACATATTGGTTTTGAGCACAATCCACGTGCTTGGATGCTGAAAAAATAATTTAAGCTTTATGATGACGGCATGAAATCAACTCGCTTTTGCTTAGTCCGTCATGGTGAAACCAATTGGAATGTTGAGGGGCGCCTGCAAGGCCATACCGACATTGATTTAAATCAACATGGTGAAGCGCAAGCAGCGCAAATGGCAAGAGCGATTAAAGCAATTGATCTCCAATTTGATGTGCTTTACACCAGCGATCTCCAACGCGCAGCTAAGACTGCAGCTGCTATCGAAAAACTATTTAATACTAAAGCGATTGTGAATGCGTCTTTAAGAGAGCGTCATCTTGGCGTGTTGCAGGGAATGAGAACGGATGAGGTACCAGTACTCGAGCCAGAGCTCTGGGAAAGACATATTAATAGAGATATTCATCAAGATCTACGCGGCGGCGAAAGTATTACCAAATTTGCAGAGCGCATTCACGTGGCACTAGAACAAATCCGCCAAGAGCATGGTGGTAAAACTGTCCTGCTAGTAAGCCATGGGGGCGCTCTAGACATGATGTACAGACTAGCTAGTAATCAAGCCTTGGATGCCCCAAAGGCAGTGTCTGTGCCTAACGCCTCACTTAACTGGATTAGCCACGATGGCAATGCCTGGAAGGTCGAGCGTTGGGCAGATACTACCCATCTCGATGGTTTGGCATTGGATAACTTAGATCTTTAGCGGATAAATATAAGCCGCCCATTGAAATGAACCCCAATAGGTGGCTTATTCATCAAGAAGATCACTTAGCCAGATGAAGCTTATTCTGACTTGATGCACAGAACTCTACAATAACGTCTGCAAAATTTAAATAGCGAGAATTGCTTTTTCGAAAGCTATCTAACTCTGTAGTAATTGGGGAGGCCTGGCCTTTAAAGCTAGCATCTTCATAGCCCGGATGATATGGCGCTTCTTCAACAAGTTTGTTTGTCATACAGATACCTTTAATCAGTAAAACTCCAATGCTAGAAGGCAATGGAGCAAATTAAGAAAATAAAAATGGCTTTGCAAAAAGCAAAAGTTATTACTGAGTTACCTACAAAGGATTTGCATTCAAGATTCTCCCAATAGCAGCCCATCAGGCACATGAAATTCATGTAGATGGTTGCCGCTCCCCCTGTCCCTGATACCTGAGAGATTCACACTAAGCCTAGCTTAGTGCTTGCTCCTTCGGTGCACCATAAAGATGGTGACTCTCCAGACGGCTATTTAGGATAAGCAGTACCTTCCTGGTGGATACCTGAGCGTTCATGGGAGTTTGCGCCTTCGGTGGAGGGATACCCCTCACTCTCCTGCTTGAATAAATTATATCCTGGCATTTTTAGTATTGCACTAAAAATAGCCAAGAAAAACTAAGAAATTATGAAATTAACTCGCTAATTTCGATCAAATTTTGATCAGGATCACGTACGTACACTGACATAATTTTTGCTACAGCTCCAGTACGCATTACGGGGCCTTCCAGGATACGCCATTTTTCTTTTTCTAAATGGGCAATCACCCCTACTAAGGGTCGATCAGCAATAAAACAAAGGTCTAACGAGCCCGGAGTTGGAATATCTGCCTTTGGTTCGAATTCTTTACCCTTGATATGCAAATTGATTTTTTGATTGCCAAACTTAAACGCTTTTCTCTCTACTGGTGGTGTCCCGCCAATAAAGGATTCCAGATGCATGCCCAATACACGCGTATAAAAGTCGATGCACTCTGACTCTCTTGCCGTTGTTAAAACCAAGTGGTCCAAATGATCAATCATCTGAATAAGTCCTTAACAAAGCTTACCAAGGCAAAGTTGGTAATACTGGCTTAAGGCCAGCCTTTTGAATGGTAGGCGCCGCCTTAGGGGATGCCAAGAAGGCAATCAAATCGCGTGATGCGCCAAGGTTGCTAACATTCTTAGTAATGCCAGCCGAAAACAACACTGTCTTTTGTGCTTCTGGTGGCAACTCACCAATAAAGTCCACACCAGGAATTGGGAGCAATTCACTCACTTGCTGAAAGCCTAATTCTGCTTCGCCTCTGGCAACAACTGATGCAACACGTTCACTATGAATCTTTTTGGCAGTTTTATCCATCGATTCACTAATTCCCATCTTCGGAAATAGCTCAGTAGACAAATACACTCCACTCGCACTGGCAGAATGGGCGACTGACCTGGCATTGAGTAATGCTTGCTTTAAAGCTGCCATCGTGCTGATATCGGGCCTAGGAGCCCCCGCCCTCACCACCGCACCCATCACTGAGGCCACTAGATCAACACGGGTTCCTGGCTGTATTTCTCCACTTTTAATAAAATCGTCCAAAGCTGGCCCTGCCAGGATTAGCACATCAAATTTTTCACCTCGTCCTAGCCTAGTAGGAATGGAATCATGTGCTGCGCCCATAGACGAACCATAAGAAATGAGAACCTTATTGGGTGATTGCTTCTCGTACTCTGGCACTAAAGTCTTTAATGCCTCAGCAAACGCGCCCGAGGTAATCACATGAATATCGGCTGCAAATGCGGCACTTGTTAAAAGCAGACTTACTAGAAAAACAAGGGCGGCTTGTTGGAATAAATTTTGAATTTTCATATTTGTACATAACCTTTTTTGCGAAGATTAATCAATCGTAATTTTTCCACTCTTGACTAACTTTGACCACTCCACCATCTGCGCTTTAATAAACTTATCTGCACTATCAGCATTCCCTTGAAATATTTCACCTCCTAAGGTGCTTACTTTTTCCTTCACTTCAGTTGACTGCATCACTTTTACGATCGCATCTGAAATTTTTACTAGTATCACTGCAGGGGTTGCAGCCGGAGCAAAAATGCCATTCCATTCATAAACCTCATAACCCGCTATGCCTGCTTCTGCCATGGTTGGCACGTTAGGCATAGACGAAGCCCGTTTTTTTCCAGTTACTGCCAAGGCATTTAATTTACCAGTATCTACATATTGTTTGGTTGATGCTACGCTGCCAAAAAATACAGGAACCTGTCCGCCAACCACATCATTTAACGCTGGACCACCCCCTTTATAGGGCACATGTTGCATTTCAACCCCAGCCTTTACCTCGAACAATGCGCCAGCCAAATGTTGAGCCGAGCCATTGCCTGAGGATGCATACGCTATCCCATTAGGCTTTGCTTTTGCTAGGACCACCATCTCTTTAACTGACTTTGCAGGAAAGTTGGGATTTACTAAAAGTACATTGGGGTATTGGGCCAAAATCCCAAGTGTTTTGAAATCACGATTGGGGTCATAAGGTAATTTTGGAAATAAGGAAGGATTCACTGAATACGAGGAGGCATCAAGCATCAAGGTGTATCCGTCTGCACTTGCCTTTGCCACATACGCGGCTGCAATTTGACCACTTGCCCCTGGCTTATTCTCGACCACGACCGAGGTACCCAAAGCCTTTCCTAGAGGTCCTGCAATCGTTCTCGCCATGAGATCTGCAGTTCCGCCCGGCGGATAACTTACGATTAAGTTAATGGGTCGATTTGGCCATTCTTGTGAATACGCCTGGCCTGCAGCGGTCAATAGAAGTAACCATAGTACTTTTATAAATATCTTCATTGTGTCCCCTAGGATCTGATTTTTATATGGAATATAAAGTAGCATACTCAAAATGAAAATTGATTCCCATTTCCATGTTTTTTTAGCCCACGCTGTCGATCAGTCCAAAAGTCGTTACCCCGTTCAATACGATGCTTTGATCGATCAATGGAAAATCCTAGCGGATAAAGAGGGGATTCAAGGTGGCGTACTGGTACAGCCTAGCTTCCTAGGGTTTGATAATTCATTCTTACTAGGCGCTCTGCAACAAAGCCCAAAAGAGCTCAGGGGAATCGCTGTACTCGAAGCAAACACGCCAAGAGGGCAAGTTCTTGAACTTCAAGAGCAGGGAATTGTTGGTGTTCGCCTTAACCTTTATGGCGAGCCGAACCCATCAAGCTTTATTCGTAAAAACTGGAAGCTCATTGAGCTATTAAATGAATGTGAAATGCACCTTGAGATACATCATGATGATCGCTTTCTAAATAGCATACTATTAGAAGTGCCAACAGATACCAAGATTGTGGTGGATCACTTTGGCAGACCTAAAACGGAGATGGATTTTATCCGTGAAGATAGTGGGGTTCAAAAGCATGCCAATAAACTTTGGGTCAAGCTCAGCGCCCAATACAGAACGTCTCAGCTAAAGCATTCCAAAGTCTTGGATTATTGGCGCAATAGCATTGGCGATCAAAAATTATTGTGGGGAAGTGATTGGCCACATACCCGTTTTGAATCTGTTCAAAACTATTCACAGCAAATTAACAATCTCAAAAACTTAATTACTGATGAGCGACTGCTCGATAAAATATTGATAGTCAATCCAAAAGAGCTTTACTGGACATAAAAAAAGCCCAAAGAATGGGCTATTAGGACTTCTCAATTTAATTCTGGGCTCCCACCTTATTTCGAGAAACATCCATGATCATGCGAGAAAGCAAATACATTCTGGGAGTGATAGAGTTAATCAAAATATACTCATCATCATTTGAATGTGCTCCAAAGCCTTGCACTCCCATGCTCTCAATAACTGCATTTTGAGTATTGAATGCTGCAAATGCGGCATCTGTTCCCCCGCCAGCAGCTACCGTCCCCAAGACTAAATCCTTGCCTAACTCTGCGTATACTTTTTTTGCATACTCAGCCATTTGCAAAGACTGTGGACTCGTAAGCAATGGCGGACGGCGGCGCTCAAAACTTACTGCAACTTTAGTATCCGGAATCTGCTGAGTCTTCGTGCGCTCTAAAACTTTTTTCTCCACCACATCAAAATCGTCTTTTTTCATCACACGCACATCGGCTGTCGCAAATGCAACTGAAGGGATCACATTACGATTGGTTCCAGCAGTAGCCAAAGTCCAATTCATTTTGATCCCTTCTTTAGGATCTGATAAGTCGCGCATTTGCTGAATCTGAAATGACAACTCATCTAAAGCGTTGCGACCCAATTCAGGCGCAGCACCAGCATGAGATGCTTTACCCGTAATATTTAAATTCACTGCAGCAATACCAGCAGTGGTCAAGGCAATACGATCGGATTTAGCCTGTGAGGCCTCGCAGGAGAACGTAACATCATTCTCAGCGCCCAACTTTGAAAGCAATGCTCTAGCCGCAGGAGAGCTAATCTCTTCATCCCCGTTAATTAAAACAGTGATCTTTCCATACTCATTAAATTTGGTCTTCTTTAAAACATCTAAGGTATGCAATATTAAAGCGATGCCTTGCTTATCATCCGATATGCCTAGGCCATAGGCACGATCCCCATCAATCCTAAAAGGCTGCTTAAGTAACATGCCTTTTAAATACACGGTATCCATGTGGGCAATCAATAAGATCTTTTTAGTACCAGCTCCTTTAAATTCTGCTTTAACCATGCGTCCTGGTTTGTCTGGGGTATCGTGCATCCGATACATATCAGCCCCTGGCTCGATGAACTCGACCTGGCCACCCAAAGCCTTCAACCTATTGAAAATGAGCGCAGAGATCTTATCCAATCCTTCGCGGTCCCTACTTCCGGATTCAATCGACACCAATTCTTTTAATGTGGCCAAATAGGGTGTTTGCTCTTTTTCTACTACTGTAAATACTGGCTCCTGAGGCGCCGCAAAAACCAAGGATATGCCTGCAAATAGCATGCTCAATAATAAGATTTGTTTTTTCATTATTTGCCTTTTTATGTTTATTATTTTGGATATATTACGCCCAAATAAAAATATCCTCTTCATCCAGTTTTCTAAAAAAGTGAATGATGTATATTGAAAGTTAACAGCACAATGAATAACCCCAAGGGAGAACCCAAATGCAAATTCGGACTCATGTTTTTCTTTTAGTCAGCTGCTTTTCTTCAGTGGCACTAGCGCAGAACTCCCAGAACTCCAAGTTTGCTGGTCCTTATGCCCAATTTGGGGTTGGCTATCAAACCGCATCACCCTCATTTTCAAATACAAGCTTAAGTGCAGCTGGTCAAAACCTATCTCCGAATATTTCGGTTTCTAACGCAAGCAGCTTTACGGGCACCTTCGCTGCTGGCTATAACTTTCTATCAGGGACACCCTTATTACTGGGCCTAGGAATCGAATACACCCCGTTTCCAACCTCTGATGCCAGCGCTTCAGCCAGCTATAGCGGAAGTTACGGGACTTATCAAAACTCCGCCTCTGTTCATATTAATAATTCTTTGAATATATTTCTAGCTCCAGGTTTGGCGCTGGATCAAACCAAACTTTTATATGCAAAAGTAGGCTATACAGGCTCAAGCGCCAATGGCGTTAATACTGATTTTTATATGGGCGGTACAAGCTGGGGATTTGGCTATAAGCAAATTATTAGCACAGGCCTATATGGCTTTGCTGAATACAACTATGTAAATTACGGAAGCCTAAATCGCACATTGAACGGCACCCTAAAAACACCGAGCAATATAAGCGTTCCAGCCACCCTGAGCTCAACAGTTACTGCAAACACTTCAACTGTACTTTTTGGTCTTGGCTATCAGTTCTAATTTGGAGTTTGATTAACCCAAAATTAGCGCCTGCTATTTAATAAGCCATCTTCCAAGTTATTGGAAATACCAAGGTATGTGCTTCCCCGTTTTCAAGCATGGCATCTATGTTATTACTCTTTAGTTGCTCTACTAATAATTCTGTATACGCAGTGCCCACTTCCAAAGTTTTCTTAGGTAAGATCAAATCTGTTGAAAGCGTAATGGACAAATGCATTTCTTTTTGCAATTGCCACAATCTATCCAAGAGTATTTCGTAGGAAACATTAAAAAGGGGAGTATAGATTTCGTATTCAGGCCATGTATCTATGCGCCATTGACGAATGCTCTGAAGATGCAAATCGCCAAATACCAAGCGCTCAATTGTGGCACCGGTTTGAGCACTGATTAAAGCCAGAGCATCTTGAATACTGGCCTTGTAATCAGTATTCGGAAATAAAGGAACCAAGCAAAGCGGTAGCTTCAGAAACTCGGATTGCTTAGCGATATTTTTAATATGAATGTTTTGGATCGATACTCGACTTGTTAAGGCCCCAAAACTGGTTAACAAAACAACTTCTCTTTTTTCTTGTAACAAGCTTGCTAACGCCAAGAAACTATCTTTGCCGCCTGACCAAAACAATATGTCGATCGTCTTTGCTTTATCAGCCCAATTCATGAGTACAGGTGCTAACAGTTTTTGCTTCACTCGCTCAGGATCACTGACATTAATGTGTCCATAAGGGCAGTGCCTACATGAATTTCCACAACAAGCGCCCTGCTTAAGCAAGGCTTTGCTTGTTAGCACTTGATATCCCGATACTGGATCTATATAGGTATCGCGCCCAGCATCACAGGTAGCACGATGTAGCTCTTCAATATTAGACATGCGCTATTTTACTGATGACTTATTTGGCAATGAGATCAGCATATGCAATACATAGCCACTGATTGCTGACTTTTTTCCAAATACTTAAACGCGGAGAATAATTAGGGGAGAGTTCTTTGCCATCACGAAACTCAAGAGCAGCAAGCCAAAAGCTGACTATGAGATTATCGCCAGCCTGCGTTACCTTAAAGTCTTTTAATTTGACTGGACCTAGATTCATTTCTTTCATTAGTGACATCGCACTTGCGCGGTCACAGGCTCCGTTCATGCCAACGAATTGACAAGCAGGATCCAGCATTGCTTCGAGAGCACTCCAATTTTTATCTTGAATGAGCTTGATTGAAAGGCGCTCTAGTTCCTCAGCTTCAGTTGCAATGCTGTTTTGAACAGTTTGATTGCCCATAATTTCCCCAAGTGATTGAACTTATCATACAAGAGTCCATTCATTGGCCTTGGACAAAACGGCTCAAATAAAAACCACCCGAAGGTGGCTTTTATTAACAACCACAAGCATTAAGCTCTATTAATGAGATAGAACCATCCCCGTTCTGGTCCCACTCCTTTAAAACTTCTGCCGGGATTTGGTACATGTTTGCCTCTTCAACGGTCAGCACCCCGTCTCCGTTAGCATCCATTATTTTTAATTCCTCAATACTCAAACTACCATCACCGTTTTTATCTAATTTAATGTACCACTGCGCTTTCTTATCTACTGCGCTCGCACGAGCACCGAAATACTTGCTTGCAATATATCCAGCGATCGCGATAACAATTACAGCTATCACTATTTTTGAGGCCTTCATGTGTTCTCCTGTATTTTTTAATAATTAAACACTAATTGCCGCGTTTAATGTCAGCACTTAATTAGAAAAGCTGCTTCAAGCCCAAAACAAGGGTGAAGCTAATTTACCCCCTTTGGCGATTCTAAGCAACATTAACAAAAAGTGTATTAGATAGACAATATAGGATAAAAATGGCCTGCTGCGCCAGTTAGGGGGCTGGGACCCTTAAGCCCTGCTGATATTGCTGAAAATTTGGCAGAGCGGTGGGGCCTGACTCCTTAACGATGCCTTTTGCCTTATCTTGTGAACGAGTTCCCTCATAAAAGGTTTCTGTAGATATTGCACTGCAAGCAACTAGAATCATCAAGAGGGTAATCGCAATAAATTTAGACTTTATAGATTAACCGCTCTTGAGGCAATGATGGAAGGCGGGTGATGAATACCGTTCGATCTAAAACTTGATCAAGGTCCATTCGCTGAGATTTAATCTTCCATCCTTATCTTTATCAGCGGCATCAAAATTTAAAGTAGAGATGCCGGCTTGCTTTGCTTCTTCTCTAGAAATATGGCCATCCTTGTTTTTATCAATCACCACAAATGAACGAGGCGCTTGATTTACCTTGCTTGCATCAGAAGGGGTTGCTGTTTGAGCCGTACCGACTAAAGGCGTCAACAAAATGGCCGCCATGATTACATTGAAATTTTTCATTTGCTTCCTAGTTTGCTATTGATAATCAAGATAGTATCAGTCGCGGCCTAACTAAAAGGCCCAAGAAGGCCCTAGAAAGATACCTTATTTGACAGTATTTAAATTTGCGAACGCAATTTTTTTCCAGCCATCCTTCGTTTTTTGCCAGATGCTTAAGCGCGGCTTGAAATTGGTAGACAGGCTCTTGTCGTTAATTTGCTCTTTGGCAGCAGCCCAAAAAGTAATAATTAAGGTATCGCCAACCTGAGTAGTTTTAAAATCTTTTAAAACATATTTGCCAAGATTAAGATTTTTTACTTGGCTTAAATATTGTGTGTAATCAATTACGCCCTGCGTATCTACCACTTGTATTTGAGGGGAGGTTATAGACATCCAATTTGCAAAATTTTTATCGGCATCGTCTACCCAATGTTGCCGCTCTAATTTTTCACCCTCGGACATATTTACTGTGGGTGTTTGCGAAAAAACGGTCATTGAGATACACATACCCAACATTAGATACATTATCTTTTTCATTTCAGTCTCCCAATAAGGATTGATATTTCAATTTGATCTTATCCTATTGTGATGACATTCGGTGAGCAAGCTAACACTGCCTTTTGAAGGTAGCAAATGAAAAACCACCCGAAGGTGGTTTTGGTGTTTCATGATGGCCCTGAGGCTGAATCGGCTTGGGCTGACTACGTTGAACCTTACTTAATAAGGCCGCACGCAATTCTTGGACCTGAATTACCGGCTGGTTGTGACTTGTAGTCATCTGGGTCACGGTGAACAACAACTGATTTTCCCAATATTCCAGTAGGCCCAGCGTTAACAGCAAACCCACTTAACTTTGCTGAATACATTGCATTGCCATTAGCATCTGATTTAATGTTTGGCATATCTCCCGCATGATTTGAACCACTTCCTGGCATACCATGTGATTTTGTATCCGGATTAAAGTGTCCGCCTGCACTTGTTGCGTCAGGAGCTGAACAATCTCCTTTTTCATGAACATGAAATCCTTGTTCAGCATTCGGCTTCAAACCAGAAAAGTTTCCGGTTACTAAAACATCATGCCCTTGCCATACAAAATTCACCGTACCTTTTGCATTTGATCCTGAGCGTGAATCTAGGGTAGCAGATGCTTTTTGTCCCGTTCCATGCTCCATTGATTGACAGGCTACCAAAGACACAACTGCAAAAGCACCCATTGTTAAAGAAATCCCTTTAATCATCGCTCGTCTCCCATTAGTTTTATTACAACTTAACAGATCTTGCCTGATTCTTACAAAACACTCATCAAGTAGAACAAAGACCTCGTTCCAAGTAGTCTTATTAGTATATTTTTTAATGGTGGTCCGGACAGAATCAAGCCACAGATACTTGCATTACTTACCCTGACAAACCAGAGGCAAGTCCCATATAGGCTTGCCCGTGCTGTAATCGCAATTAACTCCGATTGGTGAGGTGGTACTGGCTAAACAGCCCCACAAAAACATCGTCAAAATAATCCCAGATACCGCTTTCAATAGTCTTTTCATATATCACCATTAATGAATGTATACCCATTATTTTCCCATAGAGTCACAAGCCTCATTTTCTATCGCTGTCCTGAGTCTAGAAGCCTTATGAACCTATTTAGACTTACATTAACCTAAAAATAGCAAACTCACAAATGAATAAACACCCGAAGGTAGTTTTGGAATTTTTACTAGCGCAAGCTAAATAGGCTCACTCTACAGGTGCTACTTCAGCACCGGCCGGTCTTTTGTAGCGGTTGTAGGACCATAAATATTGGTTTGGCTTAGAAATAATCATTTCCTCAAAATGTTCATTCATTTCTGTGCAGGCCTCAATCAGAGACTCTGAGAATGGCCGCAACATTAACTGACTCTTAATCACCCAACCCTTACCAAGCCCCAAACGTTCCGCTCCAACAAAAAGGATTGCCACATTAGCTTGACGCGATAATTTGATTGGAAATGAAGTCGTATAAGCATATTGATTAAAAAATTTTGCCCAAACCCCATCGCCTACACTCGGGACTTGATCTGCCAAAATGCCAACGACCTCTCCTCTTACAAGGGCTCGCTTAATCTTGCGGACGCCCCCAATATTTGCCTCAACAAAATCCATTTGCGGATGTTTTCGAGATTTAAGCATCAGGTCATTTACCAACTGTTTTCGAGCCGGCCTGTACATGACTGTTGCCCTCATGTGCTCGGCAAAAATACGGGGCACTATTTCAAAACCCCCCAAATGTGAAGCAAGAATAATCAAGCCCTTGCCATTTTTGGATAGCTCAATAATTTGATCTAAATTTTCTATACTTGCTTTATTGATAGAGGCTTTAGGATATCGCCAAATCCATAAAGTATCGGCAAATATCATTCCCGATTCCGCTGCGACCCTCCAGCGGGTTAATTTAAATCCAGAATAATTAGCAGCACTTTGATGATTTTTATTTAAGCGAGCACGATACCGGGGAGAGCCCAAATAAATTAAAAGCCCTATGCCAGCGCCAATGATCTGAAGAACCGCTAAGGGAAGTGAGCTAAAGAGCCTTAGTATGAAATACAACATTGGCCATTCTAGACGCAAATAAAGAAAAGACCACCCGAAGGTGGTTTTGGTGTTTCTTGAGGGCCTAGGGTGGCATCGACCTGAGCCTAGAATGGCTGACGCTACTTTTTAGCCTTATATTTTTTTATTGCCTCTTTTAAATCAGAGTATTCCTCACAACCAAAAGTACAGGCCTTATCTAATCGAGCCAATAATGCCTCAGCGCCTGGCAGGTCATTATTAATTAACTTTAGCATGCCGTAATACTCAAGCGCTCCACGATGAGAAGGATCTATTTTTAATGCGGCTTGATAATATTTTTCTGCTCCAGCTAAATCGGGCGGTTGTTTCTTACGAAGACTGTAGCCCAGCAAATTATTCCAATCGGCAGAACTTGTTTCATTGGCAGTCTGTAATTGCTGTATTGCCTGATTATATTTTTCGGCCTTAATACTTGCCCTTGCCTCAGTCAGCCATGCTGGATCTTGCTTGGCAGGTCCAGTATCTGCTGCTTGAGATAAGCCAACCGTTAAAAGAAATAATAGAGCGGCTAGAAGTATTTTTTTCATTTATAAACCTTTGGTTTGATAACTTGTCTTTTATATACTGGTTATTGAATTCTTGCTTAAAGAATACTGAACTCTAATGACTCTTCAAATAATCAATTACCCAAGCTGGGTCACTATCGCTTGGGAAAATGGGATAGTGAACAGCCTCAATCACACCATGATTAGCAATTAATGTAACTCGCTTTAATAAAATCATCCCAGCCGCTTCAAAGGTTGGCATATTTAATGTCTTTTGAAATTGATAGCGCTCATCACTAACGACTGGAAATGGCAGATGAAGTCTATCGGTCATTTCTTTTTGATACTCCGTAGTTTGAACACTTAAGCCAATAACCTCAGCACCCAATGCTTGGAGCTCTTGATAGTGATCTCTAAATGAACAGCTTTGTGGCGTACAACCTCTTGCCCCAGGAATTTGATCCCAGCCATCGGGCAGAGCAACATTGGGCTGACCTGTCATTGGATAACAATAAATAACTAATTTACTTTTAATTTCACCAAAATGAATAGTCTTACCATTAGTGGCATTTAAAGAAATATTCGGCAATAGCAATCCCTTCAGATGATTGGTTGAACCATCGTCTTGAGGAATGGGCAGGTCTGTAGGGAGTTGTTTTAGATTTGTCATCAATTAATTCTACACAAAAAGTTCCGCTTGTCTTATCTCGTCTTTTTTATCTTTTAAGCAAAATCCGCCACCATTGAAAGCGCAGCCAAATATCAGATTGCTGAAAAGCTGTCTCCTGTTGCATGCGGCTAAACCACTGATCTAAAACAGCCCCTCGAGCATTATTGGTCACCAAAGCATACTCACCAATCATTTTTAGGCGCCCAAGTAAAACCGCTGTAACAATATCAGCCGAGCTAGGCTTATCGCCAAATAAAAAATGATTTGGGGTTGGTAATTGATTTAAGTAGGCGCTTACTCGCTTACGCTCTACTGCCATCTTCGCTTGCAAGCTAGCGCCTTGAGTAAAGTAAGTAATGCGCGATTGGTTCAAATCAATCTTTGCTTGCAACGCAGCAGAATCCTTTGCGCTTGCAAGCCGAGCCTCAAGCCCCTTCATGATAGAACCCAATGCATGTGGAAAAATATACTTCAAGATTGGCAAATGCATCATCGCCTTACAAAAGGTCAAGCGCTCAATCGGAATTGCATAGTGTGCTTTCACTATGGACTCAATTGGAGAGGCTAAATTGACATCGACATCAAGCCACTGGTTGCCTGCCAAGGATGCTGCAAGATGCAAAATATCTTGACTATCAATCAAGATTATTTTGCCATCTACTAAAGTGGGGACCGTCATGTGGGGGTTAAGCGCTATGTACCAAGGAGCAAGCTGGTCTTTGCGCACATGAATATCCATGTAATGATTTTCAAATGATACCTGCGCTGTATTTAGCGCCAAACGACTAATCATTGAATAATAAGATGAGGGCGCGCTATAGAGGATCATGACTTTACTCACCTTGAGAATTGATACAAAAAATCAGATTGCATATGTCAAGGTCGTTCTTTGCAAGCCCGCATTTCTAAAACTGCTTGTTGGGATGCTTTGAGCGCCATCGCACCCAAACGTCCGCGAAGATTATTTTTCATAAAGTACTCAACGATCATAGAAGGTATAGCTAAATCTAGCTCAATCAATCCATCGTACTTAAAAGTTGTTTGATCGCCATTTGGTATTAATCTCCAAGTGCCCTTATATAACTTTGCATCTCCATTAATTTGCTCAAAGCTAACTAGTTCATTAGGTGTCTCGGTATATTCGATAAGAGATTTCATAGTGATGGGGAAAAAAAGAACCTCTTCCTGAATGACTCTTCTCACATGAACTTTGTTGCCAACCCTTGAAATCACGGTTGCCTCGATTATTCCAGGGATATTTTTTGAGCTCTCATAGTCTGTAATAAAGGTATAGGCGCTACAAATATTGATGGGAACAACATAACTAGCATTGATTTGAAAACGACCATTGACTGGGATTACGCTAACCTGAACATTAAAAGGGTTTGGTCTTTCTTGGGCATGACTCAAAGATACGAGCAAAACCAGAATGAGGGGAACAAGCCGCTTCATTCAAAAATTGAAAGTGGTGGCTAAATTAAATAACATCTAAAACATGGGTTAATGAAGCGCCCTCGTAGTTTGGTTTTTCACCAATCTCTTCAAATGGGTGCCCAAGGCGATTAACCCAAAACACATCAAAGCCATACCACTTTGCTGCCAAAGCATCCCAAGCATTGCTTGATATAAAGAGGATCTCCGCTTTTGTAACAGGAAATGCTTTTAGCAAGAGTTCATAGGCCTGTGGGGCAGTTTTAAATAAACGCACATCCTCAACAGTTACGACCTTATCTAGATAAGGTTTTAAGCCATTGCTATCGACTACGGTAGAAAGCATCTCTTTGCTACCGTTAGACAGTATCGCTGTAGAGAGGCCTTTTTCTTTAATGGTTTTAAGAACACTGAGGCTGTCTTCAAAACCGGTGAGCTTGGAGTATTGATCCATCAGCTGCTTTTCATATTGAGGAGTGAGATTTAATCCCATGCGTTTACAAACATAGCGCAATGAGAGAATAGTTAGCTCCCAAAATGGAAGGTAGTATTTGCTTCCGCTTGGGGTTGGATCGCTCATCGTCACCAAGCGGGTGTATTCAATTTGCCGATCACGCCACATGAGAGCAAATGCTTGACCATGCCCTGGAAATATTTCTTCTGCTAATTGACCCATGGAATACACATCAAACAATGTGCCATAAGCATCAAAAGCAATTAGTTTATACATACTGTCTCCAATCTTTTATATGAGCATCTATTGTCGTTTAAAACAATATTGATTGACATAAAGATATCTAATCGATTCGGTCCTTAAAAGGACGGTGATTGATAGGGGCATTCGAGGCTAATGGCCATCTACCCAAGCCAAGCCTAAAAACAAATCAGCGAGAGGCTCAGGGGTTGATATAACTCTAGCAAGGCCTCAACTGAAGTATTTACTTCTTACCCTATTGTCATAAAAGCTTCTTCAGGATGACATATTCATTTACGAGAATAAGTGAATAGTAAATCACATGGCTGGGAAAATAATGAAATCAATATTAAGAACACTTGAGATCTTTCTAGAGGCTTATCGCGAGTATCGCAAGGCATATCTCACGAGTAAATATTTTCGCCACGCATCTTATTAAGCAACCCTAAGTCTTGAGGCGCTTTATCGGCCAGACCATAACAAAACCACCCATGGGTGGTTTTGTTGTTTCTTGGTAACCTAGGGCCAAGGTACTCAACTCTATTTATTATTGTCTACAGATTCAGACATTGCGGTAAATAGAAATGTAAACATAATCAGTACAACGAAACGAAAGGCTGCCTCTATACCATTCCACTTCTCAGATTGCCACATACAAAACCATTCACCACCAACAACAATAAAGCCAAAAAACCACAATAAAAAACCAGTTAAACAGCCAAGATAAATCCAATTCTTAGCTTTATTAAATTTCAAAGGGGAGTGAATATTTTTGAGTAGGCTAATTGAGCCTATGAGCAAGAGAAGGCCAGTTAAAAATTCGGCAAATATGATTAGCCCATAAGCAAGACTCCAAACAAAGGGGTCAAGAATGGCGCGGTACTTCAAAGTATTGTCTGGAAAAACCGTATCCATAGAAAGAGTATGCTGAACAAAAGCGTAATTAGATTCGTAATCCAGCAAATTATTCAAGCAAACTAACAGAGCAAAAATGGCTAGTGCTAAACAAACAATGGATTTACTTACCCGCAGAATATTCATCTCAGCAAATCCTTTATAAAACTAATCTTAAGCTTTGGGGCTTGGATAAATTGTGTGGGAAAGGTGTTCGCCGTCTTTATTTATCTTCACTAAAATCATGTCGCCTACCCCAAGCACTTTCCCGGTGTAGGCCTCAATATTGACATGATGTGTTACCAAAATAAGTGGCTGCTTCGATTGCTTGGCCAGCTCACTTTTAATAAACCGCTCCAATTCTTTGGTTTGCCTCTTTTCTAGACTCATATTGTCAAAAAATGACGCGAGTGAGGGCTCAATTTTTACCGTGCCTTTATTGAGTAGATTCGCCGTATCCAAACATCTACACCACGGACTACTAAACACGTCTGCCTTTTGAATACCTTGGCTAGTTAACCATATCCCTATAGCCTTAGCTTGCTTTTTACCGTACTCACCCAAGTTGCGCTGACTGGAACATTGACTAATGACATACCCAGGGGGGTCTCCAATTCCAGGAGCATCAGCATGCCTCATCAACAATACATGCTGACCATCTTTTAGATCATCTACTAAAACAGCATTTGCTTGTTGCGAAAATATTAAACCGCTAAACGCAAGACTTAAGGTAAAGATTGTTTGAATTAATCGATTCATTTGAATGTAATTCTATAACTTACTCACTCTTGAAGAACTGAGCTTGCCTCAAATTTATATGGCTGCGAAGTTTCATGGGAATATTTCAAAAAATTTTCCCGATGTCTTCTGTAGAATAAAAGTCCCTCTTTGAGGCTCGTAACTGTTGCGCCTTGTTCAAGCATCTTATCCCATAGATTCCAATCTTCTTGGGGATGAATACCATCTTTGTATCTTTTCTTATAGCCTATTTTTTGGCCGAGAGCAGTGCGATACATCATTGACCCATGGTGCTGGTCTTGACGATCCCAATACAAGTCACCCTGATAAGAGATAGTCTCGCCAGGTACTCGATCTAAGATTTCTTCTTTTAATTCGCCCGTAACAACAATATCATAGGTAACAATATCGGCGCTCGCATTTGAAAGCAACTCAATTGCATCTGAGCGCAACCAATTGTCAGCACCTATAAATAGTACATATTCTGTGTTGATCTGAGAAAGTATGTCTTGAAAGTTATCCACCACTCCTAAATTTTTCTGCCTCAAAATATATTCAATTTCAGGATACAGGGCTGGTAAATGATTGCAATCTAAGCCGCCATCATCAACAAATAAAATCCTTGTTGGAGGAACAGTTTGGGATAGCAGTGACTCAATGCAATGGGCTGCAAGGTGTCCATACCTATAGGAAGCAATAACGACAGTAATCATAGTGAGTGGCATTAGAGCATGAATCTATGACATTGATCCCCATAAAACTAGGCCAGACCAAAAAAATAGCTCCCCAAGGGTGATTTTGTTGTTTCTTGGTGGGCTAGAGTGTGATTGACCAAAGCCAATCAAGATCCTCAATAATCAACATAATAAACAGCTTCGTGGCAGGGCGTATAGATGTAACAAAATAAGGTTAGCATCAGAATTAACCAATTTCGGCTAGATCAGTTAAGCTGAAACAGCGAAAGAAATGACTTACTTCAAAGGAGATTCAAATGACAACAAACGGGACATGCCCAGTTGCCAATGGGGCAAATACAGAGCTTGGTAATAGCCCAATGGCTTGGTGGCCTAAGTCGCTTAATCTTGATATTCTTCACCAGCAAGATACGAAGACAAATCCATTAGGGCCATCCTTTAGTTATCGAAAAGAGTTAAAAAAACTCGATGTCAAGGCACTCAAAAAAGATGTCAAAAAATTACTGACTGTGAGTCAGGATTGGTGGCCGGCTGATTGGGGCCATTATGGTGGTCTGATGATTCGAATGGCTTGGCACTCTGCCGGAACTTACCGTATTGCCGATGGAAGGGGCGGTGCAGGCACAGGCAATCAACGTTTTGCACCACTCAACTCTTGGCCAGATAATACGAACTTAGATAAAGCTCGTCGTCTCTTATGGCCAATCAAAAAGAAGTATGGCAACAAGATCAGTTGGGCAGATCTCATGATTCTGGCTGGCACCGTCGCCTATGAGTCCATGGGCCTCAAAACCTTTGGCTTCTCATTTGGGCGTGAAGATATTTGGCATCCGGAAAAAGATATTTACTGGGGCTCAGAAAAAGAGTGGCTCCAAAAAAGCGGGGGCGAGGGTAGTCGCTATTCAGGTGAGCGTGATTTAGCCAATCCCTTAGCCGCGGTCATGATGGGATTAATTTATGTCAATCCAGAAGGCGTGGATGGCACGCCTGACCCACTAAAAACGGCACATGATATTCGAGTGACATTTGCTCGTATGGCCATGAACGATGAAGAAACGGTTGCACTAACTGCTGGTGGACATACCGTTGGTAAAGCTCATGGTAATGGTGATGCAGCAAACTTGGGGCCAGCACCGGAGGCTGCACCAATTGAAGAACAAGGTCTTGGCTGGATAAATCACAAGACTCGCGGTATTGGTCGCGATACGGTAACTAGTGGCATTGAGGGTGCTTGGACAACAAACCCAACGCAGTGGGATAACGGCTACTTCAAATTACTACTCAATTACGACTGGGAGTTAACCAAAAGCCCAGCTGGCGCTTGGCAATATCAGCCTATCAACATCCAAGAAAAAGACAAGCCAGTTGATGTAGAAGATGCTTCGATTACCACTATGCCCATGATGACTGATGCTGATATGGCCATGAAAATGGATCCTGAATATCGCAAAATCTTAGAGAAGTTCAGTAAAGATCAAGCCTTCTTTTCTGAAACATTTGCCAGAGCTTGGTTCAAACTCACTCACCGCGACATGGGCCCTAAAGCAAGGTACTTTGGTCCAGATGTGCCTAAAGAAAATTTGATCTGGCAGGACCCAATACCAAAAGGTTCAAAAAAATATGATGCCAAGTCAGTAAAAGCCAAGATCAAATCTAGCGGCTTATCCAATAGCGAGATGATTGCTACTGCCTGGGATAGCGCCCGCACCTTCCGCGGATCGGATAAGCGAGGCGGCGCTAATGGTGCTCGCATACGTCTGGCTCCACAAAAAGATTGGATTGGTAATGAGCCAAAGCGTTTATCTAAGGTACTAAGTATCTATGAGGCAATTGCTAAAAAAACCGGCGCGAGCATTGCCGATATCATTGTTCTGGCTGGAAATATTGGCGTTGAACAAGCTGCTAAAAATGGTGGTTTCAATATTAAGGTGCCATTTACTCCAGGTCGCGGTGATGCCAAACAATCCATGACTGATGTGGAATCATTTAAGGTATTAGAACCCCTAGCAGATGGGTATCGCAATTGGTTAAAAGAAAACTATGCGGTAGCTCCTGAAGAATTGTTACTCGATCGCACTCAATTGATGGGGCTCACCGCCCAAGAGATGACTGCTTTGATTGGCGGCATGAGAGTGCTAGGAACAAATCATGGCGGAACTAAAGAAGGAGTACTTACAAATAAGGTAGGCGTCTTGAGCAATGATTTTTTTGTCAATTTGACTGACATGAATTACACATGGAAACCAACGGGGCGCAATAGCTACGATATTGTTCATCGAGGCACTGGAAAACCTCAATGGACAGCAACTAGGGTTGATTTAGTATTGGGCTCTAACTCCGTACTTCGTGCTTACGCTGAGGTTTATGCTCAAAACGACAATAAAGAAAAGTTTGTGGAAGATTTTGTAGCAGCATGGACTAAAGTGATGAACGCAGATATGTTCATTTAAATAAGCCAGAACGTACTCATTAGAGGTGGCAATGCCACCTCTTTTTTATTGAATACAATTTTTGTTATCAATGACATCGACCGATACAGGGATGTCAAATCAAAAGCATTACTACTTATAATTAATCAGTGCTACTCATTCTTAAGCTCACTATAGTTCCACTCTTTATTGGCCTCATTACCTTGGCTGGTCGTAAGTGGGGTTCTGGCGTTGCAGGATTAATGGGTGCTTTTCCAGTTGTGGCAGGCCCTATTATTATTTTCATTACGCTTGAACAGGGTTCTGAGTTTGCTGTATTAACTTCCATATCTGCAATCTCCGCCACAGCCTGTCTACTTATTTTTGGACTAGTCTACTCTTGGGCCTGTATTCGCTTAGGTTGGTTCTTAGCATTACTTTCTGCATTGGTAGCATGGTTCATTTTGGCGCTTACTTTGGCCATGACTACACCAAGTCTTGGTATTGCATTGCTGATTGCCATTTGCTCACTTATCATTACACCGTTTCTACTTCCTCGTACAAAACCGACGTCTCCTCCAAAGACTAAATTACATGATCTTCCCTGGCGCATGTTAGTTGGCGCTTTGTTGACTTTCTCTGTAACTACCTTAGCTGCAGCTTTAGGTGAAGTTTGGAGCGGGATCCTTGCGGTTTTTCCGGTCATCGGACTAGTTCTCGCTGTTTTTACTCACAATACTTTAGGGCCCACTCATGTCACACAGGTTTATCGTGGAATGGTCAAGGGCCTATATTCATTTGCGGCATTCTTTTTAACCCTAACGCTCTTGCTGCCTAAGACCTCTATTTTGATAGCTGCTCTATGCTCAGTTTTCATAGCAATTGTTATGCAAGTCATCGTTCAGTTTATTGCTAGGTCAATTACAAAATACTAAGTTCTTAAACGTCATGCTACTTGGCGCCTAGAGGCCAAATCAAAAGACGGCTAAAAAGGTTTTCTATTTTTTACCGGGGCAAAAAAAGTGCCTTCTACCTCTAAAATATCATCTTGATTTAAACGATCAACCTCAATAATAGTTCTAGGGGGATAAGGGCCTGCACCCCAGAGTTGTTCTTGGACTTTATTAACCAGTGGCCTAAAGCGATACATATCGGTTACGTAAACAACCAATCTTACCGCGTCTTTAAGGGTCGCACCTTCCGATTCAGCTATTAGCTTCATGTTCACAAAGGCCTGCATGATTCTCGCTTCATCGCCGGCAACTAAAGCATTGGTTTTTGGGTCTATGCCCCTCATTCCAGCGACAAAAACAAAGTCTCCCGCCCTTGTACCCAAGCTCCATGTTCCAGTGCTTTTAATTGCTCCATCAGGGACTAATGTTTTAACCCCATTTGGCGATAGTGCAATAGGCTGAGCTGAAGCGTTTAAGCAAAATAATGTCAGGGCAGAAAAAGCAATTATTAAAATTTTCATATCATCCCCATAAGTAAGATTTGTTAGCTTGATTTGAATCTATGTTCTAGCTTACTACTTTGCAGTTCAAAGTATGGCAATTCCCTTCGGAAATGCATCCCACTGGATTAAAGAAAAAAATCTTCCGAAAGTGGTTTTGGTATTTCTTGATGGTCCAAGGCAGAAATACTCAGGGCTAAGGATGTCTTATCCAAGAATAATCTTATCTTCAAACCTTGCCTTGACTAAACTTGGGCATCACTATCAAGGAGTAGCCGTAACCGTATTTTTTACCTGTAAGGGTGAATAGTCGGTTCATTGGCCCAAAGAATTAAATATCGTTTAGAAAGACATTGCGTGAAACGATGATTCTGAGCAATTGAGATCAAACCTTAAAAGAAAAGGGCTCAACAAATGGAGCCTATAGATTATTTCAGATCCCTCAAGGCAATTAGGAGTGGGTGCCCAACAGGAAAATTCGCATTCTCAACAGCTACCGCTATTTCAGGTAATTTTTTAGCCACTTCTTCACTACCCTGAAAAACCATAGTCCACTTACTAAAGCTTCTATGCTCGATTGGCCTTGACTCTACAAGACGAATATTTTTATGCCTAGTATCTTTTTGAATTTTTGCCCATAAATCTTCAATTTGGCTCCTTGGTCCTTCAATCACTTGACCAAAACGATTATTTTCAAAAATCAAAGCGCCCGTAATCCCCATGCTCGCATTCCTCAAATAGGAGTGGTAAAGCAAGCGCATCAGACCTAGAAAAGACATCTCTTGGGAAGGTTCGCTCACGTAAGTTAATTCGATTAACTGGGTCATATCCTCATAATATATAGAAGTATCTCCATCAATACCGGCAGCACTAATAATCCCTCACCGCAGGTAGTGCCAAATGAAAAACCGCCAGAATATGGTGTTGGTGTTTCTTGGTAGCCCGGGGCAGAAGCGGGCCAGGATGCAGAACCTATCTAATAAGTGAGTTCAGCAATATAGGTATAAAGCGGAATCCCCAAGATGATATTGAAAGGGAAGGTAATTCCTAATGACATCCCCATATATAAAGCCGGATTTACTTCTGGTAGTGCGTGTCTTAATACTGCTGGCACAGCAATGTAAGAAGCGCTGGCAGCGAGCACCATCAATAAGACTGTATCGCCTAGTGGTAAGCCTAGCAACTTACACAAGCCCAATGCGATCGCGGCATGAACCAAAGGTGCCCCAATTGCGTAAATTATAGTGATTGGGGGTTTGCCTTTTAATCCCTCAAAGTTCTTGGCAGCCATCAAACCCATATCAAGCAAAAAGAAAGCGAGCATTCCCTTGAATAAATCAATTGAAAAAGGGGCCATTATTTTTTGGCCAGCATCACCGCTCACTAATCCAACTACCATGGAGCCCAACAAAAGAAGCTGCGCACCATCAGTAAATGATTCGTGAAGAATCTTTGACATACCTACTGACTGTTTTGAATTGGTGGCAGATGCTCTGGCTCTATTTGCTAACAAAATAGCGAGAATAATTGCGGGTGACTCCATCAAAGCCATTGCAGCGGCCATATGTCCGCCAAATGCAATGCCATATTGATTGAGCGCTTGTGTTGCGGTTATGAATGTAACGGCACTTACTGAACCATAAGTGGCAGCAATTGCGGCAGCATCGTAACTATTGAGTTTTGTTCTGAGAACCAAATATCCGATCAGAGGAATGATGATTGCCAGAAATACTGCTAACCCAAGTGCTAAACCAATCTCAAAAGTAAAACCTGATTTATGAAGCGCAAAGCCACCTTTTAAACCCAAAGCCATCAAGAGATATAAAGATAAAAATCTAGAAATGGGCTGAGGAATTTCTAGATTAGATTTCACAGCCCCAGCAAAAGCGCCAAAGACAAAAAAGAGAATTGCGGGATCTAAGAAATTACCCATACCTACATCTTAGGTGATTTTTTGGGAATTCTTGTATTAGCCCCACATAGGCCGAGGAGTAAATGAAAAAAGCCAAGTAGGTAGTTTCGGTATTTCTTAGGCACGAGACGGAATTGACCAAAGTCTAGGATACCTAACGCTATTTCCAGTAAGCTGGTAACTTTCTATGTGAATGCATTAGTGAACATGAATTCGGACTTTTCCCAAAAGGCGGTAATTAATACCTTGGACCTAGGCTGGAGCCTGTCGCCCTTACCAGGCATTGAAAGAAAATACCTTGATCGAATTGGCGATGAAATTGCGCGAGCCAGCTCACTGGTTAAATACAGTCCAGAATCGTCTTTCGCTGAACATATTCATGGTGGCGGAGAAGAAATTCTAGTTCTTGAGGGTACATTTTCTGATGAGCATGGCGACTATCCGACCGGCACCTACATTCGCAATCCACCCAATAGTAAACATGCTCCATACTCAAAAGAAGGTTGCATCTTATTTGTAAAACTACGGCAATTTAATGCCCAAGATGATTCAATCGTCAGAATAGATACAACTACAGCCACATGGCATCCTGGCCTAGTTCCGGGACTATCTGTAATGCCACTTCATGAATTTGATGGTGTTGGAACAGCTTTAGTTCATTGGGCACCAAATACAATTTTTAATCCACATGTTCATCCAGGTGGAGAAGAAATATTTGTTCTCAAAGGGGTATTTCATGATGAGCATGGTTCATATCCCGCTGGAACTTGGATAAGAAGTCCTCGCTATAGCAAACACGCACCCTTCACCAAATCAGAGGGCGCACTTATCTATGTAAAAACTGGCCATCTCAATAATCCACTTTGATTTAATAAAAAACCACCCGAAGGTGGTTTAGTGTTTCTTAGTGGCCCGAGGCGGAACCAAACTATTGCCCAGGATGCCTGACGCATAGTGGAGTAATTTATTTAATTTTAGAGAGAAGCTCTGGATCCTTAACAAGATTTCTTACTCCATGAGCATGGTCTTCCTTGAATTCATTCCCCTCGCACCATTTGCCAACAGATTCTGCATTCACCTTCAAAACTTTTGGATGAACGCTCCATGAAACTTGTATTGGAGATCCTTTTTCATTGTACGTAGGGCCTGTAGTTGAGCCAGCATAGTTAATAGGTGCGCCAGCATTTTTGGGGATATTTGGTGCCTGTTGGTATCCATTGAGCTCGCCTATTTTTGTAAGCTTTACAAAGTCCAGTGCCGCAGGGTCATTTACCAATACATAAACCTGCGCCTCAACTCGTAGTTGAGGATTAATAATTGACTCGCTCAAGCAAGAACCTAAAGTTGGGCCAGGCTTTACCTGTGCAGAGCTATGCACATAATGAACCTCAATTGTGTCACCAACTTCTAAGCCTCCATGCTCACTTTTGCAAACTTGTTGAGCTAAAGGCTTTGATTCAGCAGCAGAAAGTTTTCCAGAAAATTTATATCCAGATTCAAAACCTTTACCATCGCCGTATCCGGCAAATTGGGTAAATTGCCCACCCTTGTGCTCCGCATTTTTATGTGTATGAATATTGCATAGATTTAAATTGTTGTGAGCAGGAGCGGGATTAAAAAGGCGCTTATTTGAGCCAGTTTTAGAGCTTAAGTCGCGAGGCGATTGTGGGCCGTAACCTTTTCCATTTGTATTGGTACTTAAGGCGGAATTTTGAGATGCAAGGGTGGCCTCGGTAGCCGCCACACTAGCTTCTAGTGCGAATGCTGAAAAGCTAACAGCTGATAATGAAATAACAAATGCTAAAAATTTTGTACCCATTTTTGAGTTTCCATATAAGTTAGATTGGTTGCCAATAACGACGAAGGCCAATAAATTAATTACCCTTTTATTTGACCCAGATTAGAATAACCCAAGCCCAAATTAAAAACCACCCGAAGGTGGTTTTAGTGCTCCTAATCATCTGATCGTAAATGGCGTTATAAGGAGGTCAACGCCAGCCTTCCAGCAAATCAAAGTACACGGCCAAGGGGATCCCTAGCAAACCCATAAACGCCCAAGCAATTACCGCGGCCTTAAGTGAAGCAGTGATGTTTTACTGGCTCATTTGCTGATCCTAAAGATATTTTCTAGATCTTAATCAGAAAATGGAAAAACCACCCGAAGGTGGTTTTGGTGCTTCTTGGCGAAATCGACCAAGGTAGAAGAATTCTCTCTTCTAAACCCTAAACACCATGACCATTAATATAAGTTTCTAAAAACTTGATTTGACTGCCTTGAAGCTCAATGATACTTTTTACCAGATCTCCAACAGAGATAACTCCAACCACTTTATTTTCTTCTACTACTACGGGAAGGTGCCTGATATGTTTGTGAACCATGATTGCCATACACTCCTCTAATGAATTAGACGGTTTTACAGTTAGCGGGTTCATGGTCATTATTTTTGAAACAGTCACTTGTTTCGGATTATTGTGCGGCAACAGTACTTTTATCGCGCAATCTCCTTGCGAAACAATGCCTACCAAATTACCATCATCAATAACTAGAATAGCTCTTACTCGATGATCACGCATCAGCGTCAAAACTTTTTCAACAGAATCCTTTGAGCATACAGAGTGGATAGTGTTATTTTTTTGTTCAATAACTTGTTTAACTATTGTCATAAAAATAGCCTATAAAAATTAAATGAAATCTTTACTTTTGGTTTTTTAACTTGAATAAAAATAATTGTATTCTGAGTCGCTATTCTCGCCAAAACTAAATTGAGTGATGGATAAATAAAAACCACCCGGAGGTGGTTTTAGAGTTTCTTGGTGGCTCTAGGCAGAATCGATCAGAACCCAGAATACCCAATCCTTAAGGTTTAAGTTGAGCCCTAATTTCGCCAGGCTTATTGCCAGCGCTATGAACATTGAGATAAAGATTACCGCTCTTCAAGCTCTGGAGCTGAGCATCTGTTAATTTGGCACCAGCGGGAGCTGACCAAACATTATCTGAAGTCTTGGTAAATGGCACGATGACGGGACCATTTTGTCCCATTGGCGCTTCATGAATATGAGCCATGGTTCCTTCAATACCAGTAGTGGTAATTGTTCCTGATACTGAACCATCTGGACTAACCATAATTGACCCTTGCCCTGAGGCAGAAGTCATTACTGGAGGAACTTCTTGAGCTCCAGTGAGGGTTACCTTGATTGATTGAGCTGAAGCGGCTAATGGGCCGACAGCAATACTTAATCCCAAAATAACTTTAGCTAAAGCAAGCTTTATCTTCATCTATATCTCCCTTAAGTTAACTACTAAATTAAGACTATCACAACTACGTTGCTAAGATATGTCGAGTAGTGAAATTGGAAAAATAGCCGAATAACTGAGCTATTTGGATTCTTGATAGCCATTGATAGCCAGACATTTGGACTAAATACAATTCTTGATGTGGATATCCGAGACCAATGGCGCCTAACTTTGCAAAGCCATGAATGAAAATAGCTCTACAAGCAAGCCAACAACAACACATCTTTTAGCTATAGAATGGTACATAATAGTTGGATAAATTCATCTAAAAAGCAAGGGCATGATATGAGCACAAAAATAGATATTGGGATTAGCGAAAAAGATCGAAAAGCCATTACCAAAGGATTATCAGAACTTCTGGCTGACAGCTACTCCCTATATTTGATGACTCATAACTTTCATTGGAATGTGAAGGGTCCCATGTTTAATACGCTTCACACCATGTTCATGACTCAATATACCGAGCAATGGGCGGCGCTTGATCTGATAGCTGAGCGTATCAGGGCGCTCGGGGAGCCAGCTCCAGGGACTTATAAAGAATTTGCTAAGCTCGCCTCGATAAAAGAGGTTGAGGGGGTGCCAAAGGCAATGGATATGGTTAAGCATCTGGTTAAAGCACAAGAAGCAACAGCAAAAACTGCTCGCAAACTTTTCCCATTGGTTGAAAAAGCAAATGACCAACCCACTGCTGACCTACTCACTCAACGACAAGACATTCATGAGAAAACTGCTTGGATGCTAAGAAGTTTATTAGAAGAGTAAATCTGTTGATGTTGTTTTAAACGATAAGTCAGCATCAATATAAAAAATTCCCCAGATAAAGCAAGGCTCCTTAAAGTTTAGTGGACGGGACAGAATCGACCAGGGCCTAGGATGCCTGACTCTATTTCAGGGTAATTTTTTAGAGCGACAAAATAATCCAACCATTACTATGGCTGCTAATACTTCAGCTATTACGAAACCCAATACATCCCCAGGAGCGATACCTACAAATGTGTTTGTGAAGCTTCTTGCTAAAGCAACGGCAGGATTAGCAAAGAAGGTGGAAGAGGTAAACCAATAGCCAGCCGTAACGGTCAAGGCTACAAGCATTGGCACTCGATCTTTAGCTTCTTTATCGCCAATATGAATTACTGCGAGCAATACGAGAGTTGATATGAATTCACTCGCCCAAATTCCCAAACCAGTTCTGACCTTAGTTGATTCTTGAATAATTGGTAAGCTAAACATCAAGTGTGTAAGCCATATTCCACAAATAGCTCCCGCAAATTGGCATGCCCAATAACCCCACATCTTCTTGAGATCTAGATGCCCTAACTTCCAAAACATCAAAGTAACTACGGGATTGAAATGAGCCCCTGAGATAGGCCCCAACAAAGTAATCAAGGCATATAAACCTGCTCCTGTAGCAATGCTGTTTCCCAATAAAGCGACTGCGGCATTACCAGCACCCAATGATTCACCCATAAAGCCTGAGCCTGCCACTATTGCTAATAGCAAAGCTGTGCCTACAAACTCACTTACATAACTTCTCATGCTTTTGTATGAATTTCTTTTAAGCTCATTGAATCTAAAGTTTCTAAAGGCATGTCCGCTAAAAGATCAATACGCTTTTTAAGCCCAATCATCACATCTTTAAATGCTCTTCTCTTGTCTTCGTCAGAGCCCTGAACTTGTGATGGGTCAGGAAATCCCCAATGTGCTGTTGCTGGATTACCAGGCCAGAATGGGCATACCTCACCAGCCGCATTGTCACAAACGGTAATAATGAAATCCATCTTAGGCGCATCGGGCAAGCCGTATTCGTCCCAGCTTTTACTTCTCAACTTACTTTGATCGTAGCCTATTTCTTTGGTCAACTCTGCCGCAAATGGATTAACTAAAGTGCCAGGACTAGAGCCTGCTGAATACCCAACAAATAATCCGCTAGGATGGGTAGAAGCTAACGCCTCACCCAATACTGATCGGGCTGAGTTGTGAGTACACAAAAAGAGAATGTTGTATTGCTTCATTTGGCTTTTACCTTCTTCACAGATTTAATGGAAATACAAGACTTGCCATCACAGCAGTTTTCTAATAAAAATTCACTTAATTTTTGAACTTGTTCAGCATTAGGGCGATAGATCAAATGACGACTTTGGCGCTCCACCAATAAGAGTTCGGCATCAACTAAATCTTTTAAGTGAAAGCTCAGTGTGGCATTAGGAATGCCCAGTTTTTCAATAATTTCACTTGGCGTTAAGCCAATATCTCCGCGCTGAACAATGAGGCGAAATACATTTAAGCGGGTTTCTTGCCCCAGAGCGAGGAATGCCGAAATGGCTTGAGTGTTTTTCATATTTCCAATTATATGGAAATATATTTCACAATTGTGACAAATGATGTCGTTTAAAACGACATGGCCAGTACAAAGATGTCTAATGAATATGTCCTTTTAAAGGACGATTCTTAATCAGGATATCCGAGGCCGATGGTGCCTAACCCTGCAATGCCCAAAAAGAAAATAGCCCAACAAGTGAGCTATTCAGTTGCTAGATGGCCCGGGGCGGAATCGAACCAGGGCCTGGGGGTGCTTGACTCTGCTTTAGGCTAATGCCCACTTCATTCGTAGTGAGTCCACATTCTTAAGACTCGAACCGTCTTCTCCTTGCGCAAAATTTCATAAACTAAGCGATGTTGGATATTAATTCTGCGTGAGTAAGCCCCCTTTAGATCACCAACTAACTTCTCATAAGGCGGCGGATTTTGGAGAGGGTCTACTTCTAAAATATCCAGTAAAGCCTGAGCTTTATCTTTAAGGCCTGCGGCAGATAGTTTTTTAGCATCCTTAATGGCATATTTGGAATAAGCTAAATTCCAAGTCACCACTTCAATGCCCTTTTACTTTTAGTAATAGGCTCAGCCATTGACTCTTTAATTGACTCACGCATTCCTGGAACTGCTAATAGATATAAGGTTTCTTGGATAGCGCTCCAGTCTTCTTCAGAAACTAAAACAGCATTTGCTCGCTTACCAGAAATGACTACTGGCTTGTGTGACTCTGCCGCTTGATCAATTAAACGGTAGAGACCTGCTCGAGCTTCACTTGCGGTTAATGTGGTCATGATTTCACTCCTTTTCAATAGAGTACGCAAAAGCGTACGCTTTGTCAAGTGACCATCTCATCCACCCGACTAAAAGAAAATGCCCCGCACGAAGCAGGGCATTATTTGTACGACTCGACACATAGTTAACACTTTATACCGGACACATACTTTACAGTTTTTGGCATAGGAGGGACCACTCTATGCCGTGGAATGAAAGTACGAAGATGGATGAAAAGCTACGTTTTGTGTCTCGTTACCTCGATGGCGAGAAAATTACTACCCTGTGCCAGGAGTTCGGAATCTCCAGAGTCACTGGCCATAAGATCATTGATCGCTATAAAGACAGTGGTTTAGAAGCCTTTACGGATCGCAGTAGACGACCCTTTCGGCAAGCCAACCGCTTGCCCTTCCAGGTCGAGCAATTGATCGTGAATCTGAAAAAAGAGTTCCCCACCTGGGGTGCTCCTAAACTGCGCGACCGCATCCACACCCACTATCCTGAGTTGGCACTGCCCGCTAAGAGTACGGTGCACGCAGTTCTGGATCGCCATGGTTTAGTCAAAAAGAAACGGCGCCGGTATGGCAAGCTTGAAGGTACCGCATTAAGCAATACGCAATCCCCTAATGCCCTATGGTGCGTGGATTACAAAGGGGAGTTTATGCTCGGCAATAAGCAGTATTGTTATCCTTTAACGGTCACCGACTATGCCTCGCGCTTTTTGATTTGTTGTGAGGGCTTAGAGAGTACCAAAGAAGCCGGAGCCTTTACGGTCTTTGAGCAACTCTTTAAGGAGTATGGGCTGCCGGGCAGTATCCGCTCAGACAATGGGGTGCCGTTTGCCTGCGCTAATGCGCTTTATGGCCTGAGCAGTTTGTCAGTGTGGTGGTTACGCTTAGGTATTGGCATTGAGCGCATTAAGCCCGGTAATCCCCAGCAAAATGGTCGGCATGAACGCATGCATTTAACACTCAAGCAAGCGACTACTAAACCCCCAGCCAAAACGATGTTGCAACAACAAGATAAGTTCGAAGACTTTATCTATGAGTACAACTTTGAGCGACCCCATCAAGCCTTGGAGATGAAAAAACCTGCGCAGCTCTATACCCCATCAAGTCGAAAATATGAAGGGTTGCCAGATGTCAGTTACCCCTTCCACGACAAAACAGTGACCGTGACCAACTGTGGGCGCATCTGTCTTGATGGCAAGAAGATTCACTTTAGTACTGTGTTCGCTGGTCATGACGTGGGCCTGCGACAAGTCGAAGAAGACGTGTGGTTAGTGAGCTTTATGGATTACGATATGGCTTACTTTGATATGGAGTCTTCAAGGGTACAAGCCCTAGAAAACCCATTTGGTCCCAAAGTATTGGGGATGTGATTGGTAAATGTGTAAACCATGTGGTCGGTACCGGACGTAAAGCATGTGTCCGGTACGTACCTTGTGATTCTTGGTGGCCCGGGGCGGAATCGAACCACCGACACAAGGATTTTCAATCCTCTGCTCTACCGACTGAGCTACCAGGCCAAGACTGGGAATTATAAATGAAACTGTGTTTTAGGCTGGAAAATCGCTTGAGACTAAGTTTGCTGTACCTCAAGTCTTAGAGGTCCTCTGAAGATTGAAGCGGGATACGCCGGCTTAATCCTATTGCGGTTGATTTATGAGCCCTCTGAGGGTTTCGTGGAGCGGGGATTGAGTTACTTCACAGACAAATTAATACTAACTTTTTTTCCTGATGAGTCTGAGCCTGATACCCTAACAGTACATGCACTAAAGTCTCCTGAGCATGGGGTTTCACCACGATAAATTACAGCAGTATCTGGTTTTGGGTGAGCAACCTTAAGAAAATCAACATCTTTTTTATTTAGCGCTCCTTTGGATGACCAGGACTGGGCAATCTCATCAATCTTGTATTCGTTATTAGTTCCGCCACTTATTTGAACTTTTACGGTAGATCCAGGCTCTGCTGACAATGAAGTGGATGATGATGTGAGCGCTAATGGGACATTTGCTAAAGTAGTAAATTGCCATTTTTGGTCCATAGCCTTGCCATTTATTGTGCCGATAACACGCGCCTGGTATACGGTATCGAATTCCAGCGGATTTAATGGAATCCAAAACGCAAAATTCTTCATTATTTTGCCTCCTTCTGAAGTAACTAATTTACCTTCAATTGGAATGCCATTCCCATTAACTACGATAAGTGAGAAGGACTGTACGGTTAAGGTAACTAAGGGGCCTACACCAATACTAATTGGATAACCAACACGCTTGCCGTCCATTTGCGGCCACGGACTGGGCACTTCATTCACAATCCAATCTATTGGCGCACTTTTTTGATTTGGAGCGGGGTACACAATAATATTTTTTTGAATATCACTGGCCCCAGGATTGCCAAAATTAATAACATAAACATAATCAAAATTATTCATTGAGCCAGGACTTGCTTGTTGAACCCGCATTGCGTCCCCCGCTTCTACATAACTTGAAAATTCAGCCTGACGGTGAAAGGGAGCGGCAATTAAGTTATCAGTAGATAGAGCGCCGTCAGGATAGTTCGTCATCGCAATATTCTCAGCAGTGCCATTTGTAACGTACCCGGCTCTCTTCATTCGGTCAGACGGAATGATTCCAGTAAAGCCATCTTTACCAGCAGTTTCATTGTGCATTTCTAGACCAAGCGAATTATTTGTCACAATATAATTTGCATGCGCTGCAGCGGAAGCTTGCAAGTTTTTATTGAATTTAAAGGCTGGCAAGCCAACTTCAGCCCGACGCTGATTAATCCGCTCAAAAGCACTTTTACTCAGCTCTTCTAACTCTTGGATTGATGGGATGCTTGGCTTATTTTGTGAATGCGCATTATTGGAAATGCTCAATAAGACAGCCAAGCAAAGCAAAGATGTAAAAGAGATGAAAATAAACTTGATACGCAACGCTTGATTGGTAAAGCGAAACATCATCACTCCTTAACTTTTTTATAAATTCTAAATACTGGGAATATACCTAAACTAGAAATGGTTGGGGGTTTAATTGAAACCCTATCGCTACAGTAAAAGCCCCATGAGCTTAATTAGATGGCTACTAAATGGGTATTTAGTAGCCCATAATTAGAGTTTTACATAAATATTACCTAGGCTTAAATTGTCCTGATATCTTTGATACGCCTGGGCATATGCTGCCTCTAGATGTCGAGTAAATAATTGAGTGTTGAACAAAGGCTCTGTTAAAAGATTGGCCTTCAGTTGATTTTTAATGCCAGAAAGTTTTTCGCTATTAGTTGCCAACTCAATAGCCAAGTTCTCATACTCTTCTTGGGTTTGCGTAATAAGCTCTGGCAACCCAATCGCGGTAAGCAGGCTTGCAGACACTCTGCTTGCAAAAGATTGTCCCGCCAAGGTGAGGACTGGCAATCCCGCCCAAAGAGCATCGCTTGAGGTGGTGTGGGCATTGTAAGGAAAGGTATCTAGAAATAAATCGGCAAGAGATTGACGTGCAAGATGCTCTGAATTTTCTATATGTCCAGAAAACACTAATCGATGACTCTCTATGCCCCGAGTCGCTGCCTCTTTAATGAGGTTTTCTTTAGCAGTAGGGTTTCCTTCAAATAACCAAAGAACACTTCCCTCTACTTTTTTCAATATCCTGCACCAGCCATCAAACGTTGATGGGCTTATCTTGTAGCTAGCATTAAAGCAACAAAAAATGAATCCTTTTTCAGGCAATCCTAGTTCAGTTTTTGTAAACATTTTTTTTGATATTGCCCTCTTAGAGTCATTAGCTTGATAGCTATTGGGCAAAAAGATGATCTTCTCAGTGTAAAAAATTTGGTTGGCATCGGGGATGAGTATGGGGTCGGCCACCAAATAGTCTATATAGTCAGCTCCACTAGTACCTGGATAACCAAGGTAGCCGATTTGAATAGGCGCAGCCCTTAATGCAAAGATTCCCATGCGCCCATCTTGCGTGTGTCCCTTAAGATCGATTGCAATATCAACTTCAAGGTCTCTTGCTAATTTAGCAATGGCTTCATCAGAAAGCTTTGTCACGTCATGGAAATGATCTACGGCACTGACGCATCGTTGACGCATTGCATCGCAAACATCGGGACCAAATGAGAAGGCATGTATTTCATAGCGCTCCTTATCATGCAACTCGAGCATCTCGGCGATGAGATAAGCTGTGGCATGGTTATGAAAATCTGCCGAAAAATATCCAATGCGAATCTTATCTTTTTTACTTCGTCGAGGCAGTTTGCCAAGGCCATCTTTTTGATGAAATTTATCTTGAACAAAGCTTAGCGCCTCTTGTTTATGAAAAACAGGATCGTCAATAAATGCGAGGGAGAAAAAGGGGTTAAAGCCTTTTTTGTGCCTTAGCAATCCTTGGATAAGGTCTTCATTCTTACTAAGATCAGCCCAACTACATGTCGTCGTTAATGCGAATAACATTCCCCCATAATCCCAATCAGAGATTGTCTCGGGCTGAATATTAATAGCCTTTCTAAAAGCCTCAATTGCTTCGGGATAACGCTTCAAATCATTTAGGGCGCACCCCTTGTTAAACCACGCTTCTGCAAAATCAGGCTTCAGCTTGATGGCATGCTCATACGCATCTAGAGCTTTGTCGTGATACTTTAGGGTGTCAAAAATTTTGCCGAGATTATAAAAAACCTCATATGAATCATTTTTTAATATAAGTGCTTTTTGATACCAAAGTAAGGCGTCTTCTTTTTCCCCCAAGCTAGCACATGCGGTCGCTAAATCATGTAGCCCTTCAAAAAAATCGCCTGCCTTATCTAAGGCTTTAGTAAAACAATCTTTTGCCTCTTGGAACTGGTTTTTTTTAAGAAAAGAACTGCCCAGATAATAAAATGCATTTGCTGATGCCTGCTTACCTTGGCAAGCTCTCATTAAAAGTTGATGCGCTAGCTCATGGTTTCCCTGGTTTGACTCAACATATGCCAACAGTTCATTGGCTTTTGAGTTAGAAAAATCTACTTCAATAATTTTTTTGAGTATTGCTGAAGCAAATGGGTAATTATTATTTCGAAAGTAATACTCCGCCAAAGTAATTGACTGATTAGTTTCGTTTGAATTCATGATTCATTGGATTTTACAAAACATCCGAGTGTGTGAAGATGAAGTTTCTCAGCCAAGGGTTCAGGATCCAACTGTTTTGACCCTTCATCCTAGCGCCTCAAGCTTTTGCTCTGCAAAGGAAAATATCCCTAGCTTTCGCCTTTGTTACGCGAGGTATCAATTCCTAGCGCTTTAAGTTTGCGATATAAATGGGTGCGCTCAAGACCAGTGTAATCAGAAATTTTGGTCATGCTACCGCCCATCATTTGCATCTGATGCTCAAAGTAGGCCTTCTCAAATAGATCGCGCGCTTCTCGCAACGGAAGATCGAAATAGGTTTTGGCAATGCCGCTAATGTATTCGCCATCAGGGGGCGCTTGATTGGGGGCTTCGGTTGCTGCTGACTTTAGTGAAACGCTAGCATTTGATTGAACTATTTTTTCTTCGTTTGGCTCAATGTATTTTGGCGAAAGCTCCAAAGCCTTGTTGACGGTTTTAAGAAGCTTTTGAAGTGCAATCGGTTTTTCTAAGAAATTAAGAGCGCCAATGCGAGTAGCCTCAACAGCAGTATCGATCGTGGCATGACCGGACATCATTACTACTGGCATCGTAAGTTGGCCGGTTTTAGACCACTCTTTCAGCAAAGTAATGCCGTCCGTCTCTGGCATCCAAATGTCTAGTAATACGAGATCGGGGCGCATTTGTTCGCGAATAGTCCTAGCTTGCACTGCGCTTTCAGCTGCATACACAGTGTGCCCCTCATCGGTAAGAATCTCATTGAGAAGCTCCCGAATTCCCATCTCGTCATCAACAACCAAAATACTGGCCATGCTTAGGCTGCCTCTTTTGCTAGATTCATAAACAGTACTGATACTTGAGCACCAACCACGTTCTCTCCCTGCATACGGTTTCGTATTTCGATTTTGGCAGAGTGATCTTCAATAATTTTTTTAACCACTGCCAAACCCAATCCTGTGCCCTTACTCTTGGTTGTTACATAAGGCTCAAATGCTCTTGCCAATATCTTAGCTGGAAAACCAGTTCCACTATCACTTATTGTTAAGCGCACTGCATTTTGTACTTGTCCACTTTGCTCGCCATAGCGAACTATTTCTGTCTTTACTTTAACTGGGGCATCATGATTTGCCCCTTCTAAGGTAGCATCATGTGCATTTTGCAGCAAATTGTGAATTACCTGTCGCAATTGTGTAGGATCACCCATGATATCTGGACATTCCGGATCCAACTCAGATTGAATTGGGCTGCCCTCATACAAACCCAGTATGTCTTTAGTGAGGCTATTAATTGAGATGGGCCTGAGTTGTGGGCTTGGTGTCTTTGCAAAATCTCTGAAATCATTGACCATTTCCTTCATAGCCTGCACTTGGCCGATGATAGTTTCTGTACTCCGATTGATCATCTCCTCTTGCTCGGGACTTAACTTACCAGCTAGCTTATGTTGCAGCCTTTCTGCCGAAAGTTGAATCGGTGTCAATGGGTTTTTAATCTCGTGCGCCAAACGTCGTGCCACCTCGCTCCACGCTATGGATCGTTGAGCTGTGACCACATCTGTAATATCGTCAAAGACCACCATTCGTAAGTCTGCAGTCAACCCTGTACCACGCACAAACAAAGTCACGCCTAACTCATTCTCATATTCATTAGTGGCATGCAATTGAATTTGCTTTTGCCAAACCGGCCCACTAGTTTGTACTCCGTCAGTCTTGCTGGCCTTTTCTGAGCTGTCCCCAGTAACGTTGAGTTTGATAGTGGCAAAGCCACCCTTGATGGCTTCCTCAAACTCTAGAAGAGCAGGACTATGGCTTAAGGGCAGGCCGCCCAGACTCGTAAGGTCTTGACCAAAAATTCGGTCTGCTCCTGCGTTGCTAGAAATTACGTTGTAGTCTTTATCAAAAATACATACGCCGGCAGTTAAATTACCTAGCACTGTCTCCAAAAAGGATTTAGATTCTTGTAAAGAAGTTCGGGTATCTGCAAGCTGCCTGGTCATCACATTAAATTGTCTCGTGAGCATTCCAAGTTCGTCGCCAGTATCCAGCTCTGGCTTAGGCGACAAATCACCTTGCGCAACTGCTTGAGTCCCTTTTAATAACATCAATAGGGGGCGCGCCAGCTGACTACCTAAAGCAAGGGCCAATGTGATTGCGACAAATACTGCAAAGAACAAAGTCAGCGTAAGCGTACCAACAAACATTTTTCGTAAACCTGAGCGCCCCAAGGATTTTTCTTGGTAGTCGCTATAGGCAGCCTGGACTGCAAGGCTGTTTTTAGTGATCCCTTCTGGAACAATTTTTACTAACTGTAAATACCAGAGCTCTTTTTGGTACTGTGTATTGAACCCAAATCCTCGGCCACTAGCCGCCCCTTCTTTGACCAGCGGTAAGATCACCCGTAATTGATATTGTTGTGATTCATTGGTGGCAGAAGGCTCATCAATGAATTTGATGCCACCAACTTTAGATGCTTGATTCATCATCTCGGAACTGGGTGCAGGCGATTGCTTTAATAGGGCACCTGAGGAGGCTGAGGCAACTACGGTTTGATGACTATCGTAAATAGTAATTTCTTGAATGCCAAATTGATCGCGCATGCGTGAAAGCAATAAGGTTAATCCGGCTGAACTTGATTGATTGGGGGTGACGCGAATTTGATCAATCACAATTCGCCCCTGATCTTGAAGCTCAAGCAAAGAGCTACTTAAGGTAGCGCGGCCTAGCTCTAGACCTGCCTCTAGCGCAGATTCCACCTTGACGTCAAACCAAGTTTCAATACTGCGGGACACGAATTGCAAAGAAACGCCATACAAGATTAAGCCGGGGACCACTCCTACTAGGGCAAAGATCATCGCTAGCTTAGTAATTAAACGCGTACCGAAATGTCCACGATGCCAACGGACGGCAATTACGCCAACTAGCGTGAATATGACTAGCGCCAAACAAATGCCAATAAATACATTGGCGGCATAAAGCCAAATAAAGTAATCTTCAAAAAACTGTGTATTTGAAGACGCAAGGAAAAGCAACACTAAAAGCAGTAGAGCAAAGACACCGATCATCCCAATCGCAATAGGAATAGCTTTTTTTCTCCAAGACTTTGATGCTAGAAAATCGAGCTTAAATAGTCTCATCGCTTAATCAAATTGGGGCCGGTGGGAGAAAACGGAAAGCGGTACCAGTCGCTAGATACGCTCCAATCACGATTATTCAATGCATTGACTTGAAACGGTTTTGGTAACTTACTCAGATCTAAGCTCATGCGCAGGGAAGCCTGATAGAGTTTGTTTTGATCAAGCTGAGAGCTGTCAATTACTCGCCAACCACCAACACTTCCTACTGCTTGTAGGGCTTCAGAAATTGTTGGGGCAGAAAATGTAAAGCCCTCTGAAGCAATGCGATATTGCTGTGTCAGTGGCTGATATGAAAGGCGTGTTTGTCGTTGGGCTATTACTGACTTTTCTTCAAACCAATACCAACGTCCACGGGTTAATTCAAACTCTGTTTGGAAATATAAGACCACCCCTTTTTGTACGGCATCCTCTAAGCCTGGTGCCAACTCAATCTGAAAGGAGGCATTTAATAGCCAATCCCCTTCTACCTTTTCTAGCTCAAAGGATTTAATTTTGATTCCTTCTGCATGAGCTGTAGTCGTAAGAATACTTAATAGCATCAAACAGAAAAAGGTAAATTGTTTAATTCTGTGGCTCATGGTCCATTTTTCTTAAACAAGGCATAGAAAAACCCGTCATTAACTGCTGAGGGCAAAATCTGCCCTGGAGCGTCTAATCGTAACGCATTGCCATGCCCTGCAGCAAACCATTGGGCCTGCTCCTCGCCCTCCTCCGGGAAGATAGAGCAGGTGACATAGAGCATTAGCCCCCCTGGCTTAAGCATCGTCCAGGCTTGATTCAAGATGGCACGTTGTTTTTGTTGCAAAGACTGAATGTCTGCTGCGCGCCTCAAGAAAGGGATATCGGGGTGCCTGGCAACAATTCCCGAGGCAGAGCAAGGAGCATCGAGCAATATTTTGTCAAAAGCAAGACCGTCCCACCACCGGGCTTTAGAGGCATCGCCCTGCAATATACGAATGTCACCTTCCTGTAAACGCAAGCGATCTAAATTTCCACCAATTTTTCCAAGGCGCTGCTGATCCAACTCCAGCGCTACCATCTTGCAATCAGCCAGCTCTAGTAGGTGTGCTGTCTTACCGCCTGGAGCTGCGCAGGCATCTAAAATTTGCTCACCGGACTGCGGATTTAACAATAAGGCAGCCAACTGCGCCCCAGCATCTTGCACGGATACCGCGCCCGTGTAGAAACCAGGCAACTCTCCCACGGGAACGGGCTTACTCAATAACAATGCGGCAGGGAGTTGCACGCCGGCAAGCTCATCTACTGCTGCAGATGAAATACCAGACTCACGCAGTAAAGCTTGATATTCATCGCGCGAATATTGTTTTGGGTTCACTCGCAAAATTAATGCTGCACGCTTGGCTTGGTCAAACAATATTGACTGCCACTGCTTTGGATAATTTTGTTTGAGATTGGCCCGCCACCAGGCAGGTACAAACATTGGAATAGGATCGGGTGGATATGGGTTTTCGCCCTCAGAGTGTTGTACTGTCAAACTTACCTTGCGCAAGACTGCGTTTACTAAGCCTTTGGCATACATTGTCTTGTCGTATTCACTGCAAGCCTTTACGGCCTGATCCACGATGGTATGCGCAGCATAGTGATTACCATCTTCATTACCCTGCAAAAATAGTGCAATGGCAACGCTTAATAAATGCTCTACCTCTGGTGGCGGTGGCTTGGGGATGAACTCTTTAATCAGCTCATGTGAACGCACCCACTTGCGTAATGCATCAAAACTTAAACTCTGAACAATGGGGCGTTCATGTGCCTCAAGTTGATCTAAAACTTCTGTTAATGATCTTCCGTTCAATACTTCTCCTACGGCCTGAGCAGCAATCGTAATGGCTTCAGAAAGAGGCAGGCTGAGGAGTTTGCTTTGATCGGTCAAATGGACTTGCTCTGGGTGATTGCCAGAAAGCGTAAAACTTTTTCTTGGTTCAAAAGTGTTTGTAAACACATTGTTGCGCTCATTTTTTTTCCACCAGGTCTTTGCATTTCTAAAATCTCAATCACACCTTTTCCACATTGAATAAAGGCTCCCGCCTCGCTAAATCCCAACACTTCACCAATATGTCCGTTCTCGCTATAAAGGCCTGGAGCAGGAATACGAGAATTCCAGCACTTTAAAGGGGTATCGTTGACCGTACCTGTCGCCCCGGGGAAAGGATTAAATGCACGAATTCTGCAATCAATTTCCTGGGCGCTTAATGTCCAATCTATCTCGGCTTCACTTTTGAGTATTTTTTCTGCATAAGTAATGCCATTGGTGTTTTGTGGCGTGCGGGTTAGCCCTTTTTTTTGACCTAATGTATTTAATGCTTCCACAATAAGCTTGGCTCCTAATGCTGATAATCGATCATTTAGTGTTGCACCGGTTTCATCGGGTGCAATCTCGAGCGCCTCTATAAGCACCGTATCGCCAGTATCTAGACCAGCATCCATCTTCATAATACAGACGCCTGTTTTTGGATCGCCCGACTCTATCGCTCTCTGAATGGGCGCCGCACCGCGCCATCGAGGCAATAAAGAAGCATGTATATTAAAACTCCCATGCCGCTTGGGACGCTGCGCGACATCTAAAATCTCTTGCGGCAAAATCAGCCCGTAAGCAACTACCACCATTGCATCAAAGTCTATTGCCGATAACTGTTGATAAGCAGCTTCTGCCTCCAATTGTTTTTGTGGGTCTGGATTATTGCGCTTCAGAGTTTGAGGCTGCAATACAGGAATATTATTTTCCAGCGCAAATTCTTTTACCGGGCTAGTCTGGAAATGCATGCCCCTGCCCGCACGACGGTCGGGCTGCGTTAAGGCAAGCACAATTTCATGACCAGCATTATGAATTGCACGCATAGCTTGCGCAGCAAATTGTGGCGTTCCAGCAAAGACAATTTTCATGGGGCGCTTAGCGCTCGCCCAATAATTCTTTGGTGCGCTTTTTTAACTTTTGTGAAATACGGGTGCGCTTGAGCATGGATAAGTATTCAACAAATACTTTTCCTTGAAGATGATCAAGCTCATGCTGGATACACACTGCCAAAAGGCCATCTGCCTCGATCTCAAATTCTGTGCCATTGATGTCCAGAGCTCTCACCTTGACTTGGTCTGGCCTCTCTACCTCATCGTAAAACTCTGGAACAGAAAGACACCCTTCGCGCCACGATTTTTTTTCTGGGCTGGCCCAAATAATTTCTGGGTTGATAAACACCATCAATTCATCTTGCTCCTCCGACACGTCAATCACCACAATGCGCTCATGAATGTCAACTTGGGTTGCAGCCAAACCAACGCCGGGCGCCTCATACATGGTGTCAGCCATATCAGCCACAATTTTTTTAATACGTGAGTCTACTTGCGTCACTGGTTTAGCAACCTTATGCAAGCGTGGGTCGGGATAGCAAAGAACGGTTAATGAGGCCATGTAGGAATTATCCAACAGACTAATCTGCTCGTGCTGATTGTCACTATTTTTCTGGAAGTCAAAATCATTTTATGCAAAACCTATCTATCGACCCCATCCTACAAATCAAGCGGGAGGATAGTCAATATCCCGCCCGTCTAAATGACTTATATGACCCTCCGAGTAAGCTCTTCATCCAAGGGAATGCCCGCTTATTAAAGATGCCCATGATTGCCATTGTTGGCTCACGCGCAGCCAGCAGCGGTGGATTACATAATGCCGCTCTCTTCGCGCAAGCGCTTTCAAGGGCGGGCTTTCTGATCATTTCAGGACTTGCTCGAGGCATAGATGGGGCTGCGCATCAAGCCACTATAGGGCTTGGGAAGGGGCACTTAACATTGGCCGTTTGTGGGACAGGTCTTGATATCACCTACCCCAGGGAGCATATGGGACTTGCTAAGGCCATCAGCAAACAGGGTCTGTTGATTTCAGAACTCCCTTTGGGAGCAGGACCTAAACGTTTCCACTTTCCCAAGCGAAATCGCCTCATTGCAGCCCTGGCTATAGGCGTAGTGGTCATAGAAGCCGCAGAAAAATCTGGCTCACTCATCACTGCACGTCTTGCGGCAGAGCTAGGAAGGGAGGTTTTTGCCCTTCCAGGCGCTATTAATAATCCCCTTTCTGGTGGTTGCCACAAACTTATCCAGCAAGGGGCTAAGCTGGCATGCTCCCCAAAAGATGTTCTTGAAGAGCTCAATTTTTAGAAAAAACCCTATTTAAAGTGCTTTTAAGGGGGTTTAATGAAAAAAACTGTTGAGGATTGGGAATTAACAAAAGCTTGCAATAGCGCCATTTTGGACTTTTCTTAATTTATCGGTTAATAATAAAAAAGGGGTGAAGAAGGGATCAAAGCCCCAGTTGGTTTAAATTGATCCACCTTTTTCGCTATTAAAAACATCATTTCAGACTCAAATTTAGGCAAACGCGTGGCTAAAGCATCTACCAAAAGCAGTTCCAAAACTTCAACTGTGGATCACCCAAAGGCGCTGATCATTGCCGAGAAACCCTCGGTTGCTAATGACATCGCCAAAGCACTGGGCGGATTTACAAAGCATGAGGATTATTTTGAAAGCGATGGCTTTGTTATTTCTTCTGCTGTTGGCCATCTATTAGAAATCGCCGCTCCCGAAGAATTTGACGTTAAACGAGGCAAGTGGTCATTTGCTAATTTGCCAGTTGTACCCCCTTACTTTGATTTACGTCCTATCGTGAAAACTGAATCGCGTCTAAAGGTTCTGCAAAGACTGATTAAGCGCAAAGACGTTACTTCATTAATTAATGCCTGTGACGCGGGACGTGAAGGCGAATTAATTTTTCGATTGATTGCACAACATGCCAAAGCATCGCAATCCATCCAAAGACTCTGGTTGCAGTCAATGACCCCAGCCGCTATTCGAGATGGCTTTGCAAACCTTCGCTCTGATGTTGAAATGAAACCCCTAGCTGACGCTGCACGTTGTCGCTCTGAAGCAGACTGGCTTGTAGGCATTAATGGTACTCGCGCCATGACGGCCTTTAACAGCAAGAGCGGTGGCTTTTTCCTAACCACAGTAGGTCGCGTACAAACACCAACCCTTTCCATTGTGGTTGAGCGCGAAGAATTGATTCGAAAGTTTGTTTCAAAAGATTACTGGGAAGTAAAAGCAGAATTCATTGCATCAGCCGGCATCTATGAAGGGCGCTGGTTTGACCCTAAGTTTAAAAAGGATGTGACTGAGCCTGACGCACGAGAAAATCGCCTCTGGAGCGAAGCTGCTGCACAAAGTATTGTTGCTGCCTGTCGCGACAAAAAGGCAACAGTAACTGAGGAGGCTAAGCCGGCAACACAGTTGGCGCCACAACTATTTGACTTAACCAGTTTGCAACGCGAAGCGAATGCGCGTTTTGGCTTTTCTGCAAAAAATACCTTGGGCTTGGCACAAGCCCTCTATGAACGCCACAAAGTATTGACCTACCCTCGTACCGATGCAAAAGCATTACCTGAGGATTATTTAGATACCGTGAAGCAAACCATGGAAAACCTGGCAGCGCATTCACAAGACTATCGACTATTTGCTAAGCAAATCCTTCAAGGTGATCCGAAGGATCCAAAAGCGAAGGCGGGTTATGGTTGGATAAAACCCAATAAGCGCATCTTTGATAACTCAAAAATTTCTGATCACTTTGCGATTATTCCAACGCTAGAAACCCCAAAGAATTTGAGTGAGCCGGAGTTCAAGCTCTATGACTTAGTGGTACGACGCTTCTTGGCGGTCTTTTATCCAGCTGCCGAATTTCGCGTTACTACTCGTATCACCGAGGCCTCTGGACACCACTTTAAAACTGAGGGGCGCGTCCTTGTCAATCCAGGTTGGCTAACCGTCTATGGCAGATCTAATCAGGCTGATGACGAACTGGTTCCGGTTCAAGAGGGCGAAACCGTTCAAACAGAATCTATCGCTGCTGTGCCATTAAAAACTAAACCACCTGCTCGCTACACCGAGGCAACATTGCTCTCCGCAATGGAAAGCGCAGGCAAGTGGGTTGATGATGATGAGATGCGTGAAGCAATGGCAGAAAAAGGTCTTGGAACTCCAGCTACGCGCGCGGCAATTATTGAGGGCCTGCTGGCAGAAAGATACATGGTGCGCGAGGCTCGTGAACTCATTCCTACTGCTAAAGCTTTTCAGTTAATGACATTGCTGCGGGGCCTAGATGTAGAAGAGCTTACTCGCCCTGACCTAACGGGCAACTGGGAAAATAAACTGTCCTTGATTGAGCAAGGCAAGATGAATCGCGACACTTTTATGCAAGAGATTGCGCAGATGACTCAGCGCATCGTCAAGCGCGCAAAGGAATATGACAGTGACACCATTCCCGGCGACTACACAACCTTGTCAACGCCTTGCCCACACTGCAAGGGTTCGGTCAAAGAAAACTATCGTCGCTTTGCCTGCGAGAAATGCGGTTTTACTATTAGCAAAACCCCTGGTGGTCGTGCATTTGAATATCCTGAAGTAGAAGAGTTATTGCGTGAAAAAACGATTGGGCCCCTGCAAGGATTTCGCAGCAAAATAGGTCGTCCATTTGCCGCTATCATCAAATTATCTGAAATTCCAGAAGATGATGCCGACTATCCTAATGCTGGCTTTAAGCTTGAGTTTGACTTTGGCAACACTCAAGAAGAAGAAACTGAGGCGATTGATTTCACAGGGCGTCTTGCATTAGGGGTTTGTCCAAAATGTTCGGGCGCAGTCTATGAAGATGGCATGCGCTATCTATGTGAAAACAATACTGGACCTAACAAATCGTGTGACTTTAAAACTGGCAAGGTGGTTCTGCAGCAAGAGATTTCTCCTGAACAAATTCAGAAGTTACTCAAAGAGGGCAGAACAGACTTATTGACCAACTTTAAGTCAAACCGAACTGGCCGTGGCTTTAAGGCTTATTTAGTTTTAGGTGCAGAAGGAAAAACAGGTTTTGAGTTTGAAGCCAAAGCGCCTAAAGCTGAGGGCGCCGCTAAGGCTCCCGCAAAAAAACGAGCGGGGGCGAGTGCCGCAACCAAATCAGCAGCTAAACCAAAGCGGGTGAGCAAAGCCAAATCTTCATCTAGCACTTGAGCGCTGATCAGCTTTGCTGCCAGAGCTGACCAGAGAACCCCTCTAGAGCCGAGCGCAGTGGCCAAATAAATTCCTGGTCGCTGGAGCAATGCTCCCATCATAGGCAAGCGGTCTCCTGCTACACAGCGCACTCCAACAAAGTTGCCACCTTTTTGTAAGCCTGAAGATTTACCCTGCGCATAATTCACTAAACCTCTTGCCTGCTCACGATTGAAGTCATCGCTAAGCTCTCGAGGGGATAGGTCATCCTCCCCCTCATCAAAACTCGATCCCACAATCCAACGATAGCTACCATCCATCTGCTGCTCTGCTGGAAGGCAGTAGCCATCTCCTGAAATTCCAACCCTTGGTAATTTTTCTACCCAAGGATCATTCTTGTCGACAGAAAAAATACTCAATTGTCCGCGCACTGGCTTCAAGGGCACTCTAATGCCAATGCTGCTCATCAAGGCTTTACTATCCATTGCCGCAGCAATTACTAACTTATCTGCAGACAAAATAGCCACATTATTTTCATTCAATAGAAGCCATTGGCCATCACGATTTTCTAGTCGTGTAATCCGCGCATTCCAAACACAAGTCAGAAGATCGTGATTTTTTAACGCCTGGTTTGTGGCCTCAAATAGATTTAAGGATGCGCCTCGTGCCAACCAAACGCCGCTTTGTGTAATTCCACAAACTTCTTTTGCCTCTACTGCACTTAAGGGCTGTGCCAATCTTTCATCAAGGCCTATAGAGGCAAGGTAATTGGCAATTTCTGCTCTATCAAATACTTTATCTTTTTTAGTAGGCTGAAAGATTCCATGTTGATTCCACACGGCACCCCAACGACCCTCAGCCAATAAAAATGCAATGCGCGTTAAGCGTAATAGACGCGGAGAGCCTTTACCTATATGGGGGTGTGCGATAGCGTAAGGATGGCTTGAGCAAGCGCTTGCAGGGGAAGATGCAGCATCGACAATACAAACTGTTTTGCCGCGCTCGAGCAACTCATTGGCAATCGTTGCTCCGCAGATGCCTGCCCCAATCACCACTATTTCATGGTGTTGGGGTTTGGTCATATAACTGAATCTAGATAAATCGTTTAGTGCTAAATGAAACTTAAGCGTTCAAACGTTGTTCGATTTTTGCGCGAGTCTCTTTCATCTCTTTTGGCAAACGATCGCCAAGGTGATCAAACAACTCTGTGTGTAACTTCAGCTCATTTTTCCAGTCATCAATTCCGACTGTAATCGCCTTAGTAAATTTCTCAATAGAGTAATCAAGACCGCCCCAGTGCATATCACTATATTCTGGAGTAATACCAAAAGGAGTTTCTTTGCCGCTTGCTTTACCTTCTGCGCGCTCTAGGATCCAAGAAAGAACGCGCATATTCTCGCCAAAGCCAGGCCATACAAACTTACCATTTTCATCTTTGCGGAACCAATTGACACAATAGATCTTAGGTAGTACAGCGCCATCAGCCTCTAACTTCTTGCCGACGTTAAGCCAATGTTGAAAGTAATCACTCATGTTGTAGCCAGCAAATGCAATCATCGCAAATGGATCGCGACGCACTACGCCAATTTGGCCAGTAATTGCTGCGGTGGTTTCAGAGCCTAAAGTTGCGGCCATGTAGACGCCTTCAACCCAATCACGCGCTTCGCTAACCAAAGGCACGGTATTTGAACGACGCCCACCAAACAAGAACGCATCAATAGGAACACCGTCTGGATCATCCCACTTAGGATCAACCGCAGGGTTGTTGGTAGCAGCAACGGTGAATCGTGAATTTGGATGCGCAGCTTTACGGCCGGCTGCGCCATCTGCAGGAGTCCAGTCTTTTCCTTGCCAATCGATCAAATGTGCTGGGGGTGTTTCAGTCAAACCTTCCCACCAAACATCACCATCGTCAGCTAGCCCAACGTTCGTGAAAATCACATCTTGGTTCAAAGAGTCGATACAGTTTTGATTGGTTTGACGGTTTGTGCCAGGCGCCACGCCGAAGTAACCAGATTCTGGGTTAATAGCAAACAGGCGGGTTTTGCCAGTAACCGGGTCTTTGCGAGGCTTGATCCATGCAATATCGTCGCCAATAGTAGTGACCTTCCAGCCATCAAACCCTTTTGGAGGAATCATCATGGAGAAGTTTGTTTTGCCACAAGCAGATGGGAACGCGGCTGCGATATGGTATTTCTTGCCAGCAGGTGATGTCACGCCCAAGATCAACATATGTTCTGCTAGCCAACCTTGCTCGCGCCCCATGTTGGAAGCAATGCGTAAGGCAAAGCACTTTTTACCCAGCAATGCGTTGCCGCCATAGCCTGAGCCAAAAGACCAGATCTCACGGGTTTGTGGGTAATGAACGATGTACTTGTTCTTATTGTTTGGCCATGCAACATCTTTTTCACCTGCAGCCAATGGCTTACCTACAGTATGAATACAAGGAACAAATTCGCCATTCGTACCAAGCTGGTCCACAACTGCTTTGCCCATGCGGGTCATCAAGCGCATGTTAATTGCAACATATGGGCTATCTGATAGCTCAACACCAATGTGTGCGATTGGAGAGCCGATTGGGCCCATTGAGAATGGCACTACATACATTGTTCTACCGCGCATGCAACCATCAAATAGTGGCTGCAATGTAGCGCGCATTTCGCTTGGCTCAACCCAGTTATTGGTTGGTCCTGCATCTTCTTTTTTAGCAGAGCAAATAAAGGTTCGATCTTCAACGCGGGCCACATCTTCTGGATCAGAGAGGGCCAAGAATGAATTTTTACGCTTAGCGGGGTTTAAGCGCTTAAATACACCCGCTTGTACTAGTAGTTCGCAGAATTCGTCATATTCAGCTTGAGAACCGTCACACCAACGGATGTGATCAGGTTTAGTCAAAGCAGCAATCTCGCCAACCCAATCAATTAAGCGCTTATTTTTTACGTAATCTGGCGCATTGACATTAATTTGTCCGCTTGTAGCAGTAGTCATGTGTTTTCCTATGAAGTTTTAATTTTTTAATCCGACGATTTTATCATTTTGGTCATATAAGCGGCCATCCCCAAGGGGGGATGAACCCTCTATTTGCCAATACAGAATTGGCTAAAAATTTTGCCCAAAAGATCGTCTGGAAGGAGTTTTCCGGTAATTTGTCCGAGGTGATTTTGAGCCAAAAATAGCTCTTCTGCGAATAATTCAAGCGAACTGTTGCCATTTGCTGCGAATTCTTCTGATTTTTCAATATGTTCCGCGGCACGCTCAATGCAATCTAAATGCCTGGAGCGAGCCAAAATGGCACCTTCTTGGGGGCCGGCCCAACCAACTGCTTGCAATATTTTTTGCTTGAGGGCCTCAACACCATGACCAGTTTTGGCGGAAATCAACAAAATATTGCCTTGGGCGATCCTGGGTGGTGCAGCAAACAAATCTACCTTATTCAGAACATCTAAAACCGGACACTTTGGAGAAAGCTCGCTCAAAATCTGTTCTCGAAGGTTATGGGCATCAGCTTGAGTTTCTATATCACTCAGAAAAATGACCAAATCAGCCATGCGAATCGCGTCCCAAGACCTTTCGATCCCCTTGGCTTCCAGCACATCAATCGTTTCTCTGAGGCCAGCGGTATCAATAATGTGAATAGGAACACCCTCAATATTGATGCTTTCCTTTACCCGATCTCTAGTTGTCCCAGCAATCGGGGTAACGATTGCCACCTCTTCGCCTGCTAACCTATTTAGAAGGGAGCTTTTACCAACATTGGGTGCCCCAGCCAAAACAATATGAATACCATCACGCAAAATTTTTCCCTGTTTCGCGCCAGCACGCAAAGCCTGTAATTTTGTTTTCACTGCTAATAAACGCTGACGCGCCTGGGCATTTTCCAAAAACTCAATTTCTTCTTCTGGAAAGTCGAGGGTAGACTCCACCAAGATCCGCAATTGCGTAATCTCTTCAATCAGCGCGTTGATGTCATTAGAAAAGGTGCCCTGTAATGAACGAGCTGCGCCACGCACTGCGGCCTCACTTTGTGCGTCAATTAAATCTGCGATCGCCTCTGCTTGGGCCAAGTCTATTTTGTTATTGAGATAGGCACGAAGTGAAAACTCTCCCGGCTCAGCAATGACAAGGCCCTCATCTTTTCCAAGCTCAAGACAGCGTCGCATCACTAGCTCAAGGAGTTGTGGTCCGCCATGGCACTGAAGCTCTAGGACATCCTCGCCAGTAAACGATGCAGGCGATGAAAAATAAATAGCAATTAACTGATCAATAGTTTGACCGTCAGAATTGCGCAAGGTCAGTAAATTAGCTTGCCTTGGCTTTAGTGTTTTTTGAAAGAGGGCCTTAGTGATAGCCTCTAAATTTTTGCCGCTAATGCGGACTACGCCAACCCCAGCTTTACCAGGAGCTGTTGCTACAGCAATGATGGGCAATTGTCTTGTCATCATTGCTGTGCATTTTCCATTGGATTGTTATGCCATTAAAAAATTACTTGGCGTGTTTTTTTCCAAACATTTGGTTGATCTGCCATTGCTGTGCAATTGACAATAGGTTGTTAACAACCCAGTACAAAACCAAACCAGCAGGGAAGAAAAAGAACATTACCGAGAATACGATCGGCATATACATCATGATTTTGGCCTGAACTGGGTCAGGTGGCGTAGGATTTAACTTCGTTTGCACAAACATTGAAGCGGCCATGATGAGCGGCAAGATGTAATACGGGTCAGGAATTGACAGGTCATGTATCCACAAAATCCAAGGTGCGCCGCGCATTTCAACAGAAGACAAAAGCACCCAATAAAGAGAGATAAACACCGGTATCTGAATTACCACTGGCAAACAACCGCCTAAGGGATTAATTTTTTCTTTGCGGTACATTTCCATCATTGCTTGATTTAGCTTTTGTGGTTCACCCTTGTACTGCTCTTTCATTACCATTAGGCGTGGTTGCACTTCTTTCATGCGTGCCATAGATTTATAGCTTGCAGCGGAAAGCGGGAAGAACACCAACTTAATCAAAATGGTAAGCAAGATGATGGACCAACCCCAATTACCAACATAACCATGAATCTTTTCTAACAACCAGAAAATAGGCTTGGCCAAAATAGTCAGATAGCCATAGTCTTTTAATAATTCGAAGCCAGGAGCGATTGTTTCAAGCATGCTTTCTTCTTGTGGGCCCACAAAAAGGCGTGCTTTTTCTACAACCGTGCTGCCAGGGGCAACATCGCCAAGAGGCGTTTGGATGCCAATACGATACAAGCCGTTATCTATTTTTCCTGCATAGATATCGCGCGCAAATTTATCACCAGGAATCCAGGCGCTTGCAAAATAATGTTGCACCATAGCGACCCATGCTGGATCGCCTGCGGGCGCCTGGGCTGGAATGGTAATCTTATTTTTATCAATCTCGGTGAATTCGAGCTTATTAAATTTTTCTTTGCCGGTGTAGACGGCGGGGCCCGTAAAGGTGCTTGCAGAAAACGCTCCGTCAAAAGGGCCAATCTTTTGTTCCTGTGATGCATCACGCACAATCTCGGTATAGAGAACAAGCGGACTAGTGTTTGCGCTTGCCTGTGTAACGCGATGGCCAACATCCACTACATAACTTCCGGGGTTGAGGATGAATGTTTTTTCTAACTTCACGCCATTTCGCTCGCTCGCTAGCGTAACAAACGGCCTACCTGAACCATCTTTGCCAGATTGAAGTAGTTTAAAAGTGCTTGTGTGATTTGGTAAGTCAGCATTGCCAAGCGCCACCAATCCAGAGCGAGCAAAGTATTTATGTGTTGGCGTGTATTGAAAAAGTTCTACTGGTTTTTGTTCGGCAGTAAAAGCTTTTAATAATTTGGCATCAACTACGTTTGCGCCAACCGCACTAATTTCTAATTCCAAAACATCATTCTTTAAAGTAAACTTTTCGGCGCTTTCAATATTGCCAGGATTTACTACAGGCGCAGCGGGCTTGGCTGCATTACCAAGCGCCTGCACAGGGGCGTCTACTTTATTGCCTACAGAAGTCTTCTCGACGCTTACCGGGGCACTAACCGGAGTGCCACCAAACAGGGATGGCTTGCCATCGTGAACTTGCCAATTGTTGTAAAGCATCAGGCCCGACATAGAAAACACGGCCCAAAGAATTGTTTTTTTAAAATCCATTTGTGTTCACTTAAGTTAATGAGATGTTTGTTTTACAGCGGGATCATAACCGCCGTGTGACAAAGGGTTACAACGCAATATACGCCACACACTAAGGCCAAAGCCCTTTATAAATCCGTAATGCGTAAAACAGTCGCAAGCATATTGGGAGCAGCTGGGCACATACTTACAGTGCATGCCTAAATAGGGGCTTAAGAACAGTTGATAGAGCTTAATCAACCTAATTGATGCGGCATTCAAAGGGCGCACGTTAAATTAGCCCCGTCATTTGTTGGCGCAAAAGATCTTTCTCTTTTTTTCTGAGCTTGCCCCGAGTTTCACGCCCAATTGGCTTTTTTAACTTAACCACCACATCGCTTTTCAATGTTGCGGCTTGGGCCGTCCAAACTAACTCTCGAATCATTCGCTTTAAGCGATTGCGATCAACCGCCCGCTTAGCGAGCTTCTTAGCCACTGCCACTCCTAAGTCCGGTTGCTTTCCGTCTTGGGCCGAAGCCAAATACATACCCCAATACAAGCTTGTCTTAGGGCGTGTTTTTAGTAATTCAGAAATCCTTGCGCTGTTCAATGTCTAAAAATTAAACGGCCAAACGTTTGCGACCTTTTGCGCGGCGTGCGTTTAAAACTGCGCGCCCGCTTTTGGTTTTCATGCGGATGCGAAAACCGTGGGTACGTTTACGGCGGGTTACTGAGGGTTGGTATGTTCTTTTCATGATAGATCCTAGGAAAACCAAGTATTTTCCTTGTTGCGGAGCAAAAGGTCAATCAATCCTGATGAATATGTAGGTGTTTTTCTCTATTTTTGTGAGATTTTTTCTTAAATCACTAATTTACAAGGTGTTTTTCTCTTTATACACAAGTTATCCACAGCTTTTCCACGATTTTTTAGCTTGTGGATAACTTTGCCTCATCGCTACAATGGATCCTCTAAAAATATGAGTAACTTACAAAATCCTCCCGCCTTGAATTCAATCAGCCCACTGGGTTTTTGGGACAGCGCTATTGGCGCTCTATCCCGCGAACTATCGCCGCAGCAGTTTAAAACCTGGATACAACCCTTGTCCCTGGTATCTTTTGATGAGAGTGATCACTTACTAACAATAGGTGCGCCCAACCGTTTTAAGTTAGATTGGATTAAAAAGACTTTTGCTGATCGCTTTCAAGAGCTAGCGTCCCAATATTTTGGACTGGCAATCAATGTCAATTTTGTACTTAATGTAGAGCTCACCTCAAGCCCCAATCCAAGCCCTGTTGTCGACCTAAGCACTTCGGCAGCCAAAGAGCTTGGAGAAGTAGAGCCTGTCATTTTGGTTGAAGAGCAGTCTTTTGAGATTGAGGATCACTCAAAACTCAATCCAAACCTAACATTCGAAACGTTTGTTACTGGTAAGGCCAACCAACTGGCACGCGCAGCATCTATTCAGGTGGCACACAACCCAGGAACCTCATACAACCCAATGTTTTTATATGGTGGGGTTGGTTTGGGCAAAACCCACCTAATTCATGCGATTGGCAACCACCTTTTAAAAGAGAAGCCCAACGCCAGAATTCGCTACATTCACGCAGAGCAGTATGTTTCTGATGTAGTGCGAGCCTATCAACAAAAGGCTTTTGATCGCTTTAAGCGCTACTACCACTCACTTGACCTGCTGTTGATTGATGACATTCAGTTCTTCAGCGGCAAGTCTCGCACCCAGGAAGAGTTCTTCTATGCCTTCGAGGCACTTTTAAGCAATAAATCACAGGTCATTATCACTAGCGATACGTACCCAAAGGAGATGGCTGGCATTGATGATCGACTCATCTCGCGGTTTGACTCTGGCCTTACGGTGGCAATAGAGCCCCCAGAGCTTGAGATGCGTGTGGCTATTTTGATGAAAAAAGCGGTTAGCGAAGGAATCCCCATGAGTGAGGATGTGGCGTTTTTTGTTGCCAAGCACTTACGCTCAAATGTTCGGGAGCTGGAGGGCGCGCTACGTAAGATTTTGGCCTTTGTCCGTTTCCATGGCCGGGAAGTAACAATTGAGGTTGCCAAAACAGCCCTAAAGGACCTACTGTCAATTCAAAATCGCCAAATTTCAGTAGAAAATATCCAAAAGTCGGTGGCCGACTTTTACAGCATTAAGGTGGCGGACATGTATTCCAAAAAGCGTCCTGCCAATATTGCACGCCCGCGACAGATAGCAATGTTTATGGCTAAGGAATTGACCCAAAAAAGCCTGCCTGAGATAGGCGAACTATTTGGTGGTCGCGACCACACCACCGTTTTACATGCTGTTCGGAAGATTGCGGAAGAGCGCTCACACGATAGTCAGCTGAATCACGAAATCCACGTGATTGAACAAACGCTGAAAGCCTAGGTTTTGGCCTGTGGATAAGGTTGTGGACAAGCCTAGGGATAAGTTTGGGGATTGTGTGTGGATAAATTGTGGAAAGCTCACGCTTCATGCAAAAATAGGATACTGAACAAAAGTTATCCCCTTTTTATGCAGCGTTTATACAGAGGTTTTCCACAGGTTTTTTTGTCTTTAGTTTGTTGTTTTATATAAGGTTTTTGACTTATCCACCGAAAAATAGGCCCTTACTATTACTACTAATAAGATATATACAAGGATTTAAAAGCAATGCAACTCGTTAACACTTCTCGCGATAGCCTACTAAAACCTCTCCAGGTTGTTAGTGGCATTGTTGAACGTCGACATACCCTACCTATCTTGGCAAATCTTTTATTTAAAAAGAATGGCGAGAAAGTTTCCTTTATTTCCACGGACATTGAAATCCAAATTACAACAAATGCTAATTTTGGTGTCGGTACTGAAGAGGTCACAACAACGGTTGCGGCACGCAAATTATTGGATATTTTGAGAGCGCTGCCTGAGGGCCCCGTTTCTTTAAATCTGAAAGATAACCGCATGGTTGTTCAAAGCGGCAAGAGTCGTTTTTCTCTTCAAACCTTGTCTGCAACCGAGTTTCCAGTAATGCAAAGTGTCGGTGAGGTTACCGCTGCTTGGAAGATGTCGCAAAAAAGCTTTCGTCAGCTTATCAGTCAAGTCCATTTCTCAATGGCCCAGCAAGACATTCGTTATTACCTAAATGGCATGCTGCTCGTTATAGAGGGTAAGGAAGTTATTGCTGTAGCCACAGATGGGCATCGTCTCGCGTATTCACGTGTGGAATTAACTGAGGCTCCATCGGGGTCTGGTCAAAGACAAGAAATTATTATTCCTCGCAAAACAATTTTAGAGTGCCAGCATCTGCTTGATGACTCTGACGAAATATTGGAAATCAATTTAACAGCGAATCAGGTGAAATTTTCTTTTGGTGATATCGAGTTAATTTCAAAACTTGTAGAGGGAAAGTTTCCTGACTTCCAGAGGGTTATTCCAAAAGGTCAAAAAAATTCATTGGTTGTGGGCCGTGATCTTTTGCAAGCCGCGCTTCAACGTGCAGCCATCCTGACTACGGACAAATTTAAAGGTGTCCGTTTCTCTTTGTCACCCAATCGCATTACCGTTCAATCAACCAATGCCGAACAAGAAGAGGCTCAAGAGGAGATTGAAGTTGAATATGGTGGCGATGCGGTAGAGATTGGCTTTAATGTAAGTTATCTACTTGATGTTCTATCCAACCTAAAAAATGACAAGATTCAAATTAGCTTAGGTGATGCAAACAGCAGCGCTGTAATTACTCTGCCTGGCTCAGAGAATTTTAAGTATGTTGTGATGCCAATGCGTATTTAATTTAGAAAAAAATGACTGAAGAAAAAAAAGTAGTAGAGCAGTATAGTGCAGCATCGATTCAAATTTTAGAGGGTCTTGAGGCTGTTCGTAAGCGCCCAGGAATGTATATCGGAGATACCTCTGATGGTACGGGCCTTCACCACCTTGTTTTTGAGGTTCTAGACAACTCCATTGATGAGGCCTTGGCTGGCTACTGTACTGAAATTACGGTGGTGATCCAAACCGATAACTCCATTTCGATTGTTGACAATGGCCGTGGCGTTCCAACCGGTATTAAGTACGACGACAAACACAAACCCAAAAGAAGCGCCGCAGAAATTGTGATGACAGAGCTGCATGCTGGCGGCAAGTTTGACCAAAACAGTTATAAAGTTTCAGGTGGTTTGCATGGTGTAGGAGTTAGTTGCGTAAACGCGCTATCCAAATGGCTAAAGCTAACCATTCGTCGCGATGGCAAAGCGCACTACATGGAATTTGCACGCGGCGTTATTCAAAACCGCAATATTCAAGAAGAGAATGGTGTTGCAACCTCACCGATTACCGTGACCGGTGATACAGAGCTATCTGGTACTGAGGTGCATTTTTTAGCCGATGAAACTATTTTTGGAAACGTAGAATTTCATTATGAAATTCTTGTAAAGCGCATTCGTGAACTCTCCTTTTTAAATAATGGGGTACACATCAAGTTGATTGATCAACGTACAGGCCAAGAAGAGGACTTTGCTTATTCTGGTGGCGTTAAAGGGTTTGTTGAGTACATCAACCAAAACAAAACTGTTTTACACCCGAATATTTTCTACGCCGAAGGTATCCGCCCATCAGACTTAGGTGGCAACATTACGGCTGAAGTTTCAATGCAGTGGAACGATAGCTTTAGCGAACAAGTACTTTGTTTTACAAACAACATTCCTCAGCGCGATGGCGGTACTCATTTAACCGGCTTACGAGCGGCAATGACTCGGGTCATCAACAAATACATTGATGAAAATGAGGTTGCAAAGAAAGCAAAAGTAGAAATTTCTGGCGACGATATGCGAGAGGGTCTGGCATGCGTTTTATCGGTTAAGGTTCCGGAGCCAAAATTCTCCAGCCAAACTAAAGATAAGCTCGTTTCTAGTGAAGTGCGCGGCCCGGTAGAAGAAATTGTTGCAGAAGCCCTAAGCGCATATCTTCAAGAGCGCCCAGCAGACGCAAAAATTCTTTGTGGAAAAATTGTTGATGCTGCTCGTGCGCGAGAAGCTGCACGCAAAGCGCGCGACATGACAAGACGTAAGGGCGTTTTAGATGGTTTGGGTTTGCCTGGGAAGTTGGCTGACTGCCAAGAGAAGGATCCTACCAAATCAGAGCTGTTTATTGTCGAGGGTGATTCAGCGGGCGGCTCTGCAAAGCAGGGGCGTGACCGCCGCTTCCAAGCAATTCTTCCTCTAAAAGGGAAAATCCTCAACGTAGAAAAAGCCCGCTTTGACAAAATGCTGGCGAGCCAAGAGGTGGTCACATTAATTACTGTTTTAGGTACCGGCATTGGTATCGAAGAGTACAAGGCTGATAAGTTGCGCTATCACCGCATCATCATCATGACCGACGCGGATGTAGATGGAAGCCATATTCGCACCCTTTTGCTCACTTTCTTCTATAGACAAATGCCGGAATTAATTGAGCGTGGCCACATCTATATTGCTCAGCCGCCGCTATACAAGGTAAAGTTTGGGAAAAATGAGCAATATATTAAGGATGATGCAGAGCTTAATCAGCTGCTGTTAAAGATAGCGCTTGAAACGGCGTCACTGCAAACGCCCTCAGGCGAAATTATTGAGGGCGAAGCTCTTAACGAGCTAGCAAAACACTATCAAGTGATCCAGTCAATTGTTGACCGGCTATCGCGCACCATTGATGAGGACGCGTTGCGCGCCATTGCATCCGGCACCCAACTAAACCTGGATACCGAAAGCTCTGCCAACGAATCTGCTGCGCGTCTGAGGTTAGCTTTGACCGACTCTTTAAACCCTTTGGCCTTGCCGCCAGAAATCATTGTTCAAAAAGAAGAGCGCACAGAGCGCTTCAAGCTTCTTCTATCCCGCCGCATCCATGGAAACCTAAAGCTATCTTCCATTAACTCAGATTTTGTTCACGGGGACGATTATCAAAGCCTTGCAAATGCTGCAGCCGTTTTATCCGGCAAAGTTTTGCCAGGCTCAAAAGTGCGCCGTGGAGATCCAGATAAGAATCAAAAAGAACAAATCATCAGCAACTTTCGGGGCGCGTTCTCCTGGCTGTTATCGGAAGCTGAGCGCGTACTAAGTCGTCAGCGCTATAAAGGTTTGGGTGAAATGAATCCATCGCAACTATGGGAAACAACTATGGATACAAATTCACGCACACTCCTACAAGTAAAAATTGAAGATGCAATTGCTGCAGACCAGGTCTTTACAACCCTGATGGGCGATGATGTGGAGCCGCGTCGTGCCTTTATTGAAAAGAACGCGCTGATCGCACGTAACCTAGACGTTTAACTTATGAAATCAAAAAAAACAAAACCACCGAAGGTGGACCGATCTTCTGTCGTTGTGAAAACCTCCCCTATACATGGCAAAGGGGTTTTTGTTGTTAAGCCGATTAAGAAGGGTCAGGCTATTATTGAATATAAGGGTGAGCGCATTAGTTGGAAGTTGGCAGAGAAGCGCCACCCGCACGATCCAAAGGATCCAAACCACACCTTTTATTTTTCCTTGGACGATGGTCGTGTAATCGATGCTAAATACGGCGGCAATGCAGCGCGTTGGATTAATCATTCTTGCAAGCCGAGTTGTGAAACAAAAGAAAAAGAAATTAATGGTGAGCCCCGCGTGTTCATTTATGCGAAGCGCTCATTAAGGGTTGGTGAGGAGCTCTTTTACGATTACTCGCTCGATGTTGAGGGCCGAGTTACTAAGCAAATGAAGAAAGATTACGAGTGTCGTTGTGGCGCAAAGAAATGTCGCGGCACTATGCTCGCTGTCGAAGACTAATAAAGCATTCATAGATCATGTTGTATGTAACCATTCAAGAGCTTGAGGCGGCGATTAATTACTGGCGCAGCCAATCTCCGGCGGAAGGCGAGGAGTTGCGCTTATGCCCCGAGGCGGCCACTCTTGCAAAGCCTTATGCGCTGATGATTGTTCAGGGCGCTCAACGCGTACCTTTGGATGTTTTGGATGGTACGGCGAGAACCGCCATTCAAAAATTTCTAAAAATAAGTCAATCGTCTTAAACACCAAACCTTTTAGGGTTTAGGGTTATCGCTATATAAAGCAAGCCCATCTTGCGGTATCCTCAATGTCTTGCCCCAAACAAGGGACAGAGGGTACGAGATTGCAAGAAACAATATTAAAAACCATTGGGCTAGGGAAATCTTTTAAAGGTTTCTCTGCAGTAAGTGATGTTAATTTAGACGTCACCAGGGGAACCATTCATGCATTGATTGGGCCCAACGGCGCCGGCAAAACCACCTGTTTCAATCTTCTGACAAAATTTCTTGAACCATCAAACGGACAAATTCTATTTAATGGTTTTGATATTACAAAAGAGGCGCCCGCACAGATTGCGCGACGTGGAATTATTCGCTCTTTTCAGATTTCAGCAGTTTTCCCCCATTTAACAGTTTTAGAAAATGTTCGTGTTGCACTGCAGCGAGAGTTGGGCACAGAGTTTCATTTTTGGAAATCTGGTGAATCCCTCAAGGTTCTAAATGGGCGCGCCATGGAGCTTCTTCATGAGGTTGGTTTGGAAGAATTTGCCCACGAACAAACTTTAAATCTAGCGTATGGCCGAAAGCGAGCATTGGAAATTGCAACTACCTTAGCAATGGAGCCAGAGCTAATGCTTTTAGATGAGCCTACGCAGGGCATGGGGCATGAGGATGTAGAGCGTGTAACGGAGCTAATTGACCGCGTCGCTAAAGGCCGCACTATTTTAATGGTTGAGCACAATATGAAGGTGGTGGCCTCTATTGCTGATCGGATTACCGTACTCCAACGTGGGGCGGTTTTAGCAGAGGGCTCCTATCAAGAGGTTTCTAAAAACCCATTAGTGGTCGAGGCATATATGGGCAGCCATGGAGGCGACGCTTTATGAGCGACATGGCGCTAGAGGTTAAAAATTTAGAGTCTTGGTATGGGGAGTCTCATATTTTGCATGGCCTAAACTTTGCAGTGCGCGATGGCGAGGTTGTGACTCTTTTGGGCAGAAATGGTGCTGGCAGAAGTACCATGCTTAAAACTATTTTAGGTCTGACTAGCAAACGAACAGGCTCTATCCGTGTTTTTGGTAACGAGACTATTAATTTACCAACTTATCAAATTGCACGCCTGGGGATTGGCTATTGCCCAGAGGAAAGAGGTATTTTTGGTAGCCTAGATGCTCAAGAAAACCTCCTGCTTCCTCCAAAAATTTCTTCTGGTGGCATGGAATTAGAAGAAATTTACGAGATGTTCCCCAACCTTTATGAAAGAAGAAATAGTCCCGGCACCAGGCTTTCTGGCGGCGAGCAGCAAATGTTGGCGATGGCGAGGATTTTAAGAACTGGCGCCAAACTTTTGCTGTTAGATGAGATCACCGAAGGGCTTGCGCCTGTGATTGTTGAAAAACTTGGCGAGGTTGTTTCTAAATTAAGAAACAGGGGCTTTACGATTGTGCTGGTGGAGCAAAACTTTAGATTTGCAGCTGAGCTTGCGGACAGACATTATGTGGTTGAAAGCGGTTTGATAGTCGAGGTGGTGGAACGTGCAGACTTAAAGGCGAAGGCCGAAGTCTTAAATGGTTTTTTGGGCGTTTAGTTGAGTATTTACTTTTAAAGGAAAAATAATGAAACGGACTTTAATTTCTATGGCAGTAGTGGCTTTAGCCGCAGCCTCTAGTAGTGCAAATGCAGCCGATCCAACTGCCGTAAAGATCGGTTTTATTACCGATGTCTCGGGCCTATATTCAGACATTGATGGTCAGGGTGGCTTGGAGTCAATCAAAATGGCTATTGCCGACTTTGGTGGCAGTGTTTTAGGTAAAAAAATTGAAATAGTTTCTGCAGACCACCAAAACAAAGCAGATATCGCAGCATCAAAAACCAGAGAGTGGATTGACCAAGATGGCGTAAGCGTTATTTTTGGTGGAACCAATTCTGGAACTGCTTTGGCAACTTCAAAAGTGGCTGCAGAGAAAAAACGAATCTACATTAATAATGGAGCAGGAACTTCCGCGTTAACGAATGAGCAGTGCACCCCCTACACCATTCACTACACCTATGACACGGTTGCCTTGGCATACGGCTCAGCTAGAGGGATGATGAATAAGGGCTTAAAGACTTGGTATTTTTTAACAGCTGACTACGCTTTTGGATATGCCCTTGAGAAAGACGCAACGAATGATATTAACGCCCTTGGTGGAAAGGTTTTGGGGACATCTAAGCATCCATTAAATGCTAGCGATTTTTCATCTTATTTATTGCAGGCGCAGGCCTCAAAAGCACAGGTCTTGGGTTTGGCTAATGCAGGTGGCGACACAATTAATTCCGTTAAGGCTGCCAATGAGTTTGGTATTACCAAAACCATGAGGATTGCTGGTTTATTGGTATTCATTACCGATGTGCACGCAATTGGCATCCAAAATGCACAAGGCCTACTGGCTACCGAGGCCTGGTATTGGGATCAAAATGACCAAACTCGTAAGTTTGCAAAACGTTTCTTTGAAAAAATGAAACGCATGCCAACCATGGTTCAAGCAGGAAATTATTCATCCACGATGACGTATTTGAATGCTGTTAAAGCTGCTGGCACTAGTGATTCAGACAAGGTGATGCAGCAAATGCGCAAGGTCAAAATTAACGACATGTTTACAAAAAATGGCTATATCCGCAAAGATGGAACCATGGTCCATGACATGTATCTGTATGAAGTTAAAACACCAAGCGAAGTTAAAAGCCCATGGGATTACTACAAGCTAGTTGCGACCATTCCGGGTGACAAGGCATTTGCTCCAGAGTCTTATTCTCAGTGCAGCATTAAGTAATTTTGGAAATCTTCGGCCTTTCTATTTCTGCTTTGTTAAGCCAGCTCCTTTTGGGGCTGGTTAACGGCAGTTTTTATGCAATCCTGAGTTTAGGGTTGGCAGTGATATTTGGCCTTTTAAATGTGATTAACTTTTCACATGGCGCCATGTTTATGTTGGGCGCCATTGTGACTTGGATGGCTGGACAATATTTTGGAATTAATTATTGGGTGATGTTGTTGCTGGCGCCGATCATTGTTGGCCTTGTTGGCGTTTTAATTGAGCGTTTATTGCTCAGGCATTTATATAAACTCGATCATTTATATGGACTGTTATTGACTTTTGGTTTAACGCTATTTATCGAGGGCGTACTGCGCTCCATTTATGGCGCTTCTGGGTTATCTTATAGCGCTCCCGAGGCTTTGCGCGGAGCTACTGATTTGGGCTTTATGGTGTTGCCAAACTACCGTGCATGGGTTGTGGTTTCTTCTCTAACAGTGTGTTTTGCCACTTGGTACGTGATAGAAAAAACCAGTATTGGAGCCTATTTACGCGCCGGTACAGAAAACCCAAAACTGGTTCAAGCATTTGGAGTGAACTTTCCGTTGATGACAACCTTAACCTATGGATTTGGTGTGGCGCTAGCCGCTTTCTCGGGCGTGCTAGCTGCGCCGATCATTCAGGTTTCACCGCTAATGGGTTCTAACCTCATCATTATTGTTTTTGCTGTGGTGGTGATTGGCGGCATGGGATCTATCATGGGCTCAATAGTCACCGGCCTAGGATTGGGATTGGTTGAGGGCCTGACTAAGGTATTTTATCCAGAAGCATCAAGTACTGTGGTGTTTGCGATCATGGTGATTGTTTTGCTCTTTAGGCCAGCAGGCCTTTTTGGGCGGGAAAAATGAAATCACTTAAATTCTGGCTTTTTCTAGCTGTTTTTGTTGTCGCAATTGCGGCGCCATTCTTTGCCTATCCGATTTTTTTAATGAAAATTTTATGCTTTGCTCTTTTTGCAGCAGCATTTAATTTATTGCTGGGATATACCGGCCTTCTTTCTTTTGGCCATGCCGCCTTTTTTGGTGGCGCGGGATATTGTGCAGGCTATTTGATGCGCGACATGGGAGCGGGACCCGCGCTTGGTATAGCGCTGGGGGTCATATTTGCTGCTGCCTTGGGCGCGCTGATTGGTGGCTTGGCGATTCGCCGTCAAGGGATTTATTTTTCAATGATTACCCTTGCTTTGGCACAGATGTTTTACTTTATATGCCTACAAGCTCCAGCCTCTGGTGGGGAAGATGGTTTTCAGGGCATTCCGAGAGGTGTGTTGTTTGGCTTTATCAACTTACAAAATGATTTAAATCTCTACTATTTTGTTTTAGTTCTTGTGCTTGCTGGATTTTTATTTATTGCCAGAGTCATCACTTCTCCATTTGGACAGGTATTAAAAGCCATTAAAGAAAATGAGCCTCGCGCAATATCTTTGGGCTATAACGTTAATCGTTTTAAGTTTTTAGTATTTATTTTGTCTGCTGCACTTGCTGGCTTGGCGGGCAGTGCTCAAGCGCTAGTTTTGGGTTTTGAGACCCTCACCGATGTTCATTGGAGCATGTCAGGCCTAGTCATATTAATGACCCTTGTGGGCGGGGTTGGTACTTTGGCGGGCCCTTTTGTGGGAGCCTTGGTAATCGTTTTGCTTGAACACAGGGTAGGTGAGATTGGAAACTTCTTGGCTCAAATTACTGGAGTGACTTGGTTTAACTCTTTAGGTGAGTCAGTCACCATCGTTACGGGCTTGATATTTGTTTTCTGCGTAATGGCTTTTCGCCGCGGCTTGGTTGGGATCTTTACTAAAAAGCAGTAAATTACTGTTGAGCACAAGCCCAACCTAGATCAGCAAGCGCCCCCGATTTTGTTCCGTTTTCAATTGCATCGCTTGCATTGGCATTGCCATCCATCGCGCGTTTGGTAATGCCATGCAAAATCGCTGAAATTCGGAATAAGTTGTAAGCCATGAGGAAGGGCCAGTGCTCTGATATTGAGCGCCCAATTCGTTTTTCGTATAAGGCAATATATTCAGCTTCACTAGGAATTCCTAAGGTGGCGAGGTCTAGTCCTTGTATCCCACGCCAAAGGGTGGGCGCAATTCTCCAAGCCATGCATTGATATGCAAAATCTGCCAAAGGATTGCCAAGGGTAGAAAGCTCCCAATCTAAAACCCCAATGATGCGAAAATCCGTTTCGTGAAAGATAAGGTTGTCCATGCGAAAGTCACCATGGATTAGTGAAGTTGTATCTTCTGCTGGAATATGCTCAGGCAACCAGTTCATCAACTTATGAAGAGAATCAGGAATGGCAATATTGGCTTCACGCACTTGTCTAGACCAGCGCGTTATTTGCCGCGAAAAATAATTACCAGGCTTACCAAAGGTTTCTAATCCAAGCGATACATAATCTAATCCATGTATTGCAGAGATAGTCTGATTCATTTGCTCATAAATCTGATAGCGCTCGCGAGGTAGAAGGCCTGGCAAAGATTGGTCTACGAAGACCCGCCCATCAAGATATTCCATAATGAAAAAGGCCGTTCCAATAATGCTTTCATCTTCACAATAAGCCAGCATTTTGGGGACAGGAACATCTGTACTAGCTAGCGCTTTCATGACGCGATGCTCTCGATCAACCGCATGCGCTGATGGCAATAAAATACCGCCCGGTTTTTTTCTGAGCACGTAATGCGAGTTGCCATTACTAATTTTGAATGTTGGGTTAGATTGGCCGCCAGTTAATTGGTTAAGCTCTATCGGACCCTTGGTCAGCCCCAATGCATTTAAGTACTCAGCAAGCGCTTGTTGAAAAGAGAGGGCTTGCATAGTCGATTTGTATTTATAAGCCGTTGATGAGGTGGCCGCCATCTACCGCAATAGTTGCCCCGGTCATTGCATTGCTGGCTTCAGAGGCTAAGAGCAATAATGGCCCATTCAAGTCTTCTAGATTATTGAAGCGCCTTGAAGGTATACGTGCAAGAATTTTTTGTCCTGCCTCACTTAGTAGAAAGTCGCGATTGAGATCGGTAATGACATAACCGGGTAATAACGCGTTGACACGAATTTGGTGGCGCGCAAGCTCTAGTGCCATGACTTTGGTGCTTTGGATTACCCCTGCCTTAGAGATGACATAGGGGGCAACACCACCAATAACGCGCTCCCCCAAAATAGAGGAAATATTGACAATATTGCCAGGCGTATTAGTGGCAACTAAGCGTCGTGCAGCCTCGGTTGCAACCAGCCATGAACCCTTTAAGTTGGTATCAATTACACGATCCCAGTCTTCCTCGGTTTGATCAAGCAACTTGCTATTAATACTCATGCCCGCGTTGTTAATAACAATGGTTGGCAAAGACCATGTCATCATTTCATCGAAACACTTCACTACGCTTTTTTTGTTCGTGACGTCTAATTCAAATGCCTTTGCTTGGCCGCCCAATAGGGTGATTTCATCTACAACAGACTGTAGTTGCTCTATGCGGCGTGATGCAAGGGCTACTTTTGCACCTGTTTGAGCCAGTAGCATGGCGCAGTGCTTGCCAATTCCACTAGAGGCGCCGGTAATAAAGACTGTTTTGTTATCCAAGCGAAACAGCTGATTAATATCCATTACTTGAGTTCTTTGTTTGCAATAATTTTGCGCGCCATACTCCAGCGGTGTACCTCGTTTGGCCCATCATAAATTCGGAAGCCACGCATATCTTTAAAAATTTTCATGAGTACAGTTTCGCCAGTGACTCCTTGGCCGCCTAAAATTTGTACGCAGCGATCAATGACTCGCCACTCAGCTTCGGAGCAAATTACTTTGGCACGGCTTGATTCAAAATTACAAGACTGCCCTTGATCTAAAAGCCATGCTGTATGCCAAATATTTAACCGAGAGGTTTGTAAATCTATATCGTTATCTGCCAACATGAACCCAGTGCCTTCATGCTCACCCAAAACTTTCCCAAAGGCTTCTCTTTTACTTGCGTAGGCAACCGCAATATCGTGCGCGCGTTGTGCTTGACCAAGCCAGCGCATGCAATGGGTTAGTCGAGCCGGCGCTAGACGTATCTGTGCATTCTTAAATCCTTTGCCTAGCTGGCCCAGTATCTGTTTGGAGGATACGCGCAGCTTAGTAAACTCCAGAACGCCATGCCCGCCAGTAAAGCAACTATCCATTGCATCCATATTACGAATCAGCTTTATCCCGGGATCCATCATGTCTGAGAGAAACATAGTTGCAGACCCGTCTTCACCGCGCGCCATGATGATTACAAAATCAGCGCCATTGGCCCCAGTAATAAACCATTTGCTGCCATTGATAAGATAGTCTTCACCATCTTTGGTGGCAGTTGTCATGAGCATTGAAGGATCGGAGCCAGCGCCAGGAGCAGGCTCTGTCATGGCAAAGCATGAGCGAATTTTTCCTGCAACTAGAGGCCGTAGCCAGCGCCCTTTTTGTTCTGGACTGCCAATGGCTTCTAGTAAATGAATATTGCCTTCATCAGGGGCATGAATATTCATCGCGGTCGGCCCCAAGGTGGAGTAGCCAGCTTCTTCAAAAACAATGGCTTTTTCTATATGGCTTAAACCTAATCCCCCCATTTCAATAGAGGCATGTGGCGTGAGTAAGCCTGCTTTACGTGCTAACTCAATTAACTCTCTACGTAGATCTTCCCCCGGGCCATGTTCGCTTTGCCGCGGGTCTTTTTCAAATGGGATGATTTGATCGCGTATAAATGACCGTGTCCGATCCCGCAACTCTTCTAGTTTGGGCGTTAAAGAGAAGTCCATATTTTGATTGTAATAGCAGGGAAAACTGAAATCACACTTAAAATTTCCTATGACTAAAATACCTTTTGAATAAGGCTACTACGTAAGACCTTATGAATATTTTTTGATTGAGCCCCTAATCGAATTTTCTATTTTGATATGGCCATTGCTTTTGGCGATGGCCTTTTTTGCAGGTCTTGTAGATGCTGTGGCTGGCGGCGGCGGATTGATTCAAGTCCCAGCCCTTTTCGCCGCCTATCCTGATGCACCGCCTGCAACACTGCTCTCGACCAACAAGGTTTCCGCTGTTGGTGGAACCTTAAATGCTGCACGAAAATATTTGCGCCACGTTTCGCTACCTTGGGCGATTGTTGGGCCCGCCATCATTGCTGGTTTTGTTGGTTCACTATTGGGCGCCAATGCAGTAAGTAACTTTCCAGCAGAACCATTGCGTAAGGCGCTGCCTTTCGTTTTGTTATTTCTTTTGTTCTATACCTTCTTTCAACCCTCGCTTGGCAAAGCTCATGCCCCCAGAGGGGCTAGTCGCTATCAGCAATTCAAAGGGGTTCTGCTAGGTCTCATTATTGGTTTTTATGATGGATTTTTTGGTCCCGGCACCGGGAGCTTTTTGTTATTTGGTTTTGTGCGCTTTTTCGGTTTTGACTTCTTGCATGCCTCTGCTGCCACAAAGCTTGTGAATGTATCTACGAATTTGGCGGCAATTCTGATGTTGGCCAGTCTTGGCCAAATTAATTGGCCACTTGGTTTAGCCATGATGATTGCTAATATTGCTGGTAGTCAGTTTGGAAGTCGATTGGCAATTCAGCACGGAAGTGCCTTTGTGAGAAAAGCTTTTCTAGTAATTGTGAGCGTCTTGATTATGAAATCTGCATGGAACGCATATTTTCTCAATTAAATCAGTAGCTTACGATATATTGTTTTTTTGAGGCCAAATTAGTCCCCTTTTTGTTTCACGTGAAACAAACAAAATGCTATGATCATCGCCCTATCTGAGGCAAATCATGCGTTATTCCAAAAGTTTCGATGTCATCGTAGTTGGCGGCGGTCATGCTGGGACTGAGGCCGCCCTCGCCGCAGCGCGCTTGGGATGCGACACCCTTTTAATAACCCATAGCATTGAAAATCTAGGGGCAATGAGTTGCAATCCTTCTATTGGAGGAATTGGCAAGGGCCATCTAGTTAAAGAAATTGATGCCATGGGTGGAGCGATGGCGGCTGCCACTGATGAGGCAGGTATTCAGTTCCGGATTCTGAACTCAAGCAAAGGGCCCGCTGTCCGCGCTACCCGCGCGCAGGGAGACCGCGTTTTATATAAGGCAGCAATACGTCGCCGACTTGAGAATCAAGAAAACCTTAGCCTTTTTCAGGCTGCGGTAGATGATCTCCTGGTGCAGGGCGACCAGGTTCGGGGCGTTATTACCCAAATGGGCTTGGAATTTATAGCCAAAAAAGTTGTTTTAACCGCAGGCACCTTCTTAGATGGAAAGATTCACGTTGGCTTGAATAACTATGCCGGCGGTCGCGCTGGAGATCCGGCCGCAGTTTCACTTTCAGCACGTTTAAAAGAGTTAAAGCTTCCACAGGGAAGGCTAAAGACAGGAACTCCACCTCGAATTGATGGCCGCACTATTGATTTCTCCGTGATGCTTGAGCAGCCAGGGGATTTAGACCCAGTTCCAGTCTTTTCGTATTTGGGCCGTCCAGAACAGCATCCAAAGCAGGTCCCCTGCTGGATTTCGCATACGAATGAAAAGACCCACGACATTATTCGTGGTGGCCTTGATCGCTCCCCAATGTATACCGGTGTAATTGAGGGGGTTGGACCACGCTACTGCCCTTCCATTGAGGATAAGATTCACCGTTTCGCTTCCAGAAACAGCCACCAAATCTTTTTAGAGCCCGAAGGCCTAACAACCAATGAGTTTTATCCAAACGGAATCTCAACCAGCCTTCCTTTTGATGTGCAGTGGGACCTGGTTCGCAGCATTCGTGGCCTGGAGTCGGCCGTCATTGTCCGTCCCGGTTATGCGATTGAGTATGACTTCTTTGATCCCCGCCAATTACGCCATAGCCTTGAGACCAGAGCTATTGGCGGCCTGTATTTTGCGGGCCAGATTAATGGCACGACTGGCTATGAAGAGGCAGCAGCCCAAGGGATGTTAGCGGGAATTAATGCTGGTTTGGCTGCAAAAGGCAAAGAACCTTGGATTCCAAAGCGAAGCGAGTCTTATATTGGTGTTTTAGTTGACGATTTAATTACACGAGGGGTACAAGAGCCTTATCGGATGTTTACGAGCAGAGCAGAGTACCGCCTGAGCTTGCGTGAAGATAATGCGGATATGCGCTTAACGGCCATTGGGCGTGAGTTTGGCTTGGTAGATGATTACCGCTGGGAAGTGTTTTGCCGAAAACAAGAGGCTGTTTCACGTGAAACATCGCGTTTGCAGGATATTTGGATTGGGCCTAAACATGAAGCAGCCAGCGCCGTTTCTCAGCTCTTAGGCCAAGATTTGTCCCATGAGTGCAATTTGGCCGATCTTTTGAGGCGGCCTGGTGTTGCCTATGAGGCAATTATTGGCATTGCAGATGGCATATGGTCACCCGGATCGCTAGACCAAGATCTTGGCTTGGCACAGCAAATCAGCGACCAAGTAGAGATTTCAGTCAAATACCAGGGCTATATTGATCGCCAAGCGGCTGAAATTGCACGCCAAGAACACAATGAAAGCTTCCCCCTTCCCGAGTCTTTGGATTACACCAAGGTGGTAGGGCTCTCCAAGGAAGTTCAACAAAAGCTCAACCTACATAAACCTACAAGCCTAGGTCAGGCCGGCAGAATTTCAGGGGTGACCCCTGCAGCGCTTTCCTTGCTCTTGGTGCACCTGAAAAAGGGTTTGGGGCGCCCCCAAGAAACCGCATGAACGAGGGCCTGCTTGCTCTAGGGATTCAGGACTTAGGCCTGAATTTAAGTGATTCTAATATTGCTGATTTAGAGCTTTTTTTGCAAGAAATGGGCCGTTGGAATCAGGTGCATAACTTGACGGCTATTGAAGGCGAGCAAGAATCCATAAGGCTGCATCTTATTGATTCTATTGCTGTTTTACCTATTATGAGACAATTTCTTAAAGAGGCTTCCCCCAAAATTGCTGACCTTGGATCGGGCGGCGGCCTACCAGCAGTTCCGATTGCAATTGTGCAGCCCGAGTGGCATTTGACCTTGATAGAGGCAGTTCGCAAAAAGACCGCATTCTTGCAACATGTTCGCGGAAAGTTAAAGCTTAAAAACATTGAAGTACTGAGCGAACGAGTTGAAGATGTTGCAGTGCAACAAAAAGCACAATTTGATGCCGTCATTTCGCGCGCGTTTACAAACCTTGCCCGCTTTTTAGATCTTTCATTGCCATTTCTCAAGCCCAATGGCCTGGTCTTCGCTATGAAGGGCAAGCGCGCAGACGAAGAAATGCAAGAAGTTTGCATGGATGATTGGCAGTTGTTGGCTGATGAACCCTTGCATATTCCCAATTTATCTGTGGAGCGGCGTTTTTTAGTACTGCGCCCCATGAGAAAATCACCCCTCTCCTTTTAGGCAAAGTTACTAAGTAGCCATGGCAAAAATATTCTGCATTGCAAATCAAAAAGGCGGGGTTGGCAAAACCACTACCGCTGTTAACTTAGCTGCAGGCCTAGCGGGTCTTAAGCAGCGTGTATTGCTCGTCGACCTCGACCCTCAAGGTAATGCAACAATGGGATCAGGTATTGAAAAGGCAGATCTAAGCGTCAGTATTTATCAAGTATTAATTGGTCTTTCGGCTGTAAAAGATTGCACGCAGCGATGTGAAAGTTCAGCATACGACGTGCTGCCTGCCAATCGCGATCTAGCGGGCGCAGAAATTGAATTGGTGGATATCGATGCGCGCGAATCTCGTTTAAAAGATGCGCTTGCGCAAGTGGCCAATGACTATGATTTCATCCTGATTGACTGTCCGCCAGCTTTATCGCTGCTGACACTCAATGGATTGTGCGCAGCAAACGGCGTCATCGTTCCTATGCAGTGTGAATATTTTGCGCTGGAAGGCTTATCGGATTTAGTTAACACCATCAAACAAGTTCATGCAAACTTAAATCCCGACTTAGTCATTATTGGTCTGTTGCGTGTGATGTTTGATTCGCGCATGACATTACAACAACAAGTTTCAGAACAGCTTCTGGAGCACTTTGGCGACAAAGTATTTAAGACCATTATTCCTCGCAATGTACGCTTAGCAGAAGCCCCATCTTATGGGCTTCCAGGGGTGGCATTCGACAAATCATCACGAGGCGCAAAGTCCTATTTAGAGTTTGGCGCTGAAATGATTGAGCGCATTAAGCAAATGTAATTTCTGGAAAGATTAAAAGATCATGGTTGCAATAAAGAAAAAAGGTTTAGGCAGAGGATTAGAGGCATTGCTTGGTGAGAAAACGCAGCAAGCAAATGCCACTTCAGAAATTAACCGTTTGCCATTAAGCGCATTACAGGCAGGCAAGTATCAACCACGTCAAAAAATAGAGGCCGGCGCTCTGCAAGAGCTCGCTGAAAGTATTCGCGAACAAGGTGTGATGCAGCCACTGCTGGTTCGTCTTGTGAGCCCGGGTAAGTATGAAATTATTGCGGGTGAACGACGTTTCAGAGCCGCTACGATTGCTGGCCTTACTGAAGTTCCTGTTTTAGTTTCGAGCGCAGACGATCAAGCCGCCGCCGCAATGGCCTTGGTTGAAAACATGCAACGGGAAGACTTAAATCCTTTGGAAGAGTCACAGGGTTTAGCAAGGCTTATTGAAGAGTTTGGGTTCACACACGAACAGGCAGCAAAAGCAGTTGGTAAGTCTCGGAGCGCAATTACAAACTTATTGCGCTTGGCTCAACTGGCAAAACCGGTGCAGGCTATGTTGTTGGCTGGCGATATTGATATGGGCCACGCACGCGCGCTTCTCCCTCTGCCGGGCGCAAGCCAAGTAGCTTTAGCCCAAAGAATTGCTGCTCAAGGCCTATCAGTGCGTGAAACAGAGAGAATGTCTGCCGCTTTAGCCATTGCTGGGGGCCAGATCGGAGATAAAAAGGCCAAAAGCACTACCTCTGGGGGCGTAAGTCGCGATCCAGATACACGTCGCTTAGCACAAGAGATAGCAGATTTAATCGGATTAAACGTGCAATTTAAGTTCAAAGGTAAGGGCGGCGAGATCCGCATAGGCTTTAGCCAGTTTGATGAGCTTGATTCCTTATTAAAAAAGTTGGGTATTGCGACTGACTAGTGCCCCTTTGTGAAATGAACTTTGTGAACCAAAAAAAGCTAATGAGTAAAAACGCATGGGACGAAATCGATGAGGATTCCTTTAAAACCCTTAGCAAAGATGAAATGGACGCATTGCGTTCAGCAAAGCCACGTAACTTTGCTTCCATCAATTCGTGGTGGATAGTTTTAGCTCAGGTGGCGATTACCCTAATAATTGCCGGTGCCTGCTTCGTTTTTTCAGGTCAAGCCGATAAAAGCGTTTATACTTATTCGGCTTTAGTAGGCGGTTTGATTGGATTTTTGCCCTCCACGTTGTTTTTAATGCGCTTAGAGGCGGCAAGAAAGAGTGTCAAACGCAGCCCCGGCGGCTTTTTGGCGGCAATAGTATCTGGCGAATTTATCAAAATCCTAGCCACTATCGTTTTGTTCATAGGCTTTGCTCTAAAGCAGCCTGATTTGAAATGGATCCCGTTGCTTGTTACTTATTTGGCTACGCTTAAATGTTATCTGTTGGCGTGGTTTTGGAAGTAGCAAGAAGCAAATAAACAAGGACAAGTAAGTGATGTCTAGTGAAGTTAACGCAGCAGCAGAAGCTGGCCACCACGCGGCCGCAGAAGCGCTTACACCCACTGCCTACATTGCAGAGCATCTGCAAAATCTAAACAATATTGGTGGGCCACAGCCATCGATTATTGACTTCAGCGTAATTCATTTCGATACCATGTTTTGGACTACCCTCATGGGTTTGATCACAGTTCTCCTGCTCGTAATTGCTGCTCGTAGAGCTTCACCAGGCGTGCCAGGCCGCTTCCAATGTTTGGTTGAAATGCTGGTTGAAATGGTTGAGACCCAATCCAAGGGGATTGTTCATGGCGATAGATCCTATATTGCACCTCTAGCCCTGTTTGTTTTTTGCTGGATCATTCTCCTAAATACGCTTGATTTGGTTCCAGTGGATTGGATTTTTGGCGTCAATCACTTTATTGAAGGTTTTGGCGTCCACGTGCCACACCATAAGATTGTTCCAACTACCGATTTGAATGCCACCCTTGGATTATCTTTCTCGGTGTTGCTATTGGTTTTCTTCTATAGCTTCAAGGTAAAAGGTTTTGGCGGATTTATGCATGAGCTTATTTCGGCCCCCTTTGGCGCAAAGTGGTACTTAGCTCCATTCAATCTCATCCTCAACATCATTGAATATATTGCAAAAGGCGTTTCCTTAGGAATGCGACTTTTTGGAAATATGTATGCAGGCGAGCTGATCTTTTTGTTGATCGCCCTCCTGGGAAGTATGTGGACCTTTAACCTGGATTTGTACATGCTCGGATTTGTCGGGAATGTACTTGCCGGCTCTGCTTGGGCAATATTTCACATCTTAGTTATTTTGTTACAGGCTTTTATTTTCATGATGTTGACTTTGGTTTACATAGGCCAAGCTCATAGTCACCATTAACTTTTTTATTTTTAACCTCACTTTCTATACTTAGGAGTAAACATGCAAGCATTCTTAGCCAACATTCAAGGACTAACCGCTATTGGTATTGGCCTTATCATCGGCCTCGGCGCTTTAGGTGCCTGTTTGGGCATTGGCCTTATGGGCGGTAAGTTCATTGAAGGCGCAGCTCGCCAACCAGAGCTCATCAACGAATTGCAAACCAAAATGTTCCTTTTGGCTGGTTTGATCGACGCTGCGTTTTTGATCGGCGTTGGTGTTGCAATGTTGTTTGCTTTCGCAAACCCACTGCTCGCAGTTATTAAGTAATTGTTTTGGCGTGGATGACCACCGGGTCATCCAACCGTTCTCAACAATACTGAAAGGAATATCGTGAATCTGAACGCGACCCTATTCGCGCAAATGATCGTCTTCTTTGTCTTATGGTGGGTGGTTGCACGTTTTGTGTGGCCTCCATTGGTTAAGGCATTGGACGAGCGTTCAAGCAAAATTGCTGATGGTTTGGCTGCCGCAGAGCGCGGAAAAGAAGAGTTGGCTCTTGCTAACAATGCTGCTGAATTAGAGCTCTCAAAAGCTCGTCAAGAAGGCGCATTACGTGTAGCTGAAGCAGAAAAACGTGCACAAATGTCAGCCGACGAAATTCGCGCTAACGCACAAGCTGAAGCTACGCGCATTGTGTCTCAAGCTAAGCAAGATGCTGACCAGCAAGTTACCCGTGCACGTGAAGTATTGCGCGCTGAAGTAGCTGTTCTTGCTGTAAAAGGCGCCGAGCAAATTTTGCGTCGCGAAGTTGATGCAAAAGCGCATGGCCAATTACTTGACCAACTAAAGGCAGAACTTTGATATGGCTGAATTAGCCACCATTGCACGTCCTTATGCTGAAGCGCTTTTTCAAAGTGCAAAGCCGGCTGAACTCGCTGGAAATTTGGAGCAGTTAAACGAATTGGCTCAGCTTGCTGCTTTGCCAGAGCTTGCTGCCTTGTCCAACAATCCAAAGGTTTCAGCTGACGATTTAAGCAAACTACTTTCTGGCATGGTGAAAACTAAGCTAGACCCTAAGGTTGCTAGCTTTTTAAATCTTTTAAACCAGAACCATCGTTTAGCAGCCCTTCCTGAAATTGCTAGTCAATTTGAGGCAATGAAGAATAAGAGTGAAGATGCAGCAGAAGTAATGATTACTAGCGCATTCCCTTTAGAGGGTTCCGCGCTAAATGATTTGTTGTCAAGTTTGAAGAAGCGTTTTGGGGGTAAAGAATTGCGCCCAACTATTCATGTTGATCCAGCATTGATTGGCGGTGTCCGCATTCAAGTTGGTGATGAGGTAATGGATAGTTCAGTGAAGGCACGGTTAGCTCAAATGCAAGCAAGTCTTGGCGCATAAGTTATCCCTATTAAGAACATACGAAATAAGACCCAGGAGTAAGTAATGCAACTCAACCCTTCCGAGATCAGCGAGCTGATCAAAAGCCGAATTAGCGAAATGGGTGTTGACACCCAGTCTCGTAATGAAGGCACTGTAATTTCAGTGACTGACGGTATTTGCCGCGTTCATGGCTTGTCAGGCGTTATGCAAGGCGAAATGTTGGAATTCCCAAACAACACTATTGGCCTTGCTTTGAACCTTGAGCGTGATTCTGTTGGCGCCGTGGTGTTGGGTGAATACACCCACATTAAAGAAGGTGACCCAGTTAAATGTACGGGCCGCATTTTGGAAGTACCAGTTGGCCCAGAGTTGCTCGGTCGCGTTGTAAACGCACTCGGACAACCAATTGATGGCAAAGGCCCAATCAATACTAAGTTAACTGACTTCATTGAAAAAGTTGCTCCTGGCGTTATCGCACGTCAATCTGTTAGCCAGCCAGTTCAAACTGGTTTGAAGGCGATTGATGCGATGGTTCCAATTGGCCGTGGTCAGCGTGAGTTGATCATTGGTGACCGTCAAACGGGTAAGACTGCTGTTGCGGTTGATGCGATCATTAACCAAAAAGGTAAAGGCGTTTATTGCGTTTACGTTGCGATTGGTCAAAAAGCTTCCACTATTGCGAACGTTGTACGCAAGCTTACAGAATTGGGCGCAATGGAGTACACCGTTGTTGTTGCAGCGAGTGCTTCTGAGTCTGCAGCGATGCAGTACCTTTCTGCATATGCGGGTTGCACTATGGGCGAATACTTCCGCGATCGTGGCGAAGACGCTTTAATTGTTTACGATGACTTGACCAAGCAAGCAGTGGCTTATCGCCAAATCTCCTTGTTGCTCCGTCGCCCACCAGGCCGCGAAGCTTATCCTGGCGACGTGTTCTACCTCCACTCACGCTTGCTCGAGCGTGCTGCTCGTGTGAATGCCGAGTATGTTGAGAAGTTCACCAACGGCGCAATCAAAGGCAAAACAGGTTCTTTGACCGCCTTGCCGATTATTGAAACGCAAGCAGGTGACGTTTCTGCATTCGTTCCAACCAACGTAATTTCGATTACTGACGGCCAGATCTTCTTGGAAACTGACTTGTTTAACGCTGGTGTGCGTCCTGCGATTAACGCCGGTATTTCTGTTTCCCGCGTTGGTGGTGCTGCACAAACTAAAGTGATCAAAAAATTGTCAGGCGGTATTCGTACCGACTTAGCGCAATATCGTGAATTGGCAGCATTTGCTCAGTTCGCTTCTGACCTTGACGAAGCAACCCGCAAGCAGCTCGAGCGTGGTCGCCGTGTTACTGAATTGTGTAAGCAAGCGCAATACAAGCCACTCCAAGTTTGGGAAATGGCCGCTTCACTCTACGCAGTGAACAATGGTTATTTCGACGACCTCGAAGTGAAGAACGTATTGCCATTCGAAAAAGGTTTGCAGGATCACTTGAAATCTAAATACGCTGACTTAGTTGGCCGTATTGAAGAAACTAAAGATCTCAGCAAAGATGACGAAGCTGCTTTGCGTGCCGCAATTGAGGATTACAAGCGTTCAGCCTCTTTCTAAGAGGGCCCGCATAAATCATGGCAAGCACAAAAGAGATACGATCAAAGATCAAGAGCGTGCAAAACACGCGCAAGATCACCAAAGCAATGGAAATGGTCGCCGCATCCAAGATGCGTCGCGCCCAGGAGCGCATGCGTAATGCGCGCCCTTACGCTGAAAAAATTCGTGAGATTGTTGCCAACCTATCTAAAGCTAATCCCGAGTTCCGCCCTGCATACATGGCAACTCGTGAGGTCAAGAGGGTCGGTACGATTTTGGTTACTACAGATAAGGGCTTGTGCGGGGGTTTAAATACCAACGTTTTGCGCTTGATAGCAAACCAAGTGCGTGATTTTCAGGCAAATAATATTGAGATTGCGTATACCGCAATTGGTTCAAAAGGCTTGCAATTTTTGAATCGCTCGAAAGCAAAACTCATTTCACAAACTATTCAAATTGGCGATACGCCGCATTTGGATGTTTTGATTGGCGCAATTACAGCTCAGTTGGAAGCATTTGAGCGTGGTGAGATTGATGCTGTTTATTTGGCATATACCCGCTTTGTAAATGCAATGAAACAAGAGCCTGTTTTAGAAAAACTTTTACCCCTAGAGCCAGCACAATTGACTCCAGAAGAGAAGACAGGAAATTCTTGGGATTACATTTATGAGCCGGACGCTGAGTCGATTTTGAATGGCTTACTAAAGCGTTACGTTGAAGCGATGATTTATCAGTCTGTTGCCGAAAATATGGCTTCCGAGCAATCTGCGCGCATGGTCTCCATGAAGGCGGCGTCAGATAACGCGAAGAATGTTATTGGTGAATTGCAATTGGAATACAACAAAACACGACAAGCTGCTATTACTAAAGAGTTGTCAGAAATTGTTGGCGGAGCGGCTGCGGTTTAAGCAGTCAGCGTTTAGGAATACAAAAGAATTTACGGAATTAAAAGCGGAGAAATGCGATGAGTAACGGAAATATCGTGCAATGTATCGGTCCAGTAGTGGATATTCAGTTTCCACGCGACAAAATGCCAAGCATCTATGATGCGCTGACATTAGTTGATAGTGGCGAAAAATCATTTGCTGAAAAAGGGTTGACCTTTGAAGTTCAGCAACAAATCGGTGACGGCGTAGTTCGCGCAATTGCCATGGGCGCTAGCGATGGCTTGCGTCGTGGTATGGAAGTGAAATCTACAGGTAAGCCAATTTCTGTGCCTGTTGGCCCAGCAACTCTGGGTCGCATCATGGACGTTTTGGGCCGCCCAATTGATGACGCAGGCCCAATTGCTACTGAAGAGCGCCGTGCAATTCACCAGCCAGCACCTAAGTTTGATGAACTTTCACCTTCCGTTGACTTGTTAGAAACCGGTATTAAGGTTATTGACTTGGTATGCCCGTTTGCTAAGGGCGGTAAGGTTGGCTTGTTCGGTGGTGCTGGTGTAGGTAAGACTGTGAACATGATGGAATTGATTAACAACATTGCTAAGCAACACTCTGGTTTGTCGGTGTTTGCTGGTGTTGGTGAGCGTACTCGTGAAGGTAATGACTTCTATCATGAGATGAAAGAATCAAACGTTATCGACAAAGTGGCGATGGTGTTTGGTCAAATGAATGAGCCTCCTGGCAACCGTTTGCGCGTTGCGTTGACTGGTTTGACAATGGCTGAAGCATTCCGGGACGAAGGCCGTGATATTTTGTTCTTCGTTGACAACATTTACCGTTACACATTGGCCGGTACTGAAGTATCTGCGTTGCTAGGCCGTATGCCTTCTGCTGTGGGTTATCAACCTACATTGGCAGAAGAAATGGGTAAATTGCAAGAGCGTATTACTTCTACTAAGACCGGTTCTGTTACTTCTATCCAGGCCGTTTACGTTCCTGCGGATGACTTAACTGATCCATCTCCTGCAACAACCTTCTTGCACCTAGACTCCACTGTTGTGTTGTCACGTGATATCGCTGCTTTGGGTATCTATCCAGCAGTTGATCCATTGGACTCCACTAGCCGTCAGCTCGATCCACAAGTGGTTGGTCTAGAGCACTATGAAGTAGCTCGCGATGTGCAGATGACTTTGCAGCGCTATAAAGAATTACGCGACATTATTGCGATTTTGGGTATGGATGAATTGTCACCAGAAGACAAATTGGCTGTATCCCGCGCTCGTAAGATTCAGCGTTTCTTGTCACAGCCTTTCCACGTTGCTGAAGTGTTTACTGGTTCACCAGGTAAATACGTACCATTGAAAGAAACTATCCGCGGCTTCAAGATGATTTGTAGCGGTGAATTGGATCACTTGCCAGAGCAGGCGTTCTACATGGTGGGTTCAATTGATGAAGCCATCGAGAAAGCTAAGAAGCTTTAATCGAGCTCATCAAGGGAAATTATGTCAAACATACATGTCGACGTAGTTAGTGCAGAGAAGTCTATTTTTAGTGGTGAGGCTAAGTTTGTAGCCCTTCCAGGCGAAACTGGCGAGCTTGGAATTTTGCATGGGCACACTCCATTAATTACGCGTATTCGTCCTGGTTCCGTTCGTATTGAAAAAGCGGACGGCGATGAAGAGTTTGTATTTGTTGCTGGTGGCTATTTAGAGGTTCAGCCTGATCGTGTCACCGTATTGGCCGATACTGCTATTCGTGGTCACGATCTTGACGAAGCCAAAGCATTAGAAGCAAAGAAACGCGCAGAAGAAGCAATGCAAAATCGTGGTACTGACTTTGATTTGGCTTTAGCCCAATCTGAGTTTGCTATGGCTGCAGCTCAACTGGCTGCTATTGCTCGCTTCCGTCGTAAAAAGTAAGCGTCGGTTATCCCCTTGCTGTTAAATGATCGGTTTTTAAAGGCGTGCCTGGGCGAAGCGGTTGATCAAACACCACTTTGGCTTATGCGTCAGGCTGGTCGATATCTTCCCGAGTACAACGCCACGCGCGCCAGAGCAGGCAGCTTTCTAGGGCTTGCAAAAAATCCTGCATATGCAACAGAGGTAACGCTTCAACCTCTGGATCGCTATCCATTGGATGCTGCAATTTTGTTTTCCGATATTTTGACCATCCCCGATGCCATGGGTTTGGGCTTGAAATTTACCGGAGGTGAAGGCCCTAGCTTTGATCATCCCCTGCGCGATGAAGTAGCTGTCAAGAAGTTGCATGTAGCCGATATGGGTCAGCTGAAATATGTGTTTGATGCTGTTTCAGAAATTCGTAAAGCATTAATTTCCGAAGGGAAGCAACGTGTTCCTTTGATTGGTTTCTCTGGAAGCCCCTGGACACTTGCCTGCTACATGATTGATGGTTCAGGCTCAGATGATTTTCGTCATGCTAAAACAATGATGTTTAGTCGCCCAGACTTATTGCAGCATATCTTGGATATCAATGTTCAGTCAGTTTCCGCCTATCTAACCGAACAAGTTAAGGCTGGTGCACAGGCATTAATGATTTTTGATACCTGGGGTGGCATGCTTCCAGATGGCTGGTATCAATCAATGTCTTTGGCAGCAATGCAAAAAGTGATTGCTCTGTTGCCACGTGAATATGAAGGACAAAGAATCCCGGTCATCATGTTTACCAAGGGTGGTGGAATTTGGTTTGACGATATGGCTGGCGCTGGCGCAGATGTTATTGCAATCGACTGGACGATGTCTCTGAGTCGTGCTCGCAAACAACTGCTGGCGTTGAATAAGCCTTTGGCATTACAGGGCAACTTAGACCCACTTATTCTCTTCTCTGAGCACCAACAAATTGCTAAGCAGGCTAGCCTCATTTTGGATGACTTAGCTTGCGCTCCAGTTTTAAAGCCCGGTCTTCATCCTTTGGATGGGCATGTCTTTAATTTGGGTCATGGGATTTCCCAATTTACTCCGCCGGAGAGCGTTTCTGTATTGGCAGAAACAGTAATAAATCACTCCAAAGCCCTTAGATCAAAGCGCTGATCCTAAGTAAATGCTAACTTAAAATCAAAAACTGATTGAAAGTTATGCACAGATAGCAGCAGAAATGAAAATTCAGTGAGATTGGCTCTAAACATCATCCTTAACTTTTCGATAATCTCATAAGTCATTGATTTATATATAAAATAATTAAAAAGCTATAAATGAGTGAAAAATTAGATTGCTGGTAAATTGGCCCATAAATCAGAATCATCAGATGATATCCACAGACTTATCCACAAGCAAAATAGAAAATTGAAGTAAAAATGAGTCCTCCTATCGTGGTCCAAGTGGTTGTTGATAAGCCTCTAGCCCAGGGCTTTGACTATCTGTGGGATGCTCAAAAATTAGGCCTTGAGCCAGCGATCGGCCAGGTGGTAGAAGTCCCGTTTGGACGCTCGTCGCTCATTGGCATAGTCATAAAAGTTAGTGATCACTCCGATTTTGATATTGAAAAATTAAAAGGGGTGCGGGCCCTCGCTCCATTGCCGCCTTTGGATGCTGCCGCATTAAGGCTGATGAATTTTGCCAGCCAGTACTACATTCATGCCCTTGGTGAAACCATCATTCCTACCATTCCGCAGATGTGGAAAAAGCCAAATGACTGGGAAAAAATTCCTAAAAAAATAGCTACAGCACAAGAGAGAAAAAAGAAAAAAAATCAGGAAGCGTTGAGCGAGGGATACATTAGCGCAGCACAATTAAATGAAGAGCAAAAGCGCGCCTTAAATGCATTAGCAAAATGCAGTAGTAAAAAACAATTCAAAGCAATTTTGTTGCAAGGACAAACTGGTAGTGGAAAGACAGCAGTATTTCTAAATTGGTTAAGTGAAATTTTGGAAGATGAGAGTGCACAGGTATTGATTCTTGTTCCTGAAATTAATTTAACGCCCCAATTAGAGCGTCGGGTACGCGCGTATTTTCCTGATAAAAAAATGGCTGTGTTACACAGTGCTGTTCCTGAGAAGCAAAGAGGCATAGCCTGGTATGAGGCAATGACAGGAAAGGCGCAAATCATTTTAGGCACCAGGCTGGCTGCATTAACTCCGATGCCAAACTTAAGCGCAGTTGTAGTTGATGAGGAGCATGACCCATCTTATAAACAACAAGATGGCATTCGTTATTCAGCTAGAGATTTAGCAATATGGCGGGCACATGATGTTAAAGCCCCCATCCTCCTCTCATCAGCAACACCGTCACTTGAGACTTGGATGGCTGCTAGAGCTGGGCGTTATGAATATATTCGCCTAGATCAGCGCGCCCAAGGCGCAAGCCTTCCTAAGGTACATTTAATTAATACCCGAGATCCACAAAATCAATTTAGTCCAGGTGATGCTGGAAGGCCAGTAAATAAAGGCCCCCTTACTAAAACCTTAGTAAACGCTATTAGCCAAAATTTAACGCAGAAAAAACAAAGTTTGATACTGATCAATCGCAGAGGATATGCGCCAGTATTGAGTTGTAGTGCTTGTTCCTGGTTGTCTTCGTGTCAGCAATGTAGTTCTTATATGGTCATGCATAAAGCAGGTGCATTAGGAAGAAGACCAGTATTGAGTTGCCATCACTGTGGCTTAGTCAAAGCCATCCCAGAGCATTGTCCTGATTGTGGAAATGCTGATCTGAAGGTGCTTGGCCAAGGAACCCAAAAAATTGAGGACTCCATTGAGGAAATATGGCCCAATGCTCGGGTACTGAGGATTGATACTGATTCGAGCAAGAAGAGTAAGGGTGCTGAAGAGTTGTTTCAGGAGATCCATAACGGAAATGTTGACCTCGTAGTGGGAACGCAGATGATTGCAAAGGGCCATGATTACCAAAACATTGGTTTGGTAGCCGTGCTCGATGCAGATAGCAGATTATTTTCACAAGACTTTCGGGCAGCGGAAAGATTATTTGCGCAGTTAGTTCAGGTGGCTGGTCGTGCAGGCAGGGCTGGCTTGGATGGTCAGGCAGGCGGCGATATTTATATTGAAACCCAATATCCAGAGGCGGCAGTTTTTCAGTACTTACTTCGTCATGATGTTGATGGATTTTTAGCCCATACCGCTAATGAGCGAGATGAAGCAAAATTGCCGCCCTTCTCTTATCAAGGGCTGGTTCATGCAGAAGCTAAAAGTCTCATGAAAGCCCTTCAGTTCCTGGGTGATCTAAAGGCTCGCTTACGGGCTGCGGGACTTATTGCTAAGGGGCTTAAAGTTTATGACCCAGTACCAAAGGCAATCATGCGAGTAGCTGGTACTGAGCGTGCGCAACTTGTAATTGAGTCCGAAAATCGCAAAGTGCTTCAAGAAGTACTAGAGGCAGTAGATCGTGATTTACGGGAAGATTCTCAAGGACGAATCAGCAAGGGTGAGCGCATTCGGTGGCTCATTGAGCGCGACCCAATTTCAATCTAATAGATTGTGTTTAAACTCCAGGGCCTGACTCGTATTGAGCAAGACTCATAAGTTGTTTGAGCTCCAAAGAGAGTGAGTCCTTGGATTCTGGTTTGATTTTGAATAGCCACACGCCATAAGGCCTCTCATTGATAAGCTCAGGAGCTGCTTCCACAGCATCGTTAAGGGCAGTAATTTCACCGCTAATTGGTGCATGTATGTCGCTTGCTGCTTTAACAGATTCAATAGTCGCAATTGCCTCCCCCTGCACTACTTGCTGCCCTAGCTTGGGCGCCTGAAAGAACATGACATCACCCAATGCTTCTTGTGCGTGGTGACTAATTCCAACCCAAACTAGGCCATCTTCTTCTTGGTCGGCCCACTCATGAGTTTCTGCAAATTTAAAAGTGTCTTGGGAGTTCATTATGTATCCTTTGGGAATATTTTATGCTCACTCACATACAGAGTACTCTCAACACAGGATTAATTTTTCTGTTGACTATAGTTTTTGGATTGATCAATTACCTCAGCAAACAGCATGTCGGTGGTTAAACGATGGCGATCATGTAAAGGTATGCGATGTTTTATTTGCTGGTTCAATTGGCAGAACTAATTTTCCTCGTGGCAATCATGCTGATTTAGTTCAGGCAATCAAAACCAAATTGTGGCCGCTCGGAGATGGCGTGTGATTACGCCAATGACTTTAACTACAAAATGAAAACAGCAAAAACTACAAATTAGGTTTTTGCAGAACCAGTGCGGTGTGTCCGGTTATATAGGCAACTAGCGCAAATCCAACGTTGCTTACGATTGCTAGTTGGAATCCACGTGCCGCCCTCTAATCGCTTTTCGCGACTGCAAGAAGAGCAAAATTTGAGGCTCTGAGAAGTGTCTTGGGTAGCAGTTGGAGTCGAGGTAGTCATGGGCAATCCGGGTAAGGCAAATCTTGTACAGACTGATATTTTACCCGTTTTGTCCCGCTGGGGCTGGGCTCAGCACAACTCGGACCGAATCAGCGGTCTTATTCCCGTCAAAATCAAGCCAAGCCTTGTTCTCAAAGTCATAAAGCTTGCATTTGCGGGCGGTATCGAAATACCAGCCCCAGGAGAACTTTTGCACAAAAATACGCTCAGGAAGGATGGTTTCCAGGGTTGATTGAGCCTCTTTTAGGCGATAAAGGGGGACGCTCATATCCACGTGATGGGCAGTATGCTCCATGATGTGGTGCATTAATGAGCCCCAAATCCAGTTAAATGTTAGATGAACGGTAGTCGACACAAAAGGCTGCGCCCGTAACCATTCTGATTTCTTGTCATACCAAGATACATTAGGGTGCGTATGGTGGACGTAGACGACAAAGCCAATCATGCCATTCCAGAATAGGAAAGGAAGGGCAAAACCGGTAATTAAGCCAATCCAGATGGATTGGCCAGTGGCTAGAGCACCAGCAACAAGACAAGCAATCCAAGCGATCGCAAATGCGGTAACGAGCAGATTGTCTTTTAAGAAAATTGGACGATCACCAGGCTTATTTTTAGCATTTGGGAAATACTCACGTCTCCACCAAATCTCAATAAGGTAATAGAAAACAGGGCCCCAGCCACTGCGATAAAGGCGCTCAAGGGTCTTACGCCCTGGGGAGAGGGCGTCGTACTCTGCCTTTGATAAAGGCGCCCAAACAAAGTCGAAGCCCTTTAAGTTTGTTTGCCCATGATGAACCACGTTATGCCCCACGTCCCATAGGCTATATGGGGTCAAAGATGGCAAAAAGGCTATACGACCCAATACTTTATTGAGCTCGCGATTCGGTGTGAAGCTTTGATGGCAGGCATCATGACCCAAAATAAAAATGCGGCCTGTGACAAACCCAGCAATGAGGCCAAAAATGATTTTGAGTAGGATGTTTTCAACAAAAACTGTGCCCGCAATACAGCCAAGCCATAAGACCGCATCAATTGCCAGTAGCATGATTGCGCGCCCACTCTCACCTTGTGCCATTGGGATTAACCAACTCCGAATGATTTTTCGGTGAGGTAATGGCGCCTCAGGAGGCAATGGATTAGTTAGAGAGGGCTCAGATAGCGCTGAATTTAGATGTATAGACACGATAAGATTCAATAAGTTAGAGACAAATGATAGCGGTTTTCACAATTTTTCGCATGACATAGGTCAAAAATCCCCCATAGTTTTGGCGCGCCCGGCAGGAATCGAACCTGCGACCCTTGGCTTCGGAGGCCAATACTCTATCCACTGAGCTACGGGCGCCAGAAGGAAAAAAACGGATACCACACTATTGTAAGTGTCTATAACCCTACTCACTAGTTATAATATTCATCGATAACCTTAAACCCACCAAACGATAAATTCCTATGAGCAACGAGCACGGAAACTTAATTAAGAACCCAAAACAACTCATCATCATGGTGTTTGCAAGCTTTTTTGTGCCCCTGATCATTATTTTATTGTTAATGGTATTTGTAAACAACGGTAAGCGTGGCGATTCCTCAAGCGCTACCGATCAACTCATTAAGCCTGTTGGCCAATTAAACTTTAAAGATGCTAGCGTCCAGGGCGAGCCTCAAACAGGTGGGCAAGTAGCTAAATAAAGAGATTTGTTTTTCCGGTCACGCCTGTGCTGCTAGTTGGCCTAAATTTGGCGACGATAGTGTATGGACTGCACGTTTAGGTAAGGTTATGCAAACCTGCGGCGAATCAGTTCAGGCAATCATTAGCGATGAAGAGCTGGCTGCGCACCAGCTTTTTGCTTATTGTTTCTTAGCTTCTTTTACATCTAGTGCAGCTTGATAAGCTTCTTTTTTAGTCAAGCCCAGAGTTTGTGAAAGAACTGCTGCAATTTCTTTACTGCCCAAGTAGGGGCTTAATGCTTTAGCCCACTTCAACAGTTGGGAATGGTTAGAGGCCTCATCTTTGCTACCTTGGCGGCCTGCCACCAAAATAACAAACTCCCCCTTTAGGCTTTCGGCATCGTTTACCCATTGCGTTAATTGACCCGCATCCAAAGCAACGATTTGTTCAAATTTTTTAGTGAGCTCACGCCCGACCAATACTTTGCGCTCTGGCTCCAAATGATTTGCCAACAATAATAGTGTTTCGCGAATGTGATGAGGGGACTCGAAAAATAGGCTAGTTTTTTTGCTGCCACTGATGTCTTGTAAATAGGCATCACGCTCTTTGGTTTTGTTGGGCCAGAAACCCAAAAACTGAAAGCGCCCTTCAGAACTCAACATTGCAGAGCCAGATGCAGAAATAGCTGCTGCAATAGCACTCGCTCCAGGAATTGGAATAACCCTAAAGCCTGCTTTTTCAACTTCGTTCACTAAACGCGCACCCGGATCAGATATCCCTGGGGTACCAGCATCAGAAATATAGGCCCAACGTTCATTGTTCGCCAAATGCTGAATAACGGTTTGGGCGCCACTAATCTCATTGTGTTCATGTAGCGCGATACATTTTTTGTGAATCCCAAATTGTTGCAAGAGAGCTGCGCTATGACGGGTATCTTCGCAGGCAATGCCATCGACTGTATTGAGAACATGTAGGGCGCGCAAGGTAACGTCGCCTAAATTTCCAATGGGAGTCGCAACCATATACAGCGCTCTAGCAGGCAAATCCTGCTGCTTTAGAAATTCGAATGCGCCAGTTTCCATAAGGGGTATTTTGTACGTAAGAAAGGTCAATAGCTAAGAGGATACGTTGCTTTTGGTTTGTGTTCCTTGCAGAGCCCCCTGCTTGAGCTTTGGCGCATAATATTGTTATGGATAAAAACACAATTGAACGGTTGCGCCAAAGAGCATCCCAACATTTTTTAGACAGCATTGCAGTCAAGCAGGAGGCTGAAAGAGTTCTTCCTGAGTCGGTTGCTCATGGTGTCGTAGCCATGGTTGAGTGTCTGCGTGCTGGCGGCAAGATCATGGCATGCGGTAATGGCGGCTCTGCCGCAGATGCTCAACATTTTGCAGCAGAGCTTATTGGCCGCTTCGAAAGAGAGCGTCAAGAGTTGGCGGCAATTGCGTTAACAACGGACAGCTCTATATTGACCGCCGTAGGGAACGACTATAGCTATGACGAAGTCTTTAGTAAGCAAGTTCGTGGCTTGGGTAAAAAAGGCGATATCCTCTTGGGCATCTCTACTTCTGGGAATTCCAAGAATGTACTTAAAGCCATTGAAGCCGCAAAAAAAATAGGCATCAAAGTGATTGCTTTAACTGGTAACGGTGGCGGAAAAATTGCCACTTTATTAGACGTGGAGGATGTTCATCTCTGCGCCCCATCTACTCGAACTGCGCGCATACAAGAAACCCATTTAGTGTTGCTTCACGGATTATGTGATGGCGTCGACCATCTCCTGCTAGATTAATTTTAGAAAGTATCAAATGCAAATTCAAAATCTGAGTAAATTATTAGTTGCTGTAATTGCTGTATCACAATTATCGGCTTGCGGTGTGATTGCAGTTGGTGGCGTTGCAGCTACTGCGACGATCATGGCCGATCGTCGAACGCCTGGTGTGCAAGCAATTGATAAAGGAATTGAATTGCAAGCAAGCGGTGCTTTTGATAAAAAGTTTGGCGATGGTGCCCACATCAATGTGACATCATTTAATCAGAAGGTATTGTTGACTGGGGAAGTAAAAGATGCCGCAATCAAAAGCGATGCAGGGTCTTATATTAAGGACTTAAAAAATGCGCGATCAGTGTTTAATGAATTAATCATTGGGCCTAATAGTACTTACACTATGCGTGCCAACGATACTTACCTTGAGTCAAAAATAAAAACGCAGATGATTTTTACACAGCAGCTACCATCGAACTCCATGGTCATTGTTGCTGAAGGAAGCAGTGTTTATCTTATGGGAATTTTGACTGAAGCGGAGGCAGACTTAGCTAAAAAAATCGCCAGCAATACAAGTGGCGTAAAGGATGTTTATGCATACTTTGACATTATTTCTAATGCAGAAAAAACCCGTTTAGAAAATGCTGGAAAGGCAGACGAGTCTCAGCCCTCTAGCCCACCTAAGTTCCAATAATTTTTACAAAGCTGGATGAGTGTGCTGCAAATATTGACGAAAATAATTTTTATTTTTCTTGTTTCATATTTGCAAATCTCTCATGCAGCGAGCGAAAATCAAAGTGCATTTTTAATTGCAAAAAAAAATGCATGCCTAGGTTGTCATGCGACCAATAAAAAAATTGTTGGCCCTAGCTTTGAATCCATTGCATTGAAATATAAAAATGATCCTAACGCGCAATCATTTTTGAAGAATAAGATTTTGAAGGGTGGCGCAGGCTCTTGGGGGGTGGTGCCTATGCCTGCAAACGCAAAATTAAACGATGTTGATTTATCTTTGTTAACAAGCTGGATATTGCGTGGCGCTCCAGGCGAAAATTAACGAGCCAGGCCAGGCTTTCCTAAAAACCACCACCATGCTTGATTCGATTTCTTCAGATTCGCTTTCATTGCGTAATCTAAGTCAGCCCATTGCTCATTAGCAGCTTCTTCAACGATGGTTGCAGGACTTGCGGGCGATAACTTAAGGTAAGCATCTGCATCACCATAGGCATATTCAACACGCATATCGGCTTTCTGAGCTAGATGCATCATTGCTTTGTTGTTAGCCAAGCAATGCACATACAAAGTCTCAATGCGAGTATTGCGGGAGTGAACCGCAGAGCGTTGCAGTAGGGCTGTTCCAAGCCCTTGTGAGCGCCCTTCTGGCAATACTGAAACACCAAATTCTGCAGCACGCGCTTGACCTTTGATTTCAGGTAAATAAGCTAAATGAGCCATGCCAATGAGTTTCAGTTCGTCATCAAACACGCCAAATACATTGTCCTTATTAAAGTCTAGACGCTCAACGTAGTGAGCAATCACCTCATCAGGCGTTTGCGTACCAAATCTAAGGCGACGGTCTTCGTCATTGAGCTGCAATAAATGATTGAGGATCTCAGCTTTATGCCCAGCATGGAGCTCACGAACCGGGACCGCTTGTCCGGCCGTATAGGGCTTTCTGGGTGAGTGATCATTTGCTAATTTATTGTGCATAGCAACATGTTAGCAGGGTTTTATGACAGTTTCAGGGTTTTCCCTAGGATATAGTCAAAAAACTGCATTTGAAGACTGAAAACCTCGACTTAGCCCATAAAAAAGTAGTAAACGCTCCAAAACCCTTAACTTATTAAAAAAGGTGAAATATATTTTTGGTTTGTATCTACCTGAATCAATTGAGTTTATTTTTTGAATCAGAAAATACTTCGCCATATTAGAGAAAAAGACTACGAAAGGTGTTGACGAACCCTTACAAGGGTGCTATAGTCTCACCTCTCTGCTGAATGTTATTTGAAATACAAAACAAGTCAGCCCTCTTTAAAAATTAGTCAACCGATAATTGTGGGTACTAAGTGAAAGCATCCAGTCCTTCGGGACAGATGTAAATAAATAGTACTCATAGACAGTAAAAAGATTTGGTTTTATTACCAAGTCAATTTCTTGAATGAGTGCGACGATCCGCAAGGATCACAGGAATTGAACTGAAGAGTTTGATCCTGGCTCAGATTGAACGCTGGCGGCATGCCTTACACATGCAAGTCGAACGGCAGCACGGGTGCTTGCACCTGGTGGCGAGTGGCGAACGGGTGAGTAATACATCGGAACGTACCTTATCGTGGGGGATAACGCAGCGAAAGCTGTGCTAATACCGCATACGCCCTGAGGGGGAAAGCGGGGGATCGAAAGACCTCGCGCGATTAGAGCGGCCGATGCCTGATTAGCTTGTTGGTGGGGTAAAAGCCCACCAAGGCGACGATCAGTAGCTGGTCTGAGAGGACGATCAGCCACACTGGGACTGAGACACGGCCCAGACTCCTACGGGAGGCAGCAGTGGGGAATTTTGGACAATGGGGGCAACCCTGATCCAGCAATGCCGCGTGAGTGAAGAAGGCCTTCGGGTTGTAAAGCTCTTTTGTCAGGGAAGAAACACCGGCTCTAACACAGTCCGGGAATGACGGTACCTGAAGAATAAGCACCGGCTAACTACGTGCCAGCAGCCGCGGTAATACGTAGGGTGCAAGCGTTAATCGGAATTACTGGGCGTAAAGCGTGCGCAGGCGGTTATACAAGACAGGCGTGAAATCCCCGGGCTTAACCTGGGAATGGCGCCTGTGACTGTATAGCTAGAGTGTGTCAGAGGGGGGTAGAATTCCACGTGTAGCAGTGAAATGCGTAGATATGTGGAGGAATACCAATGGCGAAGGCAGCCCCCTGGGATAACACTGACGCTCATGCACGAAAGCGTGGGGAGCAAACAGGATTAGATACCCTGGTAGTCCACGCCCTAAACGATGCTGACTAGTTGTTCGGGATTTACATCCTGAGTAACGTAGCTAACGCGTGAAGTCAGCCGCCTGGGGAGTACGGTCGCAAGATTAAAACTCAAAGGAATTGACGGGGACCCGCACAAGCGGTGGATGATGTGGATTAATTCGATGCAACGCGAAAAACCTTACCTACCCTTGACATGTCACTAACGAAGTAGAGATACATTAGGTGCTCGTAAGAGAAAGTGAACACAGGTGCTGCATGGCTGTCGTCAGCTCGTGTCGTGAGATGTTGGGTTAAGTCCCGCAACGAGCGCAACCCTTGTCTTTAGTTGCTACGCAAGAGCACTCTAAAGAGACTGCCGGTGACAAACCGGAGGAAGGTGGGGATGACGTCAAGTCCTCATGGCCCTTATGGGTAGGGCTTCACACGTCATACAATGGTGCATACAGAGGGTTGCCAACCCGCGAGGGGGAGCTAATCTCAGAAAATGCATCGTAGTCCGGATCGTAGTCTGCAACTCGACTACGTGAAGCTGGAATCGCTAGTAATCGCGGATCAGAATGTCGCGGTGAATACGTTCCCGGGTCTTGTACACACCGCCCGTCATACCATGGGAGTGGGTTTTGCCAGAAGCCGTTAGCCTAACCGCAAGGAGGGCGACTGCCACGGCAGGGTTCATGACTGGGGTAAAGTCGTAACAAGGTAGCCGTATCGGAAGGTGCGGCTGGATCACCTCCTTTCTAGAGAAAAGATGCTGGATCTTTAGTGCCCACACTTATCGGTTGACAATAAAAGCCACGGGTCTGTAGCTCAGCTGGTTAGAGCACTGTGTTGATAACGCAGGGGTCGTAGGTTCAAGTCCTACCAGACCCACCACCAGCCAGAAACATACTTAGTGGGACGTTGGGGGATTAGCTCAGCTGGGAGAGCACCTGCTTTGCAAGCAGGGGGTCGTCGGTTCGATCCCGTCATCCTCCACCATCATCTAAATGTCAAAACTAAGCGAAAACTTAATCGCTTAGTTTTGCCATTTATGGCTGTTCTTTAAAAATTTGAGTAAGCAAAGTGTCAAATGTTTCTTTGAGAGGACATTTGACAATGTAATAAGGGTAAAGATTGAATCATCAATCAGTAATATCAAACGAGTTTTACAAAGTTCTTAACAAGTACTTACAGTTTGGATTACGGCAAACATGTCAGAAGTAGAAGTAAAACCTGTAACAGGTACTAGCAATGGTGCTCGTTATAGGATCAAGTGAATAAGTGCACATGATGGATGCCTTGGCGATTACAGGCGACGAAAGACGTTATAACCTGCGATAAGCCCCGGGGAGCTGGTAAATAAGCTTTGATCCGGGGATTTCTGAATGGGGAAACCCACCACTTTTGTGGTATCCATACCTGAATACATAGGGTATGAGAAGCGAACCTTGTGAACTGAAACATCTAAGTAGCAAGAGGAAAAGACATCAACCGAGATTCCCAAAGTAGTGGCGAGCGAAATGGGAAGAGCCTTCTAGTGATATCTCAGTAATTAACAGAATGGAATGGAAAGTCCAACAATAAAGGGTGATAGTCCCGTATGTGAAAATTATTGAGTGGTACTAGGCTAGAGACAAGTAGGGCGGGACACGAGAAATCCTGTCTGAATATGGGGGGACCATCCTCCAAGGCTAAATACTCGTAATCGACCGATAGTGAACAAGTACCGTGAGGGAAAGGCGAAAAGAACCCCGGGAGGGGAGTGAAATAGATCCTGAAATTGTGTGCATACAAACAGTAGGAGCCTCGTAAGGGGTGACTGCGTACCTTTTGTATAATGGGTCAGCGACTTACATTCAGTAGCAAGCTTAACCGAATAGGGAAGGCGTAGCGAAAGCGAGTCCGAATAGGGCGCTAGTTGCTGGGTGTAGACCCGAAACCAGTTGATCTATCCATGGCCAGGTTGAAGGTGCGGTAACACGTACTGGAGGACCGAACCCACTAACGTTGAAAAGTTAGGGGATGAGCTGTGGATAGGGGTGAAAGGCTAAACAAAACTGGAAATAGCTGGTTCTCTCCGAAAACTATTTAGGTAGTGCCTCGTGTATCACTGTAGGGGGTAGAGCACTGTCATGGTAGTGGGGTCCATTGCGGATTACTGCGCCATAGCAAACTCCGAATACCTACAAGTGCAAGCACGGGAGACAGACATCGGGTGCTAACGTCCGGTGTCAAGAGGGAAACAACCCAGACCGCCAGCTAAGGTCCCTAATATATGCTAAGTGGGAAACGAAGTGGGAAGGCTAAAACAGTCAGGAGGTTGGCTTAGAAGCAGCCATCCTTTAAAGAAAGCGTAATAGCTCACTGATCGAGTCGTCCTGCGCGGAAGATGTAACGGGGCTAAGCATATAACCGAAGCTGCGGATCACAGCAATGTGATGGTAGGAGAGCGTTCTGTAAGCCTGTGAAGGTGTCTTGTAAAGGATGCTGGAGGTATCAGAAGTGCGAATGCTGACATGAGTAGCGATAAAGGGGGTGAAAAGCCCCCTCGCCGTAAGCCCAAGGTTTCCTGTTCAACGTTCATCGGAACAGGGTGAGTCGGCCCCTAAGGCGAGGCAGAGATGCGTAGCTGATGGGAACAAGGTTAATATTCCTTGACCATTGTTAGATGCGATGGGGGGACGGATCGCGGAAAGTTGTCCGGGTGTTGGAAGTCCCGGTTCTTGCGTTGGAGATGGCTATTAGGTAAATCCGGTAGCGTAATTCAAGGGCGTGAGACGAGCGAATTTATTCGCGAAGCAATTGGAAGTGGTTCCAAGAAAAGCCTCTAAGCTTCAGTCTAACAAGACCGTACCGCAAACCGACACAGGTGGGCGAGATGAGTATTCTAAGGCGCTTGAGAGAACTCAGGAGAAGGAACTCGGCAAATTTGTACCGTAACTTCGGGATAAGGTACGCCCTGGTAGTTTGACTCTGTACAAGGGGAGGACGAAAGGGTTGCAATAAAAAGGTGGCTGCGACTGTTTAATAAAAACACAGCACTCTGCAAACACGAAAGTGGACGTATAGGGTGTGACGCCTGCCCGGTGCTGGAAGATTAAATGATGGGGTGCAAGCTCTTGATTGAAGTCCCAGTAAACGGCGGCCGTAACTATAACGGTCCTAAGGTAGCGAAATTCCTTGTCGGGTAAGTTCCGACCTGCACGAATGGCGTAACGATGGCCACACTGTCTCCTCCTGAGACTCAGCGAAGTTGAAATGTTTGTGATGATGCAATCTACCCGTGGCTAGACGGAAAGACCCCATGAACCTTTACTGTAGCTTTGCATTGGACTTTGAATCGGTCTGTGTAGGATAGGTGGGAGGCGTTGAAAGCGGAATGCTAGTTTCGCTGGAGCCAACCTTGAAATACCACCCTGATTTATTTGAGGTTCTAACCTTGGCCCGTTATCCGGGTCGGGAACAGTGCATGGTAGGCAGTTTGACTGGGGCGGTCTCCTCCCAAAGTGTAACGGAGGAGTACGAAGGTACGCTTGGTACGGTCGGACATCGTACCTAAAGTGCAATGGCAAAAGCGTGCTTAACTGCGAGACCGACAAGTCGAGCAGGTGCGAAAGCAGGTCATAGTGATCCGGTGGTTCTGTATGGAAGGGCCATCGCTCAACGGATAAAAGGTACTCTGGGGATAACAGGCTGATACCGCCCAAGAGTTCATATCGACGGCGGTGTTTGGCACCTCGATGTCGGCTCATCTCATCCTGGGGCTGTAGCCGGTCCCAAGGGTATGGCTGTTCGCCATTTAAAGAGGTACGTGAGCTGGGTTTAAAACGTCGTGAGACAGTTTGGTCCCTATCTGCCATGGGCGTTGGAGATTTGACGGGGGCTGCTCCTAGTACGAGAGGACCGGAGTGGACATTCCGCTGGTGTACCTGTTGTTTCGCCAGAAGCATCGCAGGGTAGCTATGAATGGAAGAGATAACCGCTGAAAGCATCTAAGCGGGAAACTTGCCTGAAGATGAGATCTCCCGTAGGTTTAACCTACATAAAGGGTCGTTGAAGACCACAACGTTGATAGGTCGGGTGTGGAAGTGCAGTAATGCATTAAGCTAACCGATACTAATTGCCCGTTAGGCTTGATCCTATAACCAGCACTATTGTGTTGGATGTTTGCCAGATTTAATCTGCATCCTTATTACATGCTTACTCAAATAGAGTTGTTGATTTATCAGCAACTCGACCCTCTACGCCCGGTGACCATAGCGAATTGGAACCACTCCTTCCCATCCCGAACAGGACAGTGAAACGATTCTACGCCGATGATAGTGCGGATTACCCGTGTGAAAGTAGGTAACTGCCGGGCACCAATGCGACGCCCAGACCCTTTTAGGTCTGGGCGTTTTTACTTGTGCAGAGCGTTTAGAGTGATTGACAGAAGCTCCATTAGGAGTCAGAATATTGGGTTCGCGGAGGGGTGTCCGAGCGGCTAAAGGAGGCAGACTGTAAATCTGTTGGCTATGCCTACGTAGGTTCGAATCCTACCCCCTCCACCAGATGTGCGGGATTAGTTTAATGGTAAAACAGCAGATTTCCAATCTTCGGTCAAGAGTTCGATTCTCTTATCCCGCTCCAGAATTTGTATGTGATTTCGCCCATGTGGCTCAGTGGTAGAGCACTCCCTTGGTAAGGGAGAGGTCGGCAGTTCGATCCTGCCCATGGGCACCAAGTTTGGTTTATTAATTGTGTATTTCGTGTTTGGTTTAAGAGTTAACTAAAGGCAGATTAAAAATGGCAAAAGAAAAATTCGAGCGGACAAAACCGCACGTAAACGTAGGCACCATCGGTCACGTTGACCACGGTAAAACTACTTTGACAGCAGCAATTGCAACTGTGCTCTCAAAGCAATTTGGTGGCGAAGCGAAAGCTTACGATCAGATCGATGCTGCTCCTGAAGAAAAAGCACGTGGTATTACGATTAATACTGCGCACGTGGAGTATGAGACTGCAAATCGTCACTATGCTCACGTTGATTGCCCAGGACATGCTGACTACGTCAAGAACATGATTACCGGTGCTGCTCAGATGGACGGCGCAATTTTAGTGTGCTCTGCTGCTGACGGCCCAATGCCACAAACGCGTGAGCACATCCTCTTGGCACGCCAAGTAGGCGTTCCTTACATCGTCGTTTTCTTAAATAAGTGCGACATGGTAGATGATGCTGAATTGTTAGAGCTCGTTGAAATGGAAGTGCGTGAGCTGTTGTCTAAGTATGACTTCCCAGGCGATGACACACCGATCATTCAAGGTTCTGCTAAATTAGCACTTGAAGGTGACGAAGGCCCATTGGGTAAAGAAGCCATTATGAAGTTGGCTGATGCACTCGATACTTACATCCCCACTCCAGAGCGCGCTATTGACGGTGCGTTCTTGATGCCAGTAGAGGACGTGTTCTCTATCTCTGGTCGCGGTACTGTAGTGACAGGCCGTATCGAGCGCGGTATCGTTAAGGTAGGCGAAGAGATTGAAATTGTGGGCATCAAACCCACCCTCAAAACCACTTGTACTGGCGTTGAAATGTTCCGCAAATTGCTCGACCAAGGTCAAGCAGGCGATAACGTTGGTATCTTGTTACGCGGTACAAAACGTGAAGAAGTTGAGCGCGGCCAAGTATTGGCCAAACCTGGTTCAATCACTCCCCATACTCACTTTACTGCCGAGGTTTACATCTTAGGTAAAGATGAAGGTGGTCGTCATACCCCATTCTTTAACAACTATCGTCCTCAGTTTTACTTCCGTACTACGGACGTAACGGGTTCAATCGAGTTGCCAAAAGATAAAGAAATGGTGATGCCTGGTGATAATGTCACGATTACTGTAAAACTCATCGCGCCAATTGCGATGGAAGAAGGTTTACGTTTTGCGATCCGTGAAGGTGGCCGTACTGTTGGCGCCGGCGTGGTTGCAAAGATTTTGGCTTAAGTAGTTTTTTATAAAGGGGTGTAGCTCAATTGGCAGAGCGTTGGTCTCCAAAACCAAAGGTTGGGGGTTCGATGCCCTCCGCCCCTGCCACGATTTGAACTGAAAGTTATATGTCTCAACAAACAGTAGGTCACTCTGAAGAAAAAAGCAGCTGGGTATCCGTACTCGCCGCTTTAATAGTCGTTGCAGCGTTAGTGCTTTATTACACGTTGGTCGACCAATCTTTATTGGTGCGCTTGGCAGTTTTGTTTGGCGGCATAGCAGCAGCAGTTTTGATTGTGGCGATTTCACCAGATGGGCGGCGCTTTATTGCCTACGCTAAAGATTCTTGGTATGAAGTAAAAAAGGTTGTTTGGCCAACTCGTAAAGAGACTACCCAAATGACACTAGTCGTATTTGGCTTTGTTCTGATCATGTCTCTATTTTTATGGATGGCAGACAAATTAATTGAGTGGCTAGTTTTTTCAGTGCTACTAGGCTGGAAGTGAGTAAGAAAAATGATTGATACTGATTTGGCTGTAAATCCCCAAGCAACTGGCAATATGCGCTGGTACGTTATTCATGCTTATTCCGGAATGGAAAAAAGCGTAAAAAAAGGTCTAGAGGAGCGTATTGCCCGCTCTGGTATGCCTGAGAAATTTGGCCGTATTTTGGTTCCTTCCGAAGAAGTTGTGGAAATCAAAGCAGGCACAAAATCAGTTACTGAGCGTCGTTTCTTCCCAGGATACGTCCTGATTGAGATGGAAATGACCGATGAAAGCTGGCATTTGGTGAAAAATACGCCAAAAGTCACTGGTTTTGTAGGCGGTGTTCGTAACCGCCCAAGCCCAATTTCTACGGCAGAAGTGGCCAAAATCATGGATCAAATGCAAGCTGGGGTTGATAAACCGAAGCCTAAGACCCTATTTGAGGTCGGTGAGATCGTGCGCGTTAAAGAAGGCCCATTTATTGATTTCAACGGAAATATCGAAGAAGTTAACTATGAGAAGTCAAGATTGCGCGTTTCTGTTACAATCTTTGGCCGAGGTACTCCAGTTGAGCTAGAGTTCGGCCAAGTAGAAAAGATGTAAAAACAAGGACTTAGTCCTGGTTTCAGTAGTAAGAAGTTCAGTGGTTAGCAATAACCGAGGAGCGGAGCTAGAAAGCCAAAAACTAGCAAAGCGTTTACTCAACAGCGGTCTTCCCTAATGAGGTTAGGCGCGCTTTAAGGAGCACACATGGCAAAGAAGATTATTGGCTTTATCAAGCTGCAGATCCCTGCAGGTAAAGCAAATCCATCACCACCCGTAGGTCCTGCATTGGGTCAACGTGGTCTTAACATTATGGAATTTTGTAAGGCGTTCAATGCTCAAACTCAGAGCATGGAGCCAGGGCTTCCAATTCCTGTCGTAATTACAGCTTTTGCTGACAAGAGCTTCACTTTCATCATGAAGACTCCCCCAGCAACCATCATGATTAAGAAGGCTGCGAAGATCGAAAAAGGATCACCGCGCCCCCATACCGATAAGGTAGGAAAAATTACACGTGCTCAAGCGGAAGAAATTGCTAAAGCAAAAATGCCAGATTTGACAGCAGCCGATATGGACGCCGCTGTTAGAACAATCGCTGGTAGCGCCCGTTCCATGGGCATCACTGTGGAAGGTCTCTAATCATGACTAAATTATCTAAACGCGTTAAAACAATTCAATCTAAAGTTGATCGCAACAAATTCTATTCATTAGATGATGCATTGAACCTCGTTAAAGAGTGTGCAACTGCAAAGTTCGATGAGTCTATTGATGTTGCTGTTCAGTTAGGTATTGATGCCAAGAAATCTGACCAAGTTGTGCGTGGCGCAGTAGTGCTCCCAGCTGGTACAGGTAAGCATGTTCGTGTTGCTGTTTTTGCCCAAGGCGAGAAGGCTGAACAAGCTAAAGCTGCTGGCGCAGAAATCGTTGGCATGGAAGAGCTTGCTGAGCAAATTAAAGGCGGCAAAATTGATTTTGATATTTTGATCGCATCCCCAGACACAATGAAAATCGTTGGTACTTTAGGTCAAGTATTAGGCCCACGTGGTTTGATGCCAAATCCAAAAGTGGGAACAGTGACCCCTGACGTCGCTACTGCAGTAAAAAATGCAAAAGCAGGTCAAGTTCAGTTCCGCGTTGACAAAGCCGGTATCGTGCACGCAAGTATTGGCCGTCGTTCATTCGAACCAACTGCATTGAAATCTAACTTACTTGCATTACTTGAGGCCTTAAATAAAGCAAGACCTCCTGCATCTAAGGGAATTTATTTAAAGAAGGTTGCCGTAAGCAGCACTATGGGTGCAGGCGTACGTGTGGACCAAGCATCGTTACAGGCAGCTGCTTAAAAACTTGTAACAAAAAAGAACTTTGGGTCGACTCCTGCTCTTTGGGCGGGAGTCGAACATCAAAGACCGTTGGCGAATTAGTTGCTTATAAAGAGTTAATTCTTAATTGTTACGAAAGTAATGGCCAGCGCAGATGGCGACCCTGAAAAGATTTTCACAAGAGTTTTTGTGAACAAATGATCAGACGCTGGTGTGTAACCCCAACTGGAAACAGTTGGTTTTTATGGAGTTAAACCGTGCCTTTGAATGTACAAGACAAAAAAGCGATTGTTGCTGATGTCGGCGCTCAATTGGCTGGAGCCCAAACTGTCGTGCTCGCTGAATACCGTGGTATTCCAGTAGAGCAGTTGACAAAGCTACGTGCTAGCGCACGTGACCAAGGTGTATATCTTCGCGTTCTGAAGAACACATTGGCACGCCGTGCTGCACAAGGCACACAGTTTGAGCCTCTTGCTGATTCGATGGTTGGCCCCTTGATTTACGGCATCTCTGCAAATCCGATTGCTTCGGCAAAAGTATTGCAAGGCTTTGCTAAGACTCAAGATTTGCTAGTCATTAAAGCTGGCTTATATAACGGCAAGTTGTTAGACGTTGCAGGTGTAAAAGCCCTAGCAACGATTCCAAGCCGCGAAGAGTTGTTATCTCAGTTATTGGGTGTGATGTTGGCACCCGTCTCTGCGATGGCTCGCGTATTGGGCGCAGTAGCAGCGCAAAAAGCAGCAGGAGCACCCGCTCCAGTTGCGGCACCTGTAGCTGAAGTTGCTGAAGTTGTAACAGCCCCAGCAGAAGTTGTAGCTGAGGTAGTTGCCCAAACAGCCGCTCCAGAAGCAAGTGCAGAGCCTGCAGCCGCAGCCCCAGAAACTGGAACAGAAGCAAACGAAACCCCTGCCGCTGAATAAGCGACAGATTAACTAATTAAGTATTAGGAGCTAAAAATGGCGATTACTAAAGAAGAAATCATTGAAGCAGTAGGCAGCATGTCCGTTATGGATTTGAACGATTTGGTTAAAGCGTTCGAGGAGAAGTTTGGCGTTTCAGCTGCAGCAATGGCTGTTGCTGGTCCTGCTGGTGCAGGCGGTGGTGCTGCTGCTGCAGAAGAGCAAACAGAGTTCACAGTGAACTTGCTCGAAACTGGCGCAAACAAGGTATCAGTAATTAAGGCGGTTCGTGAAATTACTGGTCTTGGCTTGAAAGAAGCTAAGGACTTGGTTGACGGTGCACCGAAGCCAATCAAAGAGGGCGTTGACAAGAAAACTGCTGAAGAAGCTAAGAAGAAGCTTGAAGAAGCTGGCGCTAAGGCAGAACTCAAGTAATACAAACCTCGCTAGCGCTTCTCAAAAAGGAGCGTTAGCTATGTTGGGTTTGACCATTAGTGGTCAAACCCGATTTCATTTCTGATTGAAATCGGGTTTGCCTTCTGATACGACTGCAGAATGCAAGTTTGGTCGGACACTGGATCTATACGTTCTAGTGTTGTCCGCCAGTGATTGGTAGTGGCCAATCGCCAAATCTTTGTACAGTCGCTGAATTCGGAGATGAAATGAACTATAGCTTCACCGAACGCAAGCGAGTCCGTAAAAGCTTTGCTAAGCGAGTTAACAACCACCAGGTTCCGTACCTGATCGCAACGCAGCTGGAATCCTACGCTAAATTTTTACAGGCTGAAAAGCCAGCAATGTCTCGTCTTACTGAGGGACTTCAGGCTGCCTTTACTTCAGCATTCCCTATTGTGTCCAACAACGGCTATGCACGTATGGAATACGTGTCTTATCAGTTGTCACAACCACCGTTTGACGTCAAAGAATGTCAACAGCGTGGTTACACCTACCACTCCGCCTTACGCGCAAAAGTTCGCTTGATTATTTATGATCGCGAAGCACCTACTAAGGTTAAAGAGGTAAAAGAGAGCGAAGTCTACATGGGTGAAATTCCACTCATGACAGAAAACGGTTCTTTTGTTATCAATGGTACTGAGCGCGTGATCGTTTCTCAGTTGCACCGTTCCCCAGGCGTGTTCTTCGAGCACGATAAGGGTAAAACTCATAGCTCTGGTAAGTTGCTGTTCTCAGCACGCATCATCCCTTACCGTGGCTCATGGCTCGATTTCGAGTTTGATCCAAAAGATATTCTGTATTTCCGCGTTGACCGTCGTCGTAAGATGCCTGTCACCATTTTGCTTAAAGCAATTGGTCTAAACAACGAACAGATTCTTGCAAACTTCTTCAATTTTGATCATTTTGCATTGACCGCTAATGGCGCTTCTATGGAATTCGTTCCTGAGCGTTTACGTGGTCAGTTGGCTAATTTTGATGTGCTTGATAAGAATGGCGTCGTTGTCATTCAAAAAGATAAGCGTATCAATGCAAAGCATATTCGCGAACTCGAAGCTGCTAAGACAAAAACAATTGCTGTACCAGATGACTATTTAGTTGGTCGTGTGGTTGCACGCAATATTGTTGATCCAGATTCTGGTGAAATCTTGGCTTATGCTAATGATGAGATCACTGAAGAGTTATTGGCTACATTGCGCGATGCAGGCATCAAGCAATTGGAAACCATTTACACCAATGATTTAGATTCTGGCGCATATATTTCTCAGACATTACGTACTGATGAAACTGCTGACCAAATGGCTGCTCGTATTGCCATTTATCGTATGATGCGCCCTGGCGAGCCTCCAACAGAAGATGCTGTTGAAGCCTTGTTCCAGCGTTTGTTCTACAGCGAAGATACCTACGATTTATCTCGCGTTGGCCGTATGAAGGTCAATAGCCGTCTGAACCGCCCTGAAATGGAAGGCGCAATGGTTCTGTCGAATGAAGATATTCTCGACACTATTAAGTCTCTCGTAGATTTGCGTAACGGTAAGGGTGAAGTAGACGATATCGATCACTTAGGTAATCGTCGTGTACGTTGCGTTGGTGAATTGGCTGAAAATCAATTCCGTGCTGGTTTGTCACGTGTTGAGCGTGCGGTTAAAGAACGTCTCGGTCAAGCCGAAACAGAAAACCTCATGCCGCATGACTTGATTAACAGCAAGCCAATCTCTTCTGCAATTCGTGAGTTCTTCGGTTCTTCACAGTTGTCTCAGTTTATGGACCAAACCAACCCACTCTCAGAAATCACGCATAAGCGTCGTATTTCTGCATTGGGACCTGGAGGTTTGACACGCGAGCGCGCAGGCTTCGAAGTGCGCGACGTACATCCAACCCACTATGGACGTGTTTGCCCAATTGAGACTCCAGAAGGACCAAACATTGGCTTAATCAACTCACTCGCATTGTTTGCGCGTTTGAATGAGCATGGTTTCTTAGAGACTCCATACCGCAAGGTTGCCAATAGCAAGGTAAGCGATGAAGTGGTTTACCTGTCTGCGATTGAAGAAGCAAAGTATGTCATTGCTCAGGCTAATGCGACGATCGACAAAAACGGTAAATTGGCTGACGAATTGGTTTCTGCTCGTCAAGCTGGTGAAACGATGATGGTTGGCCCAGAGCGTATCGATTTCATCGACGTTGCTCCTAGCCAGATCGTTTCTGCTGCTGCTTCACTCGTTCCCTTCTTAGAGCACGATGATGCGAACCGTGCGTTGATGGGTGCGAATATGCAGCGTCAAGCAGTTCCTTGCTTGCGTCCAGATAAGCCATTAGTTGGTACAGGTTTAGAGCGTATTGTGGCGGTTGACTCCGGCACTGTTGTATTGGCAAACCGCGGCGGTATCGTGGACTATGTTGATGCTAACCGTGTGGTGATCCGTGTGAACGATGATGAAACTGCAGCTGGTGAAGTTGGTGTTGATATTTATAACCTCATCAAATACACCCGTTCAAACCAAAATACCAATATCAATCAACGCCCAATCGTGAAGGTTGGCGATCGTGTAGCACGCGGCGACGTCGTTGCTGACGGTGCGTCTACTGATTTGGGCGAATTGGCTTTGGGTCAAAACATGACTGTGGCATTTATGCCATGGAACGGTTACAACTTCGAAGATTCAATCTTGATCTCTGAAAAAGTTGTCGCTGATGACCGCTATACCTCTATTCATATTGAAGAGTTGTCGGTCGTTGCGCGCGATACCAAGCTTGGTTCAGAAGAAATTACGCGCGATATTTCCAATTTGGCAGAGTCACAACTCTCCCGCTTGGATGAGAGCGGTATTGTCTACATCGGCGCTGAAGTTGAAGCTGGCGACGTATTGGTAGGTAAGGTAACTCCGAAGGGTGAGACAACTCTCACGCCTGAAGAGAAATTACTGCGTGCGATTTTCGGTGAAAAAGCATCTGACGTAAAAGATACTTCTTTGCGTGTTCCTTCTGGAATGATTGGTACAGTTATCGATGTTCAAGTCTTCACCCGTGAAGGCATTGAGCGCGACGCACGTGCACAAGCCATTATTCAAGAAGAGCTACAACGCTATCGTTTGGACTTAAATGACCAGTTGCGTATTGTTGAAGGCGATGCCTTCATGCGTTTAGAAAAACTGTTAGTTGGCAAAGTTGCTAACGGCGGTCCTAAGAAATTAGCTAAAGGCACTAAGATCGACAAGGATTACCTTGCTGATTTGGAAAAATACCATTGGTTTGACATTCGTCCATCAGATGAGGAGATTGCCTCACAAGTTGAAGCCATTAAATCTTCTATCGAAGCGAAACGTAAGCAGTTTGATGAGGCTTTCGAAGAGAAGCGCACCAAGCTTACCCAGGGCGATGATTTGCAGCCTGGCGTAACGAAGATGGTTAAGGTGTATTTAGCTGTTAAACGTCGCTTGCAACCTGGTGACAAGATGGCTGGTCGTCACGGTAATAAAGGTGTGGTTTCTAAAATCGCTCCTGCTGAAGATATGCCATTTATGGCTGACGGACGTCCAGTAGATATCGTCTTGAACCCATTGGGCGTTCCTTCCCGAATGAACGTTGGCCAGATCTTGGAAACCCACTTAGGTTGGGCAGCTCAAGGTATTGGCAAGCGTATTGACCAGATGGTGCGCGAGCAAGTGAAACAGGCTGAGCTGCGTAAGTTTTTAAAGCAGCTTTACAACGAAACCGGCCGCATTGAAGACATCGATAACTTCACGGATGAGCAAATTACTGTTTTGGCTGAGAATCTTCGCCAAGGCTTGCCATTTGCAACTCCAGTGTTTGACGGTGCTACTGAAGCAGAAATCGGACGCATGCTCGAGTTGGCTTATCCAGAAGATGTTGCAACATCTTTGAAGATGACACCTTCACGTCAGCAAATGATTTTGTGCGATGGCCGCACTGGCGATCAGTTTGAGCGTCCAGTGACTGTCGGTGTAATGCACGTCTTGAAACTCCACCATTTGGTCGACGACAAGATGCACGCACGTTCTACCGGACCTTACTCATTAGTAACACAACAGCCATTGGGCGGTAAAGCTCAGTTTGGTGGTCAGCGCTTTGGTGAGATGGAAGTTTGGGCCCTCGAAGCATACGGTGCTTCATATGTCTTGCAGGAAATGCTGACAGTGAAGTCCGATGACGTCGCAGGCCGTACCAAGGTTTACGAAAACATCGTCAAGGGCGAGCACACGATTGATGCTGGCATGCCCGAATCCTTCAACGTGCTGGTAAAAGAAATTCGTTCGTTGGGTATTGACATTGACATGGAGCGCAACTGATATGAAAGCATTGCTCGATTTATTTAAGCAAACGCAGGGCGAAGAGCAGTTTGATGTCATCAAAATTGGTCTCGCATCTCCTGAAAAAATTCGCTCATGGTCTTTTGGTGAAGTACGCAAACCAGAAACCATCAACTATCGGACTTTTAAGCCCGAGCGTGATGGCTTGTTTTGCGCCAAGATTTTTGGACCAACCAAAGACTACGAGTGCTTATGCGGTAAGTACAAGCGCTTAAAGTTCCGTGGCGTAATCTGCGAGAAGTGCGGCGTTGAAGTAACTCTCGCTAAAGTACGTCGTGAGCGCATGGGCCACATTGAGTTGGCAGCCCCTGTAGCACACATTTGGTTCTTGAAGTCCCTCCCATCCCGTTTGGGAATGGTTCTCGATATGACATTGCGTGATATCGAGCGCGTTCTTTACTTTGAAGCGTATGTAGTGGTTGATCCTGGCATGACTCCTGAAGGCGCGATGAAGCGCGGTCAGATCATGTCTGAAGACGAATACATCGCTAAGACAGAAGAGTATGGTGACGGTGCATTTACCGCCATCATGGGCGCTGAGGGTATTCGCGATCTCTTGCGCTCGATTGATATCGATCGTGAAGTAGAGACTATTCGTGCTGATTTAAAAGCTACTGGTAGCGATGCCAAGATTAAGAAATACGCTAAGCGCTTAAAAGTGCTTGAGGCGTTCCAAACTTCAGGTATTAAGCCTGACTGGATGATCTTGGAAGTATTGCCAGTATTGCCTCCTGAGTTGCGCCCATTGGTGCCATTGGATGGCGGTCGCTTTGCTACCTCCGATTTGAACGACCTCTATCGTCGCGTAATTAACCGTAACAACCGTTTAAAGCGTTTGTTAGAGTTGCGTGCGCCAGAGATCATCGTTCGTAACGAAAAACGCATGTTGCAAGAAGCGGTTGACTCATTGCTTGACAACGGTCGTCGCGGTAAGGCTATGACTGGCGCTAACAAGCGTCCGCTCAAGTCCTTGGCTGAGATGATTAAAGGTAAGAGTGGTCGCTTCCGTCAAAACTTGTTGGGTAAACGCGTTGACTACTCTGGTCGTTCAGTCATTGTGGTTGGCCCTACATTGAAATTGCATCAGTGCGGCTTACCAAAATTGATGGCCTTAGAGTTATTCAAGCCATTCATTTTCAACAAGCTGGAGACTTTAGGAATTGCAACCACGATTAAGGCTGCGAAGAAAGAAGTTGAAAGCCAGACTCCGATTGTTTGGGACATTCTCGAAGAAGTGATTCGTGAACATCCAATCATGTTGAACCGTGCTCCTACATTGCACCGCCTCGGCATCCAGGCTTTCGAGCCAATGCTGATTGAAGGTAAAGCGATCCAATTGCATCCATTAGTTTGCGCGGCATTTAACGCTGACTTTGACGGTGACCAAATGGCGGTTCACGTTCCTTTGTCGCTCGAAGCGCAAATGGAAGCGCGTACATTGATGTTGGCTTCGAACAACGTATTGTTCCCAGCTAACGGCGAGCCATCGATCGTTCCTTCTCAGGACGTGGTGTTGGGTCTCTACTACGCTACACGTGACAAGATCAACGGTAAGGGCGAAGGCATGGTTTTCGCTAACATTACTGAAGTAGTACGTGCATACGAAGCGGGTCAAGTTGAATTGGCTTCTCGTGTTGCTGTGCGTATTACTGAGTTTGAGATTGTGGATAAAAAAGCAGAGGGTGAGGCCCGTTTTGCTGAAAAAACCAAGATCTATCAAACTTCAGTTGGCCGCGCTATCTTGTCTGAGATTTTGCCTAAAGGCATGTCTTTCGAGGAAATCAACAAGCCTTTGAAGAAAAAAGAAATCTCACGCTTGATTAACACTTCATTCCGTAAGTGCGGATTGCGTGAAACCGTTATTTTTGCTGACCGCCTCTTGCAGTCTGGTTTCCGTTTGGCGACCAACGCTGGTATCTCAGTTGCGATCGACGATATGCTGATCCCAAGCTCTAAAGAGCGCATCATCACTGAGGCTTCTGCCAAGGTTAAAGAGTATGACAAGCAGTTCATGTCAGGCCTCGTAACCAATCAAGAGCGTTATAACAACGTGGTTGATATTTGGGGTGCTGCAGGTGACCAAGTTGGTAAGGCGATGATGGATGAGTTGTCACATGTTGACGTACTCGATCGCCATGGTAAAACTGTGCGTCAAGAATCCTTTAACTCCATCTACATGATGGCGGATTCTGGTGCGCGTGGATCTGCAGCGCAGATTCGTCAGTTAGCTGGTATGCGTGGTTTGATGGCAAAGCCTGATGGCTCCATCATCGAAACTCCAATTACTGCGAACTTCCGTGAAGGTTTGAACGTATTGCAATACTTCATTTCTACACACGGTGCTCGTAAGGGTCTAGCGGATACTGCCTTGAAGACGGCGAACTCGGGTTACTTGACACGTCGTTTGTGCGACGTTACTCAAGATCTCGTGGTGATCGAAGATGATTGCGGCGCTACGAATGGTGTAACCATGAAGGCGCTTGTTGAAGGCGGCGAAATTATCGAAGCATTGCGTGATCGTATTTTGGGTCGCGTATGCATTGGTGACATCGTTCATCCTGACACGCAAGAAGTGATCGTCCCGAATGACACATTGCTTGACGAAGATCACGTTGATCAAATCGTTGCATTGGGTATCGACGAAGTTAAAGTTCGCACAGTATTGTCTTGCTTAACTCGCTTTGGTTTATGCGCGAAGTGCTACGGACGTGATCTGGGTCGCGGTGGTTTGGTCAACGTTGGTGAAGCAGTTGGCGTGATCGCTGCTCAGTCCATCGGTGAGCCAGGCACACAGTTGACTATGCGTACCTTCCACATCGGTGGTGCGGCATCACGTGCATTGGTTGCAAGCAATATTGAAGCCAAATCAAATGGTGCACTGAAGTTCTCCGGCACGATGCGTGTTGTTAAAAACGCGAAGGGTGAGCAGATCGTGATTTCACGTTCTGGTGAAGCCTTGATCGTTGACGAGAATGGTCGTGAGCGCGAGCGTCATAAAGTGCCTTACGGTGCAACACTCTTGTTAAAAGAAGATGCAGTAGTCAAGGCCGGCGCAAGCTTGGCAACCTGGGATCCGTTAACACGTCCGATTATTTCTGAGTACGCTGGTATCGCTCGCTTCGACAACGTTGAAGAGGGTGTAACCGTTGCTAAGCAGGTAGATGAAGTTACTGGCCTCTCGACTTTAGTGGTGATTGACGGCAAGCGTCGCTCTGCAGCAAGCAAAGGCGTTCGCCCGATGATCAACTTAGTTGATGAAAAAGGTAACGAAGTAATGATCGCCGGCACTGATCACCCAGTAAACATCGGCCTCCAAGTAGGTGCTTTAATTACAGTTAAAGATGGTCAAAAAGTTGAAGTTGGTGAGGTATTGGCGCGTATTCCAATCGAATCACAGAAGACTCGCGACATTACTGGTGGCTTGCCACGCGTTGCAGAATTGTTCGAAGCACGTTCACCAAAAGATGCTGCTGTATTGGCGAAAGTTACTGGAACAGTTTCCTTTGGTAAAGAAACCAAAGGAAAGCAACGTTTGGTTATTACCGATATGGATGGTGAAGCCAATGAATTCTTGATTCCTAAAGAGAAACAAGTTCTCGTTCATGACGGCCAAGTTGTGAACAAGGGCGAGATGATTGTGGAAGGCCCAGCCGATCCACATGACATCTTGACACTTAGAGGTATTGAAGAGTTGGCTATCTACATCGTAGATGAAGTTCAAGACGTTTACCGTCTGCAAGGCGTGAAGATTAATGACAAGCACATTGAAGTGATCGTGCGTCAGATGTTGCGTCGCGTGCAGATTACTGATGGTGGCGATACTGCCTACATTACCGGTGAGCAAGTTGAGCGCTCAAAACTCTATGATGCGAACGATTTAGTGATTGCCGAAGGTAAGCGCCCAGCTCAATTTGAGAACGTATTACTGGGTATTACTAAAGCATCCTTGTCGACCGACAGCTTTATTTCAGCGGCTTCTTTCCAAGAAACCACCCGTGTATTGACCGAAGCCGCAATTATGGGCAAGACCGATACACTCCGTGGCCTCAAGGAAAACGTCATAATTGGTCGTCTGATCCCTGCTGGTACCGGCTTGTCTTATCGCCGTGCACGTAAGGTTAGAGAGCAATTCGAGCGCGATCGCGCTCAAATGATTGCCGCTGAAGAGGAAGCAATGGCTAACATGCCTGTAGAAATTGAGGCTGAAGTCGTTGCTCCTGCTGGGGAGGCTGATCCAAGCTAATTTGGTGTTTCTGGCCATTAATGGCCAGTTTTTTCCCTATTTGGTTGACGGAAAAGGCTGGCCAGGCTAGAATGCTGAGTTCTACTGATTCAGAAGAAGGTCTTTTTGACCTAGAAATTCTCTAAGTCATTGATTTTCTTGAAGAAAGCAACAAAGAATTACTAACCGAGCTATTTTATGCCAACAATTAATCAATTAATACGCAAGCCAAGATCAAGGCTTACCGTTAAAAGCAAGAGCCCTGCGCTGCAAAACAGCCCGCAGCGCCGTGGTGTTTGTACGCGCGTGTACACAACCACTCCTAAAAAGCCTAACTCTGCGCTGCGTAAAGTAGCTAAAGTTCGCTTAACCAATGGTTTTGAAGTGATTTCATACATTGGTGGTGAAGGCCATAACCTCCAAGAACACTCAGTAGTGTTAATCCGTGGTGGTCGAGTAAAGGATTTGCCAGGTGTTCGTTACCATATCGTTCGCGGTTCGCTTGACTTGCAAGGTGTTAAAGACCGCAAGCAATCACGCTCCAAGTACGGTGCTAAGCGTGCTAAGAAAGCAGCTTAATTTTTAAGAATTAAGCAGTAGCAGATTTTGTATTAAGTCATTGTTTGTCAGACTCAAAAGGCAAGTAAGTGGTTGTTCCGTTTAGAGCTTGATGTATTTCAATCTGTAAATAGTAGGACAACCGGAGTGGGTGATCTATGTGGATCGCCCCTAACTGAACTGAAGGAGTAGTTATGCCACGTCGTCGTGAAGTTCCCAAACGGGAAATTTTGCCGGATCCAAAATTCGGTAATGTAGAAGTAGCTAAATTCATGAACGTCCTCATGCTGGACGGCAAGAAATCGGTTGCAGAGCGTATCGTTTACGGTGCCTTCGATCACATCGAGAAAAAAGCAAATAAAGAGCCACTCGAAGTTTTTTCAACCGCTATGGGCAATGTTAAGCCAATGGTTGAGGTGAAGAGTCGTCGTGTTGGTGGCGCTAACTATCAAGTTCCTGTTGAAGTTCGTCCATCACGCCGTTCTGCTTTGGCAATGCGTTGGGTACGCGAAGCTGCTAAAAAGCGCGGCGAAAAATCGATGGCTCAACGTTTAGCCAACGAATTATTAGAAGCTGCAGAAGGTCGCGGCGGAGCAATGAAGAAGCGTGAAGAAGTACACCGTATGGCAGAAGCTAATAAAGCTTTCTCACATTTCCGCTTCTAATTAAATAGCAAAGAAAAGGCACCAACAGTGGCACGTAAAACTCCAATCGACAGATATCGCAATATTGGTATCTCTGCGCACATTGACGCGGGCAAGACCACGACTACAGAACGTGTTTTGTTCTATACCGGTGTAAACCATAAAATTGGTGAAGTTCATGATGGCGCAGCCACTATGGACTGGATGGAGCAAGAGCAAGAGCGTGGCATCACGATTACATCTGCTGCTACTACTACTTTCTGGAAGGGGATGGCCGGTAATTTCCCCGAGCACCGTATCAATATTATTGATACCCCAGGACACGTAGACTTCACTATTGAGGTCGAGCGCTCAATGCGCGTTTTGGATGGCGCTTGCATGGTTTACTGTGCGGTAGGTGGCGTGCAACCTCAATCAGAAACTGTTTGGCGTCAAGCTAACAAGTATCAAGTTCCCCGTTTGGCTTTCGTAAACAAGATGGATCGTACTGGCGCAAACTTCTTTAAAGTTTATGACCAGATGAAGGCTCGTCTAAAGGCGAACCCAATCTTGATCCAAATTCCAATTGGCGCCGAAGAAAACTTCAAAGGCGTTGTTGACTTGGTCAAAATGAAAGCCATCTACTGGGATGAGGCTTCACAGGGCACTAAATTTAGCTACGAAGAAATTCCCGCTGAATTACAAGCGTCTGCTGAAGAGTGGCGTGAGAAGCTACTTGAAGCAGCCGCCGAGAGCTCGGAAGAATTGATGGAAAAGTACCTCGGTGGCGAAGCGCTGACCGAAGAAGAAATTAAGGGGGCATTGCGTCAACGCACGATTGCCAATGAAATCATTCCGATGATGTGTGGAACTGCTTTCAAAAACAAAGGCGTTCAAGCGATGTTGGATGCAGTGGTTGAATTATTGCCTTCCCCATTAGATGTGCCACCAGTTCCTTGTGAATTGGAAGATGGAACTCCTACTACGCGTAAAGCTGCAGATGATGAGAAATTCTCTGCATTGGCATTTAAGATCATGACTGACCCGTTTGTTGGCCAGCTTATTTTCTTCCGTGTTTACTCTGGAATGATGAAGTCAGGCGACACAATCTATAACCCAATTAAGGGTAAGAAAGAACGCGTTGGTCGTTTACTGCAGATGCATGCAAATCAACGCGAAGAAATTAAAGAAGTCTATGCGGGCGATATCGCTGCTGCGGTTGGTCTGAAAGATGCAACTACTGGCGAAACATTATGTGATCCAGATAGCATCGTGATTTTGGAGCGCATGGTATTCCCAGAGCCAGTGATTTCCCAGGCAGTTGAGCCAAAGACTAAGCCTGACCAAGAAAAAATGGGTCTTGCTTTGAATCGCTTGGCACAAGAAGATCCATCTTTCCGAGTTAAAACGGATGAAGAATCAGGCCAAACTATTATTTCCGGAATGGGCGAGCTCCATTTGGAAATTTTGGTTGATCGTATGCGTCGTGAATTTGGTGTCGAGGCAACTGTTGGTAAGCCACAGGTTGCCTATCGCGAAACAATTCGTAAAGTTTGCGAAGAGATTGAAGGCAAGTTTGTAAAGCAGTCTGGTGGACGCGGTCAATATGGCCACGTTGTACTAAAGCTTGAGCCACAAGAACCAGGCAAAGGTTTTGAATTCATTGACGCGATTAAGGGCGGTGTGGTTCCACGTGAATATATTCCTGCAGTAGAAAAAGGGATTCGCGAAACATTGAACTCTGGTATTTTGGCTGGCTATCCAGTAGTAGATATCAAGGCAACATTGTTCTTCGGTTCATACCATGACGTTGACTCCAATGAAAACGCATTTAAGATGGCGGGTTCGATGGCGTTCAAAGACGGTATGCGTAAAGCATCCCCAGTGCTGCTTGAGCCGATGATGGCGGTTGAAGTTGAAACACCAGAGGATTTCATGGGTAACGTAATGGGTGACCTCTCATCACGTCGCGGTATTTTGCAAGGTATGGATGACATTCCTGGCGGTGGCAAGATCGTACGCGCTGAAGTGCCATTAGCAGAGATGTTTGGTTATTCAACTGGCTTGCGCTCGTTGACCCAGGGTCGCGCTACCTACACCATGGAATTTAAGCATTACACAGAAGCACCTAAAAACGTAGCTGAAGCAGTAATGGCTGCTAAAGCGAAGTAATTTACCCACATTATTTTGAATATTGACTAGCTAAAGAAAGCAGACAAAAAAATGGCAAAAGAAAAATTCGAGCGGACAAAACCGCACGTAAACGTAGGCACCATCGGTCACGTTGACCACGGTAAAACTACTTTGACAGCAGCAATTGCAACTGTGCTCTCAAAGCAATTTGGTGGCGAAGCGAAAGCTTACGATCAGATCGATGCTGCTCCTGAAGAAAAAGCACGTGGTATTACGATTAATACTGCGCACGTGGAGTATGAGACTGCAAATCGTCACTATGCTCACGTTGATTGCCCAGGACATGCTGACTACGTCAAGAACATGATTACCGGTGCTGCTCAGATGGACGGCGCAATTTTAGTGTGCTCTGCTGCTGACGGCCCAATGCCACAAACGCGTGAGCACATCCTCTTGGCACGCCAAGTAGGCGTTCCTTACATCGTCGTTTTCTTAAATAAGTGCGACATGGTAGATGATGCTGAATTGTTAGAGCTCGTTGAAATGGAAGTGCGTGAGCTGTTGTCTAAGTATGACTTCCCAGGCGATGACACACCGATCATTCAAGGTTCTGCTAAATTAGCACTTGAAGGTGACGAAGGCCCATTGGGTAAAGAAGCCATTATGAAGTTGGCTGATGCACTCGATACTTACATCCCCACTCCAGAGCGCGCTATTGACGGTGCGTTCTTGATGCCAGTAGAGGACGTGTTCTCTATCTCTGGTCGCGGTACTGTAGTGACAGGCCGTATCGAGCGCGGTATCGTTAAGGTAGGCGAAGAGATTGAAATTGTGGGCATCAAACCCACCCTCAAAACCACTTGTACTGGCGTTGAAATGTTCCGCAAATTGCTCGACCAAGGTCAAGCAGGCGATAACGTTGGTATCTTGTTACGCGGTACAAAACGTGAAGAAGTTGAGCGCGGCCAAGTATTGGCCAAACCTGGTTCAATCACTCCCCATACTCACTTTACTGCCGAGGTTTACATCTTAGGTAAAGATGAAGGTGGTCGTCATACCCCATTCTTTAACAACTATCGTCCTCAGTTTTACTTCCGTACTACGGACGTAACGGGTTCAATCGAGTTGCCAAAAGATAAAGAAATGGTGATGCCTGGTGATAATGTCACGATTACTGTAAAACTCATCGCGCCAATTGCGATGGAAGAAGGTTTACGTTTTGCGATCCGTGAAGGTGGCCGTACTGTTGGCGCCGGCGTGGTTGCAAAGATTTTGGCTTAAGTAGTAAATAGATTTAAGGCTGTAGAAGTAAATAATATTTAGCGGTTTGCTAACCCGGTGACATCAGTGCTGCTGATGTCACCGTGCTCTTTAGATGTATAACGTGGCAGCACCACAACGCTCTTTGGAATTAATATGCAAAACCAAAAAATTCGTATTCGCCTTAAAGCATTTGATTACCGTTTGATCGACCAGTCTGCAGCTGAAATTGTTGATACAGCTAAGCGTACTGGTGCAGTTGTTAAGGGTCCGGTACCTTTGCCAACACGTATCGAGCGTTTTGATATCTTGCGTTCACCCCACGTGAACAAGACATCTCGTGATCAGTTAGAGATCCGCACCCATCTTCGTTTGATGGATATCGTTGATCCTACAGAGAAAACGGTAGATGCTTTGATGAAATTAGATCTCCCAGCAGGTGTGGACGTCGAAATTAAGTTGCAATAAATAGTTGTTTCTTGACTATTTGCTTGTCAAGAACGGGTTTTCTGGATAGAATCTAAGGCTTCGCTCAATTATTCGGGCGAAATTCAAAGTTATATCAGCACTAAAAACGTTGTAAGTTATTGATTTAGAAGTACTTTTACTTGTAAATCACTTAAATTAATTTTGCCGACCAATCGAAGTCGGCGTGGAGCATGAATATGAGCTTAGGCTTAATCGGCCGCAAGGTCGGCATGACCCGTCTTTTTACGGACGAAGGGGATTCAATCCCTGTGACCGTGATCGACGTGAGCGACAACAGAATCGCTCAAATCAAGACCCAGGCAACTGATGGCTATGATGCTATTCAGTTGGCTCATGGAACACGTAGAGCTACTCGCGTTACTAAATCAATGGCTGGTCACTTTGCTAAAGCAGGTGTGATGGCCGGTAATGGGCTTAACGAATTTCGTTTAGATGCAGCAAAAATTGCAGAAATGACTCCAGGACAAGTTATACCTGCTGACACTGCATTTACTGCTGGTCAAAAAGTAGACGTTCAGGGCGTTTCTATCGGTAAGGGTTACGCAGGTACCATCAAGCGTTATCACTTCGCTTCTGGTCGCGCATCCCACGGTAACTCGCGTTCACATAACGTGCCAGGCTCTATCGGTATGGCCCAAGATCCTGGCCGTGTTTTCCCAGGTAAGCGCATGACTGGCCACCTTGGTGACGTTACTAAAACAGTACAAAATTTAGTCATCGCACGCATTGATGCAGAACGCAATCTCATCATGGTTAAAGGTGCTATTCCAGGTGCTCCGGGCGGTAAAGTAATTGTTACTCCAGCGGTGAAGACACCGTTGAAGAAGAAATAAGGAGAGCGAATATGGAACTTAAGCTTCTCCAAGACAACGGTACTTTAGGTGCGGGCTTCCAAGCTTCACCAGAAGTATTCGAACGTGAATATAACGAAGCATTGGTACACCAAGTTGTAGTGGCTTACCAAGCAAATGCACGTAGTGGTAACCGTGCACAAAAAGACCGTGAGCAAGTTAAGCACACCACCAAAAAACCTTGGCGTCAAAAGGGTACTGGACGTGCACGTGCTGGTATGAGCTCTTCCCCGCTGTGGCGTGGAGGTGGCCGTATATTCCCAAACTCTCCAGAAGAGAATTTCAGCCAAAAAGTAAACAAGAAAATGTACCGCGCTGGTATGAGATCTATTTTGTCTCAGTTAGCTCGTGAAGGTCGTTTGAATGTAGTTGATCAATTCAATCTCGATGCCCCTAAGACCAAAGAATTAGCTGACAAAGTTAAAGCAATGGGCTTGGATTCAGTCTTGATCATCGTTGATCAGGTTAGCGAGAATTTGTTCTTGGCATCACGTAACTTGCATAAAGTTGCTGTATGCGAGCCACAGCATGCTGATCCTTTAGCTTTGGTTCAATACAAAAAAGTATTGGTTAGCAAAGCAGCGATTGCAAAAATTGAGGAGTTGCTGAAATGAGCCAAGTCCGTAAAAACGATCACAATCTGATGAAGGTTCTGCTTGGACCGGTTATCTCTGAAAAAGCCACTATGGTCGCAGAGAAAAATGAACAAGTAGTTTTCCAAGTAGCTCGCGACGCAAACAAGCTTGATGTAAAACAAGCAGTTGAATTGCTCTTTAAAGTGCAAGTTGACTCAGTTCAAATCGTGAATCAAAAAGGTAAGCCTAAGCGCTATGGCCGTTTTGAAGGTCGTCGTGACCACACTAAGAAGGCCTATGTGAATTTGAAGCCAGGTCAAGAAATTAACTTTGAAGCGGAGGCGAATTAATCATGCCTTTGATGAAGACAAAACCGACCTCACCAGGTCGTCGCTCAATGGTCAAGGTGGTCAATCCTGACCTCCATAAAGGTAAGCCTTTTGCACCATTGCTCGAGCCACAGTTTCAAAAAGCAGGTCGTAACAATAACGGCCACATCACTACCCGTCATAAAGGTGGTGGTCATAAGCATCACTATCGTGTTGTTGACTTCAAACGCAACGACAAAGATGGTATTCCAGCAAAAGTTGAGCGCTTGGAATATGATCCAAACCGCAGTGCAAATATTGCATTGATCGTGTTTGCCGATGGCGAGCGTCGATATATTCCTGCTGCCAAGGGCATGACTGTTGGCCAAGCCATCGTGAATGGATCTGAAGCCCCTATCAAATCTGGTAACAATTTGCCTATCCGTAATATTCCAGTTGGTAGTACGATTCACTGCGTAGAAATTTTGCCGGGCAAAGGTGCACAAGTTGCACGTTCTGCTGGTGGTTCAGCAGTACTGCTTGCTCGTGAAGGTGTATACGCTCAAGTTCGCTTGCGCTCCGGTGAAGTTCGCCGAGTTCTGATTGAGTGCCGTGCCACTATTGGCGAAGTCGGCAACGAAGAACATAGCTTGCGTGTTATTGGTAAAGCGGGTGCAAATCGCTGGCGTGGTATTCGTCCAACCGTTCGCGGTGTGGCAATGAACCCAGTAGATCACCCACACGGTGGTGGTGAAGGTAAGACTGGTGAAGGCCGCGTACCTGTATCCCCATGGGGCACTCCAACTAAAGGTTATCGTACACGTCGTAATAAACGTACAACATCGATGATCGTTCAACGCCGTCAAAAGCGCTAAGCGATTAAGGAAAAATAGATATGACACGTTCAGCTAAAAAAGGCCCATTTTGCGAAGCCAGCTTGGTAAGTAAAGTTGAAACCGCACAAGCCAACAAAGACAAAAAGCCGATTAAAACTTGGTCACGCCGTTCAACAATTCTGCCAGACTTTATTGGTCTGACAATTGCTGTTCATAACGGTCGTCAACACGTTCCGGTTTATGTATCAGAAAACATGGTGGGTCATAAGTTAGGCGAATTTGCCTTGACCCGTACTTTCAAAGGTCACGCTGCTGACAAGAAAGTAACGAAGAAGTAAGGGGATGATGATGGAAGTTAAAGCTATTCACAAGGGCGCTCGTATTTCTGCACAAAAAACACGTTTGGTCGCTGATCAAATTCGTGGTTTGCCGATTGCTCGCGCATTAAACATTTTGAACTTCAGCCCCAAGAAAGCTGCCTTCATTGTGAAAAAAGTAGTTGAGTCTGCAATGGCCAACGCTGAACACAATTCAGGTGCCGACATTGATGAGCTCAAAGTTGCAACAATTATTGTTGATAAAGGTACTTCTTTGAAGCGTTTTACCGCACGCGCTAAGGGTCGTGGCAATCAAATTGAAAAACAAACTTGTCACATTAGCGTGACCTTGAGTAACTAAGGAAAGATATGGGCCAAAAGATTAACCCCACCGGATTCCGACTCGCGGTAACGAAGAATTGGACATCACGTTGGTACGCAAACAACACTGACTTCGCAAAGATGCTGAAAGAGGACGTAGATGTCCGCATCTATTTGAAGAAGAAGTTGAAAAATGCATCAGTAAGCAAAGTCATTATCGAGCGTCCTGCAAAGAACGCACGTATCACTATCTATAGTTCACGTCCAGGCGTTGTAATTGGCAAAAAAGGTGAAGATATTGAAGTGCTCCGTCGCGAATTACAAAAGCGTATGGGCGTTCCTGTTCATGTGAATATCGAAGAAATTCGTAAGCCTGAAGTTGATGCGCAATTGATTGCTGATTCCATTACTCAACAGTTAGAAAAGCGCATCATGTTCCGTCGCGCGATGAAACGTGCAATGCAAAGCGCAATGCGTCTTGGCGCACAAGGTATCAAGATCATGTCTTCTGGTCGCTTGAATGGCGCTGAAATTGCTCGTCGTGAATGGTACCGTGAAGGTCGCGTTCCACTTCACACATTGAAGGCTGATATTGATTACGCAACATCAGAAGCCGAAACTACTTACGGCATTATCGGCGTAAAAGTTTGGGTATACAAAGGCGACACATTAGGTCGTGGTGCTGAAGCTCAAGTAGCTGCTCCATCTGCTGAACCAGCTGCTGAAGAAAAGAAAACGCGTCGTGTTCCAAGCAAAACAGTTGCTCGTAAACCAGCTGCTGGCACTGACAAGCCATTAGTTGCTGCTAAGCCAGCAATAAAGCGTGTGCGTAAGGTTGAAGTACCTGCCGCAGATACGCAGAAGTCAGGAGAGTAAGAATGCTACAACCAAAGCGTCGTAAGTATCGTAAGGAACAAAAAGGCCGTAACACTGGCGTGGCAACACGCGGTAGTTCTGTAGCCTTTGGTGACTTTGGATTGAAGGCCGTTGGCCGTGGTCGTTTGACTGCTCGTCAAATCGAGTCAGCACGTCGCGCGATGACACGTCATATTAAGCGTGGTGGCCGTATCTGGATTCGCATTTTCCCAGATAAGCCAATTTCACAAAAACCTGCTGAAGTACGTATGGGCAATGGTAAAGGTAATCCAGAGTACTACGTAGCTGAAATTCAACCAGGCAAAGTGCTCTATGAGATGGACGGTGTCGATGAGCAATTGGCACGTGAGGCTTTCAAGCTTGCTGCTGCTAAGTTGCCTTTACAGACCACTTTCGTGATTCGCCACTTAGGTTGATCGGGATAGATATTATGAAAAATACTGAATTAACATCAAAAGATCTGAATGCTTTGAATACAGAGTTAACCGAGCTCCTAAAGACCGGTTTTAAGCTCCGCATGCAAAAAGGCACTCAGCAACTCACAAATACCAGCCAATTGGGTAAAAATAAGCGCGACATTGCTCGCGTGAAGACTTTTATTGCCCAAAAGACTGCACAGAAATAAGGAAAAAGGGATATGACTGAATTATCTAAACCCTTGCGCCGTACCCTAGTGGGCCGTGTTGTTAGCGACAAAATGCAAAAAACTGTGACGGTGTTAGTTGAGCGTCAAGTGAAGCACCCAGTGATTGGTAAGTACGTTGGCCAATCGAAAAAGTACCATGCTCATGATGAAGCTGGCACATACAAGATGGGTGACACCGTTGAAATTGCTGAATCTAGGCCAATTTCACGCACAAAATCTTGGGTTGTGACTCGTCTAGTCCAAGCTTCAAAGGGTATTTAAAGAAATATTAGGGATTTTGGTGAAGTTTCTTCCCAAATCCCTGATTTAAGTAGTAGAATAGAAGGCTTCTCTAGTTTTATTGGAGAATCAGTGTTTTTCATTAATTCCGGGTTTTAGCTTTCGTTAAAACCCATAGACGGAACCAAGACTGTTTGCCTTTGGCCAATAAGTTGGGGATTAGAAATGATACAAACCGAAAGTAGATTACAGGTCGCCGATAATACTGGCGCCAGTGAAGTTTTATGCATCAAGGTATTGGGCGGCTCAAAGCGTCGTTACGCCAGTATCGGTGATGTCATCAAAGTTAGCGTGAAATCCGCTGCTCCACGTGGCCGTGTAAAAAAAGGTGATATTTATAACGCCGTAGTAGTGAGAACTGCTAAGGGTGTTCGCCGTCCAGACGGTTCATTGATTAAGTTCGATGCAAACGCTGCGGTATTGCTTAACGCTAAGTTAGAGCCAATTGGCACACGTATCTTTGGACCAGTAACACGCGAGTTGCGTACTGAAAAGTTCATGAAGATCGTTTCTCTCGCCCCCGAAGTTATTTAAGAGGCTGATATGAAAAAGATTCGTAAAGGTGATTCCGTAGTTCTATTGACTGGCCGCGATAAAGGCAAGCAAGGAACTGTAACTGCCGTTCTCGAAAACAAATTAGTGATCGAAGGCGTGAATATTTATAAAAAGAGCGTTAAGCCAAACCCAGCTGCAGGTATAACCGGCGGCATGATTGACAAGACGATGCCTGTTCACATTTCTAATGTGGCTGTGGTTGACGGTAACGGCAAGCCATCACGTGTTGGTATCAAACTCGTTGATGGTAAAAAACAGCGTTTCCTCAAAACCACTGGCGCAACATTGAGCGCATAAGGGGCACGGACAAATTATGAGCACACGTTTTCAAGAGCACTATCAAGCTAAAGTTGTTGCTGATTTGATTGCCAAATTTGGCTACAAGTCTGCAATGGAAGTTCCACGCATTACTAAAGTTACCCTGAATATGGGCTTGGGTGATGCAGTGAACGACAAGAAGATTATCGAAAATGCAGTTGGCGATTTAACTAAAGTTGCAGGCCAAAAGCCAGTAGTAACTAAAGCCAAAAAAGCGATTGCAGGTTTCAAAATTCGTCAAGGCTACCCAATCGGTGCCATGGTGACATTGCGTGGTCAACGCATGTATGAATTCTTAGATCGCTTCGTTACTGTTGCATTGCCACGCGTACGTGACTTCCGTGGAATCTCTGGTAAAGCATTTGACGGCCGCGGTAATTACAACATCGGCGTTAAAGAACAGATCATTTTCCCTGAAATCGAATACGACAAGATTGATGCCCTCCGTGGTCTCAATATTAGTATTACGACGACCGCTAAAACCGACGAAGAAGCAAAAGCTTTGTTGGCAGCGTTCAAATTCCCTTTCCGCAATTAAGAGGCTAACGTGGCAAAACTATCCCTGATTGAGCGCGAGAATAAGCGCGCAAAAACTGTAGAGAAGTACGCTGTAAAGCGTGCTGAATTGAAAGCGATCATTGCTGATCAAGCACGTAGCGATGAAGAGCGCTATGAAGCTCGCTTAAAACTACAGGCACTTCCACGTAACGCAAGCCCGATTCGTCAAAGAAATCGTTGTTCATTAACCGGTCGCCCACGTGGCACATTCCGCAAGTTCGGTTTGGCTCGTAGCAAGATTCGTGAAATCGCCTTTCGTGGCGAAATCCCCGGTTTAACCAAGGCCAGCTGGTAAGCGGCGAAAGAATTAGGAGAACTCATGAGTATCAGCGATCCAATCGCCGACATGTTGACAAGGATCCGCAATGCGCAAGCAGTGCAGAAACCCGTAGTCTTGATGCCGTCGTCAAAAGTTAAAGTAGCCATCGCAAAAGTGTTGCAAGATGAAGGCTATATCGAGAGTTTTGAAATCAAAGGTGAAGCAGCTAAGCCAGTGCTCCACATCGATCTCAAATACTATGCAGGCCGTCCTGTTATTGAGCGTATTGACCGTGTTTCTACACCAAGTCTACGTATCTATAAAGGCCGTCATGACATTCCAGAAGTAATGAATGGCTTGGGCATTGCAATTATTTCAACCCCTCAAGGCGTAATGACAGACCGTAAAGCACGTGCAACAGGCGTGGGCGGCGAAGTTATTTGCTACGTAGCTTAAGGAGCGAAATATGTCCCGCGTAGGTAAATCACCAATCACAGTTCCTAAGGGCGCTGAAATCAACATCAACGGCGCAACCGTTACTGTTAAAGGTCCATTGGGCACTTTGACACATAACTTGCATCCTTCTGTTGGTTTAAAACAAGAAGATGGCGTATTGACAGTTGTTGTTAATAACGACTCACCAGAAGCTGGTGCTCAGTCAGGTACGGCGCGTGCTTTGGTTAATAACATGGTTGTGGGCGTAACTGCTGGCTTTGAGCGCAAGCTCAGCTTGGTAGGCGTTGGTTACCGTGCTGCTGCACAAGGCGATACATTGAAATTGCAGTTGGGTTTCTCGCACGACATTATTTACAACCTTCCAAAAGGTGTAAAAGCAGAGACTCCATCGCAAACAGAAATCATTATTAAAGGCTCCAACAAGCAGCAAGTTGGCCAGGTCGCAGCTGAAGTTCGTGCATATCGTTCACCAGAGCCATACAAAGGCAAAGGTGTTCGCTACGTTGACGAAGTTGTGCATCTGAAAGAAACCAAGAAGAAGTAAGCGAGATTAGAAAATGAATAAAGACGAATCCAGACAAAGACGTGCTCGGCAGACTCGCATTCGCATTGCCGAAGCATTGGCAAATCGCTTAACAGTCATCCGTAGCAATACACATATTTCTGCTCAGGTATATAGCCCATGCGGAACCAAAGTTGTTGCAGCTGCTTCAACAATGGAAAAAGAATTACGCCAGGCGATCAAAAACGGCGGCAACGCTGAAGCTGCGAAACAAATCGGCAAGTTAGTTGCTGAGCGTGCTGTTAAGGCAGGCATTGTTGATGTTGCTTTTGATCGTTCCGGTCATCGTTACCACGGCCGTATTAAGGCCTTAGCTGAAGCTGCGCGTGAAGCCGGCCTGAAGTTCTAAAAGGGTTTAGGAAAAAACATGGCAAAAATGCAAACTAAGATGCAAAACGAAGAGCGTGATGATGGTCTTCGCGAGAAGATGATCGCTGTCAATCGTGTAACTAAAGTGGTTAAGGGTGGTCGTATTCTCGGCTTCGCTGCGCTCACTGTAGTTGGCGATGGTGATGGCCGCATCGGCATGGGTAAAGGTAAATCTAAAGAAGTTCCAGTTGCTGTTCAAAAAGCAATGGACGAAGCTCGTCGCAAGATGATCAAAGTTTCCTTACGCAAGGGCACTTTGCAGCATACAGTTACTGGTCAGCATGGCGCTTCACGCGTTTTGATCTCTCCTGCTAAAGACGGTACTGGAATTATTGCTGGCGGCCCAATGCGCGCGATTTTCGATGTAATGGGCGTAACAAACGTGGTAGCTAAGTCACTTGGCTCTACAAACCCATACAACTTGGTTCGTGCAACGATTGATGGTTTGAGCAAGATGAGTACTCCTGCTGAGATTGCTGCTAAGCGCGGCAAATCAGTTGAAGAGATTCTGGGCTAAGACCAAAAGATTAGGAATCTATAAATGACAACATCTAACTCTAAAGTCAAACTGCAATTAGTTCGCAGCTTGATCGGCACACGCGAAAGCCATCGTGCAACTGTACGTGGCTTAGGCCTTGGTCGTATTAATTCAGTTTCTGAATTAGAAGATACGCCAGCTGTTCGCGGCATGATTAATAAAGTTTCTTATCTAGTTAAGGTCGTTGGCTAATAACTAGCAAGTAAATAGGCGAAGAATATGGAACTCAATACACTCAAGCCCGCAGAGGGCTCCAAGAAAAACCGTCGTCGCGTAGGTCGCGGCATTGGCTCTGGTCTTGGTAAAACTGCTGGCCGTGGTCATAAAGGTCAAAAATCACGTTCTGGTGGTTTCCACAAGGTTGGATTCGAGGGCGGTCAGATGCCTATGTATCGTCGTTTGCCAAAACGCGGTTTCGTGTCTTTGACACGTCGTCACGTTGGTCAAATTACCTTGAACGACTTAGCAAAAATTAACTTACCAGAAGTAGATCTTTTGGTATTGAAGGCTCATGGCTTTGCAGGCGAGCAAATTACTTCAGTTAAGGTTATCAAAACTGGTGAACTCAAGATTGCTGTAACCCTTAAGGGTCTTACAGCAACAGCTGGTGCAAAAGCTGCTATTGAAGCGGCTGGTGGCAAATTAGTTGAGTTAGCTTAATAGGTTCACTGATTAGACATGGCATTAGCACCTACCAATAACGCAAGCACTGCAGCAACAGGGGGCAAGTTTGGCGAATTACGCCAGCGCTTGATATTCCTGGTGTTGGCTTTGATCGTGTTCCGTTTGGGTGCTCATATCCCGGTACCTGGAATCGATCCTGATCAGTTGGCGCAATTATTCTCTGGCCAAAAAGATGGAATCTTGGGAATGTTTAACCTGTTCTCAGGTGGTGCTTTATCCCGCTTTACTGTATTTGCCTTGGGAATCATGCCGTATATCTCTGCTTCGATCATCATGCAGTTGATGACGATTGTGATTCCATCTTTAGAGGCCCTGAAAAAAGAAGGCCAAGCCGGCCAGCGCAAGATTACTCAGTACACTCGCTACGGTACTGTGCTCTTGGCGACATTCCAGGCTCTGGGAATTTCAGTTGCATTGCAAGCTCAGCCAGGATTGGTGATTAATCCAGGCCTGATGTTTGAAGTAAATACGGTCGTAACTTTAGTGACTGGCACGATGTTCTTGATGTGGCTTGGAGAGCAAATTACAGAGCGTGGTTTAGGTAATGGTATTTCGATCATTATTTTTGGCGGTATTGTTTCTGGTTTGCCAAATGCCTTAGCTAGCTTATTAGAACTAGTACGTACTGGTTCAATGAATATTATTTCCGCATTGCTCATCGTGGTAATTTGCGTAGCAGTGACTTATTTTGTGGTGTTTGTAGAGCGCGGTCAGCGCCGTATCTTGGTTAACTACGCTAAGCGTCAAGTCGGTAACAAGATTTATGGTGGTCAATCTTCTTATTTCCCATTGAAGCTGAACATGGCAGGCGTTATTCCTCCTATTTTTGCATCATCAATTATTTTGTTCCCTGCAACGATTGCTGGATGGTTTACTTCTGGTGAGCCGACTAATATGTTTAGCAGAATCATTAAAGATTTGGCGGCAACATTGGCTCCAGGACAACCTGTTTATACAATTTTGTACGCAGCTGCAATTATTTTCTTCTGCTTTTTCTATACCGCATTGGTATTCAATAGTCGTGAGACAGCTGAAAACTTGAAGAAGAGCGGCGCCTTTGTTCCAGGTATTCGTCCCGGTGATCAGACAGCGCGTTATATCGATAAGATTTTGGTGCGCTTGACTTTGGCCGGTGCTATTTATATGGTTTTGGTTTGCTTGTTACCAGAATTCTTAGTGTTGAAGTACAACGTGCCGTTCTATTTTGGCGGTACTTCATTGTTGATTATTGTTGTTGTTGCAATGGATTTCATGGCGCAAGTACAGTCATTTGTCATGCAGCAGCAGTACGGCTCTTTGATGAAAAAAGCTAACTTTAAGATGGGCGCCTAACTGAATGTCTAAAGACGATGTAATTCAGATGGCGGGAGAAGTTGTAGAGAATTTGCCGAATGCGATGTTTCGCGTGAAGTTGGAAAATGGACATGTAGTTTTAGGCCATATTTCCGGAAAGATGCGGATGCATTACATCCGAATTTTGCCGGGAGATAAGGTGACGGTGGAGATGACTCCATACGACCTGACGAGAGCCAGAATTATTTTCCGAGCGAAGTAAAGATTAAGTTGTACCTATTTTTAAGAGGTGAGTTATGAAAGTTTTAGCATCCGTTAAGTGTATTTGCAGAAATTGCAAGATCATTAAGCGCAAACGCGTTGTGCGTGTGATCTGTTCTTCAGATGCACGTCATAAGCAGCGTCAAGGCTGATTGATTAATTAAGAGGAAATCTCATGGCACGTATCGCTGGGGTAAATATCCCAAATCATCAACACACTGTCATTGGTTTGACAGCAATTTTTGGCATTGGTACAACTCGTGCTAACAAAATTTGCAAAACCACAGGTGTTGCTATCGACAAAAAAGTAAAAGATCTTACTGACGCTGACTTGGAAAAGTTGCGTGATGAAGTAGGTAAGTTCATCACCGAAGGTGACCTTCGTCGTGAAGTAACTATGAGCATCAAGCGTTTGATGGACTTGGGTTGCTACCGTGGCGTACGTCATCGCAAAGGCTTGCCAGTACGTGGTCAACGTACCAAGACTAATGCGCGTACCCGTAAGGGCCCACGCAAGTCTGGCGTGCAACTGAAGAAATAATCAAGAAAGTTTATTGACATGGCAAAACAACAATCCGCTTCTGCAGCTTCACAGCGCACTCGTAAGAAGGTTAAAAAGAACGTTGCTGACGGTATTGCACACGTTCACGCTTCTTTTAATAACACCATTATTACGATTACCGATCGTCAAGGAAATGCGCTTTCATGGGCAACTTCTGGTGGTCAGGGCTTTAAGGGCTCACGTAAATCAACACCTTTTGCTGCTCAGGTAGCTGCAGAAGTTGCTGGTAAAGCTGCCGTTGAATGCGGCATTAAGAATTTGGAAGTTCAGATCAAGGGTCCAGGCCCAGGTCGTGAATCAGCCGTTCGCGCATTGAACTCATTGGGTATCAAGATCACTGAGATTCAAGACGTAACTCCAGTTCCACACAATGGTTGCCGTCCTCCTAAGCGTCGTCGTATTTAAGCTGGGAAGTTGGTAGTTTAAGTTTTAGTAGTTTTTTAAAGCCCACTGTTCATCTGATTTAAAAGGTGAACTCACCGCCGGTCGAAAGACTGCGGCAAAGAAAGGAAAGCATCGTGGCACGTTACTTAGGGCCTAAGGCCAAGTTAGCACGTCGGGAAGGTACCGACTTATTTTTAAAGAGCGCACGTCGCGCCCTGTCGGACAAGTGCAAGTTAGATACTAAGCCTGGTCAACATGGCCGTACATCTGGCTCAAGAACATCTGACTACGGTAATCAATTGCGTGAAAAGCAAAAGGTTAAGCGTATGTACGGAATTTTAGAGCGCCAGTTCCGTCGTTACTTCGCAGAAGCTGAGCGTCGTAAGGGTAATACTGGTTCTACATTGCTCCAGTTATTAGAGTCACGTCTCGATAACGTGGTCTATCGCATGGGCTTTGGTTCAACTCGCGCCGAAGCACGTCAGTTGGTTTCTCATGGCGCCATCACATTAAATGGCAGCGCTGTGAATATTCCATCCATTCAGGTGAAGCCTGGCGATGTCGTTGCTATTCGTGAAAAAGCGAAAAAGCAAGTTCGTATTGCTGAATCATTGAATTTAGTTGGGCAAATGACCGCTATTACTTGGGTGTCTGTTGATGCAACTAAGCTAGAAGGAACATTTAAGCAGGTGCCCGACCGCGAAGACATCAGTGGTGAAATTAATGAAAGTTTGATCGTCGAATTGTATTCACGCTAATTAGGCACTATCAAGGAAAAATATGCAAACAAATTTGCTCAAGCCAAAAATTATTTCTGTTGAAGCGCTTACCGCCAACCAAGCTAAGGTTGTTATGGAGCCGTTCGAGCGTGGTTATGGCCACACACTCGGAAACGCATTACGTCGCGTACTTCTCTCCTCGATGGTAGGTTATGCGCCAACTGAAGTAGCTATTGCAGGCGTAGTTCATGAGTACTCCACATTAGATGGAGTTCAAGAGGACGTAGTTAACCTCTTGCTCAACCTTAAAGGTATCGTATTTAAGTTGCAGTCTCGTGACGAAGTCACTATCAATTTGCGTAAAGAAGGCCCAGGCGTTGTTACGGCAAAAGATATTGATTTGCCACACGATGTCGAAATCATTAACCCTGATCACGTCATTGCCCACTTATCTGCTGGTGGTAAGTTGGACATGCAGATCAAGGTTGAAAAAGGCCGTGGCTATGTTCCAGGTAATGTTCGTCAATATAACGACGAAACTACCAAGATCATTGGTCGTATCGTATTGGATGCTTCATTTAGTCCAGTAAGCCGTGTTAGCTATGCTGTTGAGTCTGCTCGTGTTGAGCAACGTACTGACCTCGATCGTCTCGTGATGACTATTGAAACTAACGGTGTGTTGTCCCCCGAAGAAGCAATTCGTCAAGCGGCTAGCATCTTGGTTGATCAATTAGTTGTATTCGCAGCCCTCGAAAGCAGCGAAGTTTCTGGTGATCTCGCACCAAGCCGCTCTTCAATGGTTGATCCAATGTTGATGCGTCCGGTTGATGACCTCGAGCTCACAGTGCGCTCTGCAAACTGCTTGAAGGCTGAGAATATTTACTACATCGGTGACTTGATTCAACGTACAGAAAATGAATTGTTGAAGACGCCTAATTTGGGTCGTAAGTCTTTGAATGAAATTAAAGACGTATTGGCTGCTCGTGGCTTAAGTCTTGGCATGAAACTCGAAAGCTGGCCTCCAGCTAACCTCGAGAAATAATTAGAAAGGAAGCATCATGCGTCACGGAAACGGCTTACGCAAACTAAATAGAACATCTTCACATCGCTTGGCGATGCTGCGCAATATGTCCAATTCTCTTTTGGAGCACGAAGTCATTAAAACGACTTTGCCAAAAGCAAAAGAATTGCGCATGGTTGTTGAGCCTTTGATTACCTTGGGTAAAAAAGACAACTTAGCTAACCGTCGCTTGGCATTCAATCGCACTCGTGATCGCGATATCGTGGCTAAACTCTTTACAGAGCTTGGACCACGTTATGCAACAAGACCAGGCGGCTACCTTCGTATTTTGAAGTTTGGCTTCCGTCATGGCGATAATGCACCAATGGCTTTGGTTGAGTTGGTTGATCGTCCAGAAGTTGAAGAAACAGCAGCAGTAGCGCAAGAGGCTTAAGTCTTGCAGCTATTTAAAAAGCCAGGCTTCGGTCTGGCTTTTTTCATTGATGGGTTTATAAATACATAATGTCAGAAAACGCCCCAGTTAGTCCCAGCAAGCTTTTGGTGGTGGTAACTAGTCTTCCTGATTTGGAGGCTGCTAAAGGTATGGCTAATGCTTTAGTAGAGAGCAATTTAGCTGCCTGTGTGCAGCTTATGGGTGGTATTCAATCGATTTATCGCTGGGAAGGAAAGATTTGCGTAGAGCAAGAAGTACTGCTCTTCGCAAAGACGACTGCTGGGAGGTGGCCAGAGATTTCTGCATTTATTCAAAGCGCTCACCCTTATGACTTGCCAGAAATTTTGGCTTATTCACCAGAGCAATATGAAAGGCAATACGGCAAGTGGGTGGAGTCTGAGGTAAATTCGAAGACATGAGAATGCAATCATTTCTGAAAAAGGTTTTGCTGGTGCTGGCACTAGTATCAATACCGGTATTTGCTGCGCCTGATTTTCTACCTCCAGAAAAAGCATTTCGAGTAGAGGCGACATGGCTTGAGAATTCCAATGAAATCGAAATCGAATTTCACCCAGCGAAGGGTTACTACATTTACCAAGAATCCCTGAAATTTCAGGCGGGTAGCCAAACCGGCAAGCTAGGCAGCATCAAGCCTTCATTGCCATTGGGCATTGAGAAATTTGATGAAACGTTTCAAAAGAAACTGCAGGTTTATAAACAACCCTTTATGGTGCTCCTTGACATCAAGCCGCAGGCCGGTAGCCCAATGCATGTAGAGGTAACGTTGCAGGGTTGTGCAGAAGCGGGAATTTGTTATCCACCAATGACCTTACCTTTTTTATTAACGGGCCCCGGTGTAAAAGCAGCGCCAATACCTGAGGTATTGGAGGCATCACCATCGATATCTAAACAAGCAGAATTTGGTCTGACCGATTTATGGCGTGAACGAGATGATGTCAATGCCATCGGCCGTTTTTTAGAAAATACTTCCACCACATATTTATTTTTAGCCTTCTTTATTTTGGGTCTAGCTTTAGCCTTTACGCCTTGTGTATTGCCGATGTTACCGATCCTGTCTAGCGTCATCTTTGGCGCCCAAGGTGGCAAAACGGTTTCCAAAGCCCGCGCCAGTGCTTTAGCGTTATCCTATGTTTTGGGCATGGCTTTGGTCTACGCCTTGGCGGGCATCTTGATGGCTGCTCTTGGTGCTAGTGTCCAAAGGGCTTTGCAGAGCCCAATTGCTTTGGCAGCCTTTGCAACCCTGCTATTAGCCCTTTCAGGCAGTTTGTTTGGCCTATATGAGCTCAGATTGCCCCACTCCTGGCATCAGCGGGTAGATAGGCTAGCAGGGCGTCATGAAGGCGGCAATGTAATAGGGGCATTTGCTTTAGGGGGCATTTCTACATTAGTAGCCAGTCCTTGTATTACAGCCCCTTTAGCGGGTGTTTTGGCCTTTATTGCGCAGACAGGCTCTATGAGCTTGGGCGCGGGGCTGCTCTTTGTCATGGCCCTGGGGATGGGCCTGCCTTTGCTCTTTATTGCCATTGAGGCGCGTATTTTGATTCCCTCAACAGGAATTTGGATGATCTGGCTGCAACGCACCTTGGGTGTTTTGTTAGTAGCAACGGCCGCTTGGATCGCATCACCCTTGCTACAAAAAAACGATGTTGCAGACTCTGCAAAAATAGTAAATGGCCAGAAAGTACATCAGGTTGGCGAGCTGTCTTTTGTAGTGATTTCTTCGACGGCACAACTAGAAGCACAACTGCGCAAAGCAAGCGAAGATAAAAAATTAGTGCTCTTAGATTTTTATGCAGATTGGTGCATTAGTTGCAAAGAAATGGAAGTTAATACCTTTGCAAATGCTGAGGTAAATAAACTCTTGCAACAGTTTGTATTGCTTCAAGCCGACGTCACTAAAAACAGCCCTGAAAATCAAGCGTTATTAAAACGTTTTGGATTATTTGGCCCGCCAGGAATTCTATTTTTTAATTTAGATTCTAAAGAACTACAAGACCAGCGCGTGATTGGTTACATGCCACCACAACGTTTTTTTGAGCGACTCAAAAAGATTTCTGAGTCGCAATAAAGCACTTGAGATTTATTTTGCCGCTTTGATTAAGCGCGCAGCTTCTAGCGCAAAGTAAGTGAGAACACCATCAGCACCAGCACGCTTAAACGCCATGAGAGACTCCATCATTACTGCATCATGATCTAGCCAACCGTTCTGTGCGGCAGCTTTTAGCATGGCGTATTCACCACTCACTTGATAGGCAAAAGTGGGGTAATCAAATTCTTCTTTAACACGGCGAACAATATCTAAATAGGGCATACCTGGCTTGACCATGACCATGTCTGCACCCTCGCTAATATCCATGCCAACCTCCCGCAAAGCCTCGTCAGTATTGGCGAAGTCCATTTGATATGTTTTTTTATCAGCCTTACCTAGATTCTTGGCAGAGCCTACGGCATCTCTAAATGGACCATAAAAAGCAGAAGCATATTTAGCTGAGTAAGCCATGATGCGAGTGTGAATTAATTTCTTTTGTTCAAGCGCTTCACGAATCTTTCCAATGCGACCATCCATCATGTCTGAAGGCGCAACAATATCGACACCCGCTTCGGCTTGAGTAATTGCTTGTTGCACCAAGATAGCTGAAGTTTCATCATTGAGAATGCGACTATGATCATCAAGGACACCATCTTGACCGTGACTCGTATAGGGATCTAAGGCAACATCAGTCATGATCCCTAAATTAGGAAAACGTTTCTTTAGCTCACGGACGGCATTGGGCACCAGACCATTAGGGTTGTATGCCTCTTTACCATCTGGTGTTTTTAATGCAGGATCGATCACGGGAAACAAAGCTAGCACAGGAATTCCTAGATCCACACACTCTTGTGCAGCATTAAACAGCAAGTCTAATGAAATACGATTGACGCCTGGCATCGAAGCAACGGCTTCAGATTTACCTTTGCCTTCAAGTAAGAATACGGGATAGATTAAGTCATCCGCTGCAAGGCGATTTTCTTGCATTAAGCGTCTTGACCAATCATCCCGACGCATGCGACGCGGACGGTGAGCCGGAAATTGCATTACAGAATTAGCTGGGGATTTCATCTTCATGTGTTTCTGCTTCAAATAACCATTTAATCACTAAATTATCCGCTTCTTCAAGACCGATGCGTTTGGTGCTGGAAAACAATTGTGCCGTAAGTTGCTTTGACTCTCCCGTGCCATCTGGCAAAGCAGGGTCATATTGTTGGAGCTGCTTTTGAACAGCCTCAAGGGCATGCTTGCACTCACTTTTATTCAGTTTGTCGCATTTGCTTAGCAAAATATGGATAGGCTTGCCCGTAGGGACAAACCATTTAATCATTTGTTCGTCCAGATCAGTAATGCCGCGTCTAGCATCCACAATCAGAACCATGCCAACTAACTGCTCCCGCTCCTGCAAATAATCGCTTAGGAGTTCATTCCAGTGGTATTTGGTCTCATGATTGACTGCAGCATAGCCGTAGCCAGGTAAGTCCACCAAATAGGCTAGAAGGTCATCTTTGGCAAAAAGACCAAAATAATTGATATGTTGTGTGCGACCCGGAGTTTTACTCGCAAAAGCTAGTCTTTTTTGGTTGCATAGGACATTAATGGCGCTGGATTTACCAGCATTCGATCGACCGGCAAAAGCCACCTCACGCAGTGGGGTGGCAGGTAGGCAATGGGTATCATTGACTGTGGTCGCGAAACGGGCTTGAAAGAGTTTAGACATGTCCAGAAGCTATTGTAAAATCACGCAAAATCATGAAATATCTCATGGTGTTGGGGAAAAGGTTGTAAATGCAGGGCCCAAACACTTTTAGGAATTTTTGCCAAGGTAAACATAATGCGTCAAACCACCCAAATCTCCAAATTAACTAGCTTTCGTGCTGTATTTGTAGCCCTCTCATTTTTTGCTTTGTCCAGCATGACTGGTCTTGCTAACGCTGCTGATGCTGCTTCTGCAGTACCGGTGGCTGAAGCCAAAGCCGCTGTACCTAGCAAGCCAAAGGTCGATCCAGCTGCTGGTGAGGCCTTATATTCTGCTGGCGATGCAACGCGTGGGGTGATTGCCTGCATTACTTGCCACGGACCTAAAGGCCAAAGTGCAGCAGGCACATGGCCCAAATTGGCTGCCCAACACCCGACTTATCTTGCCCGACAGTTGAAGAACTACAAGGAAGGTATTCGCGTTAACGCCATTATGATGGGTATGGCTGCTGCATTAACCGATCAAGATATGAATAATATTGCTGCTTACTTGTCACAACAGCAGCCCTCTCAAGGTGTTGCTGAAAACAAAGACACCATTGAGTTGGGTAAGAGTATTTACCGTGGCGGAATAGCGGCTAAGAATGTTCCAGCTTGCTCTGGCTGCCATAGCCCCAACGGCGCCGGAATTCCGGCACAGTACCCTCGTCAGGGTGGTCAATGGGCTGAATACTCAAACACTCAATTAATGTTATTTCGTGAGGGTACTCGCAAAAATATTCAGATGAATATGATTGCCACAAAGCTCTCTGATAATGAAATGAAAGCCGTTTCAGACTATATGGCTGGCCTGTATTAAATAATCGAACTAAAACAAAAACCTCGCTCCATCAGCGGGGTTTTTTATTGCCCAAAAATTCTTGAAACTCTAGAGTCTTCATTTGAAATTTTTACAAATTACTCTGGCAGAGTGTTCTCACTTGCAAAGAGGTCTTTTGTATTTTCACGTTTGCGAATGACATATACATTCTTGCCATCGACCATAATTTCAGCTGGCTTTGGGCGAGTGTTGTAGTTAGAGGCCATCACAAAACCATAGGCGCCTGCCGATAGTATTGCTAGTAGATCGCCTTCTTCTACAGCAAGCTGTCGATCTCTTCCAAGCCAGTCTCCTGATTCACAAACAGGGCCAACGACATCGTAAGTTAAAGCCTTTCCAGGTTTAGTTTTGACCGGAACAATGCCATGATGTGCCTCGTAGAGAGCAGGGCGCATGAGTTCAGTCATGGCGGCATCCACAATGCAGAAATTCTTTTCGATGCCAGGTTTCAGGTATTCCACCTTGGTCAGCAGTACGCCAGCATTGCCGACAAGAGATCTGCCTGGCTCTAATACAACATCGAGATGTCCAAAGCCCCGCTCAGCTACACGATCAAGCAGGATATTGGTGAACTCGGTGATATCAGGCGGTATCTCATCGCCATAAGAAATGCCCAATCCACCACCAAGATCTAAATGGTGAATAACAATTCCTTCTTTCCTTAAGTTCTCTACTAAGTCTAGGACTTTATTGAGTGCATCTAAGTAGGGTGCTGTAGTGGTGATTTGAGAGCCGATATGACAGTCAATGCCAACCACATCAATTTGAGGAAGTTGCGCTGCCTCACGATAGGTTTTTAAAACTTCGTGATAAGCAATACCAAATTTATTACCTTTTAATCCAGTGGAAATATAAGGATGTGTTTGTGCATCCACATCGGGATTCACTCGTAAAGAAATCGGTGCACGACAATTGAGTTTGGTGGCAATGCGATTGATCTGATGGAGCTCTGCAATGGATTCCACATTAATACATTTCACCCCAGCCTCAAGTGCTTGCGCAATTTCTGCGGCTGATTTACCAACGCCTGCAAAGACAAGGCTTTGAGATTCTGCATTCACTGCTAAGGCGCGCGCCAGCTCTCCGCCACTCACTAAGTCAAAGCCAGCACCCAATTTTTTAAAGCAATCGATCACCGCTAAATTACTGTTTGCTTTCATGGCGTAATGAACGCGGGCGCGTCGCTTACCACTCGCATCCACGCATGCTCGGTCGTATGCTTGATAGGCTTCTGTTAGCGCTTTCCTGCTGTAAACATAGAGCGGGGTGCCAAATTCATTTGCCAAATCTGCCATAGGGACATCTTCGGCATACCAAGAGCCATTACGCTCTTCAAATCCAACTAAATGAGGAAGTGGAATAGCTTTACTTGTCATTGCTGGTTGGTGTTTGGGCAGCTTCTGGGGCCTGGGGTGGATAAAGTATTCCTTTGGGTTCAGGCACTGTAGGCGCTGGGGGAACTGGCGGAATAATGGGCAAAATTAATGGCCCCCTAACCCCACATCCAACAAGGGATATTAGGAGGCTAATACCAAAGGCTCTATTAATAATCGCTATCATGAATGTCTCTAAAACGAATGATTGAATATAGCATGCAGGGCACTGAGATGAATCCAAATAATTTGAGCATTGAAAGTATTGATGACAAGCAATTTCATCAGTTGGGGGCTCATTTATTGCAATCTATTGAAATGGCCCTGGAAGCGGCAGATGATACGCTCGACCTAGATTTGGATATAGAGCGCCAAGGGGGCAACGTCATCAATATTCGCTTTCGAGATAAAAGCGTGATCGTTGTTAATACACAGCCGCCTTTGCATGAGATTTGGGTTGCTGCTAAATCCGGTGGTTATCACTACCGTTGGGCTGGATCCATTGCCCAACCCTTATGGTTGGATACTAAAACAGGTCGTGAGTTATTAGGCGATCTATCTCAGTTTTCTAGTGCTCAAGCTGGGCAAACTATCAATATTGCATTGAAAAAAGATTAGTACAGCTTTTTAAGCGGCGCCCGTAGCTACTAAAGTTTCAATGACCTGTGCATCTGGCACGCTCTTAATTTGTGCTTTGCCGATCTTCTCTAAAATCACATAGCGAATTTGCCCACCCTCAGTTTTTTTATCAACCTGCATAAGTTCCAAATATCGCTCAGCTCCAAATTTTGGAGGCACTATCGGCAAGTTCATGGACTGAATAATTTTAGTTAGGCGTTGTACATCTGCTTGACTGATGTAATGAAGTTGGCGTGATAAGTTAGCGCCCATCACCATGCCGCATCCGACTGCCTCTCCATGGAGCCATTCGCCATATCCCATGCCTGCTTCGATCGCATGACCAAAAGTATGGCCAAAGTTTAGGGTTGCACGAATACCACCTTCTCGTTCGTCGGCTGAAACTACGGCGGATTTAATTTCACAAGAGCGAAGAACAGCGTGAGCCATCGCATCAGTATCGCATGCTAATAAGGCTGAAGCATTCGCTTCAATCCAATCTAAAAATACTGCATCGGCAATAGCACCATGCTTAATTACTTCAGCCAGACCAGCCGAGAGTTCACGCGGCGGCAATGTCTTTAAGGTGTTTAAATCAGCAACCACTGCAACGGGCTGATGAAAAGCCCCAATCATATTTTTTCCAAGCGGATGATTAATACCAGTTTTTCCACCTACTGAGGAATCTACCTGCGCCAATAAGGTCGTAGGTACTTGAATAAAGCGCACGCCCCGCATAAAGCTTGCCGCTGCAAAGCCAGTCATGTCACCGATCACACCCCCACCCAATGCCACCAACATGGTTTGGCGATCAGCGCCAAACTTTAATAGATCATCAAAAATCAGCTGAAGATTTTTCCAATCCTTATATGACTCTCCATCTGGCAAAACAATCGTTCTAATAGCTTTGCCATAACTTGCTAAGGTTTTACTGAGGCGCTCGGCATATAGAGGGGCCACAGTCGTATTGGTAACAATGTAAATAGAGGTGGCTTTTTCACATGCGCTAAATAAAGTAGGCTGATCAATTAAGTTTGCCCCAATATAAATAGGATAACTGCGACTACCAAGATCAACTTCAAGTGTTTTCATCATAGTATTTAGTTGGAAAGTTCAAGCTGCATGATTAAGGTATTGACTAATTGGTTTACGCTGGGCTTTCCAGTTTCAATGATATGGTCAGCAATTTCACGATAGAGAGGATCACGAATCGCGTATAAATTTTCTAGAATTTTTTTTGGGTCACCACTTTTTAGCAGGGGGCGTCCTTCACCGCCTTTAGTGCGATGCCATAGCTCAATAGGGTTGGCATGAAGGTAAATGACAGTGCCACGTTCACTCAGTGCTTGGCGATTTTCTGGTAGCAAAACTGCCCCCCCACCAGTTGCCAATATCAGGTCATGTTCAGCGGTAGCTTCGCGAATAGTTTGTGCTTCACGTTTGCGAAATCCTTCTTCTCCCTCCATTTCGAAGATGACAGGAATCTTGACGCCACAGCGCTCTTCAATGATGTGATCTGCATCTAAAAACCGGCGCCCTAATTTTTTTGCTAAAACTTTTCCAACGGTTGACTTTCCGGCGCCCATAAGGCCAATCAGGAAGATATTGTTAGTTGAAGAGTTCACCTTTCGATTTTATTAGGGTTTGTCGAGAACTGTGGGTGTTAAGAACACCAGGAGCTCAGTTTTATCTTGTAATTTGGATTTATGGCGAAATAAGTGACCAATGATGGGAATATCTCCCAAGAGGGGAACCTTCACCTCATCCTCGCGTTCAGTGGTTTGAAAAATTCCCCCAATGATGGCAGTGCCCCCATTTTCAACAGTGACTTCCGAACTGAGGCTTTTCGTATCAATTGCATAGCCCTGTTCAGTTTTCATGCCAATAGTGTCTTTATTGATTCCAACCAACATAGAAATTTTTCCATCTGGATGAATCTTAGGAAGCACCTCTAGGCGTAAATTTGCTTTTCTAAACTGAAGTTTGCTGCCGCTTTGTGAAGTGGTTTGATATGGGAGCTCAGTTCCTTGTTCAATAGTGGCCTTTACCTGGTCCCCAGTCATGATGCGGGGGTTAGATAAAATTTTGCCTTGCCCCTCCGACTCTAGGGCGGAGAGTTCTATTTGCAAAAGGCGCTGGGCGTTTTTGGAAACTAGTGTGGCAGCCATAGTCGCAGGATTAAACCCATTGAGACCGGAAACGCCTAAATCTTGGCTAGCTAGAATATTTTGATCTGCATTGCCACCCAAGGTATTGGCTTGGGAGCCGAGCTTCACCCCTAGTTCGCGTGCAAAGCGTTCATCAGCTTCAACAATGCGCGCTTCAATCAAAATCTGTCTTGGGCTGTTGATGTGATCACCCCCAAATGGCAGGGCTGCATCCTCACGGCGAAACTTTTGAAAGGCCTGGATTTCCGCATGAGGTCCAATCCAGTAAATATCACCATGACGAATAATCCGCAAACCCCTACTGGCCAATATAGAGTGCAGTGCAGTTTGCCAGGGGGTGTTATTGAGATTGATGGTGATTTTTCCTTTAATGGAATCGCTTAGCAAAAAATTACTACCACCAAGCTTTGCCAAAATTTGCAAAAGTTCTGTAACTTCAATATCTGAAAAATGAAGGCTAATGGGCAGTTGAGTTAGGTTCTGGCTGGGCATATTTCCTTGGCTTGGGCCTGCCAAAAAAACGATGCATATAACTGCCATCAGGATGATGTAGGGGGATCTTTTTTTGGCTTTGATCATTCGCTTTTCGTTGGGTGAAGAACAATGGATTTACCTTGTGGGTGGGTAAGAGTAGCCCCCTCTTTTTCGATATGGGAAAGGCGCCATTCACCCAAGACCAAAGCACCTTTGGAAAACATTGCTTGGGACTTGCCTTGTTGAAAAAAAGCCTGTTGGGCATCCCCCATTTGGCTGTTCCCCAAATAACGCCAACTGCGTATCTCCTTCTCATGAGGATACGGTTTTGGCTTTAGTAAAGCCTTATTTTTGGACTTCTTTTCCTCTAAAGAGTGAATACTTACTTCCAACAAGTCTATTTCCTCATATAGAGAATTAAAATCTTCATCAAGTTCCTTGCGAATTAAGGCCAAGTCCGTTTGTAGCTTTAAAATCTGAATATTGGAGTCTTCAAGCTGTGTATCTGAGGTGCTTTTAGAGCTGTCGTAAGCTAAAAATAAACCGAAAATCAAGCCTACAAAACACAGAGCCACAACTAAGAAAGCCCCCATTTTTTTAATTTGATTGATGAGATCCGGCTGACTTAAGGGCTCGAGAAAAGAGGGAGATTTTGCCGGCTTAGGGGCTCCAGGAATGTTGCTTTTTGGCGCGCTCGGCTTTCGGATTCCATGTGGGTCTGGGATGGCTGGATCATCACCAAGCTCACTCAAAATGGCGTCGAAAGATTGGGGGGAAATATGGCGTGATGGCATGGCAATATTCTTCATTTCTTCGAATACAAAAACCATCAGCCAGAACTGAAATTGACATCAGAACCTGCCTTTTAGGGATCTGCCAAATAAGGATTTTGGAGCTTTCAGGGAAATTACTTAAGCGCCCTATAATTTGTCAATATGGCTCTACCCCCCAAAGACAAGCCGCCGATCAATCAGCGATCTTCCCGTCAGCCTGACAGGCGTCCTCGGCAATATGGGGCACAAGCCTACCCTCAAAGGTCATCAAGCAATCCCTTGGTCAAAGCCGTGCTTATTATTGGCGTGGTCTTTGCCGTTGTGCTTGCTTTGTTGATGGGCTACGCATTTTTAATAGCGAAGCCCAATTTACCCAAAATTTCTGCTTTGACGGATTACAACCCAAAAACGCCTTTGCGTATTTATACGGCTGATAAGGTCTTGATTGGTGAGTTTGGCGAAGAGCGCCGCAAGGTGATTCCTTTAAATGAGATTCCGCAAAGTATGCGTAATGCAGTCCTCGCAATTGAGGATGATCGTTTTTACTCTCATGGTGGGGTTGATTACGTCGGCATCTTAAGAGCAGCTATAACCAATCTTCGCGGGAATCTTTCTCAGGGCGCCTCCACTATCACGATGCAAGTAGCACGAAATTTTTTCCTTAGCAATGAAAAAACATTTAGTCGCAAAATTTATGAAGTCCTGTTGTCTTGGGAAATTGAATCTCAGCTGACCAAAGACAAGATTCTGGAAATCTATATGAATCAGATTTTCCTGGGCCAAAGGGCTTATGGATTTTCTAGTGCCGCACAGATCTACTTTGGCAAAGAGCTAAAAGACATCACTATTGCAGAATCTGCCATGTTGGCAGGTTTACCCAAAGCGCCATCGGCCTATAACCCTGTTACCAATTTCCGTCGTGCCAAGATTCGTCAGGAATATATTTTGCAGCGCATGCGTGATTTATCCTATATCTCTCAAGAGGACTATCAAAAAGCAATGGCTGAAGAATTGCGTATTCGGGGTCTGGGTAACGAATTTAATGTGCGAGCAGATTTCCCTGCTGAGATGGTGCGGCAATTACTCTTTACGCAGTATGGCGAAGCAATCTACTCCCAAGGCATCGATGTTTATACAACAATCTTGAAGGCTGACCAGGAAGCGGCTTATAAAGCAGTGCGCCGCGGCATCTTTGAGTATGACTTGCGTCATGCCTATCGTGGACCCGAGGGATTCATCACACTTCCGGAAGATCCAGTAAAACGTCAGCGTGCGATTGATGAAGCGCTACTGGCTTATCCCCAGTTAGATGATTTGCAGTCAGGAGTTGTACTTGAGGTCAAACCAAAGGAAATGCAGGTGATGACTTCAACTGGTGACGTGATTGCTATTAAAGGTGAAGGCCTGAAGTTGGCAACGGCATCCCTCACGGATAGTGCGCAACCTAAAAAGCGCTTGCGCCCAGGCGCGATTGTGAGATTGTTGTCTGATGGAGGAGTGTGGAAGTTAGCGCAGTTACCGCAAGTAGAAGCAGCTTTTGTTTCTATGAACGCAGAAACAGGCGCAATTCTCTCTTTGGTTGGTGGTTTTGATTTCCGGCGTAATCAATTCAATCACGTAACCCAAGCCCTGCGTCAGCCAGGTTCCTCATTCAAGCCATTTATTTATGCAGCCGCAATTGAAAAAGGTTTTTCTCCAAGCACTATCGTAAACGATGCTCCCTTATCGATTGGTAGTATGGAGACTGGGAGCCAGGTGTGGGAGCCAAAGAATTACGATGGCAAATATGACGGCATGATGCGCTTACGTAATGCCTTGGCAAAATCTAAAAATTTAGTTTCAGTTCGTATCATTCGGGCTATCGGTCCATCTTATGCTCAGGAATATATTCAGCGTTTTGGCTTCGAGCCAGAGAAGCATCCACCCTATCTAACAATGGCATTGGGTGCGGGATCTGTGACCCCTTTACAAATGGCATCAGCCTATAGCGTCTTTGCAAATGGTGGCTACCGTGTCGACCCCTTTCTGATTGATAAGATGGTTGACTCCAAAGGAGTTGTTTTATTCGAAGCGAAGCCAACACATGCTCGTGAGGATGCAACGAGAGTTTTGGATGCACGCACTGCTTTTGTGATGGATAGCATGCTACAAGAAGTTACAAAGACAGGTACTGCAGCATCAGCTCGCGCCAAGTTAGGCCGCAACGACATTGCTGGAAAAACGGGGACTACCAATGAGTCACACGATGCTTGGTTTGCAGGCTACAACCCCAAAGTTGTCGCAGTTGCATGGATTGGTTTTGATAAGCCAGCAAGCTTGGGCGATCGTGAGACTGGTGGCGGTTTGGCTTTACCAATGTGGATTTCTTATATGGGTACAGCCTTAAGGGACGTGCCTCAAGAATCACGCGAAGTACCTAGTGGAGTAACACAGGTTGATGGTGATTGGTTTATCCCTGAGTTCTCCAATGCTGGCGGCGTTCGCGAACTGCAATAGTGAATTGACATCATGGCTCGGCAAGCACGCACAGTCATACCAGGTCAAGTTATGCATGTCATGGTGCGAGGCAATAACCGAGAAGCCCTCTTTTTTAGTGATGAAGATCGTCGTATTTATTTAGAATGGTTGCGAGAAGCAGCTAAGCAGTTTGCTTGCTCGGTGCATGCTTTTGCATTAATGCCCAATCATGTGCATTTATTATTAACTCCGCAGAAAGAAGACTCGCTCGCAAAAACCATGCAGTCTTTAGGTAGGCGCTATGCGCAGTATTTCAATCAACAACACAAACGATCTGGAACTATTTGGGAGGGACGCTATCGCTCCTCCTTAATTGACCCTGATTATTTTTTGCGTTGTCAGCGTTACATCGAATTAAATCCTGTAAGGGCTGGCTATGAGTCGAGTCCGCAAGAGTCAAGCTGGACTAGTTATGCTAGCCATATCGGTGGAAATTCTGAACCTTGGCTAGTTGACCATGAGAACTTTTGGCGATTAGGTAATACGCCCTTTGAAAGACAAATAGGTTGGGCCAACTTTGTAAAAGAGGGTGCACCCCATTGGGAAGACAGACAAATCACAGAATCTTTAATACGCTCCAAGCCTTGGGTGAGTGATATTTACGCCAAAAAGATCTTTAAAGACAGCCCAGAAATTACCCAGATTCGTCATCGCGGCCGCCCAAGAAAAATAAATACTTTAAATTCAGTAGCTTAGGGCTCTTATAAATTGGCTTGAGATTGCACTGCAAGTCTCATTTTTTCGACTCTGTCCCTTTTTAAGTAATTCATTCTGGTGCTAGCTATAAATAAATGGGACAGACTCATTTTATTTCTATTGCATCGGTATGGGTATTCACCTATATTTGATCCTCCAAAAGTAATTAGGCCTTTGTCGCCCCTCGGAAACACTATGACTACACAATTGAGTTCAGATCTTCGCCCAATTGCTCAAGGTCTATATGACCCACGTAATGAGCATGATGCCTGTGGCGTAGGATTTGTCGCGCATATCAAAGGCAAAAAATCGCACGAGATTGTTGCTCAAGGCTTACAAATTCTTGAAAACCTAGACCATCGCGGTGCTGTTGGTGCAGATCCCTTGATGGGCGATGGCGCCGGAATCTTAATTCAGATTCCTGACACCCTCTATCGCGAAGAGATGGCTAAGCAAGGAATCACTTTGCCGCCATTGGGTGAGTACGGTGTCGGCATGATTTTCTTGCCTAAAGAACATGCATCACGTTTGGCATGTGAACAAGAACTCGAGCGTACAGTTCGCTTAGAAGGTCAGGTTATATTAGGTTGGAGAGATGTGCCGGTGGATGTGAAGTTGCCGATGTCTCCAACCGTACAAATGACTGAGCCATTTATACGTCAAATATTTATTGGTCGTGGTCGTGACATCATGACCACTGATGCGCTTGAGCGCAAGTTGTATGTCATTCGTAAAACAGCAAGTCATGCGATTCAAGATTTGCATCTAAAGCATGGCAAAGAATATTTTGTTGCATCAATGTCAGCACGTACGATTGTTTATAAAGGCTTGCTCTTAGCAAATCAGGTTGGCGCTTATTACCAGGATTTGCAAGATTCACGTACTGTATCGGCCCTGGCTCTGGTCCATCAACGCTTTTCCACCAATACCTTCCCGGCATGGGAATTAGCGCATCCTTACCGGATGATTGCGCATAACGGTGAGATCAATACCGTTAAAGGGAATGTCAATTGGGTAAATGCACGTGAAGGTGCAATTAGCTCCCCAGTATTGGGGGACGATTTAAAAAAATTATGGCCATTAATTTATCCTGGCCAGTCTGACACTGCATGCTTTGATAACTGCCTAGAGTTATTGGTAATGTCTGGTTATCCATTGGCTCAAGCAATGATGATGATGATTCCAGAGGCCTGGGAACAACACACCTTGATGGATGATAACCGTCGTGCTTTTTATGAATATCACGCTGCCATGATGGAGCCATGGGATGGTCCTGCTGCAATGGCATTTACTGATGGTCGTCAAATTGGCGCAACTTTGGATCGAAATGGTTTACGTCCTGCACGCTATTACGTGACTGATGATGATTTAGTCATCATGGGTTCAGAGGCTGGCGTGTTGCCTATTCCTGAGAGCAAGATTGTTCAAAAATGGCGCTTACAACCAGGCAAGATGTTCATGATTGATATGGAGCAAGGCCGCATCATTGATGACGTTGAGCTTAAGAATACTGTATCAAATGCGAAGCCTTACAAAAGCTGGATTGATGCGGTTCGTGTGAAATTAGATGAAATAGATGCGAGCAAGACTGACTTGATAGACGAAAAAATGACTATCCGTCCAGCAGCTAAATTACTCGATCGTCAGCAAGCATTTGGTTATACCCAAGAGGATATTAAATACCTTATGGCCCCAATGGCCATGAATGGTGAAGAAGCCATTGGTTCTATGGGTAACGATAGTCCCTTGGCCGTTCTCTCTAATAAAAATAAACCGCTTTATAACTACTTCAAGCAATTATTTGCGCAGGTGACTAATCCTCCGATTGATTCTATTCGGGAAAACATGGTGATGTCATTGGTGTCTTTTATTGGGCCTAAGCCTAACTTATTAGATACCAACAACATCAATCCACCAATGCGTTTGGAAGTAAGTCAGCCAATTCTGGATTTTGATGACATTACTAAGATCCGTCATATTGGCCATTACACCAACGGTAAATTCCGCTCTTATGAGTTAGATATTTGCTACCCAGCATCTTGGGGCAAAGCCGGTATTGAGGCACGCTTGGCTTCCCTGTGTGCAGAAGCTGCCGACGCTGTTCGTTCTGGTTACAACATCTTGATCGTGAGTGATCGTCAGGTTGATGAAAAGCATGTGGCCATTCCTGCTTTACTAGCAACCTCAGCAATTCATCAGCATTTAGTACAAAAAGGATTGCGTACAAGCGTTGGCTTGGTAGTGGAAACCGGTAGTGCTCGTGAGACCCATCACTTTGCACTCTTGGCGGGGTATGGCGCGGAAGCAATTCATCCATACCTAGCGATGCAAACATTGGCTGAGATGGCTAGAGGATTGTCAGGTGATCTATCTGGTGAAAAGGCTGTGAAGAACTTTGTTAAAGCAGTTGGCAAGGGCTTACAAAAAGTGATGTCTAAGATGGGCATCTCAACTTATATGTCCTATACCGGCTCACAGATATTTGAAGCTATCGGTTTGAATCACGATGTGATTGATCACTATTTCAAGGGAACCCCATCAAACGTGGGTGGTATTGGTGTCTTTGAGGTGGCTGAAGAAGCATTACGTATGCATAGTGCAGCATTTGGTAATGACCCAGTCTTAACCAATATGCTTGATGCCGGTGGTGAGTATGCATTCCGTATTCGTGGTGAAAACCATATGTGGACTCCTGACACCATTGCAAAATTGCAGCACTCTACGCGTATCGGAGCGGATAAGGGTTATCAGACTTATAAAGAGTACGCCAATATCATTAATGACCAAACCAAACGTCAAATGACTTTACGCGGTTTGTTTGAGTTCAAGATTGATCCAGCGAAAGCGATTCCATTGGATGAAGTAGAGTCAGCTAAGGAAATCGTAAAACGTTTTGCTACGGGCGCGATGTCTTTGGGTTCAATTTCTACAGAAGCACATGCAACACTGGCCATTGCGATGAACCGCATCGGTGGCAAGTCCAATACTGGTGAGGGTGGCGAAGATCCCAATCGCTATATCAATGAGCTCAAGGGTATTCCAATCAAGAAGGGTGAAACCTTAGCCAGCGTTTTGGGTAGTGATGTAGTGGAAGCGAATATTCCATTGCTTGATGGTGATTCATTGCGCTCCAAAATTAAACAAGTAGCCTCTGGTCGTTTTGGTGTAACTACTGAGTACTTGCGTTCTGCGGATCAAATTCAGATCAAAATGGCGCAGGGCGCTAAGCCAGGTGAGGGCGGTCAATTACCAGGCGGTAAGGTTTCTGACTATATCGGTAAGTTGCGCTTTTCAGTGCCAGGCGTAGGCCTAATCTCCCCTCCTCCGCATCACGATATTTACTCGATTGAAGATATTGCTCAGTTGATTCATGACCTAAAGAACGTCAATCCAAAGGCTGATGTATCTGTGAAGCTGGTATCTGAGGTGGGTGTTGGTACGGTAGCCGCTGGTGTCGCTAAGGCCAAAGCAGATCACGTTGTGATCGCTGGGCATGACGGCGGTACTGGTGCATCACCACTATCTTCGATTAAACATGCGGGTTCACCATGGGAGTTAGGTTTAGCTGAAACTCAGCAGACATTGGTTCTCAATGGTTTACGTAGTCGTATTCGTGTTCAGGCTGATGGTCAAATGAAGACAGGCCGCGACGTGGTTATTGGCGCATTGTTGGGCGCGGATGAGTTTGGTTTTGCAACGGCCCCATTAGTCGTTGAGGGTTGCATCATGATGCGTAAGTGTCATTTGAATACTTGCCCCGTTGGAGTAGCTACTCAAGATCCAGAGTTGCGTAAGAAGTTTTCTGGAAAGCCAGAGCACGTGGTTAATTTCTTCTTCTTTGTTGCAGAAGAGGCGCGTGAAATCATGGCGCAATTAGGTATTCGCAAGTTTGACGATTTAATTGGACGCGTTGATTTCTTAGATACTCGCAAAGGTATTGATAACTGGAAAGTACATGGCTTAGATTTCAGTAAGATCTTTGCTACCCCTCAAGTAGCAAGCGATGTGCCACGTTATCAAGTACTCACACAAGATCATGGCCTAGCAAGTGCGCTCGACAATATCTTGATCGAAAAGAGTGAGCCCGCTATTGAGCGTGGCGAGAAAGTATCCTTCATCGTTCCTGTGAAAAACGTGAACCGTACAGTTGGTGCAATGCTTTCTGGAGAAGTAGCTCAGCGTTATGGTCACGCAGGCTTGCCTGATGACACGATCCATATTCAATTAAATGGCACTGCAGGCCAAAGCTTTGCAGCTTTCTTGGCCCATGGCATCACTCTGGACTTAGTGGGTGATGGTAATGACTATGTTGGTAAAGGCTTGTCAGGTGGGCGGGTAATTGTGCGCGCCCCCCATGAATTCCGTGGCGATACTGCTAAGAACATCATTGTCGGTAATACCGTTTTGTATGGTGCTATTGCTGGTGAAGCCTTCTTTAACGGCGTTGCAGGCGAGCGTTTTGCAGTTCGTAACTCTGGCGCTACTACTGTTGTTGAGGGTACTGGTGACCATGGCTGCGAATATATGACTGGTGGAACAGTGGTGGTCTTGGGCGCAACGGGCCGAAACTTTGCAGCAGGCATGAGTGGCGGTATTGCTTATGTTTATGACGAGGACGGCATGTTTGAAAAGCGTTGTAATACCAGCATGGCTACTTTAGAAAAAGTTCTACCTTCAGCAGAGCAAATTGCCAAGATGCCTAAGTCCCAATGGCACGCACCTGTGGATGTCAAAGATGGTGGCGAACGTTTGACAGATGAACAAATTTTGAAAGCGCTGATTGAGCGCCATTTCCGTCATACCGGTTCAGAGCGCGCAAAAGCACTCTTAGCTGAGTGGGAAAATTCACGCGGTCGTTTTATCAAAGTTCTTCCTACTGAGTACAAGCGTGCTTTAGGTGAGTTGTGGGAAAAGGATCAAAACAAAACGGTTGCTGCTTAATAAATACGGCTAGTAAGAAATGATACTAAGGATTAGATATGGGTAAGGTCACTGGGTTTATGGAGTTTGAGCGTGTCGATGAAACATACGAAGCGCCCGCTAAACGTCTGCATCATTACAAGGAATTTATTGTTGCTTTAACGGATGAAGAGGCAAAGGTTCAAGGTGCACGTTGTATGGACTGCGGTATTCCGTTTTGTAATAGCGGTTGCCCAGTGAATAACATCATTCCAGATTTCAACGATTTGGTTTTCCATAATGACTGGAAAAATGCCTTAGATGTTTTGCAATCTACCAATAACTTCCCCGAGTTCACTGGCCGTATTTGCCCAGCACCTTGCGAAGCAGCTTGTACATTAGGAATTAACCGTGCGCCAGTTGGCATCAAGTCCATTGAGCATGCAATTATTGATAAGGGCTGGGAAAGCGGTTGGGTTAAACCACAACCTTCTAAAACCAAGACTAGTAAAAAAATAGCGATAGTCGGCGCTGGCCCTGCAGGTATGGCTGCTGCTCAGCAGCTCGCACGTGTAGGTCACGATGTCACAGTATATGAAAAAAACGATCGCGTTGGCGGCCTACTGCGTTACGGTATCCCTGATTTCAAAATGGAAAAGTGGCTGATCGATCGCCGCGTTGAGCAGATGCAGGCTGAAGGCGTTAAATTTGAAACAGGTATCTTTGTTGGTAAAGAAGCGATGGGTATTGAAGTAAAGAATTATTCCACTAAGAGTGTTTCACCTGAGCAATTGATGAAAGATTTTGATGCTGTAGTAATTACCGGTGGCGCTGAGCAACCGCGTGATTTACCAGTACCTGGCCGTGAGTTATCTGGCGTTCACTATGCCTTGGAATTTTTGATTCCTCAAAATAAAGAGAACGCAGGCGACTTTAAAAATGAAATTCGTGCAACTGACAAACATGTCGTTGTTATCGGTGGTGGTGATACAGGATCAGATTGTGTTGGCACCTCTAATCGCCATGGTGCTAAACAAATTACACAGTTTGAATTGTTGCCGCAACCTCCAGAAGAAGAAAACAAGCCATTGGTATGGCCTTACTGGCCAACCAAATTACGCACATCCTCCTCTCATGAAGAGGGCTGCGAGCGTGACTGGTCAGTAGCAACCAAGCGCTTTGAGGGTAAGAACGGTAAAGTCGAAAAACTCATTGGTGTGCGCTTAGAGTGGAAAGACGGAAAAATGGTAGAAGTGCCTAATTCTGAATTTGAGGTGAAGGCAGATCTAGTGCTTTTGGCGATGGGTTTTGTATCCCCAGTACAGCAAGTATTAAATGCTTTTGGCGTTGAAAAAGATGCCCGGGGCAATGCAAAAGCGACTGAAGAAGGTCAAAATGCTTATCAAACTAATGTTCCTAAGGTATTTGCTGCAGGCGATATGCGTCGCGGTCAATCTTTGGTAGTTTGGGCAATTCGTGAAGGTCGTCAGTGCGCCCAAGCAGTCGACCAGTATTTAATGGGGTCATCTGTTTTGCCTCGATAATGGCGAGGATATGAACTCAAGCCAGCCAAACCCTTTGGACGCAAGCAATCGACTTGCAGGTGAAGTTGTTGTCTCTATAAAAGACGTGAACTTTTCCTACGCGCCGGGTGAGCGCCAAATTCTGTCTGGACTCAATATGGAGTTTAGGCGCGGTCAGGTTGTGGCAGTTATGGGCGGTTCAGGTTGTGGCAAGACCACTATTCTTCGTTTAATCGGCGGTCAATACACTGCACAATCTGGTCAAGTTTTATTTGAAGGCCATGATATTGGCAAGATGAATACCGTTGAGCTAATGGCAGCCCGTCGCCGCATGGGCATGCTGTTTCAGTTTGGCGCCTTATTCACTGACCTCAGTGTTTTTGAGAATGTTGCTTTTCCATTGCGGGAACATACCGATTTAAGTGAAGAACTTTTGCGCTCACTGGTGCTGATGAAACTTCATGCAGTCGGTTTACGTGGTGCTCGTGATTTAATGCCTTCTCAAATATCTGGAGGCATGGCAAGACGTGTCGCACTCGCTAGAGCTATTGCCTTAGATCCTCCTTTGATTATGTACGACGAGCCCTTTGCTGGCTTGGATCCAATTTCTCTCGGCATTACTGCGCGCTTAATTCGTGATCTCAATAATGCGCTTGGTGCCACTAGTTTATTGGTCACGCATGACGTCGAAGAAACTTTTGAAATCGCTGACTACGTATACTTTATTGCTAATGGACACATTGGTGCTGAAGGCACTCCCGAAGAACTTAGTCGTTCCCCCGATCCTTTTGTGCGACAGTTTTTAGATGCTGCGCCAGATGGCCCAGTACCATTTCATTACCCAGGCAATACCTTGGAAGAAGATTTTGGAGTCAAAATCTGATGAAGGCTTTTTCTAAAGTGATCGACCTCTTTGGGGATCTCGGGTTTTTTATTCGTAGCAATATCAGCGCTCTGGGTTTTGCGGCTCGCATATTTTTTGCAGTTCTGATGCGTTCTGGATTTTTGCTCAAAAGACCGCGTTTAGTGATTGATCAAATTTTATTTGTTGGAAATCATTCCTTTATCATCATTGCCGTCTCTGGATTATTTGTTGGTTTTGTATTGGGGCTTCAGGGTTACTACACCTTAAATCGTTATGGGTCCGAGCAAGCTTTAGGTTTATTGGTTGCCTTATCTCTGACTCGTGAATTAGGCCCAGTGATTACCGCACTATTGTTTGCAGGTCGCGCAGGGACTTCTTTGACCGCAGAAATTGGTTTAATGAAAGCCGGTGAGCAATTGAGCGCTATGGAAATGATGGCAGTAGATCCTTTGTCCCGCGTGATTGCGCCAAGACTATGGGCAGGTATTATTTCTATGCCAATTCTTGCAACCATTTTTACGGCTGTAGGCGTGATCGGCGCTTACTTTGTCGGAGTCCCACTGATTGGCGTGGATTCAGGGGCCTTTTGGTCTCAGATGCAGGGCGGTGTAGATCTGTTTTCTGATATTGGTAATGGCCTCATTAAGAGCCTTGTATTTGGTGTAGCCGTCACATTTATTGCCTTGTATCAAGGCTACGAAGCACGGCCAACGCCAGAGGGTGTATCGCAAGCAACAACACGTACGGTAGTAATTTCATCTTTAGCGGTTTTAGCCTTAGATTTCTTACTTACTGCCATGATGTTCTCGAATTAGAAAGAATAAACTGAGGTTCTTATGAGAAAAAGTGCAATTGATGTTTGGGTTGGATTGTTTGTTGCCATCGGCTTGTTGGCTGCTTTCTTTCTGGCATTAAAAGTGGGTAATATGAACGCAGTCTCATTTACGCCGACTTATAAAATTTCTGCACGGTTTGATAATATTGGTGGGCTTAAGCCACGTGCACCCGTTAAGAGTGCTGGCGTAGTCGTTGGAAGAATTGCTAATATTTCCTTTGACGACAAAACTTACCAGGCCACTGTAGTGATGACTATAGAAGATATTTATAAGTTCCCTAAAGACTCAGCAGCCAAAATTTTGACCTCTGGTTTATTGGGTGAGCAGTATGTTGGTTTAGAGGCAGGTGGATCCGACGATGTGCTGGCAGACGGTGGAAAAATTAGTCAAACACAGTCTGCAGTAGTGCTGGAGAATCTCATTAGTCAGTTCCTCTATAACAAGGCGGCAGATAGCGGCCAAGATAAGGGTGCAGCAAAGTGATTTCTTGGATGGGCAGAATCAAGCGCTTGATATTGCTTGGCATTACCTGCCTATTTGTGGGCTGTGCCTCGATTCCAGCTGGCGTGCAACCTTCTCCTAATGACCCATGGGAGCCATTCAATCGTTCAGTATTTGAATTTAATGAAGGCTTGGATACCTATCTTCTCAAGCCAGTCGTGTCTGCTTATCGGTTTATCTTGCCGGAATTTTTACGCGAGGGAATTTATAACTTTTTTAGTAACTACAGCGATCTTTACACGGCATTACAAAATCTTCTTCAGGGTAAGCCTGACTATGCCTTTAATGACTTGATGCGTGTAGCCGTCAATACGCTTTTTGGTTTGGGTGGTTTGATCGATATGGCAACCCCAGCAGGCCTTGAAAAACATAAAGAGGATTGGGGTCAAACTTTTGGTGTGTGGGGCATCCCAGCAGGTCCATATGTGGTGTTGCCATTTTTTGGGCCAAGCACTGTTCGAGACACTTTTGGTACGGGCGCAGATTTAGAGACGGATTACTTTTTTAAGTACATTCCTGATGTTGGCCTACGTAATAGCGTTACTGGCTTACGGGTTGTCAATGCCAGAAATACCTATTACGAAGCCGGTGATCTTTTGGAGGTTGCCGCCATTGATAAATATAGCTTTATACGGGATGCCTATCTTCAGCGTCGTGAGTACCAGATTAATGAAGGTCGTAATGATGAAGAGCCTGTGATGCCCGTTTACGAAAATCCTTATGAATAACTGGCTTTGTATTAAAGGGCTAAAATTAGCCTCACTTTATATAGACTTAAGCGGATAAATCATATGAAAATCACTACACCCATTTCACAATGGATTGTTGCAGGGCTGTTCCTAGTTTCTGGAGCGATCTTTGCACAAGTTCCCGACCAAAACACACCTCCTGATGTACTCATCAAGATGGTGGTAAGTGATGTCATGAGCTCTGTAAAATCAGATCCGGATATTCAAAAAGGCAATATTCCTAAAGTCATGGATCTGGTAGAAAAGAAAATTGTTCCTTTTACAGATATGCGTCGGACCACTGAAATGGCTATGGGTCCGAATTGGAAAAAGGCGACACCTGAGCAGCAGGCAATCCTCACAGCAGAGTTCAAAAATTTATTGATGCGCACGTATTCAGGAGCACTAAGTCAGCTTCGCGATCAGACGGTGCAATTTAAAGCACTACGTTCAGCGCCCGATGATAAAGAGGTGATTGTCAAAACGGTTGTGATTGGACGTGGTGATCCAGTGCCTCTAGATTACCGCTTAGAAAAAGGTGCCAATGGCTGGAAGGTATATGACATGAATATCATGGGCGCTTGGCTAGTTGAGGCTTATCGCAATCAATTTTCGAATCAGATTAGTCAGAATGGTATTGAGGGCTTGGTGAAGTTTTTGCAAGACCGTAATAAGCAGTTGGCTGCCGGTAAGTAATGTTTTCTACTTAGAAATATAAAAATAATGTCCTTCTTTTTACCTCAGGTAGTAACGCAGGAAAATGCTATGCAGATTCAACAAGAGGGTTTATCTAATCTCGCCATATTGAAAAATATTGATTGTTCATCGCTCAAAGAGTTTGATTCGACAGTCCTAACGGTTTTATTGTCATGGCAGAAAATGTTGCAGGCCGAAGGCCAATCCATTTCAGTTGAGCATGCCCCTGAAAAATTAAAAGTTTTAGCTGGTGTCTACGGTGTCTCTGCATTGCTGGGCCTGTAACAGCATGCGCCCAGCGATTTCCATTAAAAATATTTCAAAAAACTATGGCGCCCTTCAGGCACTTGATGATGTTTCATTAGCTATTGAGCCTGGAGAATTTTTTGGTTTGCTCGGTCCTAATGGCGCAGGCAAAACTACTCTAATCTCCATATTGGCCGGCTTGGTGAAGTCTGACCGAGGCCATGCAGCCATTATGGGTGCAGACGTGCAAAAGAATTTTCGCGATGCACGCAGGATGTTAGGTGTTGTGCCGCAAGAGCTAGTCTTCGATCCCTTCTTTACCGTACGGGAGACTTTGCAATTTCAGTCTGGTTACTTTGGGATTAAGAATAATGATGCTTGGATTGAAGAGATTATGGCTAACTTGGATCTCATCAATAAAGCTGATAGTAATATGCGCTCCTTATCGGGTGGTATGAAACGTCGTGTATTAGTTGCTCAAGCCTTGGTGCATCGCCCACCAGTGATTATTTTGGATGAGCCTACTGCTGGTGTGGACGTTGAGCTGCGCCAATCATTGTGGCAATTTATTAGCAGGCTCAACCAAGATGGCCACACGATTGTATTAACTACCCATTATTTGGAAGAGGCAGAAGCTTTGTGTCAACGTATTGCCATGCTCAAGCAAGGCCAGATCGTTGCCTTGGATACCACCGCAAACTTATTGACTCGTTATGGTTCTGTTAAGAAAGATGGTGAAGGCAAAACGGACTTAGAAGATGTCTTTGTGAACATCATGTCCGGAGCGGCCTTATGAAAAATGCACTGAATAAGCCCATCTTAGAGTACGGCAGTGGCTTTCCGACGCTATTACGCAAAGAAATTATGCGTTTTTATAAGGTTGCCTTTCAGACCGTAGCTGCCCCAGTCCTGACTGCCATCTTGTACCTGATGATTTTTGGTCATGTGCTTGAAGGTAGGGAAATGTACGGACGTCTCAGTTACACCGCTTTTTTAATTCCAGGCCTAGTCATGATGACAGTGCTCCAAAATGCCTTTGCTAATACTTCATCCTCTTTGATTCAATCAAAGGTAACGGGTAACTTGGTATTTGTGTTGCTAGCTCCTTTAAGTCACTTCGAGTTTTATGCTGCCTATATCTTGGCTGCAGTATTTCGTGGAATTGTTGTGGGTCTGGGAGTCTTTCTCATTACCGCTTGGTATGGTTTGCCTAGCCTTGAGTATCCTTTGTGGATTGTGGCATTTGCTTTCTTGGGCGCAGCAATCTTGGGTAGCCTAGGTTTAATTGCCGGTATCTGGGCAGATAAGTACGACCAATTAGCCGCCTTTCAAAACTTTTTTATCATGCCCGCCACCATGTTGTCAGGTGTTTTTTATTCCATTCATTCTTTGCCGCCAGCTTGGCAAATAGTGTCGCATTTCAATCCCTTTTTCTACATGATTGATGGATTCCGTTACGGTTTCTTTGGGGTGTCTGACATTTCCCCATGGACAAGTTTGATAATCGTCGGTTCTTTCTTTGTAATAGTTTCGGCTATTGCACTGCAGATGCTACAAAAGGGCTATAAGCTTAGACATTAAAGGAGAAGTAGATGTTTCCAACCCCGGAGCAGATTGAGGGCTATATCAAACAAGGGATTACCTGTACACACATTAAGGTAGAGGGTGATGGGCAACATTTTTTTGCCACTATTGTGAGTCCGCAATTTGAAGGTAAGCGTTTAATTCAGCGTCATCAATTGGTATATGGCGCAATGGGTGATCGTATGAAGGCCGAAGTTCACGCTTTATCGATTAAGGCATTTACTCCCGAAGAGTTTGCGCAGAATCCTGCCGCATAAAAGACCTGCATCCTTCATTACATAAAAGTATTAACTGGAATCGTTTCATGGATAAATTAAGAATGGTTGGCGGAACCCCACTTAAGGGTGAGGTGGTCATTGCGGGCGCAAAGAACGCAGCCCTTCCCATTCTTTGTGCTTGTTTGTTGACTGATCAAGCGATCGTTTTACGCAATGTGCCCGATTTGCAAGATGTGCGCACTATGCTCAAGCTCCTGCAGGAAATTGGAGTGACGGTCACATTTCCAGATAAGGCTGATCGTAGTCATATGGTCTTAGATGCTGCTGTTATTAAGAGTTCTGAAGCAACTTATGAGATGGTGAAAACTATGCGTGCCTCTATCTTGGTATTAGGCCCTTTACTTACCAGAATGCATAGCGCCAAGGTATCTTTGCCTGGTGGCTGTGCTATTGGGGCACGTCCGGTCGATCAGCATATCAAAGGCCTAAAGGCCATGGGCGCCACGATCAAAATTAAAAGTGGTTATATACAGGCAGAAACTAAACTACCACTTGGTCGATTAAAAGGCGCTTCTATATTGACCGATATGATTACTGTGACCGGCACAGAAAATTTACTCATGGCGGCAACGCTCGCTTCAGGAACTACTATTTTAGAAAATGCAGCCCGTGAACCTGAAGTGGGTGATTTAGCAGAATTGTTAGTGAAGATGGGCGCGAAGATTTCAGGAATTGGTACTGATCGATTGGTGATTGAGGGCGTTGAAAAACTGCACGGCGCAGAGCACGCAGTAATCCCTGATCGAATTGAGGCCGGAACCTTTTTGTGTGCAGTCGCTGCTGCTGGCGGTGAGGTTTTGGTGAAGCATTGTCGTCCTGATACCTTAGATGCAGTCATCACAAAGCTCAAAGATGCTGGATTAGAAATAGAAGTTGGTCCAGACTGGATTAAGGCCAGGATGCAGGGTCGCCCCAAGGCAGTGAGTTTCCGTACATCTGAATATCCTGCCTTTCCCACTGATATGCAGGCTCAGTTAATGGCAGTCAATGCAATTGCAAGTGGAAGCTCCACCATTACTGAAACCATTTTTGAGAACCGCTTTATGCACGTGCAAGAACTAAATCGTTTGGGCGCAGACATTGCAATTGAAGGTAATACCGCAATTGTGCAGGGCGAGGAAAAGCTTTCTGGAGCAATTGTGATGGCTACCGATCTTAGGGCATCTGCCAGTTTGGTCATTGCTGGATTGGCCGCTCAAGGAGAGACTCAGGTAGATCGGATTTACCACTTAGACCGTGGATATGACCGCATGGAGCAAAAGTTGACCCTCTTGGGGGCCAATATTGAGCGCATAAAGTAAGCCTAGTGGATAATTAGTCCATGAAATTGACTCTGGCCCTATCAAAGGGACGCATCTTTGAAGAAACAGCACAGATCCTCTCAAAGGTCGGTATTGTGCCGCTCGAGGATCCTGAAAAGTCACGCAAGCTGATTATTGAAACTACGAATCCTGATGTTCGCTTAATTATTGTGCGCGCTTCGGATGTCCCCACCTACGTGCAATTTGGTGGGGCAGACTTTGGAGTTGCTGGCCTAGATGTTCTGATGGAAAAAGGAAGCGCTGGCCTCTATGTCCCATTTGATTTAGGGATTGCCAAATGCCGTATGTCCGTGGCTGTGCGTGAAGGCTTTGATTATGCAGCAGCTGTTAAGCAAGGCTCACGCTTAAAAGTGGCTACAAAATATGTCAACAGTGCTCGTGAGCACTTTGCGAATAAAGGTGTTCATATTGACGTCATTCACCTCTATGGATCAATGGAGTTGGCACCCTTAGTTGGCTTGGCTGATGCTATTGTGGATTTGGTATCTACTGGAAATACGCTGCGTGCAAATGGCTTAGTTGAGGTTGAGCCGATTGCTGATATCAGTGCACGCCTAGTGGTGAATCAAGCTTCTTATAAACGCAAGCGTTCACAACTTCAGCCTATTTTTGAGTTGTTGAAGTAAGCATATTTAAATGTCTTTAGCTCAAATTAAAGTCAAGCGTCTCAATAGTCAGGATTTGGGCTTTAAAGATACTTTATTGGCCAGTCTTTCTCTACCGATGGCAGATGATGAAGCGATTGATGCTGCCGTCCTGAAGATATTGACAGCTGTGAAGGCTCAAGGTGATGAAGCCATTCTACTTTTTACCAAACAATTTGATCGTCTCAATGCTAGTAGCGTTTCCGAATTAGAAATTTCTCGTAAAGACCTAGAGCATGCTTATCAAACCTTACCCCGGGAACAAAAAAAAGCCTTAGATATTGCTGCGCAAAGAGTGCGGGCGTATCACGAGAAGCAAAAAATTGAAGCAGGTTGCCATTCTTGGGAATATGAAGAAGCAGATGGCACACGTTTAGGTCAAAAGGTGACTGCACTAGATCGTGTAGGCATCTACGTACCTGGTGGTAAGGCAGCTTACCCATCCTCTGTTTTGATGAATGCCATTCCGGCAAAAGTGGCAGGTGTCAAGGAAGTGGTGATGGTGGTTCCGACGCCTGAGGGCGCACGTAATCCACTGGTCTTGGCTGCAGCCTACTTGGCTGGCGTTGATCGAGTGTTCACTATTGGTGGCGCTCAAGCAGTTGCTGCCTTAGCTTTTGGAACGCAGACGATTCCTTCTGTCGATAAGATTGTTGGTCCTGGTAATGCTTATGTCGCTGCTGCAAAACGCAGAGTATTTGGTACCGTGGGCATTGACATGATTGCTGGCCCTTCAGAGATTTTGGTCCTATGTGATGGCTCTAGCAATCCGAATTGGGTGGCAATGGATTTATTTTCTCAGGCTGAGCATGATGAACAGGCGCAATCTATTTTGTTGTGTCCCGATGCTGCTTTTATTGAGCAAGTTCAAGTAAGCATCAATAAGTTGCTACCCGAGATGCCTAGAGCGAAAGTAATCGAAGCTTCTTTAACAAATCGCGCTTTATTGATTCAAGTAAAAGATATGAACGAAGCCTGCGAAATTGCGAATGCAATTGCTGCTGAACACTTAGAAATTTGTGCAGCTGAGCCACGTCAGTGGGCAGAGAAAATTCGTCATGCTGGCGCTATTTTTATGGGTAACTACACCAGTGAATCACTTGGTGATTATTGTGCTGGTCCTAATCACGTATTGCCTACGGCGCGCACTGCGCGCTTCTCCTCGCCACTCGGCGTGTATGATTTTATTAAGCGCTCGAGCATGATAGAAGTGAGTGAAGCTGGGGCGCAAACCTTAGGTGTGGTAGCCAGCACCTTGGCTCATGGTGAGGGTTTGCAAGCCCACGCCCGTGCAGCTGAGATGCGTCTCAAAAAGTAAATTCAGAAAAGAAACTAAGTAAGAATTTCTTGTAGAGTAGAAATCAATTCTTGACTCTGCTCGTCTGTACCTATGGTAATGCGCAAGAATTCTTCGATGCGAGGCGATTTAAAGTGACGTACGATGATGCCGCGATCACGCAAGGCTTGGTATATCTTTACGCCAGCATGTTTGGGGTGGTACGTAAAAATAAAGTTTGCTGTTGAGGGCAATGTGACAAAGCCTAGTGCATCTAGTGCTGCTACTAGTGTTTTTCGTGTTTGAATAACTTTTGCGCAGCTCGCTTCTAGATGGGCTTGATCTTCAATGGCAGCGGTAGCACCCGCTTGGGCTAAGCGCCCCAAAGGATAAGAGTTAAAGCTGTTCTTAACACGTTCAAGACCCTCGATCAATGCGGGGTGTCCAACAGCAAATCCAACCCGTAACCCAGCTAGTGCGCGTGATTTTGAAAGCGTATGTACTACTAAAAGATTCTCAGGGCACTGGGCACCTTGTAATAGTGGAATGCAAGATTCGGTACCGTAATCTACATAAGCTTCATCAATCACTAGAACTGAATCTGTATTGCGTACCAGCAGTGCCTTTATTTCTGAGCGAGCAAGTGCTCGGCCTGTGGGTGCATTGGGGTTAGGGAAAATAATTCCGCCATTCGGTATTTGGTAATCGGCAAGATTGATTTCAAAATCTGTTCCAAGTGGAATCGTTTGGTAATCAATTCCCAAAAGCTTGCAGTAGACCGGATAAAAGCTATAAGTAATGTCTGGAAATTGAACGGGCTGATTTTGTTTAAGGAGACCAGCAAAAACATGCGCCAATACTTCATCAGAGCCATTACCTAAAAATACTTGGTTTGGGTTTAAGCCATGTAGGGTAGCGATCGCTTGTTTGAGCTTAGTGCCTTCGGGATCTGGATAAAGACGTAAATCTGCATTGTTTTGGGCGCTAATTGCTGCGAGCGCTTTCGGGGAAGGCCCATAAGGGCTTTCATTGGTATTGAGCTTTACCAGTCGCTGCATTTTCGGCTGCTCCCCAGGAACATAAGGGGTTAGGGTTTGAACAACAGGGCTCCAAAAACGGCTCATGAGGGTACTCGGGTCAAAAATCAGAAAGAAAGTGAGGCAATATCTGCATTTATAAGTCTTCTAGGAATGATATTATGAGGCTTCAATCAACACTTCGCCTCGCGGCGCAACGAAGCATGCGGCAAGCCGACGTTACCCGAAACACTTCGGAAACCAAAATTCAAATTACCATCAATCTGGATGGTACTGGCAAGGCTGAACTTGCCTCCGGGGTACCTTTTCTGGATCACATGCTCGATCAGATTGCCCGTCACGGCATGATTGATCTCAAAGTAGTCGCCAAAGGGGATACCCATATTGATGATCACCATACCGTTGAGGATGTTGGTATTACTCTAGGTCAAGCTTTTGCTAAGGCAGTAGGTGATAAGACCGGCATCACCCGTTATGGCCATTCTTATGTCCCCTTGGACGAAACGCTTTCCCGAGTAGTGATCGATTTTTCTGGTCGTCCCGGACTGGAATTTAATGTGCCATTTACCCGTTCCCGTGTGGGAGACTTCGATGTCGATCTCAGTATTGAGTTCTTTCGAGGTTTTGTAAACCATGCTGGCGTCACTTTGCACATCGATAACCTGCGCGGCATCAACGCGCACCACCAGATTGAAACCGTGTTCAAGGCATTTGGCCGCGCTTTGCGTATGGCCCTAGAAATTGATCCACGTGCATCTGGTGTTGTTCCCTCAACTAAAGGCAGTCTCTAACCTAGACACCCCTAAGTTGCCCAGAAGACAACAGCAGACAATAGGCTAACTTTGGCGCAAACAATTGCGATCGTCGATTATGGAATGGGTAACTTACGTTCTGTATATCAGGCATTTCATCATGTTGCGCCTGATGACAATGTACTCATTGCGCACAAACCCGAAGATATACGTACAGCAAATCGTGTGGTCTTGCCTGGTCAAGGTGCTATGCCTGATTGTATGAAGCATCTACAAGAGTCTGGTTTATTAGACGCCTTACTAGAGGCCTCAAAAAGTAAACCCCTTTTGGGAGTGTGTGTTGGCGAACAGATGCTCTTTGATCAAAGTGCAGAAGTGCGTTCTGGTCAAGAGCAATGGACAGCTTGTTTGGGTTTGATCCCGGGTGAGGTACGTCGCTTTGATTTAGCTGGCCAAAAACAGGCTGACGGTTCGGCTTATAAGGTTCCCCATATGGGCTGGAATCAAGTTCGCCAAGATTGTAAGCACCCACTTTGGGAAGGTATTCCGGATTTAACGAGTTTTTACTTTGTCCATAGCTACTATGTAGTGCCGCAGCGCAAGGAAGATATCGCTGGCTCAACTGAATATGGCGATTGGTTTACTTCTGCGGTGGCGCGAGGTAATATTTTTGCAACACAATTTCATCCAGAAAAAAGTGCGGAGTACGGTTTAAAGCTTTATAAAAATTTTGTTTCTTGGCAACCTTAATTTATTACTAACACCTCTCTATGCTGCTCATTCCTGCAATTGATCTAAAAGATGGCCACTGTGTTCGATTAGAGCAAGGTGACATGGATAAAGTCACGGTTTTCTCTGAAGACCCTGGTGCTATGGCAGCCCATTGGATTAGCAAGGGTGCACGTCGTTTGCATCTGGTAGATCTGAATGGTGCGTTTGCAGGCAAACTAAAAAATGAATCTGCTATCAAATCTATTTTAAAAGCAGTGGGCGATGAAATTCCGGTGCAACTTGGTGGCGGTATTCGTGATCTTGAAACCATTGAACGTTTGCTAGATGATGGCGTTAGTACGGTCATTATTGGTACTGCAGCTGTTAAAAATCCAGGCTTTGTACAAGATGCTTGCACGGCGTTTCCAGGGCAAGTCATGGTTGGTTTGGATGCGCGTGATGGCAAGGTGGCAACCGATGGATGGAGCAAGATAACGGGTCATGAAGTCATTGATCTCGCGAAAAAGTTTGAAGATTGGGGTGTTGAAGCCATTATTTATACGGATATTGGTCGTGATGGCATGCTCAAGGGCGTCAATATCGAAGCCACGATTAAATTGGCTCAAGCTATTCGAATTCCAGTTATTGCCAGTGGCGGCTTATCTAACAATCAAGACATTGAGGCACTTTGTAGGGCGGAGGAAGAGGGTGTAATGGGAGTAATTGCTGGGCGCTCCATTTATGCTGGTGACCTTGATTTGGCAAGCGCCCAAAAATATGCTGATGAGTTAACTCTCAAATATGCAAAGAAAATGATCTAGTGTTAACGAAAAGAATTATCCCTTGCCTTGATGTCACAGCAGGGCGTGTAGTCAAGGGCGTGAACTTTGTTGCCCTACGCGATGCGGGTGATCCCGTGGAGATTGCCAAACGTTATGACACCCAAGGTGCAGACGAACTTACTTTTCTCGATATCACTGCGACGTCCGATGGTCGTGATTTAATTTTACACATCATTGAAGATGTTGCGTCCCAAGTGTTTATTCCGCTCACTGTTGGTGGTGGCGTGCGCGCAGTGGCAGATGTGCGTCGCTTACTCAATGCAGGTGCTGACAAAGTGAGCATGAATTCCTCGGCCGTTACTAATCCCGATTTAGTCTCTGATGCAGCAGCCTATTACGGTTCACAATGTATTGTGGTAGCGATTGATGCTAAGCAAACTGATGCGGGTCATTGGGAAGTGTTCACCCATGGCGGTCGCACAGCCACTGGTAAAGATGTTGTGGAGTGGGCCACAGAAGTTGCTTTGCGTGGTGCCGGTGAAATTTTATTAACCAGCATGAATCGTGATGGTAGTAAAGATGGGTTTGATTTAGCGCTTACCGCTGCCGTCAGTGATGCAGTTACAGTGCCGGTCATTGCATCTGGTGGTGTTGGTAACTTGCAGCATTTAGTGGATGGCATTACTAAAGGCCATGCCGATGCAGTGTTGGCTGCCAGCATCTTTCACTATGGTGAATACACCGTGCAACAGGCAAAGGAATATATGGCATCACAAGGTATTCCTGTCCGCATTTCAGAATCGCGGTAAAGTTAATCTATGAGCACATTTACCCCTATTGCATCTTTGACAGTCGGCTCCTGGCTGGATGCTGTCGCCTGGAATGAACAGGGATTGGTTCCTGTCATTGCGCAAGAGGTTGGCAGTAAAGATATTTTGATGATGGCTTGGATGAATCGCGATGCTTTATTGGCAACCTTGCGTTTAGGCGAGGCAGTGTATTGGACACGCTCTAGGCAAAAACTGTGGCACAAGGGTGAAGAATCTGGTCATACTCAAAAAGTGAAAGAAATTCGCTTAGATTGTGATGGCGATACGATTGTCTTGATGGTTGAACAAAAAGATGGCATTGCTTGTCACACTGGGGAGCATAGTTGCTTCTTTAGGCAATGGGATAGCGGAATATCTAATTGGGTAAAAATCACCAAAGACTGACTTGAGTTGATTTGATAGATGGTATATACTTTGATATATATCAAGGAGCTCAAGCGATGGGTCAAACTGCAAAAATTTTTATGAACGGGCGGAGTCAAGCTGTACGTTTGCCTGCAGAATTTCGCTTTGAGGAGCGAGAAGTATTTATTAGACGCGATCCCAGCACTGGAGACCTTATCCTCTCACGTAAACCAGATAACTGGAGTGACTTTTTCTCAGCACTTAACCAGACCGATGTTCCAATAGATTTCTTGAGTCCCCAAGATCGTAATCAAGGGGCACAAAATCGCGATCCTTTGGATGGGCTGAAGTGATGACATACATGTTGGACACCAATACGGTAAGCCATTTTCTGAGACAGCATCCAAATGTCACTAAAAGAATTACCAGCCTCCCTTTGGATAGTCTATGCTTATCAGTAATTTCTGAGGGAGAATTGCGTTACGAATTAGCGCGTAAACCTGATGCAAAAAATCTCCATAAAGTTGTACAAGAATTTTTAAAAAGAGTTGATGTGCTAGCCTGGAGTAGTGATGCAGCCCAGCACTATGGTAATTTGAGGGCGGAGCTTGAGGCTAAAGGCGCTAGCCTTGGAGCACTTGATATGCAGATAGCTGCTCATGCATATTCAATAGGTGCCACCTTAGTAACGAATGATCAGGCTTTTAAAAGAGTCAAAAAATTGAAAGTTGAAGATTGGACATAGTTGTTCAAAAAAGTAATGATGAATAACAGTAATAAAGTTCCTAAAAATTTAGATTCCGCGTTCGCACACCTGGCCGATGTTGTTGACCAGCGCCGTGATGCATTCAAAGCCGGTCAGGCAGACCCTAAAACTTCTTACACCGCCTTACTCTTTTCCAAAGGGGATGATGGCATCCTGAAAAAGATTGGGGAGGAAGCTACTGAAGCTGTCATGGCGGCTAAAGATGTGCGTAGCTCTAATCTAGCCCCTGAGCAAAAAAAGCTGTTTGTGGGTGAAATGGCAGATTTATGGTTTCACTGTTTAATTGCCTTGTCTCAATTCAATTTGCGCCCTGAAGATGTGATTGAGGAATTAGACCGTCGCTTAGGCACCTCAGGAATTGAGGAAAAAGCTGCTCGCAAAGCCTCTGGCAAGGAATAAGTCATGACTCATGATCCCAATTGCCTGTTTTGTAAGATTTCCCAAGGTTTGATCCCGTCACAGAAAGTATACGAAGACGAAGAAATCTACGCATTTAAAGATATCAATCCCGCAGCTCCAGTACATTTCTTGATGATTCCAAAAAAACATATCCCCATGTTGGAGTCAGCGGAAAGCATAGATACCCCATTGCTAGGTAGAATGATGGAATTAGCGCCCCGTCTTGCCAAAGAGCAAGGCTGCCGTCCTGGCAAGGATGGTGGCTTTAGGTTAATGGTAAATAATGGTGCAGATGGAGGGCAGGAGGTTTATCACTTGCATTTGCATGTGATGGGCGGTCCGCGCCCCTGGAATAAATAATCCAAGGAGATTCAGAATGGGCTCATTTAGCATTTGGCATTGGTTAATTGTGTTGGTCATCGTGATGTTGGTGTTTGGCACTAAAAAATTGCGAAACATTGGCCAAGACTTGGGCGGTGCTGTAAAAGGTTTTAAAGATGGCATGAAGACATCTGAAGAATCTAAAGATCAAACAGCTGAGCAACTTCAACAAACTGCTGCTTCTGCAGATAAGACTGTTGATGTACACGCTAAAGATGTAAATAAATAATTGCCATTGCGCAGATAGAAATTCATGCGGTTCTTAAATGATTGATCTTGGAGTTTCAAAACTTGCGCTGATTGCAGTAGTGGCATTAGTTGTAGTGGGACCTGAGCGTCTACCCAAAGTAGCACGTATGGTCGGCAATTTGTTTGGCCGCGCTCAACGCTATATGGCCGATGTCAAATCGGAAGTCAATCGCCAAATGGAGATTGAAGAATTTAAAAAACTCCGAGAAGAAAGTGCCTCAGCATTTAAAGAAGTTGAAAACACTATTCATTCAACTGTTCAAGAGGCTGGCACGCATCTGAGCGATCAAGCAGATATTTTTGAAACCACTTTTGAAAAACCGCCGCTTGATGAGCAGGAGGTTTTGCGTAAAACAAAACGTCAAGGTCGAAGCAGTTGGGGAGTGCGGCGTGCAGCCAGACCGGTTTGGTTTAAACGTTCCGCAGGCATTCGTACTCGTGTGCAATCAGGCGCAGCCAGAATGAAGCGCTTTCATCACACAGTAGGTAAATAATTCATTCATGACGCAGAACAATCCCGCTGAAGATTCAGGCTTACAAGAATCATTCCTCTCGCACCTTTTTGAGCTTCGCGATCGCGTTATTAAATCTGCCTTAGCCATTATTGCGGTCTTTTTATGTTTGGTGTATTGGGCACCTGAAATCTTTCATTTATTTGCGCAGCCGCTATTAAAAGCATTACCTGCTGGTGGCAAGATGATTGTGACGGATGTCACCGGTTCATTTTTTGTGCCAATGAAGGTGACCATGTTGGTGGCATTCTTAATTGCACTGCCAGTGGTGATGTATCAGATCTGGGCATTTATTGCGCCAGGTCTTTACCTGCATGAGCGTAAATTGATTTTGCCTCTGGTAGTGAGTAGCTATTCCTTATTCATCATTGGCATGGCGTTTGCCTATTTCTTGGTATTCCCAACAGTCTTTAATTTCATGGCAAGCTATAACGAGCCCTTAGGCGCGGAGATGTCTACGGATATTGATAACTATCTCAGCTTTGCCATGACGACTTTTTTAGCCTTCGGAATTACTTTTGAAGTACCAGTGGTAGTGGTTGTCTTGGTCCATATGAAAATTGTGACTCTAGCTAAGCTCAAAGAAATTCGCCCTTATGTCATTGTTGGTGCTTTTGTGATCTCCGCAGTGGTAACCCCACCAGACGTTCTGTCCCAATTGCTCTTAGCAGTGCCAATGACCTTGCTATATGAACTCGGATTACTCATTGCGCGTTTATATGTCCCCAAGCCCTCTGAGGATGAATCCACAGATCCTCAGGCTAGTTCAACGTCTTGATTCGCGAGATTCTTTGAGAAGCTTGTAGCAAGCCACTGGGTAACCCGATCAAAGCGATAGCGTCGTTGGCGTAAATTACCCTCAATGTCTAATTCAGATCCGGCAAAGGTCTTACCTGCAGCAAGCAGTGCGCGGCGCTGTTGGATCGTTTCAATTTGAATCAATCTTGGCAGAATCTTTGGCAGCTCCCAGCGAATATCTACCACTACACAATGCTCGTGTTGAAGTTGACCAACATCGGATAGCAGTAATTCTGCTTTGCTGAAATTAAACTGATTGGCGATGATGAGTCGATGACACATCAAGATCCAATCTACATCGAGTTTGTGTTCGGCATGATGATTTAAGGCTTGTTCAGCGTAATACGCTAAATCGCGCCAATCATTTTGTTTCGGATCAGGGCAGCTCTCTAAAATTTTCGAGAGCAATTCTTTTGCTTCTGCTACACCTTGTTGGTGTGCGTGCCATACCCAATAAGACGCTTGGAGCCCTCGAACTTTTTCATCGAGCTTTTCACGTTTACGCCACAAATTAGCTGCCTTACGAAATTGCGCTTGTGGATGAGCTAAGTCAGCAGCACGATCGATACAACGATCACTTTCAGCAGCGTTGTATCCAGAAAATTGTGGACGACGATAAATTTCTCCAAGCGCATACCAAGCGTCACGATCCCCATCTTTAGCAGCAAGCTCTAACCAGTACGCAGCTTTTTTAAGGGAGGCATTTGATTTAGAGAGCTTGGCATTATCGGGATCAGTGCTGACATCATCTAGCTGTGCAAGACGCAGACCCAAGGCCAACCTTGCGCTAGTAAGGCCTAATTCAGCTGCTTGGGCTAGCGCATCTTCATTTTGATTTTCAATCCACGAGCCCCAGAGTGAAGAGAGTGCCTCATTCTTTGGTTGCAATTTGATGAGCAGTTCTTTTGCCAGAACCGAATGCGATGTTTCACTTTCGGCAATCTCTTGTAAATATTGCTTAGCAATTTTTTGCAAACCTACAAAATCTAAATGGGATATTTGCTCGACGGCACTAGTGTTTTGTTTTCTAAGCCAATCTGCCAACTCTGATTGGGTTGCGCTGTATTGCGGGTTAATCATTAAATTGGCTAATTGCCATTTGGCAGAAAGTTGGGCATCAGAAGCTTCCTCTTTCATTGAAATACCCCAAAAAGTATTCCAGCCAAATTGAAAAGAGGGTGAATTAAAAGTCTCAATGAGCGGAATTACCGCTACTTGCGCCCAAAGTTCCAAGATTTGGGCTTGATTGGAGCCATTTTCTTTAAGTCCTTGATTTTGAATAGAAATATAGGATTTTTCCAACCAAATTAAGGCATTAGCAGGCTGAATCGGGGTTTTAAACTCACCAGTTAGGTAAGCTGAGGCCAGTTTTTGTTGCGCTAATACATCACCCATTCGAGCTGAACTAAGGATTTTTAAGAATTCGCGGCTTGCCATGTGACAATTTTGGCATTCAAAGGTCAAAAAAGACAGAAAACAGTGCTCTTGTTGCCGTGATACAACGAAGAAAGCCAAAAAACTACCTTTTGACAAGCAAAAACAACTCCTAATTACCCTGACCACGGGATTGGGCAAGCAAAACAAGCAAAATTCGTAAGTCCCAGTTTTATTTGGGCATTACTTTTCAATTTATGGAGATTTACAGAATGAAAAAATCGCTATTAGCAGTTGCAGCGTTGACAGCATTTGCTGGCGCAGCACAAGCACAATCCAGCGTAACCGTTTACGGTTTATTGGATGCAGGCTTGATCGGAGCAAATGAGCAAGTTAACGGTGGTAAAAAAGGCCAAGTTAAACAAACTGGTAATGCATTCGGTGCTAACGCTGAATCTACAAGCCGTTTGGGTTTCAAGGGTACTGAAGATTTGGGCGGCGGTAAGTCTGCATTCTTCACAGTTGAAGTTGCTTTGGCACCTAACGGCGACCAAAACTACTCAACAAGTGCTTCTGCAAACCGTCAAACTTTCGTTGGTTTGAAGCAGAATGGCCTTGGTTGGGGCGCGTTTGGTACTCAGTACACAAACATCCACACTCAAGTTGCAGCAACTGATCCAGGCGCTACAAACAACGTTGGTGGTAACGTAATTTATGCTACTTCTACATTGCCAGGTACTTCAGTTGGTTCAGGTACAAACGGTAACGTTGATGCCTACACATTGCGTATCGGTAACACATTGTTCTTGGCTTCAGATTCTTTTGCTGGTTTCCAGGGTAACCTTGCTTACACCTTAAACGCTTCTAGCGCTACAGAAACACAAAATACTCCTGCTGGAACTGGTTACACTGGTGGTGCAGTGAACAAAACTGGTTGGCAAGCTGGTTTGAACTACACATTAAGCAAGTTCTATGCAACAGCTAACTTCCAGTCTTTCAAAGTTACTAATCCTTGGACAGCTACAACTGCACAAGTTGCCGTTGGTGGTGTTGGTGCAGCAGTTGGCGCGCCAGTTCTCATCGGTGCAGGTAATGCAGCACAAGTTGGTTCAAACGACAAGTCTAACCAAGGCTACGTAGCTGCTACGTATGACTTCGGTATCTTGAAGGCATACGCTCAGTGGGTCACACGTAAGGATACTTCTGTAATCAATCCTCTCGCCTATGTTAAGCGTCAAGCTCAACAGATCGGTGTTCGTTCTTACATCACTCCAACAGTTGAAGGTTGGGCTTCTGTAGGTAATGGTAAGTACACATACTTCGGCGCTTCAACAAGTGCTACTGTAAACGGTTGGCAAGCTGGTTTGAACTACTACCTCAGCAAGCGTACAAACTTGTACGCAATCTACGGTGGTACAAATACATCTACCTCTGCTTACACAAACTTGAGCTACGGTCAACAGAACTACGCTTTGGGCGTACGTCACACTTTCTAATTTGATGCTAGCGTAAGCTAGTGTTGAATTTAAAAGTAAGCTTTAAATTAAACCCACCGTGGAAACACGGTGGGTTTTTTTACTACTAAATTCTAATAAGATGACAATTGCCTAGAAGTGTAGATAATGCTAGATTGAGGCATAAATGACACTTATCGCCATTTGTTGATTATTGGTAGTCAAGAGTACATAAAAGCGCTGTTTATTTACCCCCTTACATAATTGGAAGAGCCCTATGAAAATGAAAAAATTGAGTCAAGTTTTAGCTTTGACAGCCCTCGTGACAATTTCAGGCGCAGCCGCTGCTGCAAGTGCCACAATGGACAAAATTAAATCATCGGGTGCCGTTACTATGGGTGTGCGTGAGTCCTCAATTCCGATGTCCTACACCACTGGTGACAGTCGCTTTGATGGATATCAGGTTGAAGTCTGCCGCATGATTTTGGGCGATATTAAAGACAAATTGGGCATGAGCACCTTGCGTATTAATTACCAGCCAGTCACATCCCAAAACCGAGTACCTTTAGTGCAAAACGGTACAGTAGATATTGAGTGTGGTACAACCACAAACAATGCAAACCGCGCCAAAGATGTTGGTTTCGCTAATACCCTTTACGTTGAAGAAGTGCGTATTGCGGTTAAAGCAAATTCAGGCATTAACTCTATTTCACAATTAGCAGGTAAAAAGGTAGCGACTACTACCGGTACAACTTCAGTACAGTTATTACGTAAACATGAAAAAGCCAATGGCGTGAACTTTGATGAAGTCTACGGTAAAGACCATGCTGATAGTTTCTTGCTCTTGGAATCTGGTCGCGCCGATGCATTCGTAATGGATGGTTCAATTTTGGCGGGTAATATTGCTAATGCTAAAAATCCAAAAGATTTCAAAATTGTTGGTGAGGTTTTGAGCACAGAACCAATTTCCATTATGGTTCCTAAAAATGATCCAGAATTCAAAGCTGCTGTAAATGCTGCAATTGCTAAGATTGTTGCAAACGGTAAAATGCCAGCACTTTGGGACAAGTGGTTCTTAAAGCCAATTCCACCAAAAAATATTGTTGTTGGACTTGAGTTATCTCCTGCTACCAAAAATGCTTGGGCTAATTTAAATGACAAGCCAGCAGAAGATTACGTACAGAAAAAATAATTTATGGCTTTAGATTTAGGTGTCTTTTGTAAAAGCACCTTAGACGGAGAAGTAGTAGATCACTGCTTCTCCTCATTATTTGGGCTTGGTCAAAATGCCGATCCAAGTTACTTAGATTGGCTGATGACCGCCTGGGGTTGGACATTGGCAGTTGCTGGCCTGGGACTTTCTATCGCTCTGGTAGTGGGCGCTGTCATAGGTACATTACGCACCCTTCCTGATACTGGACGAGCCAGCAGGCTACTAGTACGTTTTGCTACCGCTTGGGTAGAGTTATTCAGAAATATCCCGGTCTTGGTTCAGGTATTTCTTTGGTACCACGTGATTCCCGCATTTATTGTGCCTTTGAAGTTATTACCCTCTTATTGGTTAGTAAGTATTGCCTTGGGTTTTTATACTTCAGCACGTATTGCAGAGCAAGTAAGGGCTGGTATTCAGTCTTTGCCAAGCGGTCAACGTGCTGCAGCTACCGCCTTAGGTTTAACCACCACCCAAACTTACCGTTACATCATCTTGCCAATGGCTCTGCGAATTGTGATTCCACCATTGACTTCAGAGAGTATGAATGCGGTAAAAAATTCTTCTGTAGCGTTTGCGGTCTCAGTGCCCGAGCTCACCTTGTTTGCGATGCAAGCACAAGAAGAAACCTCTCATGGTGTCGAAATTTATTTAGCGGTTACTGCGCTCTATGCACTCTCTGCGTTCGGGGTAAACCGAGTAATGGCAGTCATCGAAAAGAGAAGTCGCATACCCGGCTTTATCACTGCATCTAGCGATGCTGCAGCTCATTAAATGGATCTGATATGTTTAGTCTAGATCTAAGTTTCTACAACTGGGAATTATTCACCGGATACATCCTCAAGGGCTTGCTATTTAGTGTGCAGTTGACTGTCATCGCAACCATTGGCGGGATTGTGGTGGGCACCTTCTTAGCCTTAATGCGTTTATCTGGACGCCCATCTTTGGTCTACCCAGCGACGATTTACGTCAATACCATGCGTTCGATTCCGCTGGTGATGGTGATTCTTTGGTTCTTCTTGCTCATTCCGATGCTGATTGGCAAACCCATTGGGGCTGACCTGTCAGCAACCTTGACTTTTATTGCCTTTGAAGCCGCTTTCTTTTCAGAGATTGTGCGCGCGGGCATTCAGTCGGTACCCAAAGGACAAGCCTATGCTGGAGAGGCTTTGGGTATGACCTATGGTCAAAATATGCGTCTAATTGTTTTACCCCAAGCATTTCGCAACATGATCCCCGTGTTTATGACGCAAACCATCATCTTGTTCCAGGATACTTCCTTGGTATATGCCATTGGCGCTTACGACTTGCTCAAAGGCTTTGAGATTGCGGGCAAAAATTATGGTCGCCCCATTGAGACTTATATCTTGGCAGCAGCAACGTACTTTGTCATTTGTTTTTCGCTATCAAAAATTGTTCGTAAGATTCAAGCTAAAGTTGCGATCATTCGCTAATATATTTTTCTATTATTGCTACAGACTACAAGACCATCATGATTGAACTTCAAAACGTTTCGAAATGGTATGGCTCCTTTCAGGTTCTGACAGATTGCAGCACCTCAATCAATAAAGGTGAGGTAGTGGTGATTTGCGGACCATCAGGCTCTGGTAAATCAACACTCATTAAAACGATTAATGCCCTAGAACCTTTTCAGGCTGGGGAAATTATGGTTGATGGCATCAATTTGCACGATCCCAAAACCAATCTTCCAAAATTGCGTTCACGCGTGGGGATGGTATTTCAAAATTTTGAATTATTTCCCCACTTAAGTATTACTGAAAACCTAACGCTTGCTCAAATCAAAGTGTTAGGACGCTCAACTGATGAGGCTAAAACCCATGGCTTGAAATATCTTGAGCGAGTGGGTTTGATTGCACAGAAAGATAAATACCCAGGTCAACTTTCTGGCGGTCAACAGCAACGTGTGGCAATTGCTCGTGCTCTAAGTATGGATCCAATTTTGATGTTATTTGATGAACCTACTTCTGCATTGGACCCAGAGATGGTTGGTGAAGTCTTAGATGTCATGGTGAAGTTGGCCAATGAGGGTATGACGATGTGCTGCGTCTCGCATGAGATGGGATTTGCGCGCAAAGTAGGCAACCGGGTAATTTTCATGGACCAAGGCCGAATTCTGGAGGATTGCAGCAAAGACGAATTCTTCGGCAATCCAGATGCACGCTCATCCAGGGCGAAAGACTTCTTGTCTAAGATTCTGTCGAACTAAATCCTAGCCTGGCATTTTAGGTTTAGGCCTTTTTCCGATGCTGACCTTAAGCTCTAGTTCTTTTCCCTTGCGCAAAACCTTGATAGTGGCCTCATTGCCGGGCCCAAGCTGTGCAATTTGATTGAGTAGCTGTCTTACATCTTTGGTGGACTGATTATTCACTGCAATGAGGACATCCCCAGGCTTCGCGCCACCACGTTCTGCTGGCCCTCCCTCAAGGACTCCGGAGAGTATTACCCCCTCAATATTGCCTGCTAATCCTAAAGACTCTGCAAGCTCCTTAGAGAGGTTCTGAGGTTCAACTCCAATCCATCCACGCGTTACAGAGCCATTATTCAAAATGGATTCCATTACTTGTTTAGCTAAGTTGACGGGTATCGCAAATCCAATACCCATTGATCCACCATTGTTAGAAAAGATCGCGGTATTGATACCAATCAGATTACCGCGTGTATCAATGAGTGCGCCACCAGAATTTCCTGGATTAATTGCCGCATCCGTTTGAATAAAATTTTCAAATGTGTTGATGCCCACATGGTCACGCCCCATGGCGGAAACAATTCCTGAGGTAACAGTTTGACCAACGCCAAATGGATTTCCAATTGCAAGTACTACATCGCCCACATGAACAGAATCCATTTTTCCGAGTGTGATGGGGGTGGGTAAATTTCTTGCTTCAATCTTTAAAACAGCAATATCTGTTTCTGGATCGCTACCGATTACTTGTGCTTTTAATTTACGCCCATCAGTTAATGCCACATCAATATCACTGGCATCGCTAATGACGTGATGGTTTGTCAAAATAATTCCTTCGGGGCTGACTAATACCCCTGAGCCCAGGCTGGAGCTGGGTTCCTCATCTGGTGGCTGATCACCAAAGAAGAATTTAAACAAAGGGTCTGCAGAGTTACCGTTATTTCCTTTGCGAGATTTTGATTTGCTTGCAGCTTTGCTCGTGAAAATATTGACCACTGCAGGCATCGATTTTTTAACAGCCTCATGATATGAGCCAGGGCTGATGCTACCGCCGTCATATGCGCCTTCTCTTAAGGTAATGCTATCGACAAGAGTACTGCTCTGTATGCCATAAAGCCAACTTGGTTTGAGAATCATCACGATAAACCAGGCAGCCAGAAAAATGGTGACTACTTGTGCAAATAGAATCCAAAGCCGATTAAACATAATTTATTTTTTCAAGCTATCGCGAATTTCACGCAACAACACAATATCTTCCGGCGTTGGTGGTGCAGGCGGTGCGTCGATGATCCGAATTTTATTGACGATTTTGATCATTTGAAAAATGACAAAAGCCAAGATAATGAAATTGATCGAAATGGTAATGAAATTGCCATAGGCAAAAATAGGAACCCCAGCCTTTTTGAGGGCATCGAAGGTTCTAGGGACACCCTCAGGAATTCGACCAAGGACAATAAAGAGGTTGGTAAAGTCAATATGACCACCCAAAAGGGTAGAAATGACCGGCATAACGATGTCATTTACCAGGGAATCGACAATTTTTCCAAAAGCCCCACCAATAATCACGCCAACTGCCAAATCAATCACATTGCCCTTGACGGCAAAGTCGCGAAACTCCTTTAAAACACCCATAATTACCTTCCTTTTTGTCTGTAAACGGATTAACCAAAGATTAACCCCATAACTTTCTTGCTTACCCCACTTTTTACTTTAAAATCCTACCTTTAAGCAATTTCTACCCATAAATACCCTTTTAGGAATTTGTAAATGAGTGACAAGCCCAGTATGGACAAAGATCGCCGTAAATGGCTGATCGCCACATCGGCAGTTGGTGGCGTAGGCGCAGCTGCAGCCCTTTACCCTTTTGTGGACAGTTTTGAGCCCTCCGAGCGTGCTAAGGCTGCTGGAGCAGCTGTTGAAGTTGATATTACTGGTATGAAACCAGATGAAATGCGCATGGTTGAATGGCGCGGTAAGCCTGTATGGGTTGTGCGTCGCACCCCAGAGCAGGTCGCAGAATTATCAAAAATTGATGGTGAATTAGCTGATCCAAATTCACTGCGTGACCCGGCTCAATATACGCCTCCTTACGCCCAAAACCAATGGCGCTCAATCAAGCCTGAGTATTTTGTAGTAGTGGGTATTTGTACCCACTTGGGATGCTCTCCAACGCCTAAATTCGAGGCTGGTGCGCAGCCTTCATTACCTAATACTTGGCCAGGTGGCTATCTTTGCCCATGCCATGGCTCCACCTTCGACATGGCAGGCCGTGTCTACAAAAATAAACCAGCCCCAGACAATCTTGAAGTGCCGCCACACATGTATTTGAGTGATACCAAGATTCTCGTTGGCGATGATAAGAAAGCCTAAGGAGAGATAAATGGCATTTCACGAAAAAGAAGTTCCAGCAAACGCATCTTCAGCAGAAAAGCTAATGGCATGGGTTGATTCACGTTTGCCTGTTACAGACGCATTTAAACGTCACATGAGCGAGTATTACGCTCCAAAGAATCTGAATTTTTTCTATATTTTTGGAGCGCTAGCTATTGTTGTTTTGGCTATTCAGATTATTACCGGTATTTTCTTGGTCATGAACTATAAGCCAGATGCTGCCAAAGCATTTGAGTCAGTTGAATACATCATGCGTGAGGTTCCTTTCGGATGGCTTATACGCTACATGCACTCCACTGGCGCTTCCATGTTCTTCGTCGTTGTATACATGCATATGTTCCGCGGATTGATCTACGGTTCCTATCGCAAGCCACGCGAATTGATTTGGATTTTTGGATGTGCAATCTTCTTGTGCTTGATGGGCGAGGCCTTCTTTGGTTACTTGCTGCCATGGGGACAAATGTCCTATTGGGGCGCACAAGTAATCGTGAACTTGTTCTCCGCAATCCCATTCATTGGCCCAGACCTTTCTTTGTGGCTGCGCGGTGACTATGTGGTTGGTGATGCAACCCTAAACCGTTTCTTTGCATTCCACGTGATTGCAATTCCATTGGTGTTGATTGGTTTAGTTGCTGCCCATATTCTTGCCTTGCATGAAGTTGGCTCAAATAATCCAGACGGTGTTGAGATTAAAAATACGGTTGATGCTAAAGGGATTCCTTTGGATGGCATTCCATTCCATCCTTTTTACAGCGTTCATGACGTGATGTATCTCGGTGGTTTCTTGATTATTTTTGCTGCAATCGTATTCTTTGCCCCGGAAATGGGCGGATATTTCTTAGAGGCCAATAACTTCATACCAGCAAATCCATTTGTAACGCCAACGCATATTGCACCGGTTTGGTATTTCACGCCGTTCTACTCGATGTTGCGGGCAACTACCACTAACTTCCTATTGCCCTTATGGATTTTCTTGGCAGTGATTTTGGGGATGTTTGCTTGGAACACTAAAGACCTCAAAGTCAAAGGCGCATGCGTTGCTATTGCCCTTGTATTGGCTGGCGGCTTCTATGTTTTGGATGCGAAATTTTGGGGTGTTGTGATCATGGGCGGTTCAGTGGTGATCCTATTCTTCTTGCCATGGCTTGATTACTCGCCTGTGAAGTCGATTCGCTATCGTCCACAGTTTCATAAATATATTTACGGCATCTTTGTCGTGACCTTTGTGATTTTGGGTTACTTGGGTATTCAGCCACCATCCCCAACATTTGAAAAGATTTCTCAGATTTGCACTATTTATTATCTGGGCTTCTTCTTGGCAATGCCGTTCTGGAGCAAGCTTGGTACTTTCAAGCCAGTCCCAACACGCGTTACTTTTGAGTCCCATTAATTTAAGCCTGAGATATCAGCAAAGAGAAATTAGGAACTAGTATGAAACGAATTTTGCAAACTTTGATGGGCCTCTGCCAAGCAACCGTTTTGGTTGCTGCTCTTGGTTTTGGCTTAAATGCCAATGCCAATGAAGGTGGCTTCCCATTGGATAAAGCACCAGATCGCGTAAATAGCAATGCGTCTTTACAAAATGGCGCCAAGATTTTTGTGAATTATTGCTTGAACTGCCATGCTGCTGCCAGCATGCGTTATAACCGTTTGCGCGATATTGGCTTAACAGATGAGCAAATTAAAGATAATTTGATTTTGACAGATGCAAAAGTGGGTGATTTGATGACTGTCTCGATGTCACCTAAGGATGCTAAGGTATGGTTTGGTAAAGTCCCACCGGATTTATCGGTTGAGGCACGTGCTCGTGGCACAGATTGGCTTTATACCTACTTCCGTACTTTTTATAAAGATGATGATCGTCCAACGGGATGGAATAACTTGGTATATCCAAACGTAGGTATGCCACACGTACTTTGGCAGCTGCAGGGTGAGCGTGCTGCTAAGTTTGAGGATCGTAAAGACCCGCATGACGAGAGTAGAACAGAAAAAGTATTCGTAGGCTTTGAGCAACTTACCCCAGGCACCATGAAGCCGCAAGAGTATGACGATAACATTGCTGATTTGGTTGCCTTCTTGTCTTGGATGGCTGAGCCAGTTCAACTGGAGCGTAAACGCCTTGGCGTTATAGTGCTCTTGTTCTTGGCACTCTTTACCCTCTTTGCATGGCGCTTGAATAAAGCGTATTGGAAAGATATTCACTAAAGCAAAGTACGGGCGCCAGAGTTGACGCCCAGCATTAGAAGATATTAAAGCCGCTGTTTGTTGTGCGTTTGTTGTATTGAAGTAGAAATTTAAGGAAATAAATTTATGATGGTGTTGTACTCGGGTACTAATTGCCCATTCTCGCAACGCTGCCGTTTGGTGCTTTTCGAAAAAGGCATGGATTTTGAGATCCGTGATGTGGACTTGTTTAACAAGCCAGAAGACATCTCGGTAATGAACCCTTATGGCCAAGTTCCAATTTTGGTTGAGCGCGATCTCATTTTGTATGAATCAAACATCATCAATGAATATATTGACGAGCGTTTTCCTCATCCACAATTGATGCCGCCTGATCCTGTTGCACGCGCACGCGCACGTCTCTTTCTCTTTAATTTTGAGAAAGAGTTGTTTGTGCATGTTGCAGCATTGGAAAATGAAAAAGGCAAAGCTGCTGAAAAGACCCATGAGAAAGCACGTTTAGCTATTCGTGATCGTTTGACTCAGCTTGCGCCTATTTTTGTTAAGAATAAGTACATGTTGGGCGATGAGTTTTCAATGTTAGACGTAGCGATTGCACCATTGTTATGGCGTCTTGAGCACTATGGCATTGATCTGTCTCGTAATGCTGCTGCTCTACTGAAATACGCTGAGCGTATTTTTAGCCGACCTGCTTATATCGAAGCATTAACACCTTCTGAAAAGGTGATGCGCCGCTAAGCAATTAAAGCGGTTCATCACAGTTCAGCATGTCTGACGTTCCAAGTAATAAACCCTATCTAATCCGTGCCCTACATCAGTGGTGCACGGATTTTGGTTTTACTCCCTTCATTGCTGTTTTTGTGGATGCTAGGGTAGAAGTGCCTATGGAGTTTGTAAAGAATAATGAGATTGTTTTAAACCTCTCTCTTGAGGCATGCCATCAGCTCCAACTGGAAAATGACTGGATCAGTTTTCAGGCAAGATTTGGTGGTATTCCAAGAAAGATCATGGTGCCGGTAAGCCATGTACTGGCAATTTACGCTCGGGAAAATGGCCAAGGGATGTCATTTCCCTTTGATCCTGCGCAAGCTCGCGATTTACACGTGGCAGATTCAAAAGATCAGGCTCCTGAAAAGCCCACAACCCCAAGACCATCCTTAAGGATTGTGAAATAGGCTAAAATATTGTCATTGCCCCTTTAGCTCATCTGGTAGAGCAACTGATTTGTAATCAGTAGGTGGTCTGTTCGAGTCGGACAAGGGGCACCAAAATCAAAAGGCTTCTAGGTTAATAAACTTAGAAGCCTTTTTCTTTAGGGCTACTTCCCAAGTTATTTTTTGAGCGAAAAGATGCGTATAGCATTCTTATTGGCTACTTTTTCCATTGTTACTGGAGAGAGATAAGGCAAAACATTGCCTCTCAATTCAGCAATGATTTCAGAATAGGCTGCATCAATTCCGCAGCAAGGATCTGAGCCTAACAATACTTGGTCTGGATATGTTTCGATGAACTTTATCCAATTGCGATACAGGCCACCCGAATCAAATGCGTGCGGTGATCTGGGGATATTGAGAAGATTTACATGGACCGCTCCCAGGCTTGATAATTCACAGACGATATTCTTACGTTTGCTCAGTATGGCAGCCGGGTTATCTGTATCTTTTGTGCTAAGGCAGTGAGAAAGCACTGTAGTGGTATTTGGAAAGTCGGTGGATAAATTTAGGATATCTTTTTCAAAATCGCCATCAAACTCCGCATGGATTTGCACGAAGCCTCCATATCGATTGGCGATTTCATAAAACTTACGCATGGCCGGATTATCAGTTCTGATGCTGCGGCGAATTCTTGGAGGGCCACTTGAATGATTGTCGGTATGAAATTCACCAAAACCTTTAATTTTTCCTTCTTTAAATAGTATTTCTGAGCGAGCGTATAGATCCTTAAAGGTTTCATTCTCGGGATCAATTAGTCCACTTCTACCATCTTTAAAAAATACCTTAAAGAATTCTGGTTGACCAACAGCTGGAATATATCTATTCCCTAGCTCAGCCTGTACATCTTCTCGATAGTCACCAACTGCGCCACCCCACATTACCCCATTGGCATCCATCATTTCCCGCCACCATTTAGCTGAGCGCGGGTTTTGCCGATACGTATGCATGTGAACATCAGCTATAGGTACTATTTTTGCTAATTCGATAGATTGGGGATTTGGTTGTGCGTAGCCCCATCCTGAAAGCATCAACATGAGAATGTATAAGACTTGTTTAGTAATGATGTGCATTGAGCGAGATTTGCTTTGAATTAGTGATGTAAGTTTGTCTTATGCGTTTCCGGTAGATAAAGCAGGGCAACAATCGCTCCACACGCTAAGAAGATAGTCGGGTACCAAAGACCGGCGACATCACTGCCCCATGTTTGATTGAGCCATGTCACGATCAGAGGTAATAAGCCACCAATCCATCCTGCTGCCAGATTGTGTGGAAAGGTGGCAGCACTGTTTCTGGTCTTGGCTGGAAAGAGTTCAGCTAGCAGCGCAGTTTGTGGGCCTACTACCAGGGCTAGAGCAAGCGATAGGCAGGTGAGTACCAGCACAATCATGATGAGATTGGATGTTTGCCCAAATTGCATCAGCAGTTGATAGGCTGGATGAATACAGATTGCTCCCAGAAATAAGCCACTCACCACAACTGGCTTTCGGCCAATCTTGTCAGATAACCAGCCTGCAAATAGCGTTAAAGGAAATAGGGCTAAGGTTGCATAAATGCTGAGCTCATCAACAAGCTGCGGCGCAAGCTTCACTGAAGTTTTGAGAAAGATGGCTGTATACACCTGTACTGAAAAGAAGAGCACTGCTCCACCAGCAGAAATGCAAAAGAAGAGTAAGAACATGCGCTTACGGGTATGCGCGTCTTTGAAGTTGTGTAACAAAGAATTTTTTACTCTCTCATTACTCTTGTTCAGCTCAAGGAATACAGGCGTTTCTTCTAATGCCATGCGTGCTTTAACAGCAATGATCAGCAGCACAATGGAAACCCAAAAGGGCACGCGCCATCCCCACGATAAAAATTCTTCGTTAGTGAGGTAGTGGCGCAAGAGGGCAATTTGCAGGGTAGAAAATAAAATACCCAATGGCCCCATCAATTGCAAAAAGCTAGTTTTAAATCCCCGATATTGATCACCGGCATGTTCTGTTAAATACACTGCGCTTCCACCAATTTCACCACCAGCAGACAGTCCTTGCATGAGACGTAAGCTCACTAACAAGATTGGAGCCCAAATACCAATCTGGGCATAACTGGGCAAAAAGCCCACGCTGACAGTGGCCAGCCCCATCAGGGCAATCGTGATCATAAAGACAGGCTTACGGCCAATACGGTCGCCCATAGAGCCAAATAGAGCTGCTCCAATGGGCCGCACTACCATTCCAACCCCAAATGTTGCTAGGCTGGCCAGCAGGCCGGCATTGGGATCACTAGAGGGAAAGAATAAAGGCCCAAAAATCACTGCCAAAGTAGCAAAGGTTAAAAAGTCATACCACTCTAAAAAAGTACCAAAACAGGCTGCTACAGCTACTTTTCGGTAAGAATGTGCAGAATTTATTGATTGTAAGTTACTGATTTTATTCAATTTAATACTTTATTAGTAAATATATATTGCATAGCAGCAAAAAGTTCTTGCATTGTCATATTGCTTCAGTTAAAGTTTCATGGTGCAGTGCAATATTTAAGGTACATGAATTCTCCTTAAATGCACTTAATTGACTAGTTGTACCACTTAATTACTGGAGAAATACATGAACCAAGATCAAATCACCGCTAAATTGTCCCAAATGAACAGCAAAGGTCTCGAGACTTCTTTTTCTTTAAGCGAAGCTGCTTTAGAAAATGCTCAGAAATTGGCTGAATTGAATTACGCTGCTTCTAAAGATGCATTGGTAAATGCTCAAGACGGTATTCAACAAGTGTTGACTGCTAAAGACCCAAAACAAGTTAATGAACTTTTGAGCGCTGAATCTTTGCAAGCTGCTGGCAATCAAGCTGCTGCATATCAAAAGAAAGTATCTAAAGTATTGCGTGATGGTAATAAAGAATTTGCAAACGTTGTTGATGCAAGCATCGATCATTTACAAAATGGTTTCCAAGACTGGATCAACACTGTAGCTGCTAACGCACCTGCAGGTTCTGATGTATTTGTATCCTCTTTCAAAACTGTATACGGTAGTGCATTGCAAGGTTTCGAGCAGTTCCGCGCTGCTAGCAAAGAAGCATTTTCAACTGCAGAAAAAACTGCTGACCAAGCAATCGACGCTGTTCAAGGTCAGATCGCTCAAGTGAAGAAAGCTGCTACACCTGCATCACGTAGCCGTAAAACTGCTTAATTCACTTTTATAAGTGATTTGTAGTTAAGTAATACTCTTAAAAGAAAACCCCGCTTAGTGCGAACTAGGCGGGGTTTTTGTTTTACTCAAGCGAGAGTTTTATTCTGGATCTGCTGCTGATTCGATCAAAGGTACAGATAAATTCTTGCTGGGCTTAACGCCTAGCTCGCGAACTTTCTCAGCTGAGCGAATAAGATTACCTTTGCCGCTCTTGAGTTTATTAAAGGCATCGTGATAACTGGTTTGTGCTTGATCCAAACGTTGGCCTAGTTTCTCTAGGTCATCTACAAAGCCAACAAACTTATCGTAGAGATTGCCACATTGTTTGGCGATTTCTAATGCATTGCGGTTTTGGTGATCTTGCCTCCACAGGTGGGCAACGGTCCGCAAGGTAGCCATTAAAGTGCTTGGACAAACCAGCACAATATTCTTTGCCAGAGCCTCTTGATAGAGGTTGGGCGCCGTCTTTAGTGCTAACAAGAATGCTGGCTCGATGGGTACAAACATCAAAACAAAGTCCACAGAGCCAATGCCATACAAGGAGCTGTAGTTCTTTCCAGAGAGGCCTTGGATATGCTGACGAATAGATTGAATATGGGCTGCCAGCTCCTGCTCTGCTACTGCGGGGTCAGTAGATTCTGCATGCCTTGCATAGGCGGTAATAGAGACTTTGCTATCGACCACCAGGCTTCTACCTTCAGGAAGTTTTACGACAACGTCAGGCTGAAGACGGGATCCATCGATTTGGGTATGACTATCTTGTACTAAGTATTCTTCACCTTTGCGCAAGCCCGAAGATTCCAAAATAGACTCTAAAACCAATTCGCCCCAGTTACCCTGAACTTTAGAGTCGCCTTTTAAGGCTTGAGTCAAAGAGCGTGTTTCATCAGACATGCGCAGATTGAGATTGGCAAGACGCTCAATCTCGCTTTTGAGAGCAAATCGTTCTCTAGCTTCATTGCCATAAGAAGTGCTGACTTGCTCTTTAAATTCCGTCAATTTTGTTTGTAGAGGCTTGAGTAGAGCATCTAAGCTGGCAGCATTTTGTTCAGTGAAGCGCTTGGATTTATCTTCCAGGATTTCATTGGCTAAGTTTTTAAATTGACTAGTCAATGCTTCTTTAGCTTCATTAAGTGATTCAATTCTGCCCAAGCCTTGCTTGCGTTCAGAGTCTAATTCTGCCTCTAAGCGAATAGCATTTTGTAGTGCTTGATCGCGCTCGGAGCGCAAGCTAATAGCTATAGCAGATTCTGTTTGTACTTGTAGTTCAGTGCGCGCAAGGGCTGAGCGTAAATTCAGCGCATAAACTAAAAGGCCTACACAAAATCCAAATGGTAGGCCAAATAGTAGTAGAGAGCTTAGATCAAAAGTCACAGCGGCAATGCAAAAATTAAGCTTGTACTAACTTTTGCAATTCACCTGATTCAAACATTTCAGTAATGATGTCAGAGCCACCAATAAATTCCCCGTTGATATAGAGCTGAGGGATGGTTGGCCAGTTCGCAAATTGCTTGACGCCTTGGCGAATGGCTTCATTCTCTAATACGTTTACGGTATGCAACTTATCAACACCGCTCGCACGGAGGATATTGATGGCATTTCCTGAAAATCCACACTGGGGGAACTGGGCAGTACCTTTCATAAATAAAACCACAGGATGGCTTGTCACGATTTCTTTAATTTGAGCTTGTGTATCCATAATTTCTTTCCAGAAGAGCAGTATTTTGATTAACGCGTCTTTATAAATCAACGCATACCCAATTTTAAGACTTTATCCCAAAAAGGGTTATTCAAAGCTTTATTTCCGGCCTGAAGCTACCCGGTGATGGCCTGCTAAATCCAGATGGGTTTGAATATCCCTCAAACCAGCAGTTCGCATGAGCTTGAGCACGGCATCGGACTGGTCAAAGCCATGCTCGACAGCAATTAAGCCGTGAGGTTTTAAGAAGGATGTGGCCTGAGTGATGATGACTTCTAGGCAGCTTAGGCCATTTGATTGATCCGTTAATGCTTCAAGAGGTTCAAAGCGAAGGTCGCCTTGGTTTAAGTGAGGATCGCCGCTTTCAATATAGGGTGGGTTGCTTAAGATGAGATCAAAGATGGCATCTTTACCGATTGCCTCATACCAACTACCTTGAAAGAATTGGACTTGTGCCTCTAAATGTAAATGCTTGGCATTCGTTTTTGCAATTGCTAATGCTTCTGGAGACTGATCAGTAGCTATCACTAGCGAGTGAGGAGCAGCCTTCGCCACTGCTAGCGCAATTGCTCCTGAGCCAGTGCCTAAATCCAATAGCTTGGCTTTTCCACCAAGCCGAGTGATTTCACGAAGACCAATTTCTACTAATAATTCTGTTTCTGGGCGAGGAATTAAGGCGCCCGGTCTCACTAATAATTCAATATTATGAAAGCCTTTCTTACCTACAAGATAGGCAATGGGCTCGCCATTTAGGCGCTTATTTTCAAGCAGCTTCCAGTCAGTAAGCGCATTCTCACTGAGCTTCATATCATCTTGAGATATCAGGGCAGAACGAGGCAGTTGGTAATGTTGCTCGATTACATGGCCTAACAGGAGGCGCGCCTCACTTTGAGGAAGGGTAGAGTTGCGCAATAAGTCGCGCAAGGAAAAATCAGCCATCATTCATTTTTAGCTATCGCCAAGGGCAGCGAGTAATTCTGCTTGGTGTTCGGATGCTAGTGCATTACAAAGATCATCAATGTCACCATCCATCATCGCATCAATTTTATACAGGGTCAGATTGATGCGATGATCGGTGATGCGCCCCTGCGGGAAATTGTAAGTACGAATTCGATCACTACGATCACCGCTACCAACTAGCGATTTTCTAGTTTGGGCTTCCAATTGATGTTTTTCGCGTTCACGAGCATCCATGATGCGGGATACCAATACCTTCATCGCTTGTTCACGATTTCGATGTTGACTGCGATCATCTTGACACTCAACGACAGTGCCGGTGGGTAAATGCGTAATACGTACAGCAGAATCTGTTTTATTAATATGCTGACCGCCAGCGCCAGAGGCCCTAAAAGTGTCGATTCGTAGTTCTGCTGGATTAATTTTGACGGCCTCTAGTTCATCAGCCTCGGGCATTACTGCAACAGTGCACGCAGAAGTATGGATACGCCCTTGGGTTTCAGTTTGGGGAACGCGCTGTACACGATGTCCACCAGACTCAAATTTGAGTCGTGAGTAGACCGATTGCCCTACTAAGCGTAGAACAACCTCTTTATAACCACCTAAATCCGATTCAGCAGCACTGACGATTTCTACTTTCCAACCTTGGCGTTCAGCAAAGCGGGTATACATGCGCAATAAGTCCCCAGCAAATAGGGCGCTTTCATCACCACCAGTACCAGCACGAATTTCTAGAAAGACGTTACGTTCATCATTTACATCTTTTGGAAGTAGCAGCTTTTGTAGGGCACCCTCTAGCTCTTCCATCGTAGTGGCAGCTTGTTTTGCCTCATCATCTGCAAAGTCTTTCATCTCTGGATCTTTGCGCATTTCTTCAGCTGCCTGGGCATCTGCTTCTGCTTGCTTATATAGACCAAATTGCTCAACCACTGTGGCAATATCAGAATGCTCGCGTGTGAGTTTCCGATAGGCATCCATATCTTTGGTTGCTTCTTCGGAGGTCAACAGGGAATTAAGTTCGGCTAAGCGTGTATCTAGGTAATCTAGCTTAGCCCGCATGCTGGGCTTCATTTAATGATCTTCTGGCTTGGAGTGCGTGGCAAATAACTTGGGTAACAACTTCATCAGAGCATCACGCTCAGCGCCATTCGAGTGCTGCAATGCATGAAGAGAGCCATGCAAAAATTTATTGGTCAGGCCTTGTGCCATCGCGTTCAATACTTCTTGTGGGTCGTCTCCGCGCATTAAGCGTTTCATGGCGCGCTCCAGCTCAAGTTGTCTTAAGTATTCGCCTTGCTGCTGTATATCCTGAATAATGGGCACAGCATTACGACCTTGCATCCAGTGCATAAAATTACCAACCCGGTCCTCGATGATGGCTTCTGCTTGGCTAACAGCAGCTTGACGTAAATTGGCGCCAGTCTGAATCATGACTCCTAGATCATCTACGGTATAAAGATACACGTCAGCTAATCTGGAGATCTCTGGCTCAAAGTCACGCGGTACAGCCAAGTCAATCATGACCATGGGTTTACGGCGACGTAATTTCAGGGCACTTTCAACCATGCCCAGGCCGATGATAGGGAGTGAGGAGGCGGTGCTCGAAATAATGATGTCGAATTCATGCAGGCGCCCAGGTAGGTCAGATAGTCTAAAGGATTCAGTCTGTACATCTTGATCAGAAATAGAGTCTGCAAGCTCTTGACCCCGTTCAATTGTGCGGTTAGCAATCGCGACATTTTTGGGTTTACGTGCCACAAAGTGAGTTGCGCACAAGCTGATCATGTCACCAGCCCCAATGAATAAAATACGCTGATCAGAAATTTTTTCGAAGATACGTTCGGATAGACGCACAGATGCAGCAGCCATGGAAATAGAATGTGCGCCAATCTCTGTTGAGCCACGAACCTCTTTAGCTACGGCAAACGTTTTCTGAAAGAGTTGATTGAGGTAAGTGCCTAGTACCCCTGCATTATTAGCAGTACGTACTGCATCTTTCATTTGGCCCAAGATTTGGGTTTCACCAATCACCATCGAATCCAAACCGCAAGCCACCCTAAAAGCGTGACGTACGGCATCTGATTGGGGTAGGGAATAAATATGGGGCTCAAGGCTGCTGGGGGCTAGCCGTTGTGTTTTGGCTAACCAATCAAAAGTAACTTCGTGTAATAGACTCTCAGCGCTGGCGTCATTCGCGGCGCAATAGACTTCGGTCCGATTGCAAGTTGACAAAATAGTTGCCTCGGGCAGGCCAGCCTGATTCTCGCCAACAAGGTGTTGGCGAAGATCGTGCAACGCTTCTTGAAGAAATTCAGGGTCAAAGGCGACTTTTTCCCGAATGGCGACCGGCGCTGTGTGATGATTGATGCCGAGTGTCAACAACTTCATAATGGGGATTATAGATTTGATGACACTATTAATGGGGGTAACGATGGGGTTTTTGGCTTTTCTGCTAATTGGCGGGGTATCTGGTGCCTCAGCTTGGATTTTTTATCCCGGTAGCTCTAGTACACCAAAGCTAGGTAAGTTCATCCTGGCAAGCTTCTTAGGCTTTATTGCAGCAGCAGCCAGCTCTTATTTAGGTCAATACTTCGGGCTTTTTCAGTCTGGGCAGATGCTCGAGTGGGTGAGCGCTATATTTGCGTCTTGTTTGGTGGGGTGTGTCTTTACGGCTTTGGCTAAGTAGTTCGCAACTATACTAATCCAAGCCAAAGCGCTAGAGCTCGGTTGACTCGAACTAATAGCGATTCTTCTATTTCCCCAATGACCGTACCAATCTTTTCTTTTTTAATACTCATGATTTTGTCCATCTGAATTTGACTATCTTTTGATAGGCCATTTAACTCGCTTGGGGCAATATCAAGGCGGAAAATCGGCCCCTGAATTAATCTGCTGGAAATTAATGCAACCGTAATCGTTTCGTGAATGTCATTGAATACATCTGACTGGAGGACTAAAGCAGGCCTTGGTTTGCCAAAATCTCCCTGTAGAGCGATAGTCACTATTGAGCCGCGCTTCATAAGTCCTGTAAATCAGATAGAGCAAGATCTATAAAGGCCATTAGCTCATGGTCTTCACGATCAGATTGAGCAGCTAAAGCAGACTGACGGCGACATTCTTCAACAAACCCTGTTGAACGTGTATCTGGAACCCAAATTTGAACCGGTCTAAGTCCTGCTGCGCGCAGGGCAAGGCGGTGTTTTTGTACTCTTTTGGCTGTATTGGAGGGCATCTGCCTTATCCCTAGTAATTGTTACATGTAACATTTTAACTTCAGGGACAGATTCTATGTAAGCCCTATTTAAAGACTTACATTAAATAAGATTGATTTGATGAGAGTCACTGCGATTTTCGATCCACTGAATGGCTGGTTTTCCATGTGCCTCTAACCATGCATTGGTTTTGCTAAAGTGGCCACAGCTTTTTTGACCACCGGGCTCTAAAAAAGGCTTATCCGTTTTATAGACACCTAAACCCGAAGGATGTGACGATTGCAAGATGAGCTGGTTCGAAGTATTAGCGATCAACGCTAACTTTGATTGGGCGTGTCCGCCCCAAAGCATCCATACGAGATTAGGTTTTTGCAGCGCTAACTTGCAAATCAACGGATCGATTAGACTTTTCCATCCTAAATTGGCATGGCTTCCTGCTTCACCTAATTTCACACTGAGCGCAGTATTGAGAAGTAGCACGCCTTGCTGAGCCCAGTGATGTAAATCGCCATTAGGAAGAGCACCAAAGTGTTCAAGCGCAAGTGCTTTACTCATATTACGAAGTGAACTCGGAAATGCACGCGAATTACTTGGAATGTCAGCAGGAATTGAAAACGCTAAGCCCTGTGCCAGTCCTGGTGAGTGATAGGGATCTTGACCCAAGATGACAACTTTTACCGAATGTACAGGTGTTAATTGCAAGGCCTTGAAAAAGTCTTCAGGCGCTGGCCGTACGAGCGCCACTCCTTGATCTAAAACGGTCTGTAAATTATTTTTTAATACACTCCATGCGCTTGAATGAAGATAATCACCAAGCAACTCTCGCCAATCTAGTGGAATATCTTTTTCAGAAAAAGAGTGCATTCAGTTTAAGGAGATTTGCTCGTTGAACTCAGTTCATATTGAGCGGGTAATTGACTATCCTGAAGCAGAGCCATGCGCTCATGCATCAAATCATCTCGATAAAAGCAGATATTCATGCTTTGGCCCTCATGCAGACTGCCAAGAATCTTATCCCATCGGGTATTGGTAATGCGTTGACCATTAATACTGGCTAAAAGGTCTCCAGTTGCAAGGCCTGCAGATTGGGCTAGCCCTCCATCTAAGACATTAGTGACTTTAAGCCAGCCGCTAGATTCTGTATAGCGTATGCCAAATTGCAACTTCAGCTTTTCTAGTTTGGTTTGTGGCTTGGCTTTAACAGCAATTAGTTTTGAGCTAATCCATTTCTGAATCGGAATGTCTTCTGTGCCAAAAATATACTTAGATTTGATCTCATTCCAGGTTTTAGTAAATCCTCCACCGAGTAATGTGAAGATCAACTCATCTAATCCATCTTCAGCTATGCCATCTAAGGTAATGCCATGCTTTTGCCAAATTAGGCGCATGAGATCGTCTAAAGATTTTCTATTTTTTGAGAACGCTCGAATTTGCAAGTCCAATCCCAAAGCAAGTAAAGCGCCTTTTCCGTAATAACTCACGACAGCATTTGGGGTGTTTTCATCGGCTTGGTAATACTTAGTCCAGGCATCAAAGGAGCTATCTGCTAGGCTTTGTTTCTGCCTGCCAGGACCGCGCAAAATCCCATTCCAATTATCAGAAACTAATTTGAGATAGGTTTTGAGATCAATCCGTTTGCTGCGGAACAGTTGGAGATCATCGTAGTAACTGGTAAAGCCTTCAAACAGCCAAAGAAGGCGAGTGTGGTTTCTACGATCGAGTTGGTATGGCTGGAAAGCCTTCGGTTGAATGCGCTTCACTAGCCATGCATGAAAGTACTCATGACTGCACAAACCTAAAAATTCACGATAAGCATTTTCTTCGAAGAGCACCCTCTCTTGTGGAATTTGATCGCGACGACATAACAAAGCAGTGCTATTGCGATGTTCAAGGCCACCATAGCCATTGAGTACTGCATTGACTAAAAATAAATAACCATTAAATGGTGCCTGTTTTGTTTTGGGCTCAAACAACGCAATAGTAGATGAACAAATGGCTTGCAGATCATCGGCAAGGCGGCTGATTTCGATCGGATTCGTACATCCTTGAATAGCCATACGGTGTGGCACACCTTGGGATTTCCAGCTCACTAATTGAAATTCACCCATCGCAACAGGGTGATCCAAGAGGTCGTCATAATTTTGTGCAAGATAAAAACCAAAGCCTTGCGCATCCGTTTTCACGGCCCGCATGCTCGTTTGTACAGACCAGTGATCAGCAGACGCAGCTTCAGGCGCAACAATGGCAAGGGAGCAGGGTAAATACTCTTGACCTTTTACTGCCAAGCATAGGCTGCTTGCATTGAAGAAAGCACGCTCAGTGTCAAGATAAGCCGCCCGAACTGAAGAATCAAAAGCGTAGACGGTAGTCAAAATATTTACCGCACCACTCCCCTTAGGAAGTCGCCACTGATCGTTATCAATTCGTTCTAAAGATAACTTTTTTCTATTAGCCCCTGCGGAATGAGCCTCAATAGATTCAATCTGCTTACTGAAATCCCGAATTAAATAACTTCCCGGAATCCATGCGGGCATCTGTAAGACTTGTCCATCAGGATCAGGATTGGCAATATGCAGCTTGACCAAAAAGCGATGGCCATGAAGTTCAGCTGGCCATACGGTGTATTGAATTTGAGGTAGGTCGGATTGACTCATGGAGATTATTTAAGAGAGCTAAATTTCTTTTCGATATCCGTGATCTGAACGGCACCTGGGAAACGACTGCCATCCGTGAAGAAAAGAGTGGGGGTACCAGTGATTCCATAGGACTTTGCAAAAGCCATATTTTTATCTAAAGGATTGATGCAATCACTCTTACCGCTGGGAGCGATGCCATTGATCATCCAATCAATATAGGATTTATAGGGATCAGCAGAGCACCAAATTTGTTTAGATTTCTGGGCTGAGTCCGGAGACAAAATGGGGATCAGGTAAGTGTAGATAGTGACGTTATCGAGCTGCTGAAGGGATTTTTCCAGGCGTTTACAGTAGCCACAGTTGGGGTCTGAAAACACTGCCAACTGACGGCTTCCATTGCCACGCACGGTCTTGATAGCATTGGCTTGAGAAAGATCGGACCATTTAATTCGATTAAGGTCAGCCTGTCTTTGCTCAGTAATATTTTTACCTGTTGCGAGCTCAATAATCTCACCTTGGATCAGATATTTACCGGCGCTATCGGTATAAAAGATGTCGTTACCAACCAATACTTCATATAAGCCGGCAACTGGTGCAGGGGAGACGCTACGAACTTTGGCATTAACCCCCAATTTCTTTTGCAGATCGGTTTTGAGTTGTTGCTCTGATTGCGCATGTACTAATGGCATGTATAGCAGGGTAACAAATACCAATAAACAACTTGATAACAATTTATTCAAAATCAATATCTCCTAAGGCGCGCTCAATGAGGCGCTGTTTTATAAAGTGACTTTTATTCACAAGACCAAGACCCCAATTGCGGAGTTGGCGCTCGGGTTTACTGGATGCGGAAAATAATTTCTTGAGCTTATCGGTGACCCAAAGCAGAGCACCGGTATCGCCCTGACGCTGACGTTCATAGCGACGTAAAAGAACAGGGTCACTTGGCGTGCGGAATGACTCCCGTTTACCAAGAATATTGAGCAATACAGCAACATCACGCAGACCAAGATTCAAGCCCTGTCCTGCTAGCGGATGCATGACGTGGGCAGCATCGCCAATCAAGACTACCTTTGGAGAAGATTCGGGGCCAATAAAGCGGTTCGCCCGAATTTTCCTTAATGGAAAGGATACAGGTGTCGAGTTAAGTGTGAGCTCTCCAAGTTGTTTTCTAATTGCACCATTCGCAATCGAAGAAAATTTCTCAGTCCATTGTGATTGATCTAATTTTAATAACTCTGCTGCATTTTCTGGAGAGGTCGACCACACCATGGATACTTGCTTACCTGGCAATGGCAGCATGGCGACGATATCGCCGCCTGGTAAGAACCACTGAAAGGCTGTTTCTAAATGAGGATAGTGACAAATCCAATTTGCTACAACTGCACTTTGTGAATAACTTTCTTCACTAGCAGTAATACCGATTTCAGAGCGAATAGGTGAATTTGCACCATCAGCTGCAATTACTAGTTGAGCATGAATCGGTGTGCCATGCTTGAGGTGCAGCGTCGCACCTGCTTCATCAACCTCTATTTTTTCTACGACATTGGTAATGCGCTCTAATTTATTTTGAAAGCGTGACGCTTGATCAAGCGTATGTTCAATTAAATTGGATTCTCCAATCCATGCTAACTGTGGTGTGCCTGCTTCGAATGCGGAAAGATGGAGTTGGTCATTTTTTTCGCCACGATCTCCATAAATTCGCATATCTCGAACTGGCTGCAAGCGAATATGGTCAAGTGCATCCCATATCTGTAAATGGGCTAGTAACTTTTGAGTGCTGGGAGAAAAGGCATAAATACGTTGGCCCCATTGACTTCCTTGCGGGCTGGAAACACTTTCCCCTAAATCGGGCGCAATTTCCACTGTTTGAAAACCGAGTTGAGCTAGGCCAAGCGCGCAAGCTTTACCAGCAATGCCGCCACCGATTACAGCCACATCGACTGAACGAATTTGGCCTGAATGGAGGGGGGTTTTTAAATGAACTTCTGACATAACTTGATGATATCGAAACAAGCCCCTTCATAAAGCCCCTTTACAATGGAGACATGTCTTTGAAATGTGGCATCGTCGGCCTGCCTAACGTCGGCAAATCTACTCTCTTTAATGCGCTTACCAAGGCTGGAATCGCAGCGGAAAACTATCCTTTCTGCACGATCGAGCCTAATGTGGGCGTAGTTGAGGTTCCTGACCCCCGTTTAGCCTTTCTGGCTGAGATTGTGACTCCGGAACGCATATTGCCGGCCGCTGTCGAGTTTGTTGATATTGCGGGTCTAGTGGCTGGTGCCTCGAAAGGTGAGGGCCTGGGTAACCAATTTTTGGCTAATATCCGTGAAACAGATGCTATTACCCATGTAGTTCGCTGTTTTGAGGATCCTAACGTGATTCACGTTGCTGGAAAAATAGATCCTATTTCAGATATCGCTGTGATTGATACCGAATTGGCTTTGTCTGATTTAACGACTGTTGAAAAAACACTCCAACGATCAAGTAAGGCAGCAAAGTCAGGCAATGATAAAGAAGCTTCAGCATTAGTGGCTATATTGACCAAGGTACAAGCCCATCTAGATCAGGCGCTACCAGTGCGTAGCATGAAGCTGAGTCAAGAAGAAAATCTCCTTTTAAAGCCACTCTGTTTAATCACTGCAAAACCGACAATGTATATCGCAAATGTTAAGGAAGATGGTTTTACTAATAATCCCCATTTAGAGGCCGTTATTCAGCATGCTGCTAAAGAAGGTTCACCAGTAGTGGCAGTCTGCGCAGCAATCGAGGCTGAGATCGCCGATTTAGATGATGCGGATAAGCTTGAGTTTTTAGCTGACTTAGGTATGGAGGAGTCTGGATTAGATCGTGTTATTCGTGCAGGCTACAAGCTACTGGGCTTACAGACCTACTTTACGGCAGGCGTGAAAGAAGTTCGCGCTTGGACTATTCATCAGGGCGATACGGCGCCACAGGCAGCAGGAGTTATTCATACTGATTTTGAGCGTGGCTTTATTCGGGCGCAGACGATTTCTTATGACGACTTCATTCAGTTCAAAGGTGAAGCAGGTGCCAAAGAGGCGGGCAAGATGCGCGCTGAAGGCAAGGAGTATGTTGTTAAAGACGGAGATGTATTGAACTTCTTATTCAATGTCTAGATCAATACCCAGTCTTCCGTAATAAAAAAGCCCTCACTAGAAGGGCTTTTTTATTACGGAAAAAATTGAGCAAAGAAGGTTTATTAACTAGCTTTTGCAGCCTTCTCTAGGCATTTAGAAATCTCTTCGTAACGCTTAAGCGCTAGCTTAGTGGGTACAACCTCTTTTTTGCGCCCATCAACATTGGCAGCCATCTTGATATAGCCCATTGCATTGAGATTTTTTAAGCGGCCATGTAAGGTAGCTTGAGAGCCCAGCGCGGAGAGTGAGATCAAATCCCCAACCAAGACAGACTCTTTCGCCTGATACGACAGAATGATCTTATCGAGCAGGCTTTCTTCTGTGCAGTCGAGTTTCTTACCAAGATTCATACGGTCGAGCGCATCGAGCATATTGAGAAAGCGAAGGTATGAGATTTTATTGATGGACATTTTGCGTGTTCACTGAAGTACTTCATTAGGGCTAGTGCTTACAAGTATATCCCTATTAGCCCTTAAGTAAACTTGTTCTGTACTTGTATGCACGTATAGAAAAAATAAACCATACTGTCAGGAATGACAAAATCACTATCAATTGCATCGGGGTGGTGTATAGAAATTGCCTTGTGCGCATTGGCATATGGCGCACTTTTTTATCTCAATTCTTGGTTAACCAGTTCCTTGGTTTTTGCAGATGGGGTTAATTGGATTTATTTGCCAGCAGGCCTTCGTTTATTTCTGACCCTAATTTTTGGCTTGCCTGGCGCTATTGGTATCTCCATCTCCTCATTTCTGATTAGTTGTTATGGTGACCCCTCTTTGGGTCTGACAGCTTGCATCGGCATTGGTTTGATATCAGGGTTTGCTCCCTATCTAGCCAGAATTTTTGTTTTCAAGAATATTCATCTTGAACCAGATCTCAGCAACCTTAGTCTCCAAAAATTAGGTTTTTGCATCCTGATTTATGCTTTATGGAGTGCAGGCCTACATCAGTGGTGGTTCACGACTATGGGACTTGAGGATGCCGGAACATTCAATCACTTTTTAGTGATGATGCTAGGCGATATCTTGGGATCCGTATTACTGATTGCCATCATTAAGTATGGCATCGACCTTTTGAGAAGATCTAGAAAAACAACTCGCTAAGAGCAGCACCAGGATCTTGGGCTCGCATAAAAGCTTCTCCCACTAAAAACGCATTGACTTGGTGATCGCGCATAAGTTGTACATCTGCACGATTTAAGATTCCTGACTCGGTTACAAGTGTCTTATTACTAGGCACCATTGATAGCAGTGAGAGAGTCGTCTGTAAAGTAACCTCAAAAGTCTTGAGATTGCGATTATTAATGCCGAGTAAAGGTGTCTTTAACTCAAGAGCTTGCTCAAGTTCAGGAGCATTGTGGACTTCAACCAAGACATCTAAGCCTAATTCATGGGCGCATGCTTCAAGCTCTTTCATTTGATTGAGCTCAAGGCAGGCAACAATCAGCAAAATAGCATCTGCTGCAATTGCACGCGCTTCATAAACTTGATAAGGATCGATCGTAAAGTCTTTGCGCAATACAGGAATCTTGCAGGCAGCGCGTGCTTCCTGCAAATATGCATTACAACCTTGAAAGTACTCCATATCGGTTAAAACGGATAGACAGGCAGAGCTATGCTGTTCATAGGAGCGGGCAATTTCTGCGGGATTAAAGTTTTCACGCAAGATGCCCTTGCTTGGACTAGCTTTTTTAATTTCGGTAATAACACCTGCTTTACCAGAAGTAATCTTTTGATTAATAGAGTTAATAAAGCCGCGCGGTTGCAGCAAAGTATTTTGATTATTCGCAAGCGCTATTTCGCGTTGATTTTCCAAAGAGATCTTCTTAGATATCTGCGCAATCTCTACTTTTTTAGTGGCAACAATTTTGTCGAGAATATCGCTCATGAATAATTACTTAGATTGAGTTGCAGCAATAAATGTATCAAGTTTTTGACGAGCGGCACCAGAGCTAATTGCATCTTTTGCAAGAGCGATACCGCTTGCGATGTCTTTGGCAACACCTGCAACGTACAGCGTAGCCCCGGCATTGAGACAAACGATGTCACTTGCTGGCCCAGGCTTATTGTCAATAACATCTAAAACAATCCGCTTGGATTCTTCCGCATTGGCTACTTTAAAGCTGCTGCTAAGGGCGGTATTGAGCCCAAAGTCTTTGGGATGGATCTCATATTCACGTACTTCACCGTCTTTGAGCTCACCAACGAGTGTCGGACCTTCAAGGGAAATTTCATCTAAACCATCGAGACCATAGACTACTAGAGCATGTTCCATACCTAGTGCTTGCAGCACCTGCGCTTGAATGCCGACTAAGTCTGCATGAAAAACTCCCATCAGAATACGCTTGGCATCAGCTGGGTTGGTAAGTGGCCCCAAGATATTAAAAATAGTGCGCACACCTAATTGCTTACGAATAGGCACAACGTTCTTCATGGCAGGATGATGGTTCGGTGCAAACATAAACCCAGCACCTACTGTGGAGATGCAGTTAGCTACTTGCTCAGCTGAAAGGGCAAGATTGACCCCTAAGGCCTCTAGAACATCAGCACTGCCTGATTTGCTACTGACGCTGCGATTGCCATGCTTAGCAATCTTGGCACCAGCTGCTGCGGCAACAAACATGGCTGCAGTTGAAATATTAAAGGTATGGGCACCATCGCCGCCAGTGCCTACAACATCAACCAGGTGCGTGCGATCTTCCACATGAACGGAAGTTGCAAATTCCCGCATCACTTGGGCAGCCGCGGCAATTTCGCCAACGGTTTCTTTTTTGGTGCGCAAGGCAACCAAGAGACCTGCTACTAATTCAGGTGACATTTCACCGCTCATGATGAGGCGCATCATTGCCGTCATCTCATCATGAAATAGTTCGCGGTGTTCAATACACCGTTGCAGGGCTTCTTGAGGGGTAATGGACATCGTGCGTTGACTTATGTATTTTGCAAAAAATTCTTGAGTAGAGCGTGACCATGCTCCGACAGAATGGATTCCGGATGAAACTGCACACCCTCTACTGCAAGCTCTCGATGACGTACGGCCATAATTTCTCCATCTGAAGAAGTGGCTGTCACTTCAAGCACTGCAGGTAATGAACTCTTTTCGATCGCGAGGGAGTGATAGCGGGTCACTTTAAATGGATTAGGTAAGTTCTTGAAAACCCCTACGCCAGTGTGATGGATATCATCCGTCTTGCCATGCATGACCTTTTGCGCACGAATAATATTGCCCCCAAAGGCTTCACCAATCGCTTGGTGTCCAAGGCAAACCCCCAGAATAGGAATTTGTCCTGCATAGTGTTTAATGGTCTGAACAGAAATACCTGCTTCTGCCGGACTACAAGGGCCAGGAGAAATACAGATGCGCGCAGGATTAAGCTTGGCAATCTCTTCCACTGCAATTTCATCATTCCGAAATACTTTTACTTCTTCACCCAGTTCAGCAAAATATTGCACGAGGTTATAGGTAAACGAATCGTAGTTATCAATCATGAGGAGCATCAAGACCTCCTTGTACTAAATCAGCTGCAGTGAGGACAGCGCGTGCTTTGGCTTCAGTTTCTTTCCATTCTGCCTTAGGGTCAGAATCTGCAACAACCCCAGCACCAGCCTGAGAGTGAAGCATGCCATCCCGAATTACCCCAGTACGGATAGCAATGGCGACATCCATATCACCTGAGAATGAGAGGTAGCCTACTGCGCCGCCATAAACGCCGCGTTTCACAATTTCCATTTCGTCAATGATTTCCATGGCACGAATCTTGGGCGCCCCAGAGAGAGTACCTGCCGGAAAAGTAGCGCGTAATACATCCATATTGCTCATATTGTCTAAAAGATGTCCTTCTACTGAACTCACAATATGTTGAACATGTGAGTATTTTTCAATCGACATGGAGTCAGTGAGCTTCACTGTGCCAGTTTTGGCAATTCGACCAACGTCATTGCGTGCCAAATCAATCAACATGACGTGCTCAGCTATTTCTTTGGGGTCAGCCAAAAGCTCTTGTGCAAGGCGCTCATCCTCTTCAGGATTTGCTCCGCGAGGACGCGTTCCTGCGAGCGGGCGAATGGTCACAATTTTTTCTGTAGCACGTTTTTCTTGGCGTACCAAAATCTCTGGAGAGGATCCGACAATTTGCATATCCCCAAAATCATAGAAATACATATAAGGCGATGGATTGAGGGAGCGCAAAGCTCTATAGAGCGCCAATGGAGAATCTGTAAAGGATTTGCTGATTCGCTGACCTATGACTACCTGCATGCAATCACCAGCCAAAATATATTCTTTGGTTTTGAGCACCGCACTTTCGAAATCTTCCGCTTTAAATTTGCGGATTAACTCAGTCTTAGCGCTAGGCAATGATGCTGGCATGCTCACTGGCTTGTTCAGGCAAGCTAGTAACTCTTTTAATCTTGCTTGAGTACTCTCAAAGCTGTCAGGCTTACTTGGATCTGCATAAACAATCAAATAAATTTTTCCAGCGACGTTGTCAATCACTGCCAACTCTTCAGTCAACATTAATTGAATATCTGGTACACCCAACTCATCTGGCAAAGTATTTTTGGCGAGACGCGATTCAATATAGCGAACAGTGTCATATCCAAAATAACCAGCGAGACCACCGCAGAAGCGCGGTAAGCCAGCTTCAACCGAAACCTTAAAACGTTTAAAGTAAGCATCTACAAAGTCGAGCGGATTATCAGTATTGGTTTCGACAACTTTGCCATCCGTGATCACTTGATTTATAGGCGCTAAAGGCGTGCCAACAGTTTTTAATATCGTTTTAGCAGGAAGTCCAATAAAGGAGAAGCGTCCGAAACGTTCGCCACCTAAAACAGATTCCAAAAGATAGGTATTGGTTTTACCGAATGCTTGTGTCAGCTTGACATAGAGGGATAAGGGTGTTTCAAGATCAGCGAGCACTTCCTTGACCAAGGGAATGCGATTGAAGCCCTGTTTAGCAAGGGCATTAAATTCTTCGCGCTGCATTACGCTTTACTCAACTTTCCTAATGCTGTTCGCATTGCCTCAATGACAGAGGTGTAACTATCTTGGCCAAAAATGGCTGAGCCAGCAACAAAAGTATCTGCGCCTGCTTGGGCAACTTGGGCAATGTTGTCAACCTTGATACCGCCATCCACTTCAAGTCGAATATGACGCCCAGTTTCTGCTTGGTATTGATCCAAACGTGCACGCACCTGAGTAATTTTATTGAGAGTGCTAGGAATAAAAGACTGACCACCAAAACCAGGGTTGACTGACATTAGTAAAACTAAGTCGAGTAGATCAAGAGTGTGGTCTAGATGATCTAAGGGTGTCGCAGGGTTTAAAACTAATCCTGCTTGACAGCCTTGATCTCGAATAAGGTTGAGCGTCCTATTAACGTGAGGACTTGCTTCTGGATGAAAGCTAATGAGATTGGCTCCGGCTTTAGCAAAGTCCGGAACAATTCGATCAACTGGTTCAATCATGAGATGAACATCAATTACTGCTGGTTTGCCATTTTTTAAGGCATGCGGACGAATTGCCTCACAAACTAAAGGGCCAATAGTGAGGTTGGGCACATAGTGGTTGTCCATCACATCAAAGTGAATCCAGTCAGCCCCAGCCATTAAGACATCTTGGACTTCCTTGCCCAGGCAGGCAAAGTCAGCCGACAAAATAGACGGAGCAATGACAAATTGGGGACTTGATGGTGATTTTTGGCTTTCCATCCCTAGATTCTAGCTTGCAGTTGGCCTTAGGATGGAGCAGAATTCGTGCATGAACCCCCATGAAATCAGCATTACGGTCAAGACCCAGTACCTTCCAGAGCAATCTGACCCAGATAACCGCCAGTTTGCCTTTGCCTATACGGTCACTATTCGCAATACTGGTACCGCCAGTATTCAGCTGATAGCCCGCCATTGGTTCATTACAGACGGGGACAATGAGGTCCAAGAGGTTCGGGGATTGGGGGTAGTGGGTCAGCAGCCCTTATTGCGGACTGGAGAGCAATTTGAGTACACCAGCTGGGCCACATTGCCCACTCCAGCCGGCACAATGCGTGGTGAATACTTTTGTGTGACGGAAGAGGCGCAATTTTTTCAGGCACCCATTCCTGAGTTTGCCTTAGTGATGCCTCGCACCTTGCATTAAAACGCTATTTTTTGCCTTTACCTGTCCACAGGACGATAAATAACAAAAGTCCTAATGCAATGGCGCCTTCAAGGACAAAGAGCAGCATGGGGTATTCATCGAGTAAATTGGCAATCATGTTTTCAATATTTAAATTTATACCGCTGGTAATAAAACAAACTTTAGCAACCAGTGTATTCGCTATCCTCACTGGAAGTTTGATAGCGGGTTGTTCAACTCCTCCTACTCGTGGCACCGGTAGCCGTTCTAGCTCAGGTGCGGTCCCAAGTAATTACAGTTCTCCCATAGCTAGTTTTAGCGCCGTTTCCTGGAGTGCGCTCCCCGGATGGCGGGATGATGATTTATCACAGGCTTGGCCTGCATGGTTAAGAAGTTGCGAAGCATTACGCAAGCGCAATAGCGAAATGAATTGGCGCCAGGTTTGCTCACAAGTTGCGGGTGTTTCTACAAGGGACTCTCAGGCTATTCGTCAATATTTTGAAGATCACTTTCAGGCTTATGAAATTCGTAATAGTGCAGGCAGTGAAACAGGTCTAGTAACCGGGTATTACGAACCCGTCATGAACGGTTCACAAACTCGCACCAGCGTTTATAGCGTACCCTTATATGCCTACCCGAACGCATGGCGGCAGACAAGACCTAATCCAGGCCCGAGTCGTGCTGACTTGATGGCCTCAGGAGTATTGAAGGGAACTGAGATTGCTTGGGTGCAAGATCCAGTTGCAGCAGCCTTTATGCAAATACAAGGATCAGGAAAAATACGTTTACCAGATGGACGGGTATTACGCCTAGGTTATGCGGGCACCAATGAGCAGCCATTTAAATCGTTTGCACAATGGCTGCTCGATAGAAAAGAAATTACTCGAAGCGAAGCAACCATGCAAGGTATTTCACAATGGGCGAAACGTAATCCCGATCGTGTGAATGAAATGCTCAATGCGAATCCGCGCTTTATATTTTTTAAAGAACTTCCTGGAAATGTGAGTGCTGATCTAGGCCCTACGGGCGCCTTAAATGTGCCCTTAACTACCGAGCGTAGTATTGCAATCGATTTACAGGCGATGCCTCTAGGAGCACCCGTATTTTTGGCAACTACCAAACCGCTCAGTGACCAAGCCTTACAAAAATTAGTGATGGCCCAAGACACTGGGAAAGCGATTGTGGGAGGCGTAAGAGCAGACTACTATTGGGGTTCAGGGGACGCTGCTGGAGAAATGGCAGGGCGCATGAAACAAAATGGCAAGATGTGGGTATTGTTACCTCGCTAATTGAATACACCTTAGAAAGAGAGCTATGAGCTACAAAACTATTTTGACTGATCTGGATGGCAAGGTTGCCACCATTACCCTAAATCGTCCTGAGGTACTCAATGCGCTAAACGATGAGCTGATGAATGAATTGGGTGCCGCCCTATTGGGTTTTGATGCTGATGACAATATCGGCTGCATCATCATTACTGGAAGCGAAAAAGCATTTGCTGCCGGTGCAGATATCGCTTCGATGGCGAAGTATGGATTTAAAGATGTCTACCGCGACGATTTCATTTCTCGTAACTGGGAAGAGATGAAGAAGGTACGCAAGCCAGTCATTGCAGCCGTCTCTGGCTATGCCCTTGGCGGTGGTTGTGAATTGGCCATGATGTGCGACACGATTATGGCTGCTGATAATGCCAAGTTTGCACAACCAGAAGTAAAGTTAGGAATTATTCCGGGCGCAGGCGGAACGCAACGTTTACCACGCGCAGTATCGAAAGCAAAAGCCATGGACCTTGCTTTGACTGGTCGCATGATGGATGCAGCAGAGGCAGAGCGCGCTGGTTTAGTGGCACGTATTTTCCCGCAAGCGGATTTATTAAAAGAAGTAAAAGCGATCGCCAAGGGAATTGCTGACATGCCTTTACTCACAGCGATGATGGTGAAAGAAGCGATCAACACAGCTTACGAAACAACGCTCTCAGAAGGTATACATTTTGAGCGTCGTTTGTTTCATGCTTGCTTTGCAACTAACGATCAAAAAGAAGGTATGGCGGCGTTTATGGAAAAACGCCCAGCCAAATTTACGAACTCTTAATTTTGCTCTAGGTAGCGTTGTGCTAGCTTGACCCAGTAGCTGACGCCTACGGGAATAAGCGCATCGTTAAAGTCATAAGAGGGGTTATGGAGGTGGCATGGCCCCATACCATGGCCTACCGAGCGATGATCACCATCACCATTGCCTAAGAATACATAGCAACCAGGCTTCTCTAACAAGAAGAATGCAAAATCTTCTGCACCCATGGTTGGATCAATCGAACTGTTGACGTTTTGGGGACCAACAATTTCACCCATCACTTCAGCAGCAAAAGCAACTTCTTTATCATGATTGATTAATGGCGGATAACTTCTTCTGAACTCAATCTCAGCTTGACAATCGAATGCGCCAGCTACGCTGTGTGATATTTCTCGAAGGCGTTGCTCAATCAGATCTAAGACTTCTAATGTAAAAGTGCGAACCGTACCGCCAATAAAAGCGCTATCTGGAATGACGTTACTTGTTTCGCCTGCATGAAATTGCGTAATGGACAATACCGCTGCATCGATCGGGCGCTTATTGCGCGTAATGATGCTTTGCAGTGCCTGGACTACTTGCACTCCAGTAAGTACGGGATCTGCACTGTTATGCGGTAAGGCAGCATGACCACCTCTACCTTTAATCGTAATTTCAAAAGCATTACTGGAAGCCATCATCGGTCCAGCGGTAACGCCAAAGCTACCTTCGGCTAAACCAGGCCAATTATGTAAACCAAAAACGGCATCACATGGAAATTCTTTAAAGAGACCATCTTTAATCATTTCTTTTGCACCAGCGCCACCTTCTTCAGCTGGCTGGAAAATAAAAATGACTGTACCTTTGAAATCCCGATGGTTGGATAAATATTGAGCGGCTCCCAACAACATTGCTGTGTGTCCATCATGGCCACAGGCATGCATCTTTCCTGGGTTGCGAGAAGTGTGTTCAAAAGTGTTGTGCTCTTGAAGTGGCAAAGCATCCATGTCAGCCCTCAGACCAATCATTTTTCCTGGACCAAGATCGCCATCCAAGCGCCCAACTACCCCCGTCTTGGCCATGCCGCGGAAAACTGAAATACCCCAACTAGAGAGTGCTTCAGCAACCAGGTCAGAAGTACGGTTTTCTTCAAAACGCAACTCGGGATGAGCGTGTATATTGCGTCGGATGTCTTGAATCGCTTCTGATGAATCGATGATTTCTGGAAGTAAATGCATGCCTTTATCTTATCCGAAAATGGATTGAGAGGCGCCTTGAAGGTTATCTAATAGGCGTTTAAGGCGTAGGCAGTCTAAGGTGCTGCGCAGCAAATGAGAGCGCTTCGATAGAATATGGTGCATTCACTGGTTTTTGGAGCGATTCTGGCAGAGTAGGAATACACCCCAAAAAAGGAATGGGTATTTTGGATTTGAGCGTTTGAATATTTTCTTGAAGTAGGGGCATTTCTGTTGATAAGCTATTGGCAATCCAGCCAGCGATCTTTATGTGGCGCGATTTAATGGCCTCATAAGTAAGAAGGGCATGATTAATACAACCTAATCTCATACCTACAACGATGATGATTGGTAGATCCAAGTTTTGCGCCAAATCATCAAGACCTTCTTGCGCATTGAGTGGAACTAAAAAGCCACCAGCACCTTCAACAATAACAACGTCGCCATGCTTGCAAACCTCTTGATAAGATTTGGTAATGGTTTCAAGACTTAAGTGCAGCTGCTGTTTTTCAGCTGCAAGATGGGGAGCTGCGGCCATATTTAGTAGATAAGGACAAAGATCTAATTTGTCATGCTCTAGATTTGAAGCAATGCGTAAGGTTTCGACATCTTCATTAAGACACCTGCCTTGGACATCTTGGTAGCATCCAGCTGCTACAGGTTTAAAGCCTAAGGCTCTCATTCCTGCTGCACGCAGCTTCAAAATCAGAGCGCCAGATACTAAAGTTTTACCAACTTCAGTATCTGTACCAGTAACAAAATATCCTTTAACTAAACTCATGATGCGCTTGTCATTGCTTCTTGCTCAATCGTCTTTAGGGTACGAATCAGTTGACGCAAATCATCAGCGCTATGGGTGGCTGAGAAGGTAATGCGTAAGCGTGCACTTCCTGCTGGTACTGTAGGCGGACGAATTGCCGGAATCCAGTATCCAGCCTTATCCAGCAAGCTTGATGCGAATAGAGCATTGGCATTACTACCCAAAATAACGGGCTGAATTGGTGTGCAAGAAGATGTTTTTTGCCATTGAGAAAAAATCATTTCTTCATGCCAAATATCAATGAGTTGGGCTAGCTGTGCACGGCGCCGTCTACCCTCTTCGCCTTCGATCATCTCAAGACTTTTGAGAAGTGCGTGGGCAATCGCTGGAGGTGTAGCTGTGCTGTAGATATAAGGCCGACCTTTTTGAATAAGCCACTCAATAAAAAATTCTTGTGCACAAATAAAGGCGCCGCTGATGCCTGCTGCTTTGCCAAGAGTACCAATGTAAACAATCCGATCAGAGTTCAGCTTTTCTTGTTCCAAAATACCATGGCCTTGTTCTCCTAAAACACCAAAGCCATGAGCATCATCAATCAATAACAGCGCATCAAATTCTTCAGCAATTTTTAATAATGCTGGTACTGGTGCAATATCACCATCCATGCTAAAAACACCATCAGTCACAATGATCTTTAAAGGCCTTGAGTCTTTTTGAAGATCTGCCCTTAAAGAATCTAGTTGCTGGTGATCAAACAGCGTAATGGAAGCTTTGTTTTGAGCGCTCGCTAAGCGAACCCCGTCGATGAGGGATGCATGATTTAGTTTGGCAGAATAAATACTTGCCTCTCCTGCTTGCCCCAGTCTTACAAGACCAGTAATTGCTGTGAGATTGGCTAGATAGCCTGTACTAAAAAATAATGCGCGTGCTTTAGGGATATGGTGACTCTGAAACGCTGCCAACTTTTTTTCTAATGACTCATGGGCAATGTTATGACCACTGATTAAGTGGGAGGCGCCACTTCCTGCGCCATATAGATGTGCACCCTCAGACAGTGCGCTGATTAGACCCGGGTGATTGGCAAAGCCCAGATAGTCATTACTGCAAAAAGCAGTTAATTCTCGTCCGTTGACTGTTGTCTTGATATCGCAAGCTGTGTCAGTGATACGTAACTTACGCCTCAGTAATTGCATGTCTAAATCTGCAATTTGTTTTTCTGCCATGCTCAAAGCATTAAACGAATGCGTCATGACAAAACTTGTTCGAGTGCTATGGCAACATTTTTACCCATTTGCATTACTTCATCTGTGCTGAGGATATAAGGCGGCATAACGTAGATGGTATTACCGATCGGTCTAATTAATAAACCTTGATCAATGCATGCAGAAAACATATGGCGCGCAAAAGTTTTAGGATATTTTAGGAAACTTGCTTTTATATCAAAAGCCAAAATCATGCCTTGCTGGCGCCAATGTTCAATGCGCTCATCCCCTTTAGCCCACGCAAAAGCATTTGCTAAATCAGCAGATCGCACTTGATTTTTTTCTAATACTTTTTCAGTTTCAAATATCTCAAGACAGGCAAGCGCAGCGGCACACGCTAGTGGGTTGCCGGTATAAGAGTGGGAGTGTAAAAATCCCTGTTTTGTTTCTTCGCTATAAAATGCCTGATAGATTTTTTCCGTTGTAAGGCATAGGGAAAGCGGCAGATACCCACCACTAATTCCTTTGGAAAGCGTCAGGAAGTCAGGCCAAATCTGAGCCTGCTCGCAAGCGAAAAATGTGCCGGTACGTCCGCAACCTACTGCGATCTCATCTGCAATTAAGTGAATACTGAAGCGATTACAGAGCGCCCGTACTAAGCGAAGATATTCTGGTGAATACATTGCCATCTGTCCTGCACATTGCACCAGAGGCTCAACAATGATGGCAGCAATATTTTCATGTTCTTTTGTAAAAAGAATTTCTAACTCTGCTGCGGCTTGTTTAGCAATATCTTCTGCAGACTCTCCCGATTTGGCTTTGCGAGCATCTGGAGATGAAACAGTAAAGACATCTTGTAAGAGAGAGCCATAGGCCTCACGAAAAATAGCAACATCGGTAACGGCCAATGCACCAAGTGTTTCACCGTGGTAGCCATTTTGAAGGCAAACGAATTTTTTCTTTTGAGGCTTTTGATTGAGCATCCAATAGTGATGACTCATCTTGAGCGCAATCTCTACTGCAGAGGCGCCGTCTGAAGCATAAAAAACGTGACCTAAATTGCCATGTGTCAGCGCTGATAATTTTTCCGAAAGTTCAACTACTGGCTGGTGGGTGAATCCAGCGAGCATCACGTGTTCAATTTTTTCTAGTTGCTTAGTGATGGCTAGATTGATGCGAGGATTGGCATGGCCAAATAAGTTTGTCCACCATGAACTAATGCAATCAAGTAGGGCATTACCATTTTCGTCATAAAGCCAAGGCCCTTTTCCGCTAGCAATGGCAACCAATGGAAAAGATTCGTGCTGCTTCATCTGGGTGCAAGGGTGCCAAACAGCAGCCAAACTGCGATCAACGAGCGATGATTGATTTAGATCGGAAATAAGCTTCATGTTTGGTATTTGACCACTAGTTTTTACTAAATTAGGCCTGTATCTGTTATGTTTATGGCTTGAATTGACCTATTTTCTGGAATTTACCCATGCTGGATACCCAAGCCTTAGAAAAACCCCTCACTCTAGTGAAGTCTCAAGCGAATGTACGTAAAGAGGTGGATGCATCTGGAGCATGGTCAGTTGCACAAATAGAAGCCCTATTCAATCTCCCTTTTAATGAATTGATGCTCAAAGCCCAGGAGACCCATAAGGCTTATTTTCCTGAGGGCGATGTGGAGCTGGCTACTTTGTTATCCATCAAGACTGGCGGGTGTCCAGAGGATTGTGGCTATTGCCCACAAGCGGCCCGTTATGACACAGATGTCAAAGCGCAAAAATTGATGGGCTTAGAGGAGGTGCTTGAGGCCGCTAAAGCTGCTAAGGCCGCTGGTTCAAACCGCTTTTGTATGGGGGCTGCTTGGCGCGAGCCCAAGGATCGTGACATTGAGAAGGTTGCTGCCATGATCAAAGGTGTAAAAGCCCTGGGGCTGGAGACATGCGCCACCTTGGGGATGTTAGAGGCTGAGCAGGCTGTGGCATTGCAAGAAGCTGGTTTAGATTTTTATAACCACAACCTAGATACCAGCGAAGACTTTTATCGCTCTGTAATTTCTACTCGTGGCTATCAGGAGCGTTTGGACACAATCTCCAATGTTCGTGCTGCAGGTATGTCTGTTTGCTGCGGCGGTATTGTAGGTATGGGCGAATCTCGTGAACAACGCGCTGCCTTTTTAGCCCGTTTGGCTAATTTGAGCCCTTATCCGGAGTCCGTTCCTATTAACCACTTAGTACCGGTTGCCGGCACACCTTTGGCCGATCAAAAACCTTTGGATCCACTAGAGTTTGTAAGAACTATTGCAGTTGCGCGGATTACTATGCCTAAAGCGCGAGTGCGTTTATCTGCCGGGCGTCAGGAATTAGGACGCGCAGTTCAGGCAATGTGCTTTTTGGCGGGCGCCAACTCAATTTTTTATGGTGAGCAACTACTCACTACCGGTAATCCTGAGGCGGAACAAGACCGCGCGCTCTTGGCTGAACTTGGTTTAAAAACCAAACAAAGTTGTAAGGCCGAGGTTTTGGTCTAATTTTTATGTCTATGTCCCCAATAGATCGCCTAGTTATTGAGTTTGATACAGCATTACGTTCAGTGCTTGGTGGCGCTCATGCTCAACGCACCATCCCCGGTTCTGAGATCAATTCAAATTCAGTTTTGGATACCCAAGAGCGTAAGCATGCTGCTGGTTTAATGCGCGTGAATCATGTGGGCGAAGTTTGTGCACAGGCGCTCTATCAATCCCAAAAATTAGTGGCCCGAAATCCGCAAATTCAGGAGATGTTAAGTCACTCAGGGCAAGAAGAAATGGATCATCTTGCATGGTGTGAAACGCGCCTTCAGGAACTTGGTTCCCACACAAGCTATCTCAATCCTTTTTGGTATGCTGGTTCCTTTGCGATCGGCTTGGCAGCTGGCTTAGCGGGCGATAAGTGGAGTTTAGGTTTTGTTGCCGAGACCGAAAAGCAAGTTGAAAATCATCTTGAGAGTCATCTTGAAAAATTACCTCAAGAAGATCAACGCTCACGCGCAATTGTTGAACAAATGCGAATTGATGAAATGGAGCATGGACAAGCGGCATTACTAGCAGGCGGAGTAGCGCTACCAAAGCCAGTTCAAAAAATGATGCAATTAATGTCCAAAGTGATGACTAAAACAGCATACAAAATTTAAACGCCAAAATAGCTAATCAAAAATCAATTTACTATTTATTTAGATATATTTTTATTAACAGAACTGTTTTTAAACACAGTATATTTATACATTATCTAGCTCTATAGCTAAGATCTATTCTTAAGTATATTTTCCAAGCCCTTGTTTTAAGTGACTTTTTTAATATCATCATTTTGTGAACACATGGCGCTAAGTGTTTGTAAACGCTAGAGAATTTCCTAAAAAATGCCCAAAAACACTTGACCCCCCATTAACGATCCTCTAAAGTGGGAGGAAGTGTGAAAAAGTGGGGTAATTGGTGTTTCAAGGTGCGTCAGCTCTCAATTTAGATGCAAAAGGCCGGATGTCTGTTCCAGCCAAGCATCGTGACGCCTTGTTAGTTCAAGGTGAGGGCCGTATCACGCTGACAAAACACCCCGATGGTTGTTTGCTGCTCTTTCCAAGACCTGAATGGGAGACTTTCAGATCTAGAGTTGCCCAATTACCAATGGATGCGCATTGGTGGCGCAGAATTTTTCTTGGTAATGCTGCTGAGCTTGATTTGGATACTGCTGGTCGTATTTTGGTGAGCCCTGAATTACGTACAGCTGCAGGTATCGAAAAAGAAGTCATTCTGCTGGGCATGGGTAGTCATTTGGAACTGTGGGATGCGGCAACATACGCTGCAAAAGAACAGGCTGCGATTGCACAAGGCATGCCTGAAGCACTAAAGCAATTTAATTTTTGATGACAGGGTGCCATGAACATAACTCATCGCCCAGTGTTACTGGCCGAGGCGGTGACGGCGCTAATCAGCGGGCCACTCCTTCAAAAACCAGATACGGCAAAAAATATTTTGCTAATCGATGGAACATTTGGACGCGGTGGTCATACTCAAGCCTTACTAAAGCAATTGCCAGCATCAGCGCAGATGATTTCCTTCGACAAGGATTTGGATGCGATTGCAGTAGCTCAGCAGATCAACGATCCACGTCTGAAAATCGTGCACGACAGTTTTGCGCAAATGGATCAGTACGCAGAGCCAGCGACAGTCGATGGAATTTTATTGGATCTAGGAATCAGTTCGCCTCAGGTAGACGTGGCACATCGCGGTTTTTCATTTCGTCGCGAAGGTCCGCTCGATATGCGTATGAACACGGATCATGGCTTAACGGCTGCACAGTGGTTAGAGCAAGCATCGCCAGAGGAAATCACCTACGTGATTAAGACTTACGGAGAAGAGCGTTTTGCATTTCAAATTGCGAAGGCTATTGTGGTCAAGCGTGAAGAAGGTTTGTCACCACAAACTACGACTCAACTTGCTAGTCTAGTGGCCAGCGTAGTGCGAACACGTGAAGCTGGACAAGATCCAGCTACTAGAACTTTTCAAGCATTACGAATTTTTATCAATCGCGAGTTAGAAGATTTGGAGCTAGGTTTGAAAGCTGCTCTACGATTGTTAAAACCAGGTGCTAGATTAGCGGTAATTAGTTTTCACTCCCTAGAAGACCGTATCGTGAAGCAATTTTTACAAGCCCATTCCAAGGTAGATGTGCCTCGAGGCTTACCGGTGCGTGAAAAAGATTTGCCACAAAGCGCCTTAGAAATCATCGGGCGCGTTAAACCCAGTGATGCAGAGGTCATGGAAAATCCTCGTGCTCGCTCAGCAATCATGCGCATAGCAGAAAAGCGCATGGAGGTGGATGCATGAATCGCGCCACGCTAACTTTACTTGCCTTGTTATTAATTTGCGCGCTCTCACTAGTAGCTGCTCAGCAACGGGCACGTAAATTATTCCTTGCTCAGGAGCAGGCCCAAATTGAAGAGCGAAAGTTAAATCAAGAATGGCTACGTTTGGAATATGAGCAGCGCAACCTTTCTAAGTCTGCACGGATTCGTGATGTAGCACGCAATCAACTACGTATGTCACCGATTTCTCCTGAACGTACTTTGTACTTGAGAGAGGTCAAATGAGACCCGTAGGATTTTCGACATCCCCTAATTTAGTTTTGCGTCTGCCAATGTGGCGGTCGCGCTTAATGCTATTCCTCTTATTCTTTGTCTTTATGTTGCTACTGATCCGCGCCTTTTGGATTCAGGGTCCAGGAAATGCATTTTATGAAGCTAAAGGCATACGGGGTACTCAGCGTGAATTAGAGCTACCCGCTAGCCGTGGAAAAATTTTGGATCGTAATGGTCAGGTCATTGCTACCAGTTTGGAAGCAAAGTCTGTGATTGCCTATAACGATACGGTGCCAGATGATCTATCTGCCGAGAAAGTAAAAAGCTTGGCCAATCTCTTGCAGATTAGTGAATCAGAGTTGCGTAAGAAACTCAAAGAAGAGCGTAAGCAAATTTTCTTAAAGCGTCAGGTCGATCCGGCAGTTGCACAACAAATAAAACTATTAGAAATTCCAGGCATTGGTTTAAATAATGAATATCGTCGCTTTTACCCAGAAGGGGAGGCGATGGCTCACGTCGTTGGTTTTACTAACGTAAACGATAAGGGTCAGGAGGGCATGGAGCTTTCCAGAGAGAAAGAGCTTGCCGGCCATCCAGGGCAAAGAAGGGTAGTAGTAGATCGTCTTGGCCGAGTAGTAGAGGAGATGGCGATTTTGCAGCTGCCACAAAACGGTAAAGACTTAAATTTATCGATAGATAGCAAGATTCAATTTCTTGCCTATAACGCTGTGAAGAATGCAGTTGAGCAACATCATGCAAAAGCTGGTGGTGCTGTAGTGCTTGATACGCAGACTGGTGAAATCTTAGCGTTAGCAAATTACCCCAGCTACAACCCAAATGATCGTAAATATTTAACGGGCGAACAATTACGTAATCGTGTCTTGACAGATACCTTTGAGCCAGGCTCAACAATGAAGCCATTTACGGTTTCATTGGCCCTGGAAAAAGGTCAAGTGCAACCAAACACGCAAATGGTTATTGGAGCGAAATATTTAATAGGACCTAAGCCCATTACCGATACCCATCCTTATGGAGTCCTCACTGTTGCACAAATTATTCAGAAGTCTAGCAATATTGGTACAGCCAAGTTGGCAATGAATACCAGTCCTCAAGAAATGTGGGAACTCTATACAGCAGCCGGTTTTGGCCAGGTTCCAAAGATTGGTTTCCCTGGCGCAGTTTCTGGCACATTGCATCCTTATAAAAAATGGGTCCCGACTGATCAAGCGCGTATTGCATTTGGTTATGGTGTTTCCGCTTCACTATTTCAGCTAGCACGTGCCTATACGATCTTTGCACGTGATGGTGAGTTAGTGCCATTGACGATTGAGCGTAGTCCAGAATTAAAAGCAGGTACACCAGTCATTTCTGCTAAGACAGCTATTGAGATGCGTAACATGCTTGAGACAGTGACCGAGCCAGGCGGAACTGCAATTAAGGCGCAAGCTGAAGGCTTTCGCGTTGGCGGAAAAACAGGTACAGCACACAAATTGGTAGGTAAGGCATACGGCAATAGATACCGGGCTTATTTTGCTGGCTTAGCACCAATAAGTGCTCCTCGAATAGTTGTTGCAGTGATGATTGATGAGCCAACTGGTGGTAGCCATTACGGCGGTGACGTTGCAGCACCAGTCTTTTCTACTATTGTTAGTGAAACCCTTCACACTTTGAATGTGCTGCCTGATTCCAAAGTTAAGCAAATGGTATTGCAAGATAAAACGCCAGAAGAGATTCGCACAGCAAATGTACAAACCCAGCATGTGGTTCTGAAAAGATGAGGGTGGCATTGAATATAGAGCCCAATCACTTGATTGAAAACATACAAAGCCTAGTGGATATATCTGCTAAGGTGTGCGCAGATAGTCGTCAGATTCGGTCTGGCGACATCTTTTTTGCATACCCAGTGGGTCATGGCAACGCCCTGCGTGATGGCCGCCAATATATTGATGCGGCCTTAGCAAATGGTGCGGCACTTGTGGTCTTTGACCCAGCAGGTGCTGATGATCAATATTTGAGTCACCCTCAGTGTGTTGCCGTGGAGAATCTTGCTGCAAATGCTGGGGAACTTTGCGCGCAATGGTACGGCTATCCTAGCAAGCAATTACAAATCATTGGGGTTACTGGAACCAATGGAAAGACTAGTATTACTCAGTGGTTGGCAGGAGCGCTAGATAGCGCAGGTCATCGGACTGCGGTATTGGGAACTTTGGGATCTGGTTTTGTCGGAAGTCTTGTCCAGACTGGCTACACCACACCCGATGCGCCGCGTTTACAAACGCAATTACAAGAGTTACTTGATGCGGGGGCTAAACAGCTGGTCATGGAGGCTTCCTCACACGCTCTTGAGCAAGGCCGCATTGCTGGCATTGACTTTAATTGCGCAGTGTTTACCAATCTCACCCAAGATCATTTGGATTACCACGGTACTATGGCCGCTTATGCAGATGCGAAAGCCAAGTTATTTCAGATGGCAGGTCTTGAGCACGCGGTAATTAATTTTGATGATGCCTTTGGACGTGAATTAGCCATGAAGCTTTTGGCAAAGGGTGCCGTCAAAGTCTGGGCATATGCTTTAGGCAAAGAGTCTTTAAGTGGTTTTGAAAAATTTGGTAACCAACTAGAACGTGTGTATGCAAATAATTACGTTCTCAATGGTATTGCCTATGATGCGCAATTTATTCACGAGGGTGTAAGTTCCAATACTCTCCATATCCCTGTGGTTGGGGAATTTAATTTAAGTAATGCCTTAGCAGTATGGGCAGTTCTTCTTACGCAGGGGTTAAGTCCTGATGAGGCAAGCAAAAAAATTACACAGCTTCGTCCTGTTCCGGGGCGGATGGAATTAATACCATTGGGTAAGAATCCTAAAGCTGATGGCTTATTAGTCATTGTTGACTATGCACATACACCAGATGCTTTGCAAAAAACCCTGCAAGCGATTCGTCCAATTGCAGAACAGCGCCATGGAAAAATTTGGTGTGTTTTTGGCTGTGGAGGTGATCGTGATATTGGTAAGCGCCCTCAAATGGGTACGGTTGCCCAGAAGCTAGCTAATCACATCATCATTACCAGTGACAATCCTCGCTCAGAGGATCCGCAAGCAATCATGAAGATGATTAAGTCGGGCACTACTGATCGTGCTAACAATATTCAAATGATTGCAGATCGCGCTGCTGCCATTATGGCTGCGGTTCGTCATGCAGAACCGCAAGATATTGTTTTGGTAGCTGGCAAAGGTCATGAAACTTCGCAAGAAATTAATGGCAAAAAATTTGATTTTTCTGATCACGAGCATATTCTCTTGGCAGCCGGGGGAGTAGTCTGATGTCAGTAATGACAACACTCTCTTCGCTACAGGCAATGTTGCCTGGAAGTACGCTAGTGAATAGCTCAGAACTTGCTGCTCAGCAAATCAATATTTCAAGAGTTGGCACAGATAGTCGCCAAATTGAAAAAGATGAATTATTTGTTGCACTAACAGGGGAGCGTTTTGATGCGCATGACTTTTTGTCAGGCCTGATGAAAGCGGGTGCAGGTGCTGCACTCATTAGTGATCAAGATAAGTGCCCTAAGGATTTAGCTGCGATTTGTGTGCCCGATACCAGAGTTGGGTTGGGAGCTTTAGCCGCCGCTTGGCGAACAAAACATCCCATTCCTTTAGCTTTGGTAACTGGTAGTAATGGCAAGACCACTGTAAAAGAAATGATTGCCTCTATTTTTAGGGCAGCCGTTGGCGAAGATTGCACCCTGGTTACAAAAGGTAATCTAAATAATGACATTGGCTTGCCATTAACATTATTAAAGTTACGCTCGACCGATCAACTTGCGGTAGTGGAATTGGGAATGAATCATCCCGGTGAGACAGCTATATTGGCTGCAATTGCCCAGGCCAATATTGCATTAATTAATAATGCACAGCGTGAACATCAAGAATTCATGGCTACTGTTGCCGCTGTCGCTGAAGAGCATTCAGCAGCGATTAAAGCTTTGCCATTAAATGGCATTGCAGTTTTCCCTGCAGACTCAGAATTTGCTAATGTATGGCGCGAAGCTGCTGCTGGCCGCAAGATCATGGACTTCGTATTGCAATCAGGATCCGCAAGTGATCGAGCTTCTGTCACGGGGCGCCTTTTGAATAATGGTCGTGTACAGGTGCAAACTGAGCAAGGTACTATCGAGATTCAGCTAAAGACATTGGGTAGTCATAACGTGCGAAATGCTTTGGCAGCAAGTGCTGTAGCACTTGCGGCAGGGGTAAGTCTTGAAAAAATTCAGCAAGGTCTTGAGGCTTTCGCGCCAGTGAATGGCCGTATGCAAGTCAAGCCCATGGACTCCAATCACACCTTAATTGATGATAGCTACAACGCTAATCCTGATTCGGTGAGGGCAGCCATTGATGCCTTGAAGTTAGCAGGCAATAGCTCTTGGTTAATTCTAGGTGATATGGGTGAAGTGGGTAATCAAGGTCCTGAGTTTCATCGTGAAGTAGGGGCATACGCTGCTTCGCAAGGTGTAGATAGATTATTTGCACTTGGTGAGCAATGTCAATTTGCTATTGCTGGTTTTGAAGATAGCAAAAAAGCACTTTCACTCACTTCTAGCTCTCAGCATTTTGCAGATATAGATTTGCTCATTTCTACATTAAGAAATGATTTGCAGAATCAAGCATTACATAGCAGTAGACATTTGAATATATTGGTAAAAGGTTCTCGTTTTATGCGTATGGAGCGTGTAGTGCAAGCCTTATTAGAGGAGGCTAAAGCATGCTCTTAATCTTGGCGCAGTGGTTACAGGATGATTTTAGATTTTTTCGGGTCTTTAACTACATCACTTTTAGAGCGGTGATGGCAACATTGACCGCTTTATTGATTGGCCTAGCAGCTGGCCCATGGGTTATTCGTAAATTGAGTGAATTGAAGATGGGCCAGGCAGTCCGTTCGGATGGACCTCAAAGCCATTTAGTGAAAACAGGCACACCAACGATGGGCGGTGTACTTATTTTGATTGGAATTTTTGTTTCTTGTATGTTGTGGGCAGACCTGAGCAATCGCTTTATCTGGATTGTGATGATTGTTACTTTTGGCTTTGGACTGATTGGTTGGGTTGATGACTATCGTAAGGTTGCCAATAAAGATCCAAAGGGGATGGCCTCGAGAGAGAAATTTCTTTGGCAAACCTTCATTGGTTTGTTTGCCGCAATCTATTTAGCTTTTTCAGTTTCAGAAGTAAATAACCTCAAAGTATTGCAACTTTTTTATGAATGGTTAAAGAGTGGTTTTGCATTAGATCTTCCTGCTAAAACCAACTTACTCTTACCTTTCATTAAAGAAGTGAGCTATCCATTAGGCATGATGGGGTTCATTATTTTGAGTTACCTGGTTATCGTGGGTAGCAGTAATGCAGTGAATTTGACGGATGGACTTGATGGCTTAGTCATCATGCCAGTCATCTTGGTGGGTGCTGCATTAGGGGCTTTTGCCTATGTAATGGGTAATGCAATTTATGCCAAATATTTATTGTTTCCCTATATCCCAGGGGCTGGTGAACTCATGATCTTTTGTGGTGCTATGGGTGGTGCTGGCTTGGCATTCCTTTGGTACAACACTCACCCTGCGCAAGTATTTATGGGTGATGTAGGAGCGTTGGCTCTAGGGGGAGCCTTGGGAACCATTGCAATCATCGTGCGCCAAGAAATTGTGTTGTTCGTGATGGGCGGTATTTTTGTTGCTGAAACTTTTTCAGTGATGTTGCAAGTGTTCTGGTTTAAGTTCACCAAGAAACGCTATGGTGAAGGCCGTCGTATTTTCCGCATGGCACCTTTGCATCACCATTTTGAATTAGGTGGCTGGAAAGAGACGCAAGTGGTAGTTCGTTTCTGGATCATTACTATCCTTTTAGTCTTAATCGGCTTATCAAGCTTGAAATTACGGTGAGCCAATAATCAATATGCTGAATATAGAAAATACTTTCGCCAATCCTGCCGCTCTAACTGACTCGGGCTATGAGGCACCTCATCGTTTTCTGATTTTGGGTTTAGGAGAGTCTGGTCTAGCCATGGCGAAATGGTGCTTGCGTAATGGCGCGCAAGTGCGCATGGCTGATACTCGTAACCATTCTCAATTAAATGCACGCCAACTGGCCTGGGTTGATGAGTTAAGAGTAGCGGGCTTAAAAGATATTCAATTTGGCCCATTAAATGATGACTTACTAGTAGACATTGATGTGATTGGCATTAGTCCGGGCTTATCTCCTTTGGAAGAGCCAACTCAGTCATTCATAGTAAAAGCGAGAAAATCCAGAATAGATGTGTGGAGTGAGATTGAATTTTTTGCGCGAGCTATTGACGCATTAAGTCGTATGTCTCAATCAAGTCAGTCCTCCTATGCAACCACAGTGCTTGCAGTTACTGGCACTAATGGCAAAACAACTACTACCGCCTTGACCGGGCAATTGTGTGAGCGTGCTGGTAAGAAAGTCGCCGTTGCTGGAAACATTAGTCCAGCAGCCTTAGAAAAGTTAATGTCTTGTTTGGATATTTCTGATCAGCTGGAGGATATGCCCGATATTTGGGTATTGGAGCTATCTAGCTTCCAGTTGGCCTACACCTATTCTTTAAATGCTGCGGCAGCCACGGTTCTTAACCTCTCACAAGACCATTTAGATTGGCATGGAGACATGCAGAGCTATGCAGCTGCAAAAGCCAATATATTCGGTAAAGACACGATTTGTATCTTGAATCGCGATGATCCCTTGGTAATGAATTTATTAACTGAGGATCAAAAGGTTCAGCATTCAGTTGTGACATTTGGTGCTAATCGCCCTGATGATCAGGGTGCCTTTGGCATTGAACATGATTTACGAGCTGGCGGTATTGATTGGTTAGTATGGGCAGAGGTAGACGAAGATTTTGAGCCAAAGCCTAAGCGTCGTCGTAAAGGTGCAGTCGTGCAGGAAGACGAGCCATTACGACTAAAACGTTTAATACCTGCGGATGCACTCCGTATTCGGGGACGTCACAATGCCCTGAACGCTTTGGCTGCACTAGCGCTAGCAAGAGCAGCAAATTTGCCATTGAATGTTTTATTGCATGGATTGCGCGATTACCATGGCGAGCCACATCGTGTTCAAAGTATTGCAGTCGTGAATGATGTGGAATATATCGATGATAGTAAAGGCACTAATGTTGGAGCAACTGTCGCGGCCTTAAATGGTTTGGGTAGTAGTGAGTCTGGCAAAAGAATTTGGTTGATTGCTGGTGGCGATGGCAAAGGTCAAAACTTTAATCCTTTGCGTGAACCAGCCTTACGATTTGTAAAAGGAATTTTTCTGATCGGCAAAGATGCTGAAAAGATCTCTGAGGTATTGAGCCAGGATGTGCCATGCACCCTCAGCGGCACTTTACCAGCAGCCGTTCAAGCTGCTGCAGCCCAGGCACAGTCCGGGGATGCAGTGTTGCTTTCCCCAGCTTGTGCAAGTCTTGACCAATTCCGTGACTACGTTGAGCGTGCTCAATTATTCGCTTCTGAGGTTGAAGAATTAGGCATGCGTTTCGAAGGAGTTCAAGCGTGAGCTTAAGAGAAAAAATCTTTCCTGAAAACCGGATGGGATTAAATCGCTTCTGGAACTTTTCTCGCGGTGGAATTGATAATTTCCGAAGCGGCTTAAGAGATGCCGTCTCTGGTGTGGAGCAAACACGTTCGCGCATGATGGACTATGACCAATTGTTGGTGTGGGCAGTCTTGTCGTTGGCTCTCATTGGCTTGGTGATGGTGTATTCGGCCTCTATTACTTTGGCTGATGGGCCAAAGTATGCAAATTACAGCAGCAATTTCTTCTTAATTCGCCACATGATTTCTCTCGCGATAGCTGTTGGCGTAGGAATTTGGGTATTTAAGATTCCAACAAAAGTTTGGGATCGCTACTCGCCAGTGATTTTTGGATTCACAGTGCTTCTTTTAATTGCCGTGTTAATTCCAGGTATTGGTAAGGGTGTGAATGGCGCTAGACGCTGGATTCCATTGGGCCTCATGAACTTCCAACCTTCCGAGTTGATGAAGTTTGCAGCAATCATTTTTGCAGCTAGTTATACCGTGCAGCGCCAAGAATATCTTCACTCTTTTATGAAGGGAATGCTGCCAATGGGAGTTGCAGTTGCCTTGGTGGGCGGCCTTTTAATGGCTGAGCCAGATATGGGCGCTTTTGTGGTGGTAGCTTTAATTGCATTCGGGATTCTATTTTTAGGCGGCATTAATGCCAAACTATTTGGCGGCTTGATTGCAGTTGGCTTAATGAGTGCTGCCACGATGATTGCTTTATCTCCCTTCCGGCGCGGTCGAATGCTAGCGTTTATGGATCCATGGCAAGTGGATAACGCTGCGAATAAGGGATACCAATTAACCCATTCTCTGATGGCATTTGGTCGAGGCGAATGGTTTGGAACAGGCCTTGGCGGTAGCGTTGAGAAACTTCACTATCTTCCAGAGGCGCATACCGATTTCATTATGGCCGTGATAGGCGAGGAACTCGGGTTTGTTGGTGTTGTAGTCGTGATTTTCCTTTTTTATTGGATTGTGCGTCGTGCCTTCATGATTGGTCGGACTGCGCTTCAGTTAGATCGAAGCTTTGCGGGACTCGCAGCAAAGGGTGTGGCCATTTGGATAGGTTGGCAAGCCTTTATCAATATGGGTGTGAACTTAGGTTTATTACCCACTAAAGGTTTAACGCTGCCTCTGGTGAGTTACGGCGGCTCAGGAATCTTAATGAATGCGGTAGCGATTGCATTGCTGCTACGGATTGATTATGAGAACCGAATACTGATGCGTGGAGGGAAACTGTGACCAGACCTTCTATTTTAGTAATGGCTGGCGGTACTGGAGGACACATCTTCCCGGGCCTTGCTGTCGCTGAATATTTGCGGATCTGCGGTTGGAATGTGTCATGGTTGGGTAACCAAAATGGCATGGAGTACCGCCTCGTCAAAGCCTGCGATTTTCCATTTGAAGCAGTTGAATTTGGCGGCTTGCGTGGCAAAGGGCTCAAAGCAAAGTTCATGTTGCCAATGAATTTAATGCGCGCCTCCTTCCAGAGTTGGAAAATTATGCGTCGCCTTAAACCTAGTGTAGTCCTAGGTATGGGGGGTTACATTACCTTCCCTGGTGGCTTAGTAACAAAGTTATTAAAGCGCCCCTTGGTATTGCACGAATCGAATTCGGTTCCTGGTAGCGCAAATCGAGCTCTCGCCAAAATTGCGATGCGGGTTTTAACTGGGTTTCCAAATACTATGCAATCTGCAGAGTGGGTTGGCAATCCCATTCGTGAAGAATTTGATCATGTACCGGCACCCGCTTTGCGTTATGAGCAGCGCCAAGGTCCTTTATCTATTCTAGTAGTGGGCGGCAGCTTAGGGGCTGCAGCTTTAAATGAACATATTCCTGCAGCCTTGGCTTTGATCGCGAAGCAAGAGAGGCCTATCGTCATTCATCAGGCTGGTGATAAGCATTTAGCGGATCTAGAAAAGCGCTATGCACAGTTAGGGGTTGTAGCTGATATTCGACCTTTTATTGACGATATGCCAGCAGCTTACGCACAGGCAGACTTGGTTATTTGCCGCTCTGGTGCTATGACAGTATCTGAATTAGCTGCATGCGGTGTTGCTTCTTGTTTGATTCCATTTCCGCATGCGATTGATGATCATCAAACTGCAAATGCAAAATTTTTGTCTGATGCAGATGCTGCCATTTTGTTGCCGCAGCAAAACCTCAATCCCCAAGATCTTGCGTTGATGATTCAAAACTTCAACCGTGCTGATTTAAAGGAGATGGCAGTGCGAGCACATGCTTTATCTAAACCACACGCTACTCAGCGAGTAGCAGAGGTATGCGCGAATTGCGCGGGGGTAGGCACATGAAGCATATCGTTCAGCAAATCCATTTTGTCGGTATTGGTGGTGCAGGCATGAGCGGCATTGCTGAGGTCTTATTGAATTTGGGTTATCAAGTATCTGGCTCAGATTTGGCTGAAAGTACAACAACGAATCGCCTTCGTGAATTAGGCGCGCTGATCCATATTGGCCACGACCCTAAAAATGTGGGTACGGCAGAAGCAGTAGTGATTTCAACCGCAGTTGCTGGCAATAATCCAGAAGTACTAGCTGCACGCGCAGCCAAGATTCCAGTGATTCAGCGGGCGGTCATGCTGGGTGAGTTAATGCGTCTTAAGCAGGGTATTGCCATCGCTGGTACACATGGTAAGACCACTACCACCAGTTTAGTCGCTTCAGTATTAGCTGAAGGTGGGTTGGATCCAACCTTTGTGATCGGCGGCAAGTTAAATTCTGCTGGTGCCAATGCACGCTTAGGACAAGGCGATTTCATTGTGGTGGAAGCGGATGAGTCCGATGCTTCTTTCTTGCAGCTATTCCCGGCAATGGAAGTGGTAACCAATATCGACGCCGATCATATGGATACCTATCAGCATGACATGGCGAGATTAAAGCAGGCATTTGTGCAATTTATTCAGCGTATGCCGTTCTACGGCGTAGCAGTGCTTTGTATTGATGATGCCAATGTGCGCGACATTATCCCGTTTGTTTCACAGCCCGTTTTACGCTACGGTTTATCTGATGATGCGGACATCCGCGCAAGCAATGTTCGTGCTGATGGAACACAAATGCATTTCACAGCCGAGCGCCGTACGGTGCGCAGACACGGTAATAAACCAGGTCCTCTAAAGATCACTCTCAATTTGCCAGGTTTGCATAATGTGCAAAATGCTTTAGCAGCGATTGGTATTGCTACTGAGTTGGGTGTTAGTGATGAGGCTATTCAAAAAGCCTTATTTCAATTTGGCGGTGTGGGTCGTCGCTTTCAGCGTCATGGTGATATTGCTTTGCGTTCAGGCGGTAGCTTTACCTTAATCGACGACTATGGTCACCATCCTGTTGAGATGGCAGCAACCTTAGCTGCAGCACGTGGCGCTTATCCAAATCGTCGTTTGGTTCTTGCTTTCCAGCCACATCGGTTTACTAGAACACGGGATTGTTTTGGTGAGTTTGTGCAAGTGCTTAGAAATTTCGATGCTTTGGTATTAACCGAAGTCTATCCCGCTGGTGAAGCAAAAATTCCTGGGGCAGATGGCAAAAGCTTGATGAAGGCTGCGCTAGTAGAAGACAAGCAGTCCAAAGCATCACTCGATGCTAGTGCTGTGATGTTTGCAGCAAACGTGACTGAAATGCCAGAAAAGTTAAGTCAAGTATTAAAAGATGGAGATGTATTGATTGCGATGGGTGCAGGTTCTATTTCGAGTTTGCCTTACACCTTGGTGGAGGCAAAATATGTCTAAACAGTTGATGGATTGGGGACAGCGCGTCCAGGCGCAGTTGTCAGCATTAGATCTGAAATCCTTGGGTCGGGTTGGAGTCCTCTTGGGCGGCCGTTCAGGGGAGCGTGAAATTTCACTCATGTCGGGCAATGGAGTTTTCGAGGCGCTATTGGCTAAAGGTGTAGACGCGCATCCTTTCGATACCGGCTTACGTTGTCCTACTGAGTTAGCTAGCGAAAAATTTGATCGAGTATTTATTTCGTTGCATGGCCGATATGGCGAAGATGGAACTATACAAGGTCTATTAGAACTCTTGAATCTGCCCTATACAGGAAGCGCTGTATTAGCCTCAGCATTGGCAATCGACAAAATCGCTACTAAACAAATTTGGTTGAGTAATGGTTTATCTACTCCTGAGTTTGAAGAGATTACTGCTGTAAGCGATTGGAATGCAGTAGTAAAAAAATTAGGCCTCCCTTTAATTGTGAAGCCTGCGCATGAGGGCTCATCGCTTGGTTTAACTAAAGTGAAGTCGGTAGATGAGTTGCCAGCTGCTTATCAATTGGCTGCTGGGCTAGATAAAAAAGTAATTGCAGAGACCTGCATCATTGGCGATGAATTGACTTGCCCGCTAGTGGGTCAAGGTAATACTGCAGAGGCTTTGCCGGTGATTAAGATTATTCCACCTCAAGCCAATTATGACTTCCACAATAAGTACTTCTCAGATGAGACGCAGTATCTCTGTCCAACAGGGCTTGCTCCTGAGGTAAATGAGCAAGTGCAAGAACTTGCTTTGGCTGCTTACAAAGCTCTCGGTTGTCGCACATGGGGTCGCGCAGATGTCATGCTTGATCAAAAAACAGGCAAATCTTATTTGTTGGAAATGAATACCTCTCCTGGTATGACATCGCATTCATTGGTCCCAATGGCTGCAAAGGCTGCTGGAGTGAACTATGCCGACTTGGTGCTTTGGTTATTAAGTCAAACCTTACCCGCAAAAGAGGATGCCGCTAAGTGAGTAATTTCATGGATCGATTCGGCGAAATATTCTCTATGCTGATGGCACCGCTTTGGAATCATCCGGAGCGGATGCAAAAGCTGAGCCGCTTCTTGATGCGTTGTTTTGCGATCATGCTAGTTATTGGTGTCTTGGTATGGCTAAGTCAACGCCCAATCTTTGAATTAAAGCAAATTCAAATCGAACCCGTTGCTGGTCAAACCCTCAAACATATTAATAAACCCACCGTAAAGCAGCAGGTGCTTCAAACCGTACAAGGAAATTTCTTCAGCGTGCGCCTCGAAGACATTAAGCGCGGTTTTGAAAGCATGCCATGGGTGCGCCATGCCAATGTTCGCCGCGTTTGGCCAAACGGTCTAGTAGTCAGCATTGAAGAGCAAAAGCCATTCGGAACATGGGGCGGGACAGATAGTCACACTCTGATGAATACCCATGGCGAACTCTTTGCTGGGCGCGTATCTGAGGTTAGCGATGAAATACGCCTAATCGATTTTTATGGCCCAAGCGATGCTGGCAAAGAAGTGATGAGTTTGTATGAAAAAGCCACGGCATGGTTTAAACCATGGGATGTTGAAATCAAAAGCTTGGCGCTGACTGATCGCTATGCCTGGCATGTCAAGTTGTCGAACGGTATGAAAGTGGAATTTGGGCGTGATGAAGAAAGCTCGGATAAGAACTTAACTGAAGAACGGGTTGCGCGCTTATTTAAGTATTGGCCACAAGTTCAAGAGAAATGGGCGAATCGTGTTGATGCAGTGGACTTGCGGTACGCCAATGGATTTGCAGTGCATTTGGCATCTGCAAGTGTGAAAAAAAATGATGAAGATGGCAAAAAAAGTGAGCAGAAGCAATGAGGAATCGGCATGAGTAAAGATAATCGCGATCTATTGGTAGGTTTAGATATTGGCACCTCCAAGGTAGTTGCCTTGGTAGCTGAATTAGCTCCCGACGGCCAATTTAATGTTGTGGGTGTTGGCCAAACTGCATCAAAAGGTTTGAAGAAAGGTGTAGTTGTCAATATTGAAGCAACTGTCCAGTCTATTCAGAAGGCGCTGGAAGAAGCCGAGGTAATGGCTGATCGCCAAATTGTCCAAGTCTTTACTGGTATTGCTGGTAATCATATTGTGAGTTTTAACTCTAGCGGTATGGTTGCGATTCGCGACAAAGAGGTTGGCCAAGGTGATGTAGAGCGCGTGCTTGAAACTGCCAAAGCAATCAATATTCCAACGGATCAACAGATTTTGCATATTTTGGTTCAAGAATTCATCATCGATGGTCAAGAGGATGTTCGTGAGCCAATTGGGATGAGCGGTCTTCGCTTGGAAGTCAAGGTACACATTGTTACGGGCGCTGTGAGCGCTGCGCAAAATATTGTGAAGTGTGTTCGACGTTGTGGTTTAGAGGTGAACGATTTAATTCTCCAGCCTTTAGCTTCCAGTTTGGCAGTATTAACTGATGATGAAAAAGAACTTGGTGTTGTTTTGGTTGATATTGGCGGCGGTACAACGGATATCGCAATTTATTGCCAAGGATCTATTCGTCATACAGCAGTAATTCCTATTGCGGGCGATCAAATAACCAATGACATTGCCATGGCATTGCGTACCCCGACCATTGATGCTGAAGACTTGAAGATTGTGCATGGAATAGCCCGTCAAGAGATGGCTGATCCTACGGCGATGATTGACGTGCCTGGCGTAGGCGATCGCGAGCCTCGCCCGATGACTAAGCAAGCTCTGGCTGCAGTGATTGAGCCGCGTGTTGAAGAGTTATTTACTTTAGTGAGGGGTGTCGTTCGTGACTCTGGCTTTGAGGATATGGTCTCTTCAGGAATTGTTCTTACTGGTGGTACCTCATTAATGCCTGGAATGGTGGAACTTGCTGAACAAGTGTTCTTGCGTCCTGCTCGTATTGGTACGCCTGAATACCGCGGCCATTTGCATGAAGTGTTACGAAGCCCCAGATATGCCACCAGCATAGGTTTGTTGATGGAAGGCCAAGCGCAGTTATTGCGTGGTCGTCGTGTTTCTCAGTCAGGCGCGTTACAAGGTGTTCTCTCGCGCATGAAGGAATGGTTTGCAGGAAATTTTTAAGTTTTTTTCGTCGTCGTCAATGTAGTAAGTTAATTACCTAGGAGGGTATATGGAATTTGAAATGTTAGATCAAGATACTGCTGGCAAAACCATTATTAAAGTGGTTGGAGTCGGTGGCGCTGGCGGTAATGCCGTCCAACATATGATCCGTCGTGGAGTGAATGGCGTAGAGTTCATTTGCATGAATACCGATGCAGGCGCCTTGCAGCGCTCTGAAGCATCTGTGAATTTGCAACTGGGCTCTAGCGGATTAGGTGCTGGCGCTAAACCAGAAATTGGTGCTTCATCAGCGATTGAGGCGCGCGAGCGGATTGCAGATGCATTGCAAGGCGCTCATATGGTATTTATCACTGCAGGTATGGGTGGTGGTACTGGAACTGGGGCAGCTCCTATCGTGGCACAAGTAGCCAAAGAGATGGGCATCCTGACCGTAGGCGTCATTAGCAAGCCATTTGATTTCGAGGGTGTGAAGCGCTTGAAGGTTGCTGAGAACGGCGCTGCCGAGCTCGAGTCTTATGTAGATTCATTAATCGTGGTGCTCAATGAAAAGTTGTTTGAAGTCATGGGTGAAGATGCTGAGTTTGATAAGGCCTTTGCTTGTGCAGACGACGTATTGCATAACGCTGTTTCTGGAATTGCAGAAATCATCAATGTTCAAGGTTTAATTAACGTTGACTTTGAGGATGTGAAAACTGTAATGGGTGAGCAAGGTAAAGCCATGATGGGTACTGCAACCGTATCTGGCATGGATCGTGCACGCTTGGCTGCAGAAGCTGCCGTGGCTTCACCATTACTCGAGGGTGTTGATTTGTCAGGCGCACGTGGTGTGTTAGTCAATATCACAGCTAGCCGTTCATTGAAATTATCTGAAACGCGTGAAGTGATGGCTGCAATTCGTGGTTATGCTGCTGATGATGCAACGGTTATTTTCGGTACGGTATACGACGATAGCTTGGGTGATGCCTTGCGTGTGACAGTAGTTGCTACTGGCTTGAATAATCCGCAGGCTAGGCAAGCTCACCAGCCAGAAGTAGTGTGGAGACAAGCAACTGGAACGCATGATGCAATGCCAACCATGGCTGACCTCAATAGCTTTGCTCCTGCCAGCCCTTCTGCTGCTATGAGCAAAGTTGGCATGGACTCTAGCTTAGGTGCAAGCACTTCAATGGTTGGAGGTTTATCTTCCTTGCCTACCCAATCTGCTGCTACTGGGAGTGTTGATTACAGTCAATATGATTTGCCGCGAGTTTTTCGTAGCTCTCGCGAGGCGACTCCTGCGCCTACTTTAGGTGCAGATAGCTCTCCTCAGGCTAAATCCATGTTGGACAAGGGGGCTGATTACTATGAAATACCAGCCTTTTTGCGTAAGCAAGCAGATTAATTGACTGCTCAATACAATAGATAGTTGCGAAATGCCAGCGCGGGCGCCCCTCCGGACGACGAATCCCGCGCTTGCGTTGGCATACTAACGAACAACTAATTATTGGAGACGTCATGATTGCTGTTGGACAAAAATTACCAAATGCTACTCTTTATGAGTTTATGAACGAAGAGAGCGAAGGCTGCTCCTTAGGGCCAAATGCATTTGAAGTTGAGAAGCTTGTTGCTGGCAAAAAAATTGTCATTTTTGCTTTACCTGGTGCATTTACTCCTACGTGCTCTGCAAAACACACTCCTGGATATGTTGAGCACCACGACGCTATTAAAGCAAAGGGTGTTGATGAGATTTGGTGTATTTCGGTCAATGATCCATTTGTGATGGGTGCATGGGGCCGCGATCTAAAAGTCGGCAAAAAAATTCGTATGTTGGGTGATGGCAGCGGAGAGTTCACTAAAAAAGTAGGCCTAGAGTTAGATTTAGTTGCTCGTGGTTTGGGTGTGCGCTCAGATCGTTATGCCATGATTGTTGAAGATGGCGTAGTAACGGCCTTAGAACGCGAAGCTCCTGGGAAGTTTGAAGTGAGCGATGCCGCCTCTATTTTGAAAAAACTGTAATTTCTCCTCCCTCTGAATAGAGATACATCATGATGATGAAGCAACGCACTATCGCTACTCCGGTGAAAACCGTAGGGATTGGCTTGCATTCTGGGCGCAAGGTGACGATATTGATCAAGCCTGCGCCCGTCAATTCAGGGGTTCAGTTTGTGCGTGTTGACACACCAGAGCATTCGGTGGTGCCTGCTACTGCTCTTGCTGTCTGCGATACGCGTCTTGCTTCGGTAATTCAAAAAGATGGTGTGAGAGTTTCTACAGTGGAGCACTTGCTTTCTGCCTGTGCTGGCTTAGGTTTAGACAATCTCTTGATTGAATTAGATGGGGAAGAGGTTCCCATCATGGATGGTAGTGCCGCCTCATTTTTATTTTTAATTGAATCTGCTGGCATTGTGGAGCAAGATTCTCCACGTCAGTTTATGGTCATTAAAAAACCTATCGAGGTTCGTGAGGGTGATAAGCTTGCACGCTTAGAACCTTTCTTTGGGTATAAGTTAGATTTCACGATCGACTTTAAGCATCCTGCCTTAGATAAAACTGGTCAGCGATTTATTGTCGATTTTGCAGAGCATGCTTATCGAAGTGAAATTGGGCGTGCTCGCACGTTTGGCTTCGCTCACGAAGTTGAAGCATTGCGCGAAATGGGTTTGGCCCGTGGAGGTAGTTTAGATAACGCAATCGTTTTAGATGAGCATCGGATTTTGAATAACGAAGAACTGCGTTACGAAGATGAATTTGTACGACATAAAATTTTGGATGCTATTGGCGACTTGTATTTAGTAGGTCATCCAATTATTGGCGCCTATGTGGCCGAGAAATCTGGGCATGCTTTGAATAACGCTTTGTTGCATAAGTTGTTAGAAGATCCAAGCGCCTATGAAATTTGCACTTTTTCGGTGAATAAGGCCCCTGAAGCCTACTCTCAAGAGAGTCAGCCACTCTTTTTCTGAGAAATTCTTCTCAATTATTTAGGTTTGTTTTGCAGTAATTTCTCAACTGCTTTGCGCAGGCTTGAGTCGGGAGCTAATTTTTCTAGCAATTCCTGCCAAGAAGATCTAGCCACCTCATTTAAACCGGTTGGTTTTCGCGCTGCTCCTGCATCGATGCGGGGTTTGACCTCCCAGCTTGCTGGTGCTGGCTTCAGTTGCACTTTAATGGCACTGCAAACCAAGCCATTTTTCGATAACTCATTGATTAGGCTCGGTAAAACCTGCTGAAGACGGCTTGCAATACTGGCATTACTGACTAGCAGAAACAACTCATTTTGGGTGCCTTGGCGCCATCCAGCCTCGATTTTTTGACTTAAGTGCCCTAAATCAAGGGCTGTTAAAGCCTGAGTTAGGGTCGATTTGAGTTGGGCTAGATCCTCGGTCCTTGCCAAAATGCTTCCCAAGCCTTCAGATTCTCGAAGGTAATCCACCCATTCATGGGCAGTTTGCTGACGTTTCGGTTTAGGGGGAAAGTTCATAAAAAAGAGGTTGCGGGTGATAAACTCAAGGTCTTCATTTTCTTCAATATCCCATGGTAATCGGTCTTCTTAAAACCCTGGTCGGCAGTCGTAACGACCGCCTCTTAAAACAGTATCGCAAAGTGGTTGCTAAGGTTGGCGCTTTCGAGCCTAGTCTGCAAGCTTTGGATGATGCTGCACTGGCTGCAAAGACGGAGCAATTTAAAGCTCGTTTAGCGGCTGGCGAAGCGCTGGACGATATTGCCCCTGAGGCATTTGCTGTCGTTCGCGAAGCCAGCGTACGCGTGATGAAGATGCGCCATTTTGATGCCCAGATCATCGGTGGTTTCGCTTTGCATCAAGGCAAGATTGCTGAGATGGGTACTGGCGAAGGAAAAACCTTAACTGCTACGCTTCCGGTGTATTTGAATGCACTTACTGGCAAAGGCGTGCATGTAGTTACTGTGAATGATTACTTGGCACAGCGTGATGCTGAGTGGATGTCTAAGTTATATAACTTTTTGGGTATGCAAGTCGGGGTCAATCTTTCGCAGATGGATCACGCTACTAAGGAAGCAGCTTACGCAGCAGATATTACCTACGGTACTAACAACGAATTTGGATTTGATTACTTGCGCGATAACATGGTGCAAGACTTAGGTCAGCGCGTACAACGTGGTTTAGCTTACGCGATTGTTGACGAGGTTGATTCGATTTTGATTGATGAAGCGCGTACGCCATTAATCATTTCAGGCCAAGCTGATGACCATACAGATTTATATCTCAAAATTAATGCACTACCTACTTATTTAGACTTACAAATTGGCGAAGAAAAAGCTGATGGAACCGGTGTTGAAAAGCCAGGTGATTATTGGGTAGATGAAAAGTCTCAGCAGGTATATTTGACTGAGCAAGGTCACGATAAGGCTGAAACGGTATTGGTGCAATTAGGAGCCCTTAATGATGGCAACTCCTTATATGCTCCACAAAACATTACCTTGATGCACCATGTGTACGCTGCTTTGCGTGCACACTCTTTATTCCACCTCGATCAACATTACGTAGTGCAAAATAATGAAGTCATCATCGTTGATGAATTTACTGGCCGCTTAATGCAGGGCCGTCGTTGGTCGGATGGATTGCACCAAGCAGTAGAAGCTAAAGAAGGCGTTCCGATTCAGAATGAGAATCAAACCTTAGCGACAATTACATTCCAGAATTACTTCCGGATGTACGGTAAGTTGGCAGGTATGACCGGTACTGCCGATACCGAAGCATATGAATTCAAAGAAATTTACAATCTTGAAACCGTGGTGATTCCACCAAACAGAATCAGCCAGCGTAAAGATCGTCAGGATCAGATTTATAAGTCATCACGTGAGCGTTATGACGCCGTAGTTAAAGATATTGAAGATTGCTACGAGCGCGGTCAACCAGTGCTTGTTGGTACTACTTCGATTGAAAACTCAGAATTGATCGCAAAGCTTCTTGATCAACGCAAAATGCCGCATCAAGTTCTCAATGCGAAACAGCACCAGCGTGAAGCAGAAATTATTGCCCAAGCAGGGCGCCCTAAGATGATCACGATTGCTACCAATATGGCTGGTCGTGGAACTGATATTGTGCTGGGCGGTAACGTAGGTAAGCAATCCTCTTTGCTTGAAGCTGATGCAGCTTTAACTGATGCAGAGAAGGCTACGAAGATTAAGGGTCTTCAAGATGAGTGGCAAAGTATTCATGATCAAGTACTAAATGCTGGCGGTTTACACATTATTGGTACTGAGCGTCACGAGAGTCGTCGAATTGATAATCAGTTAAGAGGTCGCTCTGGTCGCCAGGGTGACCCAGGCTCATCCCGTTTTTATCTTTCTTTAGATGATCCTCTTTTGCGTATTTTTGCTGGAGATCGCTTACGCGCTGTGATGGAGCGCTTGAAGATGCCTGATGGTGAACCAATTGAAGCAGGCATGGTGACTCGTTCTATCGAGTCAGCGCAACGCAAAGTAGAAGGTCGTAACTTCGATATTCGTAAGCAATTATTGGAGTACGACAACGTTGCAAATGATCAACGTAAAGAAACCTATCGCCTTAGAAATGAAGTTTTAGAGAGTAGTGATGTTGGCGGGTTGATTGCTAATCTGCTTGAAGACGTACTTCGCTCGGTATGCGCTATTTATGTGCCACAAGATTCTATGGAGGAACAGTGGGATTTGGTTGGCCTGGAAAATGCACTGGCAAGTGAATGGGGTCTTACTGTTGATTTACAGAAATGGGTTGAAAGTGCCGAGACGGTTGAAGATTCTGAAATCTTTGAGCGAGTATTACAGGCCGCTAAAGCGTCATACGATGCCAAAGTGGATTTGAGTGGTAGAGAGTCTTTTGCTGGTTTTGAGCGTTCAGTACTTTTATATAGCTTAGATAGCCATTGGCGTGAACATTTAGCTGCATTAGACCATTTGCGCCAAGGTATTCATTTGCGCGGCTATGCCCAAAAAGATCCTAAGCAAGAATATCGTCGCGAAGCCTTCGAGTTGTATGGTGAACTCTTAGATGTGATCAAGAATGATGTAGTGAAAAGCATCATGACCGTGCAAATTCGGAGTGCTAGTGAGTTAGACCAGGCCTCAGAATCTATCAATGAGGATTTGGCTAAGTTATCTGATGTGAAATATCAACATGCAGACGCAGATGCTGCTATATCTAGTCCTGTAGACCCAGCTGAAGTGGAATTAACGCCAGCGCCCTTACGTGCAGGTCCTAAGGTTGGCCGTAATGACCCATGTCCTTGCGGCAGTGGTAAGAAATATAAGAATTGTCACGGTGCGCTAGCGTAAAACGTCTAAATTCTGTAGAAACACCTTGGGGGCCGAACGCCCCCATTTCTTTTGCCAAAACCTTGGCCCCTCTAGGGCTTTCCCTAACTATGCGCAGTCAAATTTTTGGTCGAATATCGACTTCTATATGCAAAAGATTGCATTTATAAGTAAAAGGAATCGGCATGCAAAAGTCATTGCAAATCAACGCGGATAAGTGCACTGGTTGTCTTCAGTGTGAAATGGCCTGTAGTTATGAGCACTACGGTGTTTTTAATACTTCTAAATCTCGAATTAAGGTATTTGAATTTCACAAAACTGGTAAAAAAGTTCCCTATACTTGTACACAATGTGATGAGGCTTGGTGTCTCCAAGCATGCCCAGTAGATGCCATTCGAGTGGATTTCATTACTGGCGCCAAAGTTGTTTCTGATGACACCTGTGTTGGTTGTAAGGTGTGCACAATCTCTTGCCCATTCGGAACAATTAATTATGTGCAAGACACAGGCAAAGTACAAAAATGTGATTTATGTGGAGGTGATCCAGCCTGCGCAACTGCATGTCCAACTGGAGCTATTACTTATGTAGATGCTGATTGGACTGGTCTAGATAGGATGCGTGAGTGGGCCGATAAGCTTGGCAATCAAGATATCGCTAACTAATAAAGTATAGGAAAAAATATCATGTCATGGGCTGGAAAACTTTTACGCGTTAACTTAAGCAAGGGCACTTGCCAATCCGAGCCACTCAATATGAAGTGGGCTAAAGAATATTTAGGGTCAAGAGGTATGGCTACTAAGTATTTTGTTGAAGAAGTAGATCCTAAGGTCGATCCGCTTTCTCCAGAGAATAAAATTATTTGGGCTACTGGCCCTTTAACTGGGACGATGGCATCTACGGGAGGGCGTTATACAGTTGTGACTAAAGGTCCTTTGACAGGCGCGATTGCTTGCTCAAACTCCGGTGGTTATTGGGGTGCGGAATTAAAGATGGCTGGCTGGGATATGGTGATCTTTGAAGGTAAGTCACCGAAGCCAGTCTATTTATATATTGAGAACGATAAAGCAGAGTTGTTAGATGCTTCTGATCTCTGGGGTAGATCAGTCTGGGAGACTGAGCCTACTATCAAAATCAAACATCAAGATCCGCAGATCCGGGTGTCATGTATCGGGCGGGCTGGTGAAAATCAAGTCTTATACGCTGCTATTGTGAATGACTTACATCGTGCTGCAGGCCGTTCAGGCGTTGGCGCTGTGATGGGTAGTAAAAATTTAAAAGCGATTGCAGTTAGAGGCACTATAGGAGTAGGCAATCTCAAGGATCCTAAGGCATTTATGGCGGCTACTGCCGCAGGTAAGGCCGTATTGGCTGGACATGCTGTGACAGGACAAGGTTTGCCAACTTATGGAACCCAAGTCCTCATGAACGTGATTAATGAAGTTGGTGCATTGCCTACTCGTAATCATCAAGATGTTCAGTTCGAGGGCGCTAAGGATATTTCCGCTGAAGCAATGGCGGAACCTCGTGAGTCAGATGGCAAAGCCCATTTAGTGACAAACCAAGCATGCTTTGCTTGCACTATTGCCTGCGGCCGTATTTCTAAAATTGATGACACCCATTTTTCAATTGAAAATAAACCGCAGCATATGCATGCATCTGGTGGACTTGAATACGAGGCGGCCTGGGCTTTGGGTGCCGCAAATGGAGTGAATGATTTAGAGACATTGCAATACGCAAACCAGTTATGTAATGAACAAGGAATAGATCCCATTTCTTTCGGAGCAACTGTTGGTGCTGTGATGGAGTTGTATGAAATGGGTGTTCTAACCAAAGAACAGATTGGAATCGAGGCGCCTTTTGGGTCCGCTAAAGCGCTTTGTTACTTGGCAGAAATTACTACCGAAGGAACAGGTTTTGGAAAAGAGATGGGCCAAGGCTCAGCTCGTTTAACTAAAAAGTACGGTCACCCTGATCTTTCGATGAGTGTTAAAGGTCAAGAGTTCCCGGCCTATGACGGTCGAGTGATTCAAGGTATTGGCCTTGCTTATGCGACTTCTAATCGCGGAGCTTGCCATCTTCGGGGTTATACGATTGCCTCTGAAGTCTTGGGTATTCCAGTAAAAACTGAACCTGGTGATACCGATGGCAAACCTGAATTGGTTAAAGCCTTCCAAGATGCAACTGCCGCTTTTGATTCTGCTGGTATTTGTATCTTCACTAGCTTTGCATGGACGCTCGCAGACGTCGCGCCACAATTGCAGGCAGCTTGCGGGGATGAATTTACTGTGGAAAATTTGACAACGATTGGTGAGCGTATCTGGAACATGGAACGCGACTTTAATAATCGTGCCGGCTTTACCAATAAAGATGACAAGCTACCTAAGCGCTTGATGACCGAGGCAGCTAAGACTGGACCAGGCAAAGGCTCTGTAAGCGGTTTAGACAAGATGTTGCCTGAGTATTACAAGATTCGGGGTTGGGATCCAGAAGGGCGCCCCAGCGCGGAAACAATGAAGCGTTTAGGCCTTTGAGTTTCTATCTATGAAGCATGTCATTTTGGGCAATGGCCCAGCAGGGGTTATTGCGGCTGAGACGCTTCGTAAGCGCGCGCCTAAGGATCAGATTGTGATGATTGGTTCTGAGGACGTACCCCCATACTCACGCATGGCCATCCCCTATCTCTTGATGGGCAATATCGATGAGTCTGGCACTTATCTTCGCAAAGATGCCGGACATTTTGAAAAACTAAACATTGACCAAATACTTGGTAAAGCAACTGCGATTGATATTCAAGCTAAGAAGATTGAGCTAGATGGAAAGTCCATTAGTTTTGATAAGTTATTGATCGCTACGGGTTCAGTACCTGTCCAACCCCCGATTCCTGGAATTGATTTACCAGGTGTTCACCCTTGCTGGACTTTAGAGGATGCACGCGCTATTGCTCAGCTTGCTAAACCAGGTTCTAAAGTATTGCAGATGGGCGCAGGCTTTATTGGCTGCATCATTTTAGAGGCGCTTGCCAGTAGAAAAGTCGAGCTCACTGTTGTAGAGATGGGTGATCGCATGGTTCCTCGCATGATGACTGAAGTAGCTGGGGGAATGATTAAAAAGTGGGTACAAGAAAAAGGGGTTCAGGTTTACACCGACACTAAAGTTGAAGCCATTACTAAATCTGGATCTGGATTAGCTGTCAAGCTCTCGAATGGTAAATCTATTGAAGTGGATCTAGTGATTTCAGCAACGGGGGTGCGACCCAATATTGCTTACTTAAAAAATTCTGGCCTTGACTTAAATACCGGAATTTTGGTAAATGATTTGATGCAAACTTCTCACCCTGACATTTATGCGGCCGGTGATGTCACTGAGAGCATTGATTTTTCAACAGGTAAGCGTATTGTCAATGCGATTCAACCAAATGCAGCAGAGCAAGCCAGAATTGCAGCAATCAGCATGACAGGTGGTGATGCACATAGTTTAGGAGCTCTTCAGATTAACGTGTTAGATACCTTGGGTCTGATTTCTTCTTCATTTGGTTTATGGTCTGGCGCTAAGGATGGTGATCATGTGGAGCTAGTTGATTCAGTGAATTACAAATACCTTCGCCTAGAGTTTTTAGGGGATGTATTGGTAGGTGCAACCTGTGTAGGTACCACTGAGCATATCGGTGTTTTGCGTGGCTTGATTCAAGGGAAGATTACCTTGGGTGATTGGAAAGATACCTTAATTGGCGATCCCACTAAATCCATGGATGCTTATTTGGCGGTTGGTCAAGCGCAATCAGTCTGGATGAATTAAGCTTTCGATATGCAAATTACTTTGAAGTTGTTTGCCAGCTTGGCAAGCTATCTCCCTCCTCATAAAAAGAATGGAATTGAAGCTGATATTGAAGTGGCGGAGGGCAGCACTATTGGCGACATGATTGAGCTCTACAAGATTCCAAGTAAGTCAGCACATCTGGTGATGGTAAATGGTTTCTATATCAAGCCAGAAGAGCGTAATCAATATGTTCTAAAAGCCGATGATGCTCTGGCTATTTGTCCTCCAGTAGCTGGCGGATAAGTTTTTCAGTAGCTAGTTCAGATGCCAAAATTTGTCAGGGAGATGGGCTGTACGCCTGAAGATTTGGTGCGCTGGCTACCGCAAGCACTCGGTGACTTATATCCAAATTCGACTGTAGTGCTTGATGGAAATATCTTACTTTCAGCAAAAATCCCCGAATTGCAGATAGAGGGTAGAAGCAAGCCTTCTCGAAAAATAGCCCTCTTAGATATTCCAGTCCTAGATCTCAGGCTGAAGTTTGCTGAAAATTGGACTGCTATTCAGTGTGAGACAGCTTTAAAGCGATTTGATCTTTATACTCGCAGAGGTGGGGGTTAGCTTGATGCCCCTTTTTCCTTTTACCTTTTGATTATTGAGTTTTCTATGTCAGTTAATCTACCTTTACCTCAAAAATCAGACCTCAAACCTATTTCTGGTTTTGAGATGGGCATTGCTCAGGCTGGAATCAAGAAGGCCAATCGCAAAGATTTATTAGTCATGACATTAGCGCCAGGATCTCAAGTGGCTGGGGTATTTACCCTCAATCGCTTTTGTGCGGCCCCAGTTCAAGTATGTCGAGAGCATTTAGCCCAAGATGGCCGTCATGGTGAGATTCGGGCCTTAGTTGTTAATACGGGTAATGCCAATGCTGGAACTGGTGAGCAGGGCATGCAGCATGCTCTAGAAACTTGCGCTGCTTTAGCAAAAGATCTCAAATTAAATCCAGAACAAATCCTACCTTTTTCTACTGGTGTGATTTTGGAGCCCTTACCGATTGGGAAAATTGTTTCTGCTTTGCCGAAAGCCGTAGCGCACTTAGGAGAAGACAACTGGTTGGACGCGGCGGAAGCTATTATGACAACCGATACTCAACCGAAGGCTTGCTCAGCCACTGTTCAGACTTCTGCAGGGCTTGTGACGATGACTGGCATTTGTAAGGGCGCCGGAATGATTCATCCTAATATGGCAACCATGTTGGGTTTCATTGCAACTGATGCAGGCTTTGCTCCTGGCTTATTGACAGCCTTGACTCGTGAAGTAGCCGACCAATCATTTAACGCTATCACTATTGATGGGGATACTTCGACCAATGATTCTTTCATCATTATGGCGACGGGAAAATCTCCTGTTCAGATTACCTCTACTGCCGATGCAAACTATGCAATTGTGTGCGATGCACTGATTGCAATTGCTAAAAAGTTAGCGCAAATGATTGTGCGCGATGGTGAAGGTGCTACAAAACTGATGACCATAGAAGTTATTGGTGGCAAGACAGTTGAAGAGTGCCGCCTAGTGGCCAAGGCAATTGCCCATTCTCCTTTGGTAAAGACTGCCTTTTTTGCTAGTGACCCTAACCTTGGTCGAATCTTGGCGGCAATTGGATATGCGGGTATCTTAGACTTAGATGTGGGTAAGGTTCAAATGTGGCTTGGTGATGTTTGGGTTGCCAAGGATGGTGGGCGGAACCCCAGCTATCAAGAGGCTGATGGTCAAAGAGTGATGCAAGAATCAGAAATTACCATCAAGATTGATTTAGGTCGCGGCACTGCTTCTCAAACCTTGTGGACATGTGACTTATCGCATGATTATGTTTCGATTAATGCTGACTACCGTTCTTAAAAGTAAATAAAAATGAATGAAAAACTAGAGCAGCTTCTAACTCACCTTGAAACTTTCTTACCTAAGCCTCTAACAGAGGAAGATTGGAATTCTTCTACTGCATTTAGATGGCGTCGACGCGATAGCATCTTTGGCAGTATTGGTTTTATGCAGCCAGTGAAGCATGTTTCCGATATTACTTTTGAGGATCTGAAGAATATCGATCGTCAGCGTGACGCGATTCGGGACAATACCAAAAACTTCATTCAAAAAAAGCCAGCCAATAATATTTTGCTCACGGGCGCCAGAGGCACAGGCAAGTCTTCACTGATTAAAGCGAGCTTGCATGAATTTGCAAGCCAAGGCTTACGTTTGGTAGAAGTAGAGAAGGATCATTTAGCAGATCTAGCCGATATTGCCGATATCTTGGCTGAGCGGCCTGAGCGCTTTATTGTTTTCTGTGATGACCTCTCTTTTGACGAGGGTGAATCAGGCTATAAGGCCATGAAATCAGCTTTGGATGGCTCAGTTTCAGCTCAGGTCGACAATATTTTGATTTATGCCACATCTAATCGGCGTCATCTATTGCCTGAATACATGAAAGATAACGAAGGCTATGCTTATAGCGATGATGGAGAAATTCATCCGGGTGAAGTAGTTGAAGAAAAGATTTCTTTATCTGAACGATTTGGTTTGTGGCTATCGTTTTACCCACCCAAGCAAGATGAATATTTGGCTATCGTCGCCCATTGGTTAACCCATTTTGGTTTAAGTGCGACGCAGATTGAAGCGGCACGCGCCGAAGCTTTGGTCTGGGCTCTCGAGCGAGGCTCACGTTCTGGGCGCGTAGCTTGGCAATTTGCAAAACATTGGGCTGGATCTCACGCCTAAAAGTATTTTATTTTCATGACTGAAGATCAACGTCCCGTCACAGAGGTTGCCGCCGGTATCTTATTAGATACTCAAGGCCGCTTTTTATTGGGGCAAAGGCCAGAGGGTAAGCCCTACGCTGGTTACTGGGAAGTGCCCGGTGGAAAAATTGAAAAAGGGGAGTCTGTTTTTGAGGCGCTCAAACGTGAGCTTCAAGAAGAGCTAGGTATTGAGATTGAATCTAGCGAAGAACTGACAGTTCTGGAGCATGATTACCCCCATGCTTATGTGCGCTTACATGTGAGCGTGATTCGACAGTGGTCTGGCACTCCCGTGGGTTGCGAAGGTCAGGCTTTATCTTGGGAGTTGATCTCAGCAAAAACCCCCTCAGTTGACCCCCTCCTACCAGCCGCTTGGCCAATGCTGGAAAGGCTTAGAGACTTACTCGCTTAGAACTGACAAAGTGTCAGTTTGAATGGCACATCGATATTGACGTGCTGCGCTTTTTTATCCCGATCAGCTTTTAAAAACCGTACCGAGAGTAGATATTTGTTGGCACTAATTTCTGAGAAGACGGTGTCGTCCTCAACAGCTAAGCGCATTAATTGATAGACCTTACCCGATGGTGCTTGCTGAAAAGAACCATTATGTGCAACCACATCTTTTGCTTCACCGGATTGACGAAGTAAACGTAAAAATAATTGACAAGCTTCTTGCCATGGCAAAAGAGGTGCAACAAATTGATCAAGAAGCGCGCGCCGCTCACTAGATGGACTATTTTTCCAGGCATGATAGCTTGGCAAATCAATCGGACTGGTGCCCCCCGGAATATTTAATCTAGTACGGATAGCATTTAACCATTCACTCTCGGAGATGACTAAATTTGGTCTACCCATGGAGCTATTAATACTGCTGGCAACCCCATCAATTTCAGTAAGAGTTTGGGTAAGCGCTTCTTGATCTACTTTTTGCGAACCCTTTAGACCATTCAAGGCATATTTTTGACGCTCAAACTCTTTCAGGAGCAATGCTTTGATATCGCCGCGTGATCCAATATCGCCAAGATCAAACAGCATAGAGATTGCATTATGGTGAAGCTCGGGATCATCAGAGCGATTAAAGTGATTGAAACGGGCGAACAAATACTCCAGTCGAAGCATGCTTCGAACTAATTCGTTAAAGGGGTATTCGTAAACAATCACAAGCCCATATTCTATGACGAACTGAGTTTTGCTTTCTTAATCCCTAGGATTTTTTGGTGCAATTGTTCAACTGCTGATTTGAGCTCAGACAAACTGCCCTGGTTCTCAACGACGGTATTTGCCAGTGCAAGTCGGGTTTGGCGGCTAGCTTGAGCTTCCAAAATCGCCTCCACCTCAAGTCTGGATAAATTGCTGCGCTGCATCACTCTTTGAATTTGGGTCTCCTCAGGGCAATCCACCACCACCAGGTAGTCAATTTGGTCTGTCCAGTTCCCCGACTCAACGAGCAAGGGGACCACAAAGACGAGATATGGAACGGCAGCATCAGCTAGCAGCAAAGCCTGTCTGAGTGTTTCTTGGCGAATTAAGGGGTGGGTAATTTCCTCTAAAGATTTTCTGGCATCCAGAGTGCTGAATACCAGGGTGCGCATTTTGGCCCTATCTAAAGCGCCGCTAGGCTCAATAAATTCTGACCCAAAGCGCGCTTGAATGAGGGGAATGGCACTTCCGCCAGGAGCAGTAATTTGATGCGCAATCAAATCGGTATCGATGACACCTGCACCTAATTGTGTAAGCAAATCACTTACAGCAGTTTTGCCAGAGCCAATGCCCCCGGTTAAGCCAACCAAGGGAAGGCGTTGCCTTAAGGCGCTTAAGTGAGATTGCCCAGTAGGAATGTTAGAAGATTCTGTGGCCATAACAACTCAATAATGCCAGCAAAGGCAAGAAATGGTCCAAAAGGAAATGCATGGCAAGAGTTTTGCTTGTGCCATTTGAGATAGATCATGCCACCAATTAAGCCGGAAATTGAGGCGATGAGGAGGATGCTAGGTAAGGCGCTCCATCCTAACCAGGCGCCAAGAGCTGCCAATAGTTTTGCATCACCCATGCCAATACCATCCTGTTGCTTTATCAGGTGATAAAGATAATTTAAGAGCCATAAACTTACATAACCCATGAGTGACCCAATAATAGAGTCGGTAACATCAACATAATGAGAGGGTGACAGTAAATTAAAGACCATGCCGGCAACGATTAGTGGCAAGGTAATTGAGTCGGGAAGCCTAAAGCTGCGCAAATCAACATAGCTCAAATACAGCAGTATCACTATGAGCAATACACGAACGAGGTCGACGTTGTTGAGCAGGCTCATTACACAATTTGTCCAAGGCTAAAAATTGGGAGATATAGGATGATGACTAAGCTACCAATAATTATCCCAACAATCACAATTAAAAGGGGTTCTAGTGTTTGACTGAGGGTATTTAAGCGATTGCTAAGATCTGATCCTAAAGCATTAGCACGCTTACAAAGCATGCCGTCTAGGGAACCACTCTCCGCTGCAATCCTGAGTAACTGTAGGGTTTCAAGATCAAAGAGGATATGTTTAGGGTCGGCTTTTACTAATGCCTCTCCCAAAGGCCAGCCCCGTGTAAGCTGCTTAAATATCTCAGCACTGAAGTCATGGCTGAGCCAATGATTCGAGGATTGGGCTGTGACCCTAAGAGCATCGGGTAATGAAAGCCCAGATCTAATCAGATGACCTAATGTGCGACACCAATACGTTAATGTCGCTAATCTTAATAGAGGACCCAGGAGTGGTAGTTGAAAACTGAGTCGATCGCATCGTCTTTGTAGGTGCACCGATTTTAGCCAACTGAAGTAAAAAATGAGGATACACAGCACTATAGATACGCCAAGCTCTAAAAAGTAATGCTCTATGAAAGATGAGAGCTGTATCAGAACTTGTGTAGGCAGCGGAAGATCTGCCTGAAAATGAGAAAAGACATCTTTAAACACCGGCACAACCCAAACCATCATGACAATCATCAATGCCAGGGAAGTTATCAGTGTAATTATTGGGTAGGCAAGTGCTTGCTGCACTTTACGGCGTAATTCAATTTGTGCCTCAAGTTGTTCGCAGATAGTGGTAAGGGCAAGCCCAATATCACCCGTACGCTCACTAACGCTAATGAGATTAATAAATTCCATCGAAAAAAGATGTGGATCTACTCGCAGACATTGTGACAAGCTATACCCATTTTTTAATTGCGAGTGAATATTATCTAACCATGCATGCCATGATTTTGGGGCGGTTTGATGTATGAGTTCGATTGCATTGAGAAGTGCGAGGCCAGCCTGCAGTAAGGTAAGGAGTTGTCGAGCAAAACCCAGCTGATCTTCCTTAGAGAGTATTCGTCTCATGACCAACTGTCCACTTCAGCATCTAGAGCATCTTGTTTAATCCAGCCTCTTTCAACATGATGCATGCCTGCAGCATGCATAGAGGGATAGCTAAGATTAGGATTGAATATATGTATGCCATCAAGTACTTCATGCACTCCGACACGACCAAAGTAGCCAGTCCCACAGCAGATTTCACAACTTGATTGTTGCGAAGAGCCTTGTCCACGACAGTGGTAACAGGTTTTTCGCACTAAGCGTTGCGAACTAATGCTGCGAATGCATGATTCAAGTGAATTTTGATCGATACCTAGATTGTGTAGTCTGGATACAGCAGCGCGAGCACTACGGGTATGAAGGGTACTTAACACCAGATGACCTGTATGCGCTGCTTGAATGGCCAGCTCTGCACTCGCCTTATCCCGAATCTCCCCAATCATGATGACATCTGGGTCTTGTCTGAGAATGGCTCGAATAATCGTCGAAAAGTCGAGTCCAGCCCGAGGATGGAATGCGACTTGATTGATGCCTGGTAAACGAATTTCAATCGGATCTTCAATGGAGCAAATATTACGGTGAATGTGATTCAGACTCTGTAGGCAGCTATACAAGGTGCGCGTTTTCCCGCTGCCAGTTGGGCCAGTTACTAGAATTAATCCGTTAACTTGACTTAGGGCATTCTTGAAAATATCTAACTGCTCAGGCAGTAAACCCAATTGCTCTAATGTGAGTTCTTCAATACGGTTGGGCAAAATGCGAATAACTGCCTTCTCTCCATAGAGGGTTGGCAGTATAGAAACTCGACAATCTACATCTGGCCTTGAAAAATTATGGCCAATACAAAGCCGCCCATCTTGTGGAAGGCGCTTTTCGGCAATATCAAGACGTGCCAGAATCTTAATGCGGGTAATAAGGCGTTCGTGGAGCTCAGCAGAATACTGGGAGTGCTCTTGTAATAAGCCATCTACCCGAGTGCGTACTAGAGTGTTTCGCGCGCCTGCCTCAATATGAATATCACTCGCCCTGGAATCCATCGCGTTAACAGCGATTTCATGCCAGATACGAATAATGAGTGAGTCATTATTTAAGCTCAATCTTGAGTATTACTAAATTCGGGTCTATGCAGCTTTACAGTTTTAATACCCTGTTCATCGAATTGCACAATTTCCATCACAATTCCAGCAAGTCGAATGCTGACATCGTGATCAGGAATGGCCTCAAGTTTGTTGAGTAGTAATCCGTTTAAAGTACGTGGGCCATCTACGGGTAAATTGAGATTTAGGAGACGATTAAGGTCCCGAAGAGACGCGCTGCCGCTTGCCAAATAAGTACCATCTGCTAGCCAATGGGGATCAGTAGACAAGTTTGAAAAGGATGTCGTGAATTCGCCGATTAACTCTTCAACAATATCTTCAAATGTGACCAGACCTAATACTTCGCCATATTCATTTACCACTAAGCTTAAACGTTGTTGATTGTCTTGAAAGAATTGCATCTGCTGTAGTACGGGCGTACCGCTAGGGATAAAGTAGGGTTCATTTAATAATGACTTAAAGTCCTCATGCTGTAGATCGGAATCACCAAGAAGAGAGAGGGTTTTTTTGACCGATAAAATACCAATAATGCGTTCTGAGTCTCCATCGCACACAGGTAACTTGTTGTGATAACAAGTCTCTAGTTGTTGAATCACTTCGTCGATAGGTCTAGATAGATCTAGTATCTCAATCTTCGATCGGGGCGTCATGACATCATCAACAGTAATATTTTCTAAATTAAAAAGATTTAGCAAAATATTGCGATGATGAGTTGAGACAAAACGATTAGATTCGAGTACCAAGCTTCGCAATTCTTCTTTGCTCATAGCTCGACTATCTGCTGATGACTGAAGGCCGGAGATTCTCATGAGTCCAGAGACAAAGCTATTGATAAACCATAACAGGGGCTTAAAAATAAAGGTTAAAGGCAGAATGAACCAACCAACACTAGAGGCAATTTTTTCTGGAAACGCTGCACCAATCACTTTAGGTGTAATTTCACTAAAAACAATAATGAGTAGAGCCACAACAAGCGTAGCGATCGATAGGACAAGACCACTCTCTCCGAAGATGTGAAGAGCGATACCGGTAACCAAGATAGGTAAGATGGTATTGATCAAATTATTGGAGATCAGCAACACTGAAAGTAATGAATCAATGCGTTTGAGTAATCTCTCTGCTAATGCAGCCCCCGCATTGCCACCATTTGCCATGGCGCGTAGCCGATGACGATTGGAAGACAACATGCTTGTCTCTGCCATGGAAAAAAATCCTGAGAGTGCGAGTAAAAAGAGGACTAGAGCAAGTTGGCCTAAAAAAGGCCAATCGTCAAAAAAGGTGTCCATGGGTTCTGCCTGCAATAAGTAAGGATGAACCAATATAGCAAAGTGTCATTTCACAAGCTATAGCTAGGGTAGAAAGCGAGGTCATCTGTTCTCTGAATCTATGTGAGAATCTTCCTTATGGCCCCATCCCACTCAAAATCATCTGCCGATCTCCAGTATTGCGTGATTCAGGCGCCCTTTGGATGCCTAGGAATTGAAACGGGAATGGTGGAGGGTAGTTTGATGGTCTCCAAAATTGACTATTTACCGGCAACGACTGCTTTAATCAAACCCCAGAATCAATTGGCCCGAGAGGTTGAGAAGCAATGCAAGGCTTATTTCAAGAATCCACAATTTCAATTTGAATTGCCCTTAAGGCCCCAAGGTACCGAACATCAAAACAAAGTGTGGAAAAGTGTTTTGGATATTCCATTCGGACAAACAAGCACCTATGGTCAGCTTGCCAAAAATATCAAGAGCGGAGCCCGTGCGGTAGGTACTGCTTGTGGTGCAAATCCCTACCCTTTAGTTACTCCTTGCCATCGCGTAGTTTCTGCACAAGGTATTGGGGGCTTTATGAAAGAGGATGCGCCTGGATTTTATCGTCAAATCAAAATCTGGCTTTTAAAGCATGAGGGAGTCATTTAATCTCGTTTTAGATTTCTCAGTGAACTAGTAGATAGCCGAAAGAATGCTTTCATCAAGATATCGCTAGAAGCGGCGATCTTGGTAATACTGTAAAAGCTCATCACGGCTCTGCGAGAGAGTTTGACCTCGTCTTTGTAGATAAATTGCTTGCGCTTGGCAATCTTGGAGAGAGTCATCACAGCTAAGCCAAATGCTAAAAAGCAAAATTGCCGCATCCCAATATCTTGCTTGGGAATGAGCAGGATGTAGCGCAAGGAATCTTGTAGTTTCTGATAGGCAATGCCAAGCAATTCAGTTTGACTCATGCTGACTGGCTTCCAAGATACGCCACGAGCCCTATCTTCCGGGGAGTCCTTCAGGATATTAGTCATTTGAAGTGCTTGACCAAAAGCAATAGCCAGATCTTCGTGGCCGCGAATACGCTTAGCAAATGCAGGAGAGTGATTGCTAAAAATGGCGGTGAGTAGTTCACCAACGACCCCTGCAACAACATAACAATATTCTTCAAACTCTTGGAGATCTCTCAGTCCTTCTTCAGTTTGTTTACCATGAAAGTGCGACATGCCATTGGACATGATGGAAACGCAGCGACTGACAGCGACTTGATCGCTGATGGAGCAGGTATGCAAAATACGCAGAACAGTTGGTGTATTGAGAATTAGATCAAGCTCATCTTGGTTACTGTAATTTTTTAAGGCCTCCAGACAAGGGACCACAAAAGAACTTACTGGTGATTTTTCAAGGACTGCCTCTAAAAAAAGCTTAGAAAGTGCTTGTTTAGTGCTTGGGCTTAAATCCGCTGCATCTTCAATCGTATCGACGATACGGCAAAGCAAATAGGTGTTGCCAACCACTTTCTCCATCGTTGGGGGCAGAAGTGGAATGGTCAGCGCAAAGGTGCGAGAGACTGATCCCAGAATGGTTTTCTGATAAGCCAAATCGGCATTAAGGTTCTCTTTTGGGGCATCCACTCATGAATTATGTCAGACCAGCTTGCCTCAAATCAGTACTTATTCCCTTATTGCCAAAAGTGACATGGCCATATAATTTGACCAATTTCCTGAAGGAGAAGCTGGACGATGTTGATTTGGTTTGTCATCATCTATTGGGTGATATCCGTAGGCATTGGCTTATGGGCAGCCTTGCGCGTGAAAAACACTGCAGACTTTGCTGCAGCGGGCCATAGCTTGCCCTTGCCTATTGTCACTGCAACCGTTTTTGCTACTTGGTTCGGATCTGAGACTGTCTTAGGTATTCCAGCTACCTTTTTGAAAGAAGGTTTGGGCGGTGTTGTGTCTGATCCTTTTGGTTCATCACTGTGTTTAATCCTCGTGGGACTTTTTTTTGCACGGCATCTCTATAACCGCCGCATGCTCACTATTGGTGATTTTTTTCGTGAAAAGTATGGCCGTACCGTTGAAGTATTAGTGACCCTATGTATTGTGGTTTCGTATTTAGGTTGGGTGGCTGCGCAAATTAAGGCCCTTGGCTTGGTATTTAATGTCGTTTCTGAAGGTGGTATTTCACAGACTGGTGGCATGTTGATCGGCGCAGGAAGTGTGTTGATCTACACGCTGTTTGGTGGTATGTGGTCTGTGGCAATTACAGACTTTATTCAGATGATCATTATTGTGATTGGCATGCTCTACATTGGCGGTGAGATGGCAGTACAAACTGGCGGTATCAGCGTTGTCATTGAGCATGCTGCCGCTGCAGGAAAATTTAGTAATTTCTGGCCCGATATGAATCTAGCGTCGATTCTTGGATTTACCGCAGCCTTATGCACCATGATGTTGGGCTCGATTCCACAGCAAGACGTTTTCCAACGCATCACCTCTTCAAAGAACGTCAATATTGCAGTGCAGGCCGCTATCTTAGGTGGCGTGCTCTATTTCATCTTTGCTTTTGTACCGCTCTATTTAGCCTACTCGGCAACACTCATCAGCCCTGACTTAGTAAAGCAATATTTGGATACCGATCCGCAAATGATTCTGCCGCAACTGATTCTGCAGCACGCCCCTATATTTGCTCAAGTGATGTTCTTTGGAGCGCTGTTATCGGCTATTAAGAGTTGTGCAAGTGCGACCCTGTTGGCGCCATCGGTGACTTTTGCAGAAAATATTATTCGTGGTTTTTTCAAACATTTGACTGATCACGAGTTGCTCAAAGTGATGCGTATTACGGTCTTGTGTTTTGCCGTAATTGTCACTTTTTTCGCTATCAACTCAGAGCTATCCATTTTTAAAATGGTAGAGAGCGCTTATAAGGTCACCTTGGTAGCCGCTTTTGTGCCGCTGGCTTTTGGGGTCTATTGGCCCAAAGCAAATTCTTTGGGGGGTCTATTGGCTGTGGTCTGCGGTTTAACCGTTTGGATCAGCTGCGAGATATTGGCCCCACACGCTATCTTGCCGCCTCAATTAGCAGGCTTATTTGCCAGTATTGCAGGCATGTTATTGGGTAGTTTGGTGCCAAAAGATCTGCTCAAGGCAGCTTAAAGGACCTGTTGCCTAAAATTTAGGCAACATTATTTTGTTCCACTCCAAAATAATCTCCTCTAATATGGAACTAATTCAAAATTTTAAGTACTTATGGAGTTCCTATGAAAATCTGTGTGATAGGCGGGGGTGGCGCGATTGGTGGTTACCTCGCTGTGATGTTGGCTCGAGCTGGCAATGAAGTAACAGTCGTAGCGCGTGGAGCAACTTTAGCGGCAATAAAAGAGCGCGGCCTTGCCTTAATCATGGATGACCAGCCAGAACCATTGGTGGCTGAAGTTAAGGCAGTTGAAAAAATCAGAGATGCAGAAATTCCAGATGTCGTGATTCTGGCAGTGAAGGCGCATCAAGTTGAACCCATCATTGATGACTTAGCGGCAATCATGGGTCCCCAGACTATTTTGATTCCAATGCAAAACGGAATCCCTTGGTGGTACTTCCAGAAATTGGGCGGAGACTATCAAGATCATGCCGTTGAAACAGTAGATGCTGGTGGCCTTGCAAAGAAAACTATTAACCCAAATAACATTATTGGTTGTGTAGTCTATCCAGCGACCTTTACTCAAGCGCCTGGTGTGATTCGTCACGTAGAGGGCAATCGTTTCCCATTGGGTGAGTTAGATGGCAAGCCAACAGATCGTATTCAAAAAATCTCTGAGATGATGACTGCTGCAGGATTTAAATCACCTATTCTGGATGACATTCGTTCTGAGATCTGGCTCAAGTTGTGGGGCAACATGACCTTTAATCCGATCAGCTCATTAACGCATGGCACGCTTGAGGGTATTTGTCAGAACCCATTAACAAAAGAGTTAGCGCGCAATATGATGGCTGAAGCTCAAACCATTGCTGAAAAGCTGGGCGTTACTTTCCGGGTAGATATTGAGCGTCGCATTGCTGGCGCTGAAAAAGTCGGCAGGCACAAGACCTCGATGTTGCAAGACTTAGAGGCTGGTCGTAGTTTAGAGATTGATGCTTTGCTCGGATCGGTTATTGAGCTAGGCAAGATTACACAAACTCCCACACCTTGTTTAAATACTGTATTTGCTTTGACAAAATACTTGGATGAAAACGTTCAGGCTTCTAAAGGAAGTTTGGCATTACCATCTGTTTCTGGTTACTAAGCTAGTAGTAGTTAGTAGAGTGTATTAAAAAACCCTTGCTATGTGAGTAGCAAGGGTTTTTTGTTGATTGCAGAATAGATTTATTCGAAACGATTATCCAAGCGACCAACACCCTCAATGATGATGCTGACATTGCTGCCCGGTTTCATGGAGCCTACGCCTACAGAGGTGCCACAGGCAATGATGTCACCAGGTTCTAATGGAACATCTTGCGAAATTAGGCTGACCAATTTTGCCGGTGGAAAAATCATATCTGCTACCGGATAATTTTGGCGCTCTTGATCATTCAAGATAGTCTTAATGTGAAGTTTGCTCGGGTCTACATCAGTAGTAATGTAGGGGCCAAAAACACCGAAGGTATTAAAGCTTTTAGAGCGGGTCCACTGAGCATAACCAGGATCACGATTGAGGATTTCAATCGCAGTGACATCGTTGATACAGGTATAGCCAAAGATGGCATTTGCAGCCTCAGCTTCACTAACTTCATGGCAGCGCTTGCCAATCACAATTCCCAATTCACCTTCGTAAACTACTTTGCCTGAATAAGACTTTGGCGTGCGAATAATTTGATTAGCTGCCAAGAAAGAATTATTGCCTTTTAAAAAGTACAAGGGCTCAGCAGGCACCGCATGCTCAAGCTTAGTTACTAAAGCGTGAAAGTTATCCACCAAGGCAACCATTTTCGATGGATTACAAGGGATGTCGATCGTGACATTAGCAAGCTTGAGGATCTCTCCAGTAGTCTTAGGCTGATTAAATAAATCGCCGGTATAGACAGTAATTTCATCGTCTTGGACCTGTCCTAAACCAGTTTTCCCCTCGTATTGATATCTAAGCCATTGCGCCATAATGATTTCCTATGAAGTTTATTATCTGATAAGCAATATCTTACAGGGATGTATTGATGGCAAAGACTTCCGAACTTGGTTTTGCACCAGAACATGATCAGCCGGTTCGCTATATGGAGCGAACACGCAGCTATTACTTGGGCTTGGGTTATGACAACCCTTACGTATGGGCGCATTACCTTGCGGTACCGTTTACCCCTCTTAAGAAACCCCTCAATCAATCTGTACTTGGATTAATTACCACTGCCGTTCCATACGATGCTGAAAAAGGACCTCAAGGACAAGGTGCGCCCTATAACGCGGCCGCAAAGTTTTATCAGCCATACAAAAGTGCAATTAATCAAAAGTTAGATTTAAGGATTGCTCATGTCGGTATCGATCGCAAAAATGCCAATATGGAAGAAGTGAATTGCTGGTTTCCCTTGGCTCCTGCAAGGCGCGTAGTCGAGATGGGTAGACTCAGAATGGTATCGCCAAACTTTTATGGCTTACCAACCAATAGAAGTCAAACCCATACTTTAGAGATTGATGCCCCGATTATTTTGGAAATGTTACGAGCAGACAATGTGGATGTCGCCATCTTAATTCCAAACTGTCCTGTATGCCATCAGAGCCAAAGTTTGTTAGCGCGCTATTTAGAAGAGGCAGGTATTTCTACTGTTGTGATGGGGGCAGCCAAAGATATCGTTGAATATTGTGGAGTACCACGGTTTTTATTCAGCGATTTTCCGCTGGGCAATGCAGCTGCAAGACCAAATGACACCGCATCTCAAGACTATAACTTTGAGCTTGCTCTGAAATTACTTGAATCTGCCCCAGCCCCAAGAACTACAGTGCAATCACCACTCAAGTGGTCTACTGATGCAGAATGGAAATTGGATTATGCCAATCTAGAAAGATTATCCAAGGCAGAGATTGCACGCTTAAGTGAAGAGGCTGAGAAGGCGCGCGTGACGGCGCGTGAGCTCAGAATGAATAGCCTTGGAAGTTAAGTGACTACTTAAGTCTGCCTAGCTAGAGAGTATTCGCACAAAGCCTGTAATGCACCAGTAGCTTCATTTGCTGGGAAGTCTTTAATGCAATCTAAGGCTAAGTCAGCCTCCCGTTTTGCAGCAGCCTGGGTGTAATCTAAAGCACCCGAAGTTTGAACAGCACGCAAGATTTGTACAAAGACGTCATCGGGCAAGTCTTGATTTTGTTCAATGGCTGCACGCACTAATAAACGCTCTTCGTTCGTACCATGTTCAAGAAGATAAATGAGTGGCAGGGTAGGCTTACCTTCGCGTAAATCATCGCCAGCATTCTTGCCCATTTGAGCGGCGTTTGCAGTGTAGTCGAGTAAATCATCCATCAATTGAAAGGCGGTACCAATGTGCCTACCAAATGCTGCTGCCTGCTCACGTTGTGTATCGCTTGCATTTGCCAGAATGGCACCAAGTTCGGTGGATGCTTCAAATAATTTAGCGGTCTTGTAGCGAATCACTTGCAGGTAGCTAGCTTCATCAACCTCGGGGTCATTCATATTCAGAAGCTGCAGCACTTCGCCTTCAGCAATGGTATTGGTTGCATCGGACAAAATTTGCATGACTCTTAAGTCATTTGGACGAACCATCATTTGGAAAGCCCTGGAATACAAAAAGTCACCCACTAAAACGCTTGCTGCATTTCCAAAAGTGGCATTTGCGGTCTCACGACCTCTTCTGAGGGTGGATTCGTCAACCACGTCATCGTGCAAAAGGGTAGCTGTATGGATAAATTCCACGACTGCAGCCATTTCCAAGGAATGAGGGCTTGCATTGCCTTTAGCCAGGGCTTTTGCAACTAGCATGAGTAGGGCCGGTCTGATCCGTTTGCCACCCGCCTGAATGATGTAGCTCGAGATTTGGTCAATTAAGGCGACTTTCGAGGCCAATCTGAGGCGAATAACCTCATCTAAAGCCTTGAAATCTAAGGAAATTGGGGCCAGGATTTGGCTTAAGTCATTGGTTTTGACAGTGCTCGTCATGCAAGATATAATAATGGGCTTAGCTTCTCCAGGGTGGATTAGCTTAAATGTAGATATTAATTGAGGTTTCAAACCATGTACGCGGTCATAAAAACCGGTGGCAAACAATACAAAGTTGCCGCAGGCGAAAAATTGAAAATAGAACAGATACCAGCGGAAATCGGCAGCGAAATCACTCTTGACCAAGTCCTCGCCGTTGGCGAAGGCGCTTCACTGAAATTAGGTGATCCATTGGTTAATGGTGCAGCTGTGATGGCCACTGTCGTCTCCCAGGGACGTCACGATAAAGTGACAATCTTTAAGATGCGCCGTCGCAAGCATTATCAAAAGCACCAAGGCCATCGTCAGAATTTCACTGAAATTTTGATCAACACGATTAAAGCCTAATTCAGGGTAGGAGAAAGATATGGCACAGAAAAAAGGCGGCGGCTCAACACGAAATGGTCGCGACTCGGAATCGAAACGTCTAGGCGTTAAGGTTTTTGGCGGCGAGCACATTAATGCTGGCAGCATCATTATTCGTCAACGTGGCACACGTGTTCATCCAGGTGCAAACGTTGGTATTGGTAAGGATCACACTTTGTTCGCATTAATTGACGGTCAAGTGGAATTCGGCGTTAAGGGTGCTTTGAAGAAGGCCCAGGTTTCAGTTCTGCCTCGTTCTTAAGGCGCCTGACTGAGATCCGTTTGATTCAGATTTATTCCGAATTTAACTCTTAGGAACAGGCCTCGCTAAGCGAGGCCTTTTTTATTCATGAAATTTATAGACGAAGCTCGTATTGAAGTCATAGCCGGCCAAGGTGGCGCCGGAAGTGCCTCTATGCGCCGCGAAAAGTTTATTGAATTTGGCGGTCCTGATGGTGGTGATGGTGGCAAAGGCGGAAGCGTCTGGGCTATTGCTGATCGCAACATCAATACCCTGATTGATTATCGCTACGCAAAAACACATACCGCTAAAAATGGTGAACCAGGTCGTGGCGCAGACTGTTATGGTCGTGCAGGCGATGATATTGAGTTGCGTATGCCAGTTGGCACTATCATTGCTGACTTTGATACTGGTGAGCCAATTGCTGACTTGACAACCCATGGCGAACGCCTATGTTTAGCCCAGGGCGGCGTGGGCGGCTGGGGCAATATTCACTTCAAGAGCAGTACCAATCGTGCGCCACGTCAGAAGACGAATGGTAAGCCAGGTGAGCGTCGTAAGCTGAAATTAGAACTCAAGGTATTAGCTGATGTGGGATTATTGGGTATGCCCAATGCTGGTAAATCTACTTTGATTACCGCAGTCTCAAATGCACGTCCAAAGATTGCTGACTACCCCTTCACAACCTTGCACCCCAATCTTGGGGTAGTACGTGTTGGCAATGAGCGTAGCTTTGTAATTGCCGATATTCCCGGTTTGATTGAAGGAGCGGCAGAAGGTGCTGGTTTGGGGCATCGTTTCTTGCGGCACTTACAGCGTACAGGCGTTCTTTTGCATCTTGTAGATATTGCACCGTTTGATGAAAATATTGATCCAGTTGCAGACGCCACTGCGATTGTGAATGAGCTTCGTAAATATGATGAAGCCTTGGTTGAGAAACCACGTTGGTTAGTTCTCAATAAGGTCGATATGATTCCCGAAGAGGATCGCAAAAAAGTAGTTGCTGATTTTGTGAAAAAGTTCAAGTGGAAAGGTCCTGTATTTGAGATCTCTGCTTTAACTGGCCTTGGCTGTGACAAACTCTGTTATTCATTACAAGATTATTTGGATTCTGTTCGTCGCGATCGAGATGATGCTGAGGAGCGCTTAGCCGATCCTCGCTACCAAGATCAGGCCGAAGATAAAGCCCCAGATTAAATACATATTAGAGATGTTTTATTGATATGAACGTACAAAAAGTAAAACGAATTGTTATCAAAGTTGGCTCTAGCCTAGTGACTAATAATGGTGAAGGTTTGGACCATGCTGCGATTGCGCTATGGGCCAACCAAATGGCCTCACTACTAAAGTCTGGCTATGAAGTGCTCATGGTCAGTTCGGGTGCGATTTCTGAGGGTATGCAACGCTTAGGCTGGACCAAGCGCCCCCAAGATATTCATCAACTCCAGGCAGCTGCTGCTGTCGGCCAAATGGGCTTAGTGCAGGTTTATGAAAGCTGCTTTGCTCGGTTTAATTTGCGTACAGCCCAGATTCTGTTGACCAATGCAGATTTGGCTCATGAAGAGCGCAATACCAATGCAAAGGCTACGCTCGATACTCTGTTGAAGTTGGGTGTTGTGCCCATTATTAATGAGAATGATACTGTTGTGACCGATGAGATTAAATTCGGTGATAACGACAGCTTAGCTGCTTTAGTAACGAATTTAATCCATGCCGACTTGTTGATCATTTTGACAGATCAGGGTGGTTTATATAATGCAGATCCGCGTCAAGATGCTACCGCAACCTTATTAACGCATGCTATTGCAGGCGATCCTGCTCTGGAGAAAATGGCAGGTGGTGCTGCTAGTGAACTGAGTAAGGGCGGGATGTTGACTAAAGTGTTAGCTGCAAAGATTGCTGCTAAAACAGGTGCTTCTACTGTAATTGCTTCAGGGCATGAGCCTAATGTGCTTACCCGCTTGTTAAGCGGGGAAAGTATTGGAACTTTGCTTAATAACCAATAATGACGCCCATTGAGTTACTAGGCTTATTCTGTCCCGTAAAGCCTTTTGGATTGAGGGACTTCAAAATGGTCTCAATATTTTTTTCCTGCATGTCAATATTACAAAATGCTCCTTGAGCCAAGGCAGCTTGATAACGATTGGCTATAGCGCTTTGTATCACCTTCCAGCTTGAGAGTGGATTTTCTTTCCAACCCGTACTGTAATAATTACCGTAAATACGCGCTTGAGAAGAATCACAACGAATTCCTTCGTATTGAGCTTGCTGACCGCCACTAGGATTGATGATGACGACGGTGTAGCGAGTAACGCCATCAGCCCCAATCAAAATTGAGTCTAGATCAATAGCAAATTTGAAAACAGTCGTTTGAGATACGTAAAAGGGCGTAAGCGTAGATTGATTCGGTGGATTAAGCGGCATTACAGTGACGCCTTCCTTAAATACCATGGGGGCAAATGGATCGAGACCGCTCTGAAGCGCATCACCCGCACAGCCTGCAACACTCGTGAAAAGAACCACGCTGGCAAGATAGGAGCAAAAATGCTGGGTGGATAGCATCATTTTGAATTGTGATCCGTGTCAGTTTCTTTAGGGGTCTCTTCATTATTTGAATAAAAAGACTGGATGAGGTCAAGAGGGGTACCCCAGGCAAGTTGTTGCATACGAATTCCGCGGGCAAGGTAGCGTGCTAACTCAGAAAGGGCAAGTTGATAAACCTCTCTTTTGAAATCAATGACACCATCAAGCTGAATCCAGAAGGGAACCCATCGCCAAGCATCAAATTCAGGATGTTCAGAGGCGCGTAATTGAATATCGCTATCTAGGCCCACTAATCGCAGTAAAAACCAAATTTGCTTTTGCCCACGGTAGGCGGCACGGTGTATGCGGGTGGCATGTTGACGGCGCAAGAACTCCTCAGGGACGTCATAACGAAGCCAATCCCTAGTTCGCCCAATAATTTGGACATGTTCTGGTAGCAAGCCAACCTCTTCATGCAATTCGCGATACATGGCCTGCTCGGGGCTCTCACCATGTTGTATCCCGCCCTGCGGGAACTGCCACGAATGCTGCCCGACGCGTTTTCCCCAGAAAACCTCGTTACGGGCGTTGAGGAGGACAATGCCGACATTGGGGCGATACCCTTCACGGTCAAGCATGATCGTGCCTCAAATCCTTTAAAATCAATGATTTGATTATATCCATACATGAAAGCTTCACAATCATTTCTCGCCACGCTAAAAGAAGCCCCTTCAGACGCTGAGGTGGTTTCGCACAAGCTCATGGTGCGCGCAGGTTTAATTCGTAAGCTCAGTGCAGGCATTTACAACTATCTGCCTCTGGGTTTAAAAGTCATTCGCAAGGTAGAAAATATTATTCGCGAAGAAATGAACCGCGCTGGCGCTATTGAATTGTTAATGCCGATGATTCAGCCAGCTGAGTTGTGGCAAGAAACAGGTCGCTGGGAAAAGATGGGCCCTGAATTACTGCGCATCAAAGATCGTCATGATCGCGACTTTTTGATTCAGCCAACTTCAGAAGAGGTAATCACTGATTTAGCTCGCAATGAAATCAAGAGCTATAAACAGCTCCCAATCAATTTTTATCAAATTCAAACAAAATTTCGTGATGAGCGCCGCCCTCGTTTTGGCATCATGCGTGGTCGTGAGTTCAGTATGAAAGATGCTTACTCATTTGATCGTGACACCGATGGTTTGAAGAAGTCTTATCAAATCATGTTCGATGCTTACACCAGAATTTTCAATCGTATGGGTTTGAAGTTCCGTGCTGTGACTGCCGATAACGGCGCGATTGGAGGGTCGGGCAGTCAAGAGTTTCATGTGATTGCCGATACTGGTGAAGACGCGATTGTATATTGCCCAAATTCTGATTATGCAGCCAACTTGGAGGCGGCAGAATCCTTGGCTTTGATCGCCGTAAGAGCAGCAGCTACTGCGGCCATGGCTAAAGTGCCGACACCAGATAAAACGAATTGCGCTGATGTTGCAAAGTTTTTAAATGTACCGCTTGAAAGTACTGTGAAGTCTTTATTGTTTGCTGCAGATCAAGAAAAAGGCCCAGCAAAACTCTTCATGTTGTTGGTGCGTGGTGATCATGATTTAAATGAAGTGAAGGCAAGCAAGATTCCTGGCATGGCTGAATCCCGTTTTGCTACTGAAGCTGAAATCTTGCAAGCATGTACAGCACCAGCGGGCTACTTGGGTCCAGTAGGTGTGAGCGCTGATGTTATGGTAGTAGCTGATCGTACGGTGATCAATATGTCAGATTTCGTCTGCGGTGCGAACGATGCGGGACATCATTTAAAAGGTGTAAATTGGGGCCGCGATTTACCAGAGCCTTTGGTCTTAGATATTCGTAACGCTGCAATTGGCGATCCATCACCAGATGGCAAAGGCGTAGTAGATATCTGCCGTGGAATTGAGGTGGGTCATGTATTTCAGTTAGGCACTCGTTATTCAGAGGCGATGGGGTGTACCTATTTAGATCAGCAGGGCAAAGCACAGCCTATGGTGATGGGTTGTTATGGTATCGGTGTAACGCGCTTGCTGGGGGCTGCAATTGAGCAAGGTCACGATGAGCGTGGCATTATTTGGCCGATTTCAATGGCACCTTTCGAGGTAGTGATTTGCCCTATGAATTACGACAGATCAGAGCTTGTTAAGGCAACAGCAGATCAACTCTATGGTGAACTCATTGCCGCTGGGATAGACGTTATTTTGGATGATCGTGGCGAACGTCCTGGAGCGATGTTTGCTGATTGGGAGTTGATTGGTGCACCATTCCGCGTTGTGATTGGTGACCGGGGTTTAGCAGACTCTGTCGTGGAATTTAAAGGACGCACTGACGAAGAGTCGCAAAATATTCCACTAGCCGATATCAAAGCAAAAGTCATTACTTCAGTTGCAGAAGCTAAGAAATTAGTTTCTTAGTTCTGTACTTCACTGCTATTTTTTAAATAGTCCGCCAATACCTTTGGCTGCACCTTTAGCAGCCATTGTCGCCATGGTGCGGGCCATCTTTCCGCCTTTGAATTGTTTCATCATGGTTTGCATTTGCTCAAACTGAGCTAAGAGGCGATTGACCTCTTGCACTTCAACGCCAGCACCAGCAGCAATCCGACGCTTACGACTTGCCTTGAGTAGTTCTGGTTTGCTGCGCTCTCGCGGAGTCATACTATCAATGATGCCGCGCATCCGTTTAGTTTGTTTATCGGCGTGACTAAGGTTTGTTTTTGAAGCTGCTTGAGCAACGTGACTTGGCATCTTATCCATCAGGCTGGCCATGCCACCCATCTTTTGCATTTGCAATAGTTGATCGCGGAAGTCTCCCAGATCAAACCCACCTTTAGAAATTTTTGTCGCCAGCTTTTCTGCTTGTGCAACATCTACATGTTGTTGTGCTTGCTCGACCAATGCCAAAATGTCGCCCATGCCCAGAATACGATTGGCCATGCGTTCTGCATCAAAGGCCTCTAGGCCATCCATCTTTTCAGCAACGCCAATAAACTTGAGAGGGACGCCGGTTACTTGACGAACAGAAAGTGCAGCGCCACCGCGTGAGTCACCATCTAACTTGGTGAGGATGACGCCGGTTAATGGCAGCGCTTCGTGGAAAGCTTTAGCAGTGTTGACTGCGTCTTGACCCAGCATGGCGTCAACCACAAACAAGGTTTCTATTGGATGCAGACTAGCGTGCAAGGTTTTAATTTCTTGCATCAGGACTTCATCAATACCTAAGCGTCCAGCGGTATCTACCAGCACCACATCAAAGTAATGACGGCGTGCCCAGTCCAAGGCTGCAAGCGCAATGTCGTTTGGTTTTTGGTTGATATTGCTTGGAAAAAACTCAGCCCCAACTTGTTTGCTAACTGTTTCTAATTGCTCGATAGCAGCAGGGCGATAGACGTCACAAGAGACCGTGAGTACTTTCTTCTTCTTTTTCTCTTGCAACCACTTGGCCAACTTACCTACTGAGGTTGTTTTACCCGCGCCCTGAAGGCCAGCCATGAGGATGACTGCAGGAGGTTGGGTTGCCAGGTTAAGTTCGCCACTTTGATTGGTATCACCCCGCATGACTTGGGCAAGCTCTTTTTGGACTACGCCAACCAATGCTTGACCAGGGCTGAGACTGCCAACCACTTCCTCGCCAAGGGCTTTAAATTTAATTTGCTCTAGAAGGGATTTGACCACGGGCAGGGCCACATCAGCCTCCAATAAGGCTAAGCGGATCTCCCGCAGCATTTCTGCGGTATTGCTTTCGGTAAGGCGGGCTTGCCCACGCATTGTTTTAACAACGCGCGATAAGCGATCGGTGAGGTTCTCTAGCATTTATGGATTAGACTTTCTAGATGGATATTTTAGGTTACTCAGGTTTCGACTGGCTTACCCCAGCCCTTTATTTACTTTTACTGCTTTTTTTGAGTCAGAGAGCGAGGATTGGTAAGGAATCTGCCCGCTCTGCAGGGCTTGTCCAGGCCTGTATTTTTATCATTTTGATAATTCATGGCTTTGATTTGCATGATTCGGTCTTTACACCCGAAGGTTTCATCTTTGGGTTTGCTCAGGACTTATCTCTGATTGCCTGGGTAGGTCTAGCATTTTATTGGTTTCAATCCTGGTTTTTACCAATCGCTAGCTTGCTTTGGATGTCAATCTTATTCGCTTTATTTTGTTCTGTGCTCCCAATCTTTTTCCCAGGAGTATTAATTTCTCCAGTGGCTGTTTCAGATCCCTGGTTTAAGGCACATTTTATTGTGGCCACTTTTTCAGTGGGTTTATTAAGTCTAGCGGCGATGCAGGCTATGTTGATGAGTGTTTATGACCGCGCCTTACATCGTCAATTAGCGATTGTTCCTAATAGTCGTCTTGCGCATTGGTTAGAAGATTTGCCGCCACTGATGACGATGGAAGGTCTGCTGTTCAATTTGATCTATGTTGGTTTTGCACTATTAACGCTGACCGTTTTCTCAGGGCTTTTATTCTCACAAGTTTTATTTGGCAAGCCTTTTATGTTTGACCATAAAACTATTTTTGCACTCATCTCTTGGATCTTGTTTGCTGGTTTACTCATAGCCCGGCGCTCAGTAGGTTTACGTGGTTGGGCGGCAATTCGTTGGGTATTAAGTGCCTACGTTGTTTTATTACTTGCATATGTTGGCAGCCGGTTTGTGCTGGAAGTTATTCTTCAGAGAGCTTGATCTGTGCTTAAGTGGCTTCTCTTGTCTGCGGGCATTGTCTTATTTTATCTTTGGTTTAAATCTCAGAAACGGATCAAGACTGAAAGTAAAGGTGCCTCTAAGCCAAAACCCAGCAAGGCTAAGGTGGTAGCTAAGGCTGAAGCAATGGTCTTATGTCAGTATTGCAAAGTGCACCTACCAAAATCAGATTCACTGACTAAGGAAGATCGTTTTTATTGTTCCCAACAGCATCTGGAAGCTCTAGATGATCAAGGTTGGTTAGGAAATGCAATTTGGAGAATTTCTCCTAATCAAGACAGTAGGCCTGAAGGCGCAACGCCAGATTTGATCGTTGTGCATCACATTAGCCTTCCTCCCGGAGGTTTTAAGAGTTCTGCCTCCAGTCAATACGTTATTGATTTTTTTCAAAATAATTTAAATCCCGCTACACATCCCTATTTTGAAGAAATTGGGTCACAAAAAGTATCGAGTCATTTTTTGATTGCCCGTACAGGCCAATTGATTCAATTTGTTTCTACTCAAAATAAGGCTTGGCATGCTGGCGCCTCTTCATTTTTAGGTAGAGAAAGATGTAATGATTTTTCAATTGGGATTGAGCTAGAGGGTGATGGCGACACTCCATTTGAGAGTGCGCAATACAAAGTATTGGCAAATCTTGTTCAAGAATTGAGCAAGTCGTATCCTCACTTGCAATTTGCTGGTCATAGCGACATCGCACCAGATCGAAAAACAGACCCAGGAAAATTCTTTGATTGGAAAAAGTTCCAAAAAGAGACAGGTCTTGCGTCGGAAAAATTGCCCTTCGGACTGAATTCCCGCTAGGGCTAATATTGCTATGTGAGCGTATGCTCACTTTTTCAGCCTTTAGTTAACAAGGGTTTGAAAATAAGCACCAAAATGACTCCAAAATAAGTGTGCAAATTAGTAAAAGTACTTATAAATATTCGTCAGAAAAAGCTTACCAAATCTTGAATATTTCCCTATACTTAGTGCCTTATGCGCTTCGGAACACTAGATGTAGTGTTTGAATCTCGCAATACACCATTGTTTTTTAACGATATTTTGTCCAAATAACTATATAAATGCGGGAGCAACATGACATACGCTAATCCACAAACAGCAGGCCAATCTTCTGGTGCTAGTAATCCAGGAATGAGTCCTGTAGGAGCCATTAATCAAGCTCCTTCTGCTGGCTTTGTAGCTGGTGGTGTTGGTGGTACTCAGTCAATTCAATTGTCTGATTACAAAATTATTCGCCGTAATGGCTCGGTAGTGGCTTTTGAGCCTTCCAAAATTGCCATTGCCGTAACAAAAGCATTTTTAGCGGTAAATGGTGGTCAAGGTGCTGCTTCTGCGCGTGTGCGTGAGCAAGTTGAGCAATTAACCAATTCTGTCATTCGTGCTTTGTTGCGTAGCCGTCCTAATGGCGGTACTTTTCATATCGAAGATATTCAGGACCAAGTTGAGTTGGCATTAATGCGCAGTGGCGAGCACAACGTTGCCCGTGCATATGTGTTGTACCGTGAGAAGCGTAACCAAGAGCGTGCTGCTCAACAGGAAGTTTCACAACAGACACAAAGCGCTAATCAAGTTGGTGAAGCTGGTATCAAAGTAACCGACAATGGTGTTGAGCAGTGGTTGGATATGGGTGCATTGCGCACTGTAATTGAAGCTGCATGTGAAGGCTTGGGCAATCACATTGATGCCACACCAATCATCACTGAAACGATTAAGAATTTGTACGATGGCGTACCAATGGCTCAGGTATATGACTCAGCTATCTTGGCTTCCCGCACATTGATCGAAAAAGATCCTGCATATAGCCAGGTGACAGCACGAATCTTGATGCATGTAATCCGTAAAGAAATTTTAGGCCATGAAGTATTGCAAGGCGATATGCAAGCTGAGTACAGCACTTACTTTGCTAAGTACATCAATGAAGGTATTTCTGCAGAGTTGTTAGATCCACGTATGCGTGAGTTTGATTTGCCAAGGTTGGCTGCTGCTCTCAATGCGAGCCGTGACCTGCAGTTCAATTATCTTGGTTTACAGACTCTGTATGATCGTTATTTCTTGCATATTGAAGACCGTCGTATTGAAATGCCACAAGCATTCTTTATGCGCGTTGCGATGGGCTTATCCTTAAACGAGATGGACCGTGAGCGTCGTGCCATTGAGTTCTATGAAATCCTTTCTACATTTGATTTCATGTCCAGCACTCCAACTTTGTTTAACTCAGCAACAACCCGTCCACAGCTCTCCAGCTGCTACTTGACGACTGTGGATGATGACCTTGATGGCATCTATGAAGCCTTAAAAGAAAATGCTTTGTTGTCTAAATTTGCTGGTGGATTAGGTAATGACTGGACTAACGTTCGCGCCCTAGGTAGTCATATCAAAGGCACCAATGGAAAATCACAAGGTGTCGTGCCATTCCTCAAAGTTGTGAACGACACGGCAGTTGCTGTGAACCAAGGTGGTAAGCGTAAAGGCGCAGTTTGTGCCTACTTGGAAACATGGCACTTAGATATCGAAGAGTTCCTTGAGTTGCGCAAGAACACTGGCGATGATCGCCGCCGCACTCATGATATGAATACCTCTAACTGGATTCCTGACTTGTTCATGAAGCGCGTCATGGAGAATGGTGATTGGACTCTGTTCTCACCTTCTAATACGCCTGATTTACATGACAAGTACGGCAAAGCATTTGAAGAGGCTTATGTTGCTTATGAGCAAAAAGCGGATCGTGGCGAGTTAAAGCCATTCCGTAGAATTCCGGCACAACAGTTGTGGCGCAAGATGTTGGGCATGTTGTTTGAAACTGGCCACCCATGGATCACTTTCAAAGACCCATGCAATATTCGTAGCCCACAACAGCATATTGGCGTTGTTCACTCTTCTAACTTGTGTACTGAGATCACTCTCAATACCAATGAGAGTGAGATCGCTGTATGTAACCTCGGTTCTGTGAACTTAACGGCTCACATGACTACAGATGCTAATGGCAAGATGATTTTGGATCACGAGAAGCTCCAAAAAACTGTGCGTACTGCAATGCGTATGTTAGATAACGTGATTGATATCAACTATTACGCAGTAGCTAAAGCACGCAATTCGAACTTAAAGCACCGTCCAGTTGGTATGGGCATCATGGGCTTCCAGGATTGCTTGCATATGCAGCGTATTCCTTATGCTAGCGATGAGGCAGTCCAGTTCGCAGATTCTTCAATGGAAGCGGTTTGTTACTACGCTTACCAAGCTTCATGCGAATTGGCTGAAGAGCGCGGCGTATACAGCACCTATAAAGGTTCTTTATGGGATCGCGGTATTCTCCCGCAAGATTCAGTAGCAATGCTGGCTGCTGAGCGCGGCGGTTATGTTGAGGTGGATAACTCCTCCCAGATGGATTGGAGTGGTTTACGTGCCCGTATTAACCAGCATGGCATGCGTAATTCCAATTGCGTGGCTATCGCGCCAACAGCAACGATTTCAAACATCATTGGTGTCTCTGCTTGTATCGAGCCAACATTCCAGAATTTGTTTGTGAAATCGAATCTTTCAGGTGAATTCACGGTTGTTAATGAGTACTTGGTACGTGATTTGAAAGATCGCGGTCTATGGGATGAAGTCATGATTGCCGATTTGAAGTACTTTGACGGTACTTTGTCTAAGATCGATCGCATTCCGCAAGATTTGCGTGATTTGTACGCTACCGCTTTCGAAGTTGAGCCAACTTGGTTGGTTGAGGCAGCTTCTCGTCGTCAGAAGTGGATTGACCAAGCGCAGTCTTTGAATATTTATATGGGTGGCGCATCTGGTAAGAAATTGGATGACACTTACAAATTGGCTTGGTTGCGTGGTTTGAAGACTACCTATTACCTCCGCACGATGGCTGCTACTCACGTTGAGAAATCAACCGTTACTAGCGGTCAATTGAACTCAGTTTCTAGTGGTGGTGGTGTTAATGGCACAGATGCTGCAGCTGCAGCAAGTGCTGCTGGTGGCATTGAAGCAGATGGCCCAGTTTGTACTATGCGCCCGGGTGATGATGGCTTTGAAGAATGTGAAGCGTGCCAATAAGCGATTTGCTGATTGGTTAGAACTAAAAGAATTTAGGAGAAAGTTATGTTGAATTGGGAAGAGGAAGTTGCTCCAGCACTAGCAAAAGCTGGTATTGCACCGCAGCCGGTTGCAGTGGAGCCACAACGTCCACAGCCAGATCAAGTGGCACCCACTCCAGTAGCAGCTGCCAATTTATCTGGTGGCGCAGCCCTGCGTGTGAACGCTGCTGATAAGCGTGTCATTAATGCCAAGACTGATGTTAATCAGTTAGTTCCATTTAAATATAAGTGGGCTTGGGAGAAGTATTTAGCTGGCTGCGCAAACCATTGGATGCCGCAAGAGATCAATATGAACCGCGATATCGCGCTTTGGAAAGATCCAAACGGCTTAACTGAAGATGAGCGTCGCATTATTAAACGCAATCTTGGTTTCTTCACCACAGCAGATTCTTTGGCTGCAAACAATATTGTTTTGGGAACTTACCGCCACATTACTGCCCCAGAATGCCGCCAATACCTATTGCGTCAAGCTTTTGAGGAGGCAATTCATACCCACGCCTATCAATATATTGTGGAATCTTTGGGCTTAGATCAGTCCGAAATCTTTAATGCCTACAACGAGATTGAGTCAATTCGTGCCAAAGATCAGTTCTTAATTCCCTTTATCGATGTATTAACTGACCCAAATTTCAAGACTGGCACATTAGAAGCTGATCAAAAATTACTTCGTTCGCTGATTGTTTTTGCTTGCGTAATGGAAGGTTTGTTCTTTTATGTTGGTTTTACGCAAATACTTGCAATGGGTCGCCAAAACAAAATGACGGGCGCTGCTGAGCAGTATCAATACATCCTTCGTGATGAGTCTATGCACTGCAATTTTGGCATCGATTTAATTAATCAAATCAAGCTGGAGAACCCGGAGTTATGGACTTCCGAGTTCAAAGATGAGATCAAAGCGATCTTCGAAAAAGCGGTCGAATTAGAGTACCGTTATGCCGAAGATACGATGCCTCGAGGAGTGCTCGGATTGAACGCGCCGATGTTCAAAGGATACCTAAGATACATCTGTAATCGCAGATGTTTGCAAATAGGACTTGACGCAATGTTCCCAAATGAAGAGAATCCATTTCCATGGATGTCAGAAATGATTGATCTTAAGAAAGAAAGAAACTTTTTTGAGACACGCGTTATTGAGTATCAAACTGGTGGTGCGCTTAGTTGGGAGTAGTAGTAATATATAAGCGTATAGCCGGTTAATAGGAGATTAGACGGTTGGATAGTTTTAAAAGTCAGCAAAACAAGACTCAAATCCGAAAACCCTTGTTCAAGGGTGTCTGGGCTACTCTCTCTATTTTTTCCAGCACATTTAAGAAGCCGTCGTCCTTTGGGACCACGGCTTTTTTTCCAGGATTCATTAGCGTGCAGCACTTAGCATCAAGCCGCGCGCCGATGAATGGCTCGCTCGTCAGATCCAATCGGTTGCAAAACCAGGCGGAAATGAGTGGTCGGGTCTTCTTAATCGGTAGTTTGTACTAATCCTCACGTGAAGGAGCATGACTATGGCAATCGCCAAGAAAAAACCTGCTGCAAAAAAACCAGCTGCTAAGAAAAAAGTAGCTGCTAAGAAACCAGCTGCTAAAAAAGTAGCTAAGAAGAAGCCAGCTGCTAAAAAGCGTCCAGCTGCTAAAAAGCGTCCTGCTGCTAAGAAGCGTCCAGCTGCTAAAAAAGCTGCCGCTAAAAAGCCAGCCGCTAAGAAGCGTCCTGCTGCTAAGAAGCGTCCAGCTGCTAAAAAAGCTGCCGCTAAGAAGCGCGTAGCAAAAAAAAAGTAAGTAAGCCTGCTGCGAAGAAAACGGGCTCTGCTGTAAAAAAGCCCGCGGCTAAGAAAGCTGCACCAGCGACTAGTGCGTTGAATCCAGCTGCTGCTTGGCCCTTCCCAACTGGCACACGTCCTTAATCAGACGGGTGTTACTCAAAGGGGTCTCTCACGAGACCCCTTTTTTATTACCTCTTTTCCCCGAGAGGCTCTAAGTAGCCCAGACTCAGAGGTGGCGTTTAGAGACTAAAACCAAAGGCTGATTTAAATTGATTGCCTATCTCATCTTTACTGAATTGATGATTTTGTGGACCTTGATGGGTAATTTTGATTGATCCCATCAAACTCGCTAAGCGACCAGTAGTTTCCCAATCCATGCCATTTTCTAATCCAAAGAGTAGGCCACCTCGAAATGCATCCCCACAGCCGGTAGGATCAATCACTTTTGCTGCTGGTACTGGCGGAATAGAAATACATTTACCTTCAACGTAAATATCAGCACCTTCAGCACCTTTTGTAACGATCAATGCCTTAACGTGTTCCGCAACTTTAGCAAGGCTTAAGCCAGTTCTTTGGGAAAGCATCTCACCTTCATAGTCATTGACTGCCAAATAACTAGCAATATCAACTAATTCTAGTAATTCAGGGCCATTGAACATTGGCAATCCTTGACCTGGATCGAATACAAATGGAATGCCTGCCTCTGCAAGTTGGTGGCAGTGCTCCCACATTCCTTGACGACCATCAGGTGCAACGATGCCAAACTTGGCGGCGCCTTTTGCGTTTTTGCTACGCTCCGCTACTACTTCAGAGACTTGATTCAGGTGTGACTCATCCATGGCTCCTGGATGAAATGCCGTGATTTGGTTATTTGCTTGATCGGTTGTAATCATGGCTTGCGCTGTAAATGCGTGATTAATTTGACGAATGTGACTCGCATCAATCTTCAGTTGCTTGAGACGATCCATGTAAGGAACTGCATCACCACCAACGGTTGCCATGATGATCGGGTCACCACCCAAAAGATTCAGGTTATAGGCAATATTGCCAGCGCAGCCACCGAATTCTCGACGCATGGTGGGAACTAAAAAAGCCACATTCAGAATATGAATCTGCTCAGGCAAGATTTGATCGGCAAATTTGCCTTCAAAGTTCATGATGGTGTCGTAGGCGATAGAACCGCAAATCAAGCTGGCCATAAATTACTTTCTGTAAGGGGTAGTGGGTTAAAGATTGGATTGGAGAATTATTGAGGATAAAGAATGCGCACGCGATACCCTGCAGTATTTGCTGGCAGAGATACTGACAATTGGGTTTGAAAGACTTCCCCAGAAGGAGCGCCCTTGGTTGAAAAATTGGGGTGCGATTCTTGCCAAGCATTTGGCAACCATTCTTTTGGTGTGAGCTGTATCGATTTCAGTTCAGATTCATCTGCATCTGTAAGTGAAATTTCTAAATTAGGTAATAAAACTGCGATTGCAAGACGATTTTGTATTTCAACTTGGAGTAAAGATTGATTTGGAGCGTTTTTAAGCCCTTCTCGCGCGTTTTCAGGTGTAAGTGTGGCTGAAGTTATTTTCCATGCAGCAAAATCGCTTACAGGGCGATTAATGCAGCCCAGTGCGACACATAATTTTTGATCAACAGTGTTGAGCACTGAAAAAGTACCGACAGCAAGAGCGGAAGATGTTCCATCAATGCGGGGTGCTAATGCCGGTAACAAAGTATTTCTTGAGAGGTGTTCGCCAAAGACTAGTAGCAGCATTAAAAAACTACCCAGCAGAATTAATTTAAGGCTTTTTTTTTGAGGCAGCGTAGAAACTGGCCGCTCCTTACCCTCTGTTAGGGTGCCATGTAAGCAAACCCAGCCTTCACTCTCCTTCCAGACGGATAGTTCGAGCCATTGGCTATAGGTAGCGATGACTTCATCTGCTTGACGTGCGAGCACCCCTGACAAAACAATTTCACCACCAAGGCGTATTTTATTCACGAGGGCAGGCGCAAGTACTTGTAATGGATTAGCCAAAATATTAGCCATCACAATGTCGTATTTGGTTTCAGCGGCCAACTCTGAGGCATCTTCGTTCGGCAATACAAAACGAATCACAGTATTGTTAATCTCAGCATTACTGCGTGCTGCAACCATAGCCTGAGGATCAATATCAGTTCCAACCACAGGCTGAGCACCCAGTTTTGCTGCTGCAATTGCAAGAATTCCGGATCCACAACCGTAATCAAGCAGACTTAGGTTCTGTAAACCGCGATGTTGTTCTAACCAAAGCAGGCATAAGTGAGTGGTGGGATGGCTTCCTGTGCCAAAAGCGAGGCCTGGATCTACCGCTAAACAAATCGCCTTGGGATCAGAGGGTGCTTCGTGCCAAGAAGGCACCACCCAAATACGCTCACCAATTTGAATGGGCGCAAACTGACTTTGGGTTAAGCGAACCCAGTCCTGATCTTCTACAATTTTTTCTTCCGGCGCGGAAAGATGAAATCCTACCTCCTTGAGAGAGGCAAGTAACTCAACTATGAAGTCAGGGCTTCCTGAAGTATCCATTGCAGGATTAAAGAGTGCTGTTACTAAAGAACGCTCCCAAGCCTGAACTTCTGGAGAAAGACCAGGCTCTCCGTAGAGTGGGTTCTCGTCATAGCCTCCAGAAGCAGCATCTTCAACCGTAACCGAGAGCGCACCCAAATCAATCAGTGCATCACCTAAGGGTTCGGCAGTTTCAGCAACTACCGTAAAAACGAGCTCACGATATGACATGAAGAACCCGTATCAATTAGGATTTTCCGCGGCTTGCGGCTTGTTCTTCTAGACGATGTTCCAGGTAGTGAATGCTCGTGCCACCTTCTATGAAGTTAGGATCGAGCATTAACTCACGGTGCAGAGGTACGTTTGTCGTAATTCCGTCAATCACCATTTCAGAGAGGGCAATTTGCATCCGTCGAATCGCTTGTTCACGAGTATTGCCGTAAGAAATCAATTTACCGATCATCGAGTCATAGTTCGAGGGAACCACGTAGCCACTATAGGCGTGAGAATCAACACGTATTCCGGGGCCACCTGGCATGTGGAATGAGCCAATTTTGCCTGGGCTTGGTGTGAACTTAAAAGGATCTTCTGCATTTAAGCGGCACTCAATGGCGTGACCACGAAAGACAATGTCTTTTTGGCGGTAGCTTAATTTGAGACCAGCGGCAATTCGAATTTGTTCTTGAACGATATCGACACCAGTAATCATTTCGGTTACGGGATGCTCAACCTGAACCCGGGTATTCATCTCAATGAAGAAAAATTCATTGTTTTCATAAAGGAACTCAAACGTTCCAGCACCACGATAAGCAATTTTGCGGCAAGCTTCGGCGCAGCGTTCGCCAATCTTAGCAATTAAGCGACGATCTATACCTGGTGCTGGTGCTTCCTCGATGACTTTTTGGTGACGGCGCTGCATTGAGCAATCACGTTCGCCAAGCCAAATAGCATTGCCATGGGTATCAGCCAAAATTTGAATTTCTACGTGGCGTGGCTTTTCTAAAAACTTCTCCATATAGACTTGTGGGTTTCCAAACGCGCGACCTGCTTCTTCTTTGGTCATGTTCACCGCATTGAGAAGGGCAGCTTCGGTATGAACAACGCGCATGCCACGACCACCACCACCACCCGCAGCTTTAATGATTACTGGATAACCAACACGTTTAGCAGTTGCAATAATTTCTTTTGGGTCGTCTGGTAATGCACCTTCAGATCCTGGTACGCAAGGTACTCCCGCTTTAATCATGGCGCGTTTAGCAGAAACTTTGTCACCCATCAAACGAATAGATGCTGCCGTGGGGCCAATGAAGGCAAATCCAGATTTTTCAACGCGTTCAGCAAAGTCAGCGTTTTCAGAAAGGAATCCGTAACCAGGATGAATGGCTTCTGCATCTGTTACTTCAGCTGCAGAAATAATTGCTGGCATATTGAGGTAACTCAATGGTGATGGCGCTGGGCCAATACACACCGCTTCATCCGCTAGCTTTACGTACTTAGCTTCTTTATCAGCAGTCGAGTACACCACGACAGTTTTTATTCCTAACTCGCGGCACGCTCGTTGGATACGGAGAGCAATTTCCCCCCGATTGGCAATCAAAATCTTATCGAACATGTCGGCTTTGAGTTAGGTGGTAGTGGATTGCAAAAACGTGCAGAATAATTAAGCGATGATGAAAAGTGGCTGGTCAAATTCAACGCCTTGACCGTTTTCGCAAAAAATCTGCTTAATCACACCATCTTTTTCAGATTCAATTTCATTGAGTAACTTCATGGCTTCAATGATGCAAAGCGTTTGACCAACCTTCACAATATCACCGACATTTACAAAATTTGGCGACTCAGGATTAGGGGCGCGGTAGAAAGTTCCCACCATTGGTGAGCGAGCAACAAAACCTGTTTCCACTGGCTCTTCGGCAAGGACAGGAGTAATAGGCATAGGCGCAGCTTGCATTACTTGGGCTGACGCCGGATTTGTATTCACCATTTGACCAGCAGGCGACGCTGAACCAGTATTGACAATACGCACACGGTCTTCACCCTCATTTACTTCTAACTCAGAAATGCCTGATTCAGAAACTAGGTCGATCAAGGTTTTTAGTTTTCTCAGATCCATATGAGTACTTCCTCTCTTGTAATTCTATAAATGAAGCTTATTTTTGTAAGCGAGTAATAGCCGCTTGAAGGGCTAATTCATAGCCAATAGCACCCAGACCACAAATCACACCAGTGGCAATGTCTGATAAATAGGAGTGCTTGCGAAATTCTTCGCGCTGATGAATATTAGAAAGATGGATTTCCGTAAATGGAATAGCGACACCAGCTAAAACATCACGTAAGGCTACGCTGGTATGGGTAAATGCTCCTGGGTTGATGATGATGAAATCAACCCCATCCTGTTTGGCCTTTTGAATGCGATCGATTAATTCACCTTCGTGGTTACTTTGGTAGGTATCAAGCTCTACTGAATGGGCTTTTGCAAGCTCACCAAGTTTTTTGTGGATATCTTCTAAAGTTGTTTTTCCATAAACCTCTGGTTCACGGGTGCCCAATAAATTGAGATTTGGGCCCTGAATAACGAGAATTGAAGCTTTTTTCGACATAGTTCCCTAGTTTTAGAGGCAGTTAAGTATCAATTGCTAAATTCGGCTTTTGACTACAAATGCATCCTGGATGAATTTGATAGTTCATTCCATGAGGGGGAAAGTATACCCGCTTAGGGATTTGATAAGGCTAAAAAATACCCATTTTTAGTACTACATATTGAAAATTAAGGGGTTAGAAGGCAGTTTTCCTTGGCAAAAAAGGAAAAAGCCAAGTAATAATAAGAGTATCCAAAATTGCTTATAAAGCTGTTTTAATCGCTTTTCTGAGCTCTTCTTCGCTTATCTTTCCTAATTTACTAAATACCGCTTTGCCTTTGGAATTGATGATGATCGTGTAGGGAAGAGCACCTTGAGTATTTCCCAGCTGTTTGGAAAGGTTGCTGCCCTCAAGTCCACCGATCACAATGGGGTAAGAAACGGAGGTACTTTTAAGAAATTCACGAATATTAGAGGGCGAATCAATGCCAATGCCGACAATTAAGACATTTTGCTGCAAAAAGTCTTTCTGTAACAAGTCTAAAGTAGGCATTTCCTCAACACAAGGGGGACACCAGGAGGCCCAAAAGTTCACTACCAGGATTTTCCCTTGCCAATCTGCAGAATTAACTGATTTACCATCTGGCGTTTGCCAAGAATTAGCAAAAAAAGCTTTTACGGCAGGGTCGCTAGCAAGTCCTACTTTGGAAATCCATTGGGAGCTAAAGACGCCAGCCAAAAGTGCCAAAAGGCTAATTAGGCTGATTATCAGCCACTGTCTTCGGTTCACTGCTACTCCTTCGCTAAAATTCGCAGATGCATATACATATCCTCGGCATTTGCGGCACCTTCATGGGCGGCATTGCCGCAATCGCTCGTCAGGCTGGACATCGCGTTACAGGCTGCGATGCCAACGTGTATCCACCAATGAGTACGCAACTCCAAGTTCAGGGCATTGAACTCATTGAGGGATTTTCTCCTGATCAATTATCCCAGTTTGAGACGATGCCCGATTTATTTGTGATCGGCAATGTGGTTTCTCGTGGCAATCCTTTGATGGAGGCTATTCTCAATCAAGGTCTTCCCTATATTTCTGGTCCGCAATGGTTAGGTGAACAGGTTCTATACGGCAAGCATGTATTAGCAGTTGCAGGCACTCATGGGAAAACAACCACTTCAGCAATGCTCACTTGGATTTTGGAATTCAATGGATACCAGCCCGGCTATTTAATTGGCGGTGTGCCACTCAATTTCACGGTGTCTGCACACTTGGGTGAAGGTAAATATTTTGTGATTGAAGCAGATGAATACGACACTGCTTTTTTTGATAAGCGTAGTAAGTTTGTGCACTACAGACCCCGAACTGCATTACTCAATAATTTAGAGTTTGATCACGCTGATATCTTTGCTGATCTTGCCGCAATTGAAACGCAATTTCACCATTTGGTCCGTACTGTTCCAGGCGATGGTTTATTGGTGGTGAATGGCGAGGAGCCAGCTCTGGAGCGGGTTGTGACGCGCGGAGCTTGGGCTCCTGTAGAGCGCTTTGGGCAAGATTTAAATAACGAATGGTCTCTCATTACGCAAGAGGCTGATGGTTTCATTGTTCGACAGTCTGGCAAAGAAGTGGCTACAGTAAAGTGGGCTCGTGACTCTGGTGTCATGGGTAGACATAATCAGCTAAATGCCTTAGCTGCTATCGCTGCTGCAAATCATATTGGTATATCACCAGAAAAAGCGGCGCATGCTTTAGCGGTGTTTAGAAATGTGAAACGTCGCCTAGAAACGATTGGGGTAGCGAATGACATTACGGTTTATGACGACTTTGCACATCATCCTACTGCCATTACCACCACTCTTGATGGATTGCGTCGTCGTGTAGGCAAGTCTCGTATCTTGGCGGTATTAGAGCCACGCTCCAATACGATGAAATTGGGAGTAATGAAAGCACAACTTCCTGCCAGCCTGGAAGCAGCAGACAACATTTTTGCTTATGGGGCTAGCTCAGGTAAAGAATCTTTGGGCTGGGATTTAGATAAGGTACTGGCGCCCTTAAATAGCCAAAACCTAAGCAGAGCTAAAGCATTTGATGATTTAAATGCTTTAGTAGAGGCTATAGCTCAGGAGGCCAAGCCAGGAGACCATATTTTGGTGATGAGTAATGGTGGCTTTGGTGGGGTGCATCAAAAAATACTGAAAGCCCTTGCGGTATAAATTGCTATTAAGCAATAGATTGCGTAGAAACAGTTAAAACAAGAAAGAAATAAATGGGCAATAGATTAAAAGATCAAGTAGCAATCATTACTGGTGCAGCTAAGGGCATTGGCTTTGCAACGGCGAAGCGTTTCGCAGAAGAGGGTGCGAAGGTCATGATTGCCGACATGAATCTAGAGGCTGTTATAGGCGCTGCTGCACAAATTCCCAATGCTGAGCCCTACGAGATGAATGTTACTAATCGCGCCAGCATTCAGACGGTAGTCGATCAAGTGATGCAAAAACATGGACGTATTGATATCTTGATTAACAATGCCGGTATCACAAAGGATGCACGTCTGATCAAAATGACAGAGGCGCAGTTTGATACCGTGATTGATGTGAATCTCAAGGGGGTGTTTAATTGCACTCAACTGGTTGTTCCGCATATGCTCGAGGCTGGCTCTGGTGCTGTGGTGAACGCATCTAGCGTTGTGGGGATCTATGGAAATTTTGGACAAACCAATTACTCAGCAACCAAATTTGGTGTGATTGGGTTTACGAAAACTTGGGCGCGTGAATTGGGCCCCAAAGGCATTCGGGTGAATGCAGTTTGTCCTGGCTTTATTGCCACAGAGATGGTTAAGGCTATGCCGGAAAATATTTTGCAAGATATTGAGCGACGCAGTTGGCTTGGGCGCTTGGGTACACCAGAAGAAATGGCGAATGTATACTTATTTCTAGCGAGCGATGAAGCAAGTTATGTCAACGGAGTGGCATTGGAAGCGAGTGGCGGGATCTCCCTCTAAGTATGAATCTTTTATTTGAAGAGGGCGGGGATATCAAACTCGCTACTGTGCAGTCTGCTTCGGGTTCTGGTGACACTGAATCTTGGCAGGCAAGTAGTCTGTCAGGAAAGAAAATCAAACTCAAGGCCAAAGAGGTATGGTTACGCTTTGAGAGGCCTGAAGCGCAGACCGTAATGGATGAGGCGCAGATACTCTCTAAAGATGTTGATCTTCAATTGCTTTGGGATTGTGCTCCTGAAGAAGAGTTTAGTTTGGTGGATGTTGCTCATGAGTATTTTGGCGCGCAAGCAAGCATCTCACAGCAAGTTGCCTTGGCGATTGCATTGCAAGGCGCCCCAGTCTTCTTTCGCCGTAAGGGTCGTGGCCGTTTTCAGAGAGCTCCCCTTGAGCAATTGCAGGCAGGTTTAGCAGCTTTAGAGCGTAAACAAAAAGAATTGGATCAACAAAGTGTTTGGCAACAAGAGTTGGTACAAGGTGTTTTTCCAGAAACTCTCAAGTCTTCTGCAAGTCAATTACTCTTTTCTCCTGACAAAAATACTGCTGCCTATAAGGCTTTGATTGCTGCCTGTACCCAGATGGGTGAGTCGCCTGCGCAATTAATGATTCGATGTGGCGCGATTGAATCACCTTTGGCCTATCACCAAGGAATGTTTTTGAAAGCCCATTTTCCGCATGGTGATGCACATCAAGCAAGTATTGGTGTAGATCAGGCAGTCTATGAAGCCGCTATTGCACAGTTACCAATTGCTGACGTTAAGGCATTCTCGATTGACGATGCAGGCACCACCGAGATTGATGATGCTTTGTCAGTGACGGATCTAGAGGGAGGCGCACATCGTATTGGTATTCATATTGCTGCACCGGGTTTAGCGATCACCAAAGATGATCCCTTAGATCAAGTAGCTCGCAATCGTATGTCTACGGTGTACTTTCCTGGTAACAAAATTACGATGTTGCCAGATTCAGTGATTAAGCAATTTTCCTTGGATGAAGGTGCTCCGCGCCCAGCGCTATCAATCTATGTTGATATAGATGCACAGGGTCTCGTAAATCGTGAGTCTTTACAAATGCGAGCGGAGATGGTTCCCATGACTGCCAATTTACGCCTAGAGGATTTAGACCATTTAGTCAGCGAAGATAGCTTGCTTGATGATGGGGCGAGCTATCCAAACCATAAAGAGTTAGCGGTTTTGTGGAAAGCGGCCAAGTTGCTTCATGCTGGCCGTCAAGAGAAACGCATTGCTAATGGACTGCGTGCCGAGCAGCTCGGCGTGCTAGATCCCAATGCTTTGGCAAGAGACTTCTATTTTGAAGTGGATCAGTTAAATGGTGAAGGGCACGTAGAAATTATTCCTCGCCAGCGCGGATCCGTGCTCGATACGATTGTTGCTGAGTGGATGATTTTTTGTAATAGTGCTTCAGGACAGTTACTTGCTGACCATGGCTTGCCTGGGCTCTTTAGAACCCAAAAGGGCTGGGGTCCTTTGCGTACTCGGATGCAAACTACTCCAGGACCCCATGAGGGCCTAGGATTAGATTACTACGCATGGTGCACTTCACCATTGCGACGCTATTCTGACTTGGTGAATCAATGGCAACTACTAGCCTTAGCTCAACATGGTGTGACTGCCAAGATGGTTGCGCCTTTTCCTCCGCGGGATGCAAGTCTGATGGGCATTGCTGCAGATTTTGAGTCTTGTTATCAAGCTTATGGCGAATATCAAGATAGGTTAGAGAAGTACTGGTGCTTACGCTGGATTGCGCAGGAGGGTGGATCAAGAACCGTGAATGTTTGTCACCTCAAAGAGGGTATGTCACGAGTGGAATTGGTGCCCTTGCATATTACTATTCCAGAATTGGCTACCCATCCACGCATGACCCGTGCGCAAGTGGTCATTGCCGATGTAGATTTATTGCAGTTAGGTGCCAGTGTACGGGTATTGGAAATTGAGTCACCAATAAAGATTGCTGAAGAGCTTGCCGAAAACCCAGCTGAAGATGAAAGCCCAGAGTAATCCCACTATCCTCTATCTTCAGAAGGCTTGGCGTCGCCATCCATTTCAATTTGCCCTTTGCGCATCACTGGTAATACATCTTATTTTTTTATCTGTTCGTTGGGGTGCCGGAGAAATACAGAGCCGCCGACTCAATACGCCACTCAGTGTGGTGTTGGTGAATGCGAGTAGTAAGACTCCTCCTGCACAGGCGAATAAATTGGCTCAAGCAGATTTACAGGGTGGCGGAAAAACTGAAAATCAAGATGCTACTGCTTTGCACCGTGCGCGCTTGGGTGCCGAGGCTCGCCTTGAGGTGTTAGAGAAACAGCAAAAACAAATGTTGGTAAAGTTAGACGAGCAGCGTGCACGGTCTAGTGGACGTAAAAGCGGCGATGAGCAAAAAATGAACCCACAACTCAATTCTCTAGAGGCAGAGTTGGCAAAGCGTTTACAGGCAGATAGTCGGGAGCCACGCCGCAAAGTATTAACTGGCGCAAATGCTAAGGCAGTCAGTTTTGCTCACTACTACGATGCTATGCGCCAAAAGATTGAAGCCTACGGAAGTGCATTTTTTCCACGAGCGAATGGACGACCTTTGTATGGCAGCCTCATTATTGTGGTGAGCGTTGATGCCCAAGGCTTCATAACCAGCAATGCTCAAGGTAAGGATGGAATATCGATTGGACGAAGTTCTGGGAATCCTGAGCTTGATCGTCAAGCTTTAGCCATCGTAAGGGCTTCAGCGCCTTTTGGCCCATTCCCCTCGGAAATGCGTAAGCAGATCGATGTCCTAGATTGGGTTTCTACTTTTGAGTTTGGCCGTGACGGCGCTGATCGATTGGAATTACGACGTTAATTTCTATTTAAAAATAGTCCAAGAAATACCTGAAAAATTCGCTTATTCTCTACTCATCATGACATCACCCGCTTCTACTGATTTACATACCGATCCAAGACTATTTGAAGGGATAGATGTGTACGCCGTTACAGGCAATCCGATTTCGCATAGTAAGTCACCCTTAATTCATGCAAAGTTTGCGCAGCAAACCCAACAAGCAATGCACTACGGACGTTTACAGCCCGAGCTAGGTGGCTTTGTAAGAGCAGCGCATGATTTCTTTGTAGCGGGCGGTAAGGGTATGAATGTAACAGTGCCATTTAAGTTAGATGCTAAAGCTTTTTCGGATGTGCTAACTCCTAGAGCGCAACTGGCCGGAGCAGTGAATACTCTATGGATTAGAGATGAGAAGATTTACGGTGATAACACTGATGGTGCTGGATTAGTACGAGATTTGCTAGCACAAGGAATTGCCATTGCAGGTGCTCGCATCTTACTTTTAGGGGCGGGTGGGGCGGCGCGCGGAGTTTTGGCACCTCTGTTAGATCAGTCCCCTAAACATCTCGTCATTGCAAATCGATCTAGCGCAAAAGCTGATGAATTGGTGACTTTAATGACGGATCAAGCCAAAATGAATAACACGATCCTAGAGTCTACAACTCATGAGGGCTTGGAGGATTCAAAAAACACAGCACCCTTTGATTTGGTAATTAATGCAACTGCAGCAGGTTTGGATAATCAATCGCCATTAAGTAATTTGGCAGCAGCGAATGTTTTCGCACCCAGCTCATTTGCTTATGAAATGCTTTATGGCAAAACAAGTAGCTTCATGCAGCAGGCTTTACAAAGAGGCGCGCGAGTCAGTGACGGTCTAGGAATGTTGGTTGAACAAGCAGCTGATGCATTTTTGCTCTGGCGCGGGTCAGACCTGGCTACTTCTATTGATCCACGAGCAGTATTAGCCGAACTCAGAAGTTAAATTTAACGCCCATGCGTTGGTTTACTTATCCAATTAAATGTCTTTTGTGCGGTTTCTTAGCAATGCAAGTGTATTTTGCTATTCAAATTGGCCTTTGGACTACGCTTAACCCCGACAGCACGGCCTTTCAGAGGGCCGAGCGTTGGCGCTTATGTTCATGGCATTGGTCTTGCCCCATTCAGTCTAAGTGGACTCCCTATGACAAAATTTCCGGGAATTTGAAACGGGCAGTCTTAGTGAGTGAAGATGATATCTTTTTTCAGCACAAGGGTGTTCGTGTAGAAGATATGCAAAAGGCATGGGAAAAGAATCAAGAAAAGCGCAGAAAAGGTAATAAAGCGACAACTGTATTACGGGGTGGCTCAACCATTACACAGCAGCTCGCTAAAAACTTATTCCTATCCTCGGAGCAAAATTATTTTCGCAAAGCGCAAGAGCTTGTCATTACTGGTTTATTGGAGGTCACGCTATCTAAGCAGCGCCTATTTGAGATATATCTCAACTCGGTAGAGTGGGGGGAAGGTATCTTTGGTATTGGCGCGGCTTCTGCGCATTACTATGCAACTTCCCCAGGAGCGCTAGATCGAGACCAGTCTGCAGCTTTAGCCTCTGCTTTGCCTGCACCGAAATGTTTTGACAAGCAACAATACTGCCGCAAGGCCAATATTCACTTTCCGACTCGCCAAGAATTTATTTTGGAATATATGGATAGAGTAGCGCTAACACCAACATCCAAGAGTGGCTTGAGTAAATAGCCAATGCGTAATCAGCGTTAACTCTTGGCGTGTTTATTTGGCTACAGCAGCTCTGAGTGCATCTCGAGTATTGAGAGCTACAGTTCTCGCTGCCTGTGCAAAATCACTGCCCGAGCTCGCATACAAAATAGCCCTAGACGAATTAATGATCATTCCAGTACCCGGTTTATTGGCGATGGCGCCTGCTTTAACTGTCGCATCAATAACACCGCCTTGAGCTCCAATACCAGGAATGAGTAATGGCATATCGCCAACTATGGCACGTACTTTTGCAATCTCATCTGGGAATGTGGCGCCAACAACAAGGCCAATTTGACCTGAGCTATTCCATTGCTGTGCCGCCAATTTAGCTACATGGAGATAAAGTGGCTGACCATCAGGGGATACATTTAAAAATTGCAAATCAGAGCCCCCTGGATTGGAGGTTCGACAGAGCACTATTACCCCTTTGCCGGTATGTTTGAGATAAGGCTCTATGGTGTCAAATCCCATATAGGGGCTGACGGTAACAGCATCTGCACCATAGCGCTCAAAGACTTCCATGGCATAGTGGTCAGCAGTACTACCAATATCCCCACGCTTAGAATCCAAAATTACAGGAATATGGGGGTAAGTATCTTTAAGGTGTTTGATGAGTTTTTCTAATTGAGCTTCGGCTCTTTGGGATGCGAAGTAGGCAAACTGTGGCTTGAACGCGCAGACCAAATCTGCCGTAGCATCAGCGATATCTCGGCAGAACTCAAAGATGCTCTCAGGCTTGCCTTGTAAGGACTGGGGTAAACGCTTTGGGTCGGGGTCAAAACCAACACACAGCATGCTGCCTTGAGAAGCCCATGCAGACTGGAGTTGCTGGTTAAAGGTATTTGAGCTTGAGTTCATTGAATTTCGCTTATTTTAGTGAAAGTGTCATCTGCTATAGGATAAACTAGCGCACATTCCTTAGGAGTTCACCATGATCAACTTGTTCGTCCTGCAAAATGGCCGCCTCTCTCAAGAGCAAGTCGAAGATCGCAATGAATTATTGCAGTATGCCAATCCTATCTGGATCGACGTTGTTGATCCAGAAGAGGATGAACTCATTTGGATTAAAGAGGCTTTTGGAGTCCTTTTGCCCGAATTAGATGATTTGGGTGACCTAGAGGCATCTGCTCGATATTTTGAAGCTGATGATGGTCATCTTCATATTCGCACCGATTTCTTGTTAGATGAAGAAGAAACTTCTCGTAACGTTCGAGTGGCATTTGTCCTCACAAAACAAGTCTTATTCTCAATTCATGATGAAGACCTTCCAGTGTTCCGTCTAGTACGTTTACGTGCACGCTTACGTCCAGGTTCGGTAAGTAACGCAAAAGATGTTTTGCTTGATCTCTACTCAACAGATGCCGAGTACTCTGCTGATGCGCTTGAAGAAGTTTATGAAAATCTCGAACGTGCAGGTAAGCGCGTTCTGTCAGATGATATTAATGATGCAGATGCTGCTGAAGTTTTAGAAACGATTGCAACAGAAGAAGATACCAACGGACGTATTCGTCGCAATGTGATGGATACCCGTAGAGCTCTGTCTTTCCTCATGCGTAGCAAGTTATTGTCAGACGAGCAGCAAGAAGAAGCCCGTCAAATTTTGCGTGATATCGATTCTTTAGAAAACCATACCGCATTCCTATTCGATAAGATTAACTTCTTGATGGATGCCACAGTAGGTTTCATTAACTTGAACCAATCTAAGATCATCAAGATCTTCTCGGTGGTATCGGTTGCCTTAATGCCACCTACATTGCTTGCTAGCATTTGGGGCATGAACTATAGATACATGCCAGAGCTGGATGAAACTTGGGGTTACCCAATGGCTATTGCTGCCATGATTGTTTCCGCGATCATTCCACTTTTTTACTTCCACAGCAAAGGCTGGATGAAGTAATTAACGTAATGTCATTCAGGGTTTGTAGATTTCAGTAAAGCCAATAGTTCTGCTAAGGCAAAAAGAGTTGCTTGTTGGCGTACTGCTTGCCTATCGCCCGTAAAGAGCTTGGTCTTACAAGTAGTCGTCACAGTACCCTGACTCTGGATAGCCCATCCAAAGCAAACGGTTCCCACTGGCTTTTCAATCGATCCACCCGAGGGTCCTGCAATGCCTGTAATAGAGATTGCCGCTTTGACCTTAGCATAGCGCTGCGCACCTTCAGCCATGGCTTTTGCAACAGGTTCACTAACCGCACCATAAGACTCAATGAGCTCCGATGGGACTCCTAGACACTCGGTCTTCGCTTGATTGCTATAGGTAATATAGCCCCGTTCAAACCAGTTGCTTGAGCCTGCTAACTCTGTCAATGTTGCAGATACGAGTCCACCAGTGCAAGACTCTGCGAGAGCCACTTTCCAGCCCTGAGAATTTAAAAGGCTCGCCAGTTCTTCGGCGGTTTGGAGTGTATTCACATTTTTCCTAGCGCATCAATACTTGTAGTAATGCCATGATCAGGAGCGTGAAGAAGGCAGCAGCAAGATCATCAACCATGATGCCAAATCCCCTCCAAATAATTTGCGTGATGCTGGAAGGTGAGTTATCTCCCTCAATATTTTTAAAGTAGCGATCAATCATGCCAATAGGGCCTGGCTTGACTGCATCAAAAAATCGAAAGATTGCAAAAGCACCTGCTTGCATCCAAATATTGGTGGGCATAATCAATATAAGCACCAACCAAAAAGCAATGATTTCATCCCAAACAATGCCACCAAAATCTTTCTTACCTAACTCTTCGCTAGCATGACCACATACCCAGCAGCCCAATAAAATGCCGCCCCCAATGATCCATAAAAAATCCTCTGTTGAGAGAAAGTATTCTCCAAGCAAAAATGCTGCCCAAGCCCAGAGGGTGCCAGCAGTACCAGGCGCTATAGGGCTAAGACCACTTCCAAAGCCAAAGGCTAGCGTACGGCCAGCAGTTTGGAAAACCCATTTAAAAGAAGGTTTTGCTGGCGAGGAATGTATTACTTGATTCATGATGCAAAGTGATCGAATGACTTCAATAATATTTTTGTATCGGAATCACTCATCCTTTTTCCATCAGCAGAAACTAATACGATACTTGCTTCGGTATTTTTCATTACCGTAATTTGACCAATTCGAGTAAATGGTAAGTGCAGTGTACTGCTGAGTTTTTCAATTACATTGCGCTGATCGCTTGGGGCGATAAAACAAATTTCATAATCATCACCGCCACACGCGGCAAATTCATTTTGTAGCGCCTCACTTTGCTTTCGCAAAATTGCTGATTTGGGAAGTAGATCTAAAAATATTTGCGCATCTACTTGAGATTCCTTGAGGATATGTTTTAGATCCCCGAGTAATCCATCTGAGATATCTAATGCAGCAGAGGCAATCCCTCTGAGTTGGATGCCCAACTCCACTCGAGGTGTGGGTTGATGCATACGATGCTCAATCTGCTTTAAATCTAAGTCAGGCAGTAAAACTTCATGACGCAGCGCAGCAAGTGTGAGTCTCGCATCTCCCAGTTCACCTGAAACCCAAATATCTTCCCCAACTTTTGCCCCTTTTCGTTGAATGGCTTTTCCAATGGGAATGCTGCCAAATGCCGTAATACAAATATTTAGTGGGCCTGCAGTGGTATCTCCCCCGATTAATGAGCATGAATACTCATTCGCCATGGAAAACAAGCCCTTGCTAAACCCTTCAAGCCATGCAGAATCTACTTTGGGAAGTGCCAGCGCCAAGGTAAATCCCAGAGGGTTTGCGCCCATGGCTGCAAGGTCAGAAAGGTTCACTGCCAAGGCTTTGCGGCCTAATAGCTCAGGGTTGGCTCCAGACAAAAAGTGTCTACCCTCTACCAACATATCTGAAGTGATGGCGATTTCTTGGCCGGCAGTAGGGCGCAGTAGGGCGCAGTCATCGCCAATGCCAAGCGCAATGCTCGAGTTTGATTTCAAAGCCTGAGCCCCTGTTTTAAAAAAACGTTGGATCAGGTCAAATTCACCAAGTGGGTCAGATGGAGAATGCATGCCTTATTTTAGGCTGTTGGCAGGCAGACATCTAGGAGGAATAGAATTGAACTCTCCAATACGCCTATTCCCAAGAGTTAGTTGATGAGCAAAGAAAATAATAAAGACCAACAAATTGCAGACCTTAGAGAGGCTGCATTGCATTATCACGAGTTTCCGACTCCAGGAAAGATTGAGATTGCCCCAACTAAGCAACTTACCAATCAACGCGATTTAGCTCTGGCATACACCCCTGGTGTTGCTGCACCATGCGAGGAAATTGTTAAAGATCCAGCCAATGCATTTAAGTACACCGCGCGTGGAAACTTGGTTGGAGTGATTACTAACGGTACAGCGGTTTTGGGGTTGGGAAATATTGGACCATTGGCAAGTAAGCCAGTGATGGAAGGTAAAGCTGTACTCTTTAAGAAATTTGCAGGCATTGATGTATTTGATATTGAAATCAATGAGAATGATCCAGACAAGTTAGTTGAAATCATTGCGGCATTAGAGCCGACCTTCGGCGGCATTAATTTGGAAGATATCAAAGCACCAGATTGCTTTGTAGTTGAGCGCAAATTGCAAGCGCGTATGAAGATTCCTGTCTTTCATGATGATCAGCATGGAACTGCGATTGTGGTTGCAGCTGCAATTTTGAACGGCTTAAAGGTTGTTGGCAAAGACGCAGCTAATGTGAAGTTGGTGACATCTGGCGCTGGAGCAGCGGCCCTAGCGTGCTTAGACCTTTTGGTTGATTTAGGTATTACACGTAAAAATATTTGGGTAACCGATCTTGCTGGTGTTGCTTACAAAGGTCGGAAAGAATTAATGGATCCTGAGAAGGAGCCGTTTTGCCAAGAAACAGAGTTAAGAACCTTAGACCAAGCAATTGAGGGCGCAGATATTTTCTTAGGTCTATCCGCTGGTGGAGTACTTAAGCCTGAGATGGTAAAGAAGATGGCAGATATGCCTTTAGTATTTGCCTTAGCAAATCCTACGCCAGAAATCTTGCCTGAAGAAGTCAAGATAGTTCGCCCAGATGCAGTGATGGCAACAGGACGTACTGATTATCCGAACCAGGTCAATAATGTTTTGTGTTTTCCATTTATCTTCCGGGGTGCTTTAGATGTTGGTGCAACAACCATTACCCGTGGCATGGAAGTGGCTGCCGTTAAGGCGGTTGCTGAGTTAGCTCAAGCTGAGCAAAGCGAAGTGGTTACCTCCGTTTATGGTATCGAGAATCTTGCTTTTGGTCCCGAATATTTAATTCCGAAGCCATTTGATCCACGCTTAATTACCGTAATTGCTCCTGCGGTTGCAAAGGCGGCCATGGATGATGGTGTTGCTTTGCGACCGATCAAAGATTTTGATGCGTATCGCAATCAGCTTCAACAATTTGTGTACCACTCTGGCACCTTGATGAAGCCGCTCTTTAGTATTGCGAAGCGTGTACCAGCCAATCAAAAACGCATTGTCTTCCCAGAAGGCGAAGATGAGCGCGTATTGCGCGCAGTCCAAATCATTATTGATGAGCACCTAGCGACTCCTATTTTGATTGGTCGTCCCGCGGTGATTGAGCATCGAATTGAGAAGTTTGGTCTGCGCATGAAGGCGGGCGATGATTTTGAAATAGTCAATCCAGAAAATGATTCCCGTTTCCGTGACTTCTGGCAAACCTACTTAGGTATGACTGAGCGCAAGGGGGTGACTGAGTCATTTGCCAAGCTAGAAATGCGTCGTCGCAATACTTTAATTGGTTCCCTCTTGATTATTAAGGGAATGGCAGATGGCATGATTTGTGGAACCGTGAGCAATTCTGCTACCCATCTGAAATACATTGACGAGGTAGTGGGTCATGAGCCAGGTGCAAATGTTTATGGTGCAATGTCTGGTTTGATTCTCCCAGGTCGCCAAGTATTTTTGGTAGATACGCACATTAATATAGATCCAACAGCTGCAGAGTTAGCCGAGTTAACTTTGATGGCTGCTAGCGAAATGCGTAAGTTAGGATTAGTACCAAAAGTTGCACTCCTCTCGCATTCCAATTTCGGCTCAAGCAATGCACCTTCAGCAATCAAGATGCGTGAAGTATTGGCATTGCTTCAGAAGATTGCCCCTGACCTAGAGGTTGACGGTGAGATGCATGGTGATAGCGCCTTAGATGCGTCAATTCGTGAAGGTGCTGTGACTAGTTCATCATTAAAAGGTGATGCAAATCTCCTAGTTATGCCTAATATTGATGCCGCCAATATTTCTTACAACTTATTAAAAACAGCTGCAGGAAATGGTATTGCTATAGGACCATTGTTATTGGGCGTGGCTAAGCCAATTCATATTTTGACCCCAGCAGCGACAGTTCGCCGGATTGTGAATGTGACTACTTTGGCAGTGGTTGAGGCCGCCAGCAATGCCAGAGGGATCTCCTAGGCGCTGATAATATATGTAAGTAAGTGCGTGCTTACATATATTTTTCCTATATAAATCAAAGATTTATATAAAATTCACTGTATTTGGGCTTGATTTGATTGCGGGTTAAGGGTAATCTAGCATCCATCATGAATAATCGCTCTGAAAACAGCAATACAGCCAGCTTTGAAGAAAATAGCCGTGCTGAAAGTTGGGATAGTAATGATCGCCTTGAAACCGAATCTTCGGCTGCCAATATTTATGCACATGGCGGTTTATCTCGTTTACAAACATATGCAGCAAATCAAGTTTCGGGGAAAAAAGTGACAGCTTCTTGGCGTGCCGCCTTGGCCGTTCGCGATGCCGGACCGCCGGCAATGTTGCGCAGTGTGCGTCCTAATATCGTCCAATCTATACGCGCTTTCCGCACGCCTGATTTACAAGAGGCTGCTATTGAGCTTGGGCAACATTTCATTTATGCCAATTGTGCAAATGCAATGACAAAAGGCGAGGTTTTAGAGTCGATCGCGATCGCATACTCATTTACCAAACAACAAGCAAAGAACTTTGATCCTTTGTTAGATGCTCTGACTACAACGATAGACAAGTCTGGTCCTCAACCTGGTTTCGTAGTAGTGCTTGAAGGATTGCCTTGCACTCAGAAATTTGACAAAGAGGCACGCGAAACACTTTTAGATGTGTTCCGTGATGCAGTGGATTTCTGGGCTGAGCGTCGCACACCGTATCGCGTTTTCTATTCCTTCGCTTAACCCTCAAGCCCTTTAGAAAACAGCATGAATCGCCTCTATCTGAGGCGATTTTGCATTTCAGGATTCCATATGCTGTGGACGGCTGTAATGGCCACTACGCCCGCTGTTTCAGTACGCAACACTCTCTCGCCTAGAGAAACGATTTGGTAGCCTGCACTCTGTGCCAAAGCCTCTTCTTCGGGCGAATGTCCACCCTCAGGCCCAATCATGAGTACGATATCTTGCGGTGAATTTTCAGCCAATACGGAATACATACTTTTAGTTGCATCTGGACTCAATAGCAGTTTTAGTTTTGGCTTAGGACTTGCTTTCAAATAGGCGTCAAAAGTTTGTATGGGTTCTAGCCTGGTAAAAACTGTACGGTCACATTGTTCACATGCAGCCTGAATGATTCCATTCCAGTGGGCAAGTCGTTTTAGGGCGCGCTCCTCATCGCTAGAACGAGTGAGTTTGATCACTGAGCGCTCGCACTGAAGGGGCACTATGATTTGAGCCCCGGTTTCCACTGCTTTTTCCACAATCCAATCCATTTTGTCTCCACCAGCAAGTCCTTGAGCCAAAGTAATGGCATAAGGAGTCTCACGATGGGTATCGATTCGGATGTTACTAAGCTGTGCTTGTCCGGTTTTTCCAGTCAAAGAGAGGAGTGTGGCATGAGCAATCTGACCATTTCCATCAAATATTGGGAAGGTTTCCCCGATCTGGATCCGCCGGACTCGCAAATGGTGAGCGAGCTCTGGAGTAAGGATATTTGGCTTTTGGGAATCCCATGGCCCGGGAAGATAAAATTGAGGCATTACTGAAATATAGCCAATTTATTTTCCTCGAGACCACTTTTACGATGTCAAACCTACAAATTCGCATGGCAAATGCCATTCGCGCCTTATCCATGGATGCAGTACAGCAGGCTAATTCAGGACACCCTGGCATGCCAATGGGCATGGCAGACATTGCTGTTGGACTTTGGAATGAGCATTTACAACATAACCCAACTGATCCACTTTGGATAAATCGCGATCGCTTTGTTTTATCTAACGGTCACGGTTCGATGTTGTTGTATTCACTCTTGCATCTAACAGGTTATGACTTACCGATTGAAGAATTGAAAAATTTCCGTCAGCTGCATAGCAAAACACCTGGTCATCCAGAGTATGGAATTACGCCGGGCATTGAAACTACCACTGGTCCATTGGGACAGGGAATTTCGAACGCAGTTGGTATGGCGCTTGCTGAAAAATTACTTGCTGAAGAATTCAATCGCCCAGGTCACAAGATCGTTGATCACTTCACCTATGTATTTTTAGGTGATGGTTGCTTGATGGAAGGCATTAGTCATGAAGTATGTTCATTGGCTGGCACCTTAAAGCTCAATAAGTTAATTGCTTTGTGGGATGACAATGGCATCTCGATTGATGGCAAAGTAGTGTCTTGGTTTAATGAAGACACACCAAAACGATTTGAAGCCTATGGCTGGAACGTGATTCGGGATGTAGATGGCCATGATGCGGAGGCTATATCCGCTGCGATTTCCAATGCGAAGAAGAGTGATAAACCAACATTAATTTGCTGTAAGACCGCAATTGGTAAAGGTTCGCCCAATATGGCTGGGAGCGATAAAGTGCACGGCTCACCATTAGGCGCAACTGAAATTGCTGCGACTCGCGTTGCTTTGAATTGGCCTTATGCTCCTTTTGAAATTCCGAAAGATATTTATGCAGCTTGGGATTTTAAAAAGCGTGGTCAGGCAATTGAGCATGATTGGAATAAACAATTTCAAGCCTATAAAAATAAATATCCTGAGCTCGCTTCTGAATTACAGCGTCGCATGCAAGGTGATCTTTCAAAAGATTTTTCAGCGACTCTCAACGCCTATTTGAAAACTTGTGAATCAAAAGCGGAGACAGTAGCGACTCGCAAGGCTAGTCAAAATGCGATTGAAGCATTGGCACCTGCCGTTCCAGAATTTATGGGTGGCTCAGCCGACTTAACAGGTTCTAACTTGACTAATTGGCCTACCTGTAAAGCGGTGCGCGGGAACCAATGGGGTAACCACATTAACTACGGTGTACGTGAATTTGGTATGAGCGCTATCATGAATGGTATTGCTTTGCATGGCGGCTATATTCCGTTTGGTGGTACGTTCTTAACCTTCTCAGACTACAGTCGCAATGCTTTGCGCATGGCTGCTTTGATGAAGCTGCGCAGTATTTTTGTGTTTACCCATGACTCAATCGGTTTGGGTGAAGATGGGCCAACCCACCAATCAGTAGAACAGGTAGCTAGCCTGCGTTTGATCCCAAACCTCATGGTTTGGAGGCCTTGTGATACTACCGAGAGTGCCGTTGCTTGGGGTGCGGCAATTGAGCGCAAGAATGGTCCAAGCGCTTTGATCTTTAGCCGTCAAAATTGCCCATTTGTATCTCGTAGCACTGCTCAAGTAAAAGAGATTGCTCGTGGTGGGTATGTATTACGCGACCCCAAGTCGGCCAAAATTGATGCGGTCATTATTGCTACTGGTTCCGAAATTGCCTTAGCTTTGCAGACTGCAGCGCAATTAGAAAAAGAGGGTTTAGCCGTGCGAGTAGTTTCAATGCCATCGACCACTGTCTTTGACCAACAAGATGCTGCATACAAAGCAAAAGTATTGCCAGCCAATATTCCACGTATTGCAGTTGAGGCAGGCGTGAGTGATTTCTGGTGGAAATATGGATGTGCTGCCGTACATGGAGTTGATACCTTTGGCGAGTCGGCGCCAGCACCACATTTGTATGAATATTTTGGTTTAACAGCAGATCAGATTGCAAAGACGGTTAAGCAATGCATCGCTCAGAAATAAAGTATTGATTACAGAATTTATATTAGTAAGGGGAATGGAATGACAATTCGTGTCGCAATTAATGGTTATGGGCGTATTGGCCGTATGGTTTTACGTGCCTTGTATGAAGATCAAGTTAATGGCAAACCAAGGCGGGATATCAAGATTGTGGCGATCAACGCTATGGGTGATATTGATATCAATGCCCATTTAACCCAATACGACTCAGCTCATGGCCGATTTCCTGCAGAAGTTAAAGTGGATGGTGATTGCATGGTAGTAAACGGCGATCGCATCAAAATGTTTTCAACTCGCAATCCCTTAGAGACCCCATGGGGTGAGTTGGGCGTGGATCTGGTTTTAGAGTGCTCAGGCAAATTTACTTCTAAAGAAAAAGCCATGGTTCATATTTCCCAAGGTGCAAAGAAAGTATTGATTTCTGCGCCCGGCGAAAAAGATGTGGACGCCACCATTGTGTATGGTGTGAACCAGAATGTTTTAAAGTCCACTGATGTGGTTGTCTCCAATGCCAGTTGCACTACAAACTGTTTAGCTCCACTAGTTAAACCATTGTTGGAAAAAATTGGTATCGAATCCGGACTAATGACGACGATCCATGCGTTTACCAACGATCAAGTATTAACGGATGTGTATCACAAGGATATGCGCCGTGCGCGTTCCGCTGTGACCAGCATGATCCCAACCAAGACAGGTGCTGCCAAAGCAGTAGGTTTGGTATTGCCAGCACTTGCAGGACGTTTTGATGGTTTTGCAATGCGCGTTCCGGTCATCAATGTTTCCGTTGTTGACTTAACCTTTGCTGCAAGTCGGGCCACTAGTGTGGATGAAGTGAACTCCATCCTGAAGGCTGCTAGCGAAGGTGAGCTCAAGGGTATCTTGGGCTTTAATACCTTGCCATTGGTTTCTATCGACTTCAATCACGATCCACGTCCAAGTATTTACGACGCTTCTCAAACTCGAGTCTCTGCTGATGGCAAATTGGTCAAAGTATTGGCTTGGTATGATAACGAATGGGGTTATTCAGTCCAAATGCTCAATGCCGCTGAAGCTTTAATGGCAGTTAAGTGATTAACAGTAGCTAAAAGTTGTTAAAACCAGTAAAAATTACTTAATTACTGATTATTAGTAATATAGAAAATAAAAAAGACCTCTATTTGAGGTCTTTTTTGCATCAAGGACCCTTAAAAATGCCTATTTTTGCTTGTTTCGGCAGTTTTTCTTCTGGCAGTGGCCATACATCGCCAAAGAATGCTCTTGTAGGGTAAATCCAAGGGTTTTTGCAATGTCTCGCTGCCTTTTCTCAATGGCCTCGTCTACAAACTCCTCCACATGGCCACAATCTAGGCAAACCAGGTGGTCATGGTGATTCCCTTCATTCAGCTCATAGATTGCCCGGCTATCACCCTTACTAGACTCAAAATGACTACGCAGTAATAGGCCTGCTTGCTCAAATTGTGTCAGTACTCTATAAACGGTCGCTAAGCCGATCTCTTGATCTTCCTTGGTTAGCGCCATAAAGATATCCTCGGCACTGAAATGGGTACCCCCATTCTGATGAAAAAAATCTAAGATTTTCATGCGAGGACCTGTAGCCTTGAGGCCAATATCTCTTAAATCTGCTGGTGATGGGTTTTGGTTCGTGGTCATGGCTTTGCGAGCTAAAATCAATGTCTTAATGATACGGCCAGCCATGCAAATTTGCCTTGTAATATTTCGTCGGTTTTTGAACCCCATTTTGAAGGGCGTTTCTACCCCCACCCGGGTAGGTTTACTGACGCTCACCTGTGTCGGCCTGTTAAGCGCCTGTACCTCGGCCGTGGATGATCATCAGCGCGCTTGGATGAATACGATTTTTAGGCCCTATGTTCCTGATGTAGTCCAAGGAAACTTTATTTCTAGCGAGCAATACGCCAAATTGAAATTAGGTATGACTCGTGAGCAGGTGCGGCAAGTCTTAGGCACGCCTTTATTGGCTAGCTACTTTCATGCAAATCGCTGGGATTATGTTTTTGAATTTAAAAGAGCTGGTCAGCGAATTGGAGGCGAACGTCGTGTGACTGTCTTTTTCGAGGGCGATAAAGTAGTGAAGTTTGATGGTGATGCTTTGCCAACCGAAGTAGAAATGGTTGCAGAAATTGATGACTATGCGAAACAAAAACGCTCATTTTGGGAGTACCTTACGGGTAGCAATAAGCCGCCTGTAACGAAGCCTTTGCAGCAACCAGAAATATTGGTTCCTAGCCCAACCAATAATGCCCCGCCCGAACCTAAGGTAGCTGAGACTCCCGCTCCACAGTCGGCTGATGTCGCTACCCCGACAACAAATTTAGTAACGGAATCAGCTGGCTCTGGCCAGCTAGCTCCACTGAAAACTCAGTAAGAAAATGTAAGGCTTGTAGTTCGTACTTAATAATTTAATGACAGAGCGAAGAAATTCATGATGAAGATTGCAATAGCTGGAGCTACCGGTCGCATGGGCAAGATGTTGATAGAGGCGGTTCTCAATACTCCTGATGCTCAGCTGGTGGGGGCTCTTGAACATTCCTCATGTCCATTGCTGGGTGAGGACGCCGGTGGTTTCTTGGGTAAAAAAACAGGTGTATTGATTTCTGCAGATGTGGCGCAAGTTCTCAATGGCGCTCAGTTTTTGATTGATTTCACTAGACCTGAAGGCACGATGGCTCATTTAGCTATTGCTGAAAAAACAGCTACCAAGATGGTCATTGGTACAACTGGTTTAAGTGCTGAGCAAATTGCAACACTGAAAACAGCTTCCTCAAAACTAGCGATAGTGTTTGCGCCGAATATGAGTGTTGGTGTGAATGCCACATTTAAGCTGCTAGAAATTGCCGCAAAAATGTTGAATGAAGGTTATGACATTGAGATCATTGAAGCCCACCATCGCCACAAAGTAGATGCCCCCTCTGGGACTGCCCTCAAGATGGGTGAAGTGATTGCTGGTGCTCTAGGTGAAAAGTTAGATGATGTCGCAGTCTATGCACGCGAAGGCCATACTGGGGAACGTAAAGAAGGCACGATTGGTTTTGCCACTATTCGTGGCGGCGATATTGTGGGTGACCATACTGTTTTGTTCGCGGGCGAGGGTGAGCGTATCGAGATTAGTCATAAATCCTCAAGTCGCCAGTCTTATGCGCAAGGCTCCTTACGCGCAACACGTTTTTTACAAAACCAAGCATCTGGTCTCTATGACATGCAGGATGTTTTGGGTTTGCGCAAGTAATTGAGTCCATATTAATAGAAGAAAAGAGCTGTATTAGATGAGTAAGGATTACGATTACCGCCGCATTGAAGCTGCGGCCCAGGCTGATTGGGAAAGCGCACAGGTATATCGCGTGACTGAAGATGCGGTAGATGCAGCTGGTAAGCAAAAACCGAAATATTACGCCTGCTCGATGTTGCCATACCCATCTGGAAAGTTGCATATGGGTCATGTACGTAACTACACCATCAATGACGTGATGGCTCGTCAGCTTCGCATGCAGGGCTATAACGTTTTAATGCCAATGGGTTGGGATGCATTTGGCATGCCAGCAGAAAATGCGGCAATTCAGAATAGTGTTCCTCCAGCTCAATGGACTTACGACAACATTGCTTATATGAAAAAGCAAATGGCAGCAATGGGCTTGGCTATTGATTGGTCACGTGAAGTTGCTACCTGCAGTCCTGATTACTACCGTTGGAACCAGTGGCTTTTTTTGAAGATGCTGGAAAAGGGCATTGCTTATCGCAAGACTCAGGTAGTCAATTGGGATCCGATTGATCAAACGGTTTTAGCGAACGAGCAAGTCATTGATGGACGCGGCTGGCGTTCTGGCGCTTTGGTTGAGAAGCGAGAAATTCCTGGATATTACTTCAACATCACCGCTTATGCCGAACAGTTATTAGAAGGCCTTGATACTTTGGGCTGGCCTGAGCGTGTCAAAACGATGCAGCAAAATTGGATTGGCAAAAGCCGAGGCGTGCGTTTTGCATTCAAGCATGAAATCGCAGATGACCATGGCAACTTTATTCAAGATGGTTTGCTCTATGTCTTCACGACACGTGCAGATACGATCATGGGCGTTACTTTCTGTGCCCTTGCAGCTGAACATCCTTTAGCAACTAAAGCAGCTGCTAATAACCCTGCGCTTGCAGCCTTTATTGAAAAATGCAAAACCGGTAGTGTGATTGAGGCTGATTTAGCCACACAAGAAAAAGAGGGGATGTTTACTGGCCTCTATGTCACGCATCCCTTAACGCATGAGCAAGTGCCAGTTTGGGTTGGCAACTATGTCTTGATGTCTTATGGTGATGGCGCTGTGATGGGCGTACCTGCACATGATGAACGGGACTTTGCATTTGCTCTTAAATATCACTTACCCATTAAGCAAGTGATCGCCCTCAAAGGTGAGTCACCGATGTTTAACGCAACTCGCTGGCAAGATTGGTACGCGCAAAAAGATGGCGTAGTTTGTTTAAATAGCGGCAAGTTTGATGGTCTCTCACATGAAGAGGCGGTTAGCGCCGTTGCTAAAGATTTAGAAAAGCTAGGCATTGGTGAAATAAAGACCACCTACCGCTTGCGTGACTGGGGAATTTCTCGTCAACGTTATTGGGGTACCCCTATTCCCATTATTCATTGCGGTGATGATGCTCATCCAGGTTGTGGTGCTGTACCCGTTCCTGAGGCAGATTTGCCGGTAGTGTTACCGGAAGATTGTGTACCCGATGGCAGTGGCAATCCTCTGAATAAGCGCGCTGATTTTTTAAATGTGAAGTGTCCAAAGTGTGGCAAACCTGCGCGTCGTGAAACTGACACCATGGATACCTTTGTCGATTCTTCTTGGTATTTCATGCGCTATACAGGTCCTGATGCTAAGACCATGGTAGATAAACGTAATGACTATTGGATGCCGATGGATCAATACATCGGTGGAATTGAGCATGCTATTTTACATTTACTCTATGCACGTTTCTGGACTAAGGTCATGCGCGATCTTAAGCTCATTACTTTCGATGAGCCATTTCAGAATTTGCTAACGCAGGGTATGGTTCTGAATGAGACCTATTACTCAGAAGATGCCGCTGGCAAAAAAACTTGGCTCAATCCTTTGGACGTGGAATTAGATCTTGATGAAAAAGGTCGTCCGCAAGGCGCCAAACTAAAAGATGGAAGCTCTAGTGCACCAATCATTATTGGTGGCGTAGAAAAGATGTCTAAGAGTAAGAATAACGGTGTAGATCCCCAGGCTTTAATTGATCAATACGGCGCTGATACTGCCCGTTTATTTGTGATGTTTGCAGCGCCACCTGAACAACAACTCGAATGGTCAGGTGCGGGCGTTGAAGGGGCATCACGTTTCTTACGTCGCGTCTGGATGTACTCTAGCAGTCAAGCCGAGGCATTACGTAATGCGCCAGATCAATTATCAGCAAATCTGAATGATGCTGAAAAAGAATTGCGCCGTGAAGTACACAGTATTTTGAAACAAGCCAATTTTGACTACCAGCGCCGTCAATATAATACCGTCGTATCTGCAGCAATGAAAATGCTCAATGTTCTTGAGCCAATCAGGTTAGGTCAGGACTGTGCCATTAGTGCTCCCGTGCTTCGTGAGTGCCTCGGGATTTTGCTGCGTATTTTGTATCCCGTCGTGCCACATTTAACCCATGTGCTTTGGCAAGATGTTGGGTATGAAAATGCTTTTGGTCCCTTGTTAGATAGCCCATGGCCTTCAGTCGATGGGGCTGCTCTTGTGCAAACAGAAATTACCTTAATGCTACAGATTAATGGCAAATTGCGTGGTGAGATTCGGGTACCGGCAGATGCAGGTAAGGAGCAAATTGAAGCGCTGGCATTGCAAAGCGAGTCTGCTCAAAAAGTACTTAATGGTGGTGCACCCAAGAAGATTATCGTGGTGCCTGGTCGCTTAATTAATATTGTTGCTTAGCTTGTAGCCCAAACCTATTTACTGGAAACTAAAGATATGAGCGCCGATCACCAAAATTCTAATGCAGGAGCTTCGTCAGCCAACATCAGTTTGCTGCGCAGAGCTACGCTGAGTTTGCTAGTGCTGGCCCCGTTAGCTGCATGCGGATTTAGATTACGCGGCGCAGTCGACCTGCCATTTAATGCTTTAGCTATTACTGGCAATCCTTCCCCACCATTACGCGCTGACTTACAGACGGCTGTATTAACAGGCACCGATGTGAAGGTCGCTATTAACCCTCGTGATGCCGATTTAATTCTGGAGATTACCAACGAGGTCACAGGTCGTGAGATTTTGGCTTTCAACGCTAGCGGTCAAATTTCTGCATATCGCTTAAATATTCGTGTGGGCTTTAGAGCCTTCGATACTTCCGGAACAGAAATCGTACCTGAGTCAGAGGTATACATTACACGAGACATGGACTTCTCAGTCTCTACTGTTTTGGCAAATGATGCGCAGGTTCAGGCTTTCTTGGGCTTGATGAGACGTGACTTGGCTATTCAGATTTTACGACGTGTAGCTGCTTCAGCTAGAGCGCCTAAGACAAGGGCTTTCTGAGGCCCAATGACAGTGCATGGTTAAAAGCGACGCGCTACTAGTCCACTTGAAGAAGATGGATGCCGGGGGCGCAATACTTCCTCTATATGTCTTTAGTGGCGATGAGCCACTATTAATGATGGAGGCAATGGATCATCTCCGTTTAACTGCAAAAAAACTTGGCTATACCGAGCGCGAAGTATTGCTTCAAGAGCGCGGCTTTGATTGGAGTGCATTGTTAAGTGCAGGTCAAACAATGTCTTTGTTTGGGGATAAGCGTTGGGTTGATTTGCGTATTCCAACAGGTAAGCCGGGTCGTGATGGGGCCGATGCTCTTAAACAATTTGCTGCACAGGTGAATTCGCAAGCTGCAGGACCCCAAGGTCCTGATACGGTCGTCTGCATTACCTTACCTAGATTAGACGCGAAGACCAAGACCTCGGCCTGGTTCAGTGCCTTAGATGAGGCGGGTATGGCAATACAGATTGACTCCTTAGATCGCAGCAAATTACCGCAGTGGATTGCAGGACGTCTCAAAAGACAAAATCAAGAAGTAGAAGCTGGTCCAGAAGGAGTGCGCTCCCTTGAATTCATTGCCGATCAAGTAGAGGGCAATTTAATCGCTGCCCATCAAGAAATACAGAAGTTGGGCTTGTTATATCCTGCAGGAAAATTGACCGAAGAAGAAATTCGCACAGCGATTTTGAAAGTGGCGCGCTACAACGTATTTGAATTAACCGAAGCGATGCTTGCAGGAGATTTACCTAGGCTAAACCGCATGTTAGATGGACTTAAGGGTGAGGGTGAGCCCTTAGTCTTGATTCTTTGGAGCGTGACTGAGGAGCTTAGGCTACTATCTAAGCTAAAGGCCGCCAGTGATGCTGGTGAGTCCATTGCGCAGTTATTGCGTGCTAATCGTGTTTGGGGTGATAAAGAACGCTTGTACCCAACAGCCTTGAGGCGAGTTCAACCCTTAAAGCTTCGTCGGGCAATGCAAGTAGCTGCTGGATTGGATCGTCAGGCGAAGGGCTTATCTGCCGCAGATTTGCCTGCAGATCCTTGGGATGGTCTGCGTTTGGTTGGTAATTTATTGCGCTAGAAAGTTAGAAAGATGAGTTCAGCAATTTCACAAATGATGCAAGACATTGGTCAGCGAGCACGCAGTGCATCGCGTGTGATGGCGCGCGCATCTGCTGAACAAAAGAATCAGGCTTTATTGCATATTGCTAAACTAGTTCGTCAGAAGAGTAGTGAGATTCAGAAAGTGAACTTAGTCGATGTAGAGCGCGCCAAGACTAGTGGCCAAGATGCTGCTTTTATTGATCGCCTAGCGATGACGCCAAAGACTATTGAGAGTATGGCCTTGGGTTTAGAGCAAATTGTGACGCTCGAGGACCCGATTGGAAAAATTTCTGCAATCAAAAAACAAGCTTCTGGTATTGAGTTAGCTCAGATGCGTGTGCCACTTGGTGTTATAGGGATCATTTATGAATCTCGCCCCAATGTCACGATTGATGCAGCAGCGCTTTGCCTTAAATCTGGTAATACGGTCATTTTGCGAGGCGGCTCGGAAGCCATTGAGTCTAATACTTTATTGGCTCAAATCATTCAGGAGGGACTTGCAGCAGCAGGATTACCTAAAGATGCTGTGCAGGTAGTGACAACGACCGATCGTGCTGCAGTAGGCGAGATGATCACCATGACGCAGTACATTGATGTGATCGTACCTCGGGGTGGCAAGAGTTTAATTGCCCGTTTAATGTCTGATGCACGTGTACCAATGATTAAGCATCTAGATGGTATTTGTCATACCTATATTGATGCTGATGCTGATGTGGCTATGGCCATCAAGGTTTGCGACAACGCAAAGACACAACGTTATGCGCCATGTAATGCGATGGAAACGCTCTTAGTCAATCAAGCGATTGCAGATCAGGTATTACCTGCGCTTTGTAAAATCTATCAAGATAAGGGTGTTGAGCTTCGCGTTGATGGAGCCACTCGAAAAACTTTAGAGACTGCTGGCTTTAAGGGCTTGGTTGATGCTCAAGAAGAAGACTGGCATACAGAATATCTTGCGCCGATTTTATCCATAAAGACTGTTGCAGATATTGATGAGGCAATGAATCATATAGAACACTATGGCAGCAAACATACCGATGCCATCATTACGAACAATAAAGTGACTGCAGATCGATTTTTGCGTGAAGTCGATAGCGCTAGCGTCATGGTCAATGCCAGTACCCGCTTTGCCGATGGATTTGAATATGGGCTTGGTGCTGAGATCGGAATTTCGAATGACAAGCTCCACGCGCGTGGCCCTGTTGGGCTTGATGGCTTGACCTCACTTAAATATATCGTCATGGGCCATGGCGAGATACGTAGTTGAGGAGGTCTAATGGGTAATGCTTATCTTTGGGTAAAAACCTTTCATATTGTCTTGATTACTTCTTGGTTTGCTGGCTTGTTTTATTTGCCTAGAATTTTTGTAAATCTTGCTGAAGAGAAAAATACGCAAGCATATGCTCGTTTACTGGGTATGGCTGATCGTCTCTATCGGTTTATGACCATCTTGGCTGTGCCAGCAGTGCTACTAGGTTTGATGCTATGGCTTTACTTTGGTATTGGTGCCGGTGATATCTGGATGCATGCAAAATTATTTTTTGTGCTGCTCTTGATTGGTTACCATCATGTCTGTTTAAGTTTCCTTAAAAAATTCCGTGCAGGTCTAAATACAAAATCTGGCGTTTGGTATCGCTGGTTCAATGAAATCCCTGTACTGTTGTTAGTAGTGATTGTGGCTTTAGTTATTTTCAAGCCCTAATACCGCATTTCTAAATTTCCCCCTTTCGAAGATTGCTAGACCTATGAGATTTTTTGTTGTTTGCCCTGGTGGTCTAGAAGTGCCGCTGGCACAAGAGTTGGTAGAAATTGCAAACCGTCCTGATTGCAAATCATTAGGCATTTGGGTTGTTGATCCAATCCCAACAAGTCCTTCAGGTGGTATTGGCTTAGCCGCTCCTGTATCAGGGGCAATGGCACTAAATCTTCACTCCAGAATCGCTAGCCGTGTTTTATTGCAAATGGCGCAAGCATCATATAGGCAAGAGGAAGATCTGTACAAATTAGCTAGTGGCTTGGCTTGGGAAGATTGGTTCAACTCAAAACAAACTTTACGCGTTGATGTCACTGCGCATCGCTCGCCATTAAAGAGCTTGAATTTTGCTACCCTCAAAATCAAAGATGCCATCGTGGATCGTTTGCGTGATGTCACTGGCGATCGACCTAGTATCGACACAGCATTTCCAGATGTACGTGTACAGGCGCATTTAACAGCAAACCAAGTCACCATTTATTTGGATACCTCTGGCGAAGCTTTATTCAAACGTGGATGGCGTGACGAAAAAGGTGATGCTCCTTTAAAAGAAAATTTAGCTGCTGGTATTTTGTCTATTACAGCTTGGAAGCCAGGACAAACCTTATTTGATCCGATGTGCGGAAGTGGTACTTTTTTAATTGAAGCAGCACAAATAGCCTTATCTATTCCGCCAGGCGCCATTCGGGCAGGAATGTATGGAGATGATGCGAAACCAAGTCGTTTGGCCTATCGTCCACTAGTCACTTCAGCCCACGGCTTTGGCTTTCAGAGGCTGAAACCTTTTATTGAGGCTATCGAGCAAAAGCGTTGGTTGGATTTGAAGGAAGCATCTTTGGCGCAGATGCTAGCCAAGCGTAAGCAATTCCCAACGGTAGATTCCTTAGCAATTAGCGGCGGTGATATTAATGAGAAGTTGGTATCGATGTTTCGGGGCAATTGGCAAAGAGCGCAATTACCTGATCAACCCATGGTCAGACAAGTCGACGCTTTAGCAGCTAAGCCACCTGCAAACCCTAAGGATGGAGTGATGTTATTAAATCCCCCATACGGAGAGCGCTTAGTTATCAAGGGTGGGCGTGGTCAAGACCGTATTCAAGCTGATCCTCATGATGATGAAGAGCCAGAAAATCGGTTTGAGCTCAATTTAGAAACGGGTCGGCAAAGCGCTAAGCGTTCGAGTCGTGAGTCATTAAAGCGCCTACAGGCTCAAGAGGAGCAAGATCCAAAGTTTGTAGAATTCTTAAGACAGTTTGGTCAGCATTTGAAAGATATCTTTGGCGGATGGAATGTGTTTGTCTTAACTGCAGATATGGCTTTACCAGGACAGTTACGCATTAAGGAATCTAAGCGCACACCTTTATTTAACGGCCCGCTAGAATGTCGACTTTTTAAGTTTGAGATGCATGCTAAGCGCCCTGAAGTCAATAATGCTGATATGGAATAAGTGATTTAAAATCAGATTAGCAATACAAGATTAAGCGGAGAAGTGATTTATGGAATTCAAAACCTATATGTGTCTTATCTGTGGCTGGGTTTATGACGAAGCTGCAGGATTACCTGATGAAGGTATTGCGCCAGGAACACTTTGGGCAGATGTGCCGATGAATTGGGCCTGTCCAGAATGTGGGGCGCGCAAAGAAGATTTTGAAATGATGGCGATTTAATTAGTCAATAATTAGGAAATAATTGTGGCAAAAGTAGATCAAAACGAGATTTTGTTTGAGCGTGCACAAAAGACAATACCGGGGGGTGTGAATTCTCCTGTGCGGGCATTTCGTCAGGTGGGTGGCACACCCCGTTTTGTTACTAAAGCCAAAGGCCCTTATTTTTGGGATGCAGAAAATAAGCGCTACATCGATTTAATTATGTCTTGGGGTCCCATGATTGTTGGTCATGCTAATCCTGAGGTGGTTGAGGCTGTAAAGCAAGCCGCGGAGACGAGCTTTAGTTACGGCGCGCCTACCGAGGGTGAGATCGAGTTAGCAGAACGTATTTGCGCTTTGATGCCAAGCGTTGAACAGGTGCGTATGGTTTCAAGCGGCACTGAAGCAACGATGAGCGCTTTGCGTTTAGCGCGTGGTTATACCAATCGAGACTTGATTATTAAGTTCGAAGGTTGCTATCACGGTCATGCTGATAGTCTGTTGGTAAAGGCTGGCTCTGGGCTCTTAACCTTTGCCGACTCTACTCAGAATGCGCCTTCTTCTGGCGGCGTCCCTCAGGACTTGGTTAAACACACCCTCGTACTTCCTTATAACGATGTAGCCGCAATCGAGGAAGTATTTAAGACGCAGGGTGATCAAGTGGCGGCAGTCATTATTGAGCCGATCGCAGGCAATATGAATTTGATTCAACCCTCAAAAGAATTTTTATCAGCAGTTCGCAGTCTTACTGAAAAGCATGGCAGTGTACTGATCTACGATGAAGTGATGACTGGTTTTAGGGTTGCTTTAGGTGGGGCTCAGTCTCTCCAAGGCGTAGTGCCCGACTTAACTTGCTTAGGCAAAGTGATGGGCGGCGGTATGCCCATGGCTGCCTTTGGGGGTAAAAAAGCAATCATGTCTAAGCTTGCTCCTTTAGGCAATGTTTACCAGGCAGGAACGCTCTCAGGCAATCCCGTGGCAGTTGCAGCAGGGCTTAAAACTTTAGAGATTATTTCTAGAGAAGGCTTTTACGAGTGCCTGACTGGGCAGACTCAAAAACTGATGACGGGCTTAAAGCAAGCTGCTGACAAAGCAAAGATTTCGTTTTCAGTTGATAGCGTTGGCGGCATGTTTGGGTTTTATTTTGCCGATGTCATTCCAAATTCATTCGAAGCGGTTACAAAAACCAATATTGAATCATTCAAGAAATTCTTTCATCTCATGTTAGATGAGGGTGTTTATTTAGCGCCTTCTGCTTACGAAGCCGGTTTTACTTCTATTGCACATGATGATGAGGTGTTAGCTGCCATTATTGCTGCCGCTGAGAAATCATTTCCGAAGCTCTAAACTTAAGATAGATTACATTCTGAGCGGATGGTCATAGCCAGCCACTTGAATCACCTCTGATTTTTTAGAGTCTTTTCCGGATTCGGCTACTTCAATCGCCGTGAGTTTTCCACCCCAGACACAACCCGTGTCTAAGCCAATGACATTTTGTTTGCGCATCAGACCTAGAGTAGACCAGTGACCAAAGTAAATGAGAGTGTCTTGGGTTTTACGTTTGGGCACGCCAAACCAAGGAATATAGCCCGCAGGACCTTGTTCTAAGCCTTCTTTACTCTCAAACTCCATTTGTCCGCCAGGGGTACAAAACCGCATCCGAGTAAGCGCATTCGTGATGACGCGCAGCTTCTCATAACCTTTTAGTGAAGAGCTCCATTTATTAGGCGTGTTGCCATACATATTGGCTAAAAAATCTTTATACGTTTTTTTACGCAAAGCTTTTTCTACTTCTTGAGCGCACTCAATCGTTTGCTGTAAGTCCCACTGAGGTAAAACTCCGGCGTGTACTGTTAATACTCTCCCATTGCTTAGTGCCATAGGACGCTTGCGTAGCCAATCGATTAATTCATCACGATCGGGAGCGTTAAGAATGCTATCAACAGTATCTAGTCCTTTGGTTTTTCGTAAGCCAGCATCAATTGCTAGAAGATGTAAATCATGATTGCCGAGGATGCACTCAGCACGACCTGCCTCTTGAAGCACTTTGAGTTGTCGTAAGCTCCCAAGAGAATCTGGGCCACGATTGACAAGGTCTCCCAGAAAAATCATTTTGGATTTTTGGGGAAGTTTTTTGACGAGGGCTTTTAGCGAAGGCGCACATCCTTGAATGTCGCCCACAGCATAGATCTTGCTCATACCCTATCTTAAATCGGAAAGAGGGCGCTTCTTCTATTCCGCAGTGATTTTTTTAACCACGCTATAGCGGACTAAGGTTTTCTTGCGCGCTTCATCATGATTTACGACGGGCAGAGGATAGTCTCTACCAAGTAGAATGCCTGCTGCCTCAAGCTCAATATGCCCAGACAGCCAGGGGGCATGAATCGACTTCTTGGAGAGTTTTTCTAATTGGGGCAGGTATCGTTTGATGAATTTACCTTCAGAATCAAACTTTTCAGATTGGGTGATCGGGTTAAAGATTCGGAAGTAAGGCTGTGCATCACATCCGGATGAAGAGGCCCATTGCCAGCCGCCATTATTGGAGGAGAGTTCAAAGTCATTGAGGTGCTGGGCAAAATAAGCTTCACCCCAGCGCCAATCAATACCTAAGTCTTTTGTTAGGAAGCTTGCCACAACCATGCGCAGGCGATTATGCATATAGCCACTTTGATTGAGTTGATGCATTGCTGCGTCAATTAATGGGTAACCTGTTTTGCCTTCGCACCAAGCGGTAAATAGTTTCTGAGCAGTAGTGCCACTTTCCCAGGTGATATTGTCATAGTCTGGTTTGAAAGAAACACCTTTGGCTAAACGCGGATGATTTGCCAAAATCATGAAATAGAAATCACGCCAAATTAATTCACTTAACCAGATTGTGGCCCCCATACTGCCAGCGAGCATGCGTCGATGTGCTTCTCGTACTAAACCTCGAATCGATAACATACCAAAGCGCAGGTGAGTGGAGAGGTAACTCACCCCCTTAATTGCCGGAAAGTCTCTACCGATTTGGTATTGGTCGATGCGAGAGAGAAAGTCTTCCAGAAAAGCCTGACCACCCTCCGATCCCGGTGGCAAATAGGTCTCAATGCCTGTAGCCACAAATCCCATGGACTCTAGCGAAAGAAAAGGTTCATCTAACTTTTTGGGTATTGCTGCAATTTGTCCGGGCTTCGGCGTGCAATCATAGGCTGCTAAATCTTTTTCTTGCAGCGTTTTGAGCCAATTATTTTTATACGGTGTAAAAACAGAAAATACCGTATTGGAATTCGTCAGAATTTCTTTCTTTTCAAAAATCACTTGGTCTTTAAAGCTTTCAAAGCCAATGCCTAATTTTTCAAGAGAACTTGCAACTGCCTCATCACGTGCAATTGCAGAGGGTTCGTAATCATGGTTAGTGAAAACCGCATTGACTCCAAGCTCTTTTGCAATTTGGGGAATGCATTCAGTCGGTTTGCCAAAGCGAACGATGAGGCCTCCACCTTGACTGCGTAATTGCGCATCTATTTGCTTTAAACCTTGCCAAATGAAGTCAACGCGACGATCGTGTTTTAAACCTTTGGCATCTAATTCACCTTTTAATAAGGGTGTCAAAATTTCAGTATCAAAAATAAACGTGAGCCAAACTTGACCGGCCTCTTTCAGGGCATGGTGAAGGGCGGCATTGTCATAAAGACGAAGATCGCGGCGGAGCCATACAAGTGCTTTTTGCATAGCCCCTATATTAGGGCTTATTTACTGCCCTTGCTTGCTAGAGAGGTTAAGATCGAGAGCATTCATGGATACGATATTTTTTATTCTTTCGAAGGCTGTTCAATTTTGCATTGAGCCATTGAACTGGGTGCTTTTTTGGGTAGTGCTCGCCTTGCTATTTCTGCTTTTGAGAAAGATTCACCTAGCAAAACGCTTTCTCTGGATCTCTCTATTCAATCTAGCTCTAGTGGGTTATCTACCCACCTCAGAGTTTTTATTAAGGGCCCTTGAGAATTCGGCACCTCGTATAAATCTCTCCCAAGTAGGGAACGGTGATTTAGGAGGAATGATTATTTTGGGCGGTGCGATCGAGGGTGGTGAGATTGCTACTGATCGAGGTGAGGTATCCATTTATTCCTCGGCTGAGCGCGTTACCAAAGCATTTGAACTGATTCGAAAATATCCTGATCTACCATTGATCTTTAGTGGATATTCCGGTCGAATCAATCCGAAAGGGGTTTCAGAAGCCGATGCCTTCAAGCAATTGATTCAAGAGCAGGGTTTGGATGGGGCACAGGTATATTATGAAAATCAATCCCGTAACACTTACGAAAATGTGCTCTATTTGAAGCCGATGATGCAAGAACTCGGGGGAAAGACGGATGCAGGATTATTAAAACCCTGGCTGGTCATTTCCTCTGCTAGTCATATGTATCGATCCTTACAGATCTTTCAAAAGCAGGGTATCGATGTTTTGGCCTTACCGGTGGATTACCAGACAGCGAATAGCCTTCAGTGGACTTCTTTTGACTTAGTGGAAGGCGCTCAAAACTGGAATAAAGCCTTGCATGAGCTGATTGGGCTTTTAGCCTATTGGATTACTGGAAAACTCTAGATATTCTGTAAAATAAAGGCATATGACTACGGCGAAGAAGGCCTCCAAAGTATTAGACCCAGCGTCTATGGCAGACCCTTTGATCTCATATTCAGCAGATCACTTAGCCAATCAATTCTTAATTGCAATGCCAGGGATGGTGGACTCCGATTTTGCGGGATCTGTTATCTACCTTTTTGAGCATAACCAAAGAGGTGCGATGGGCTTAGTAGTGAACAGACCAACTGAGGTCAATCTTGGAACTTTGTTTGACAAAATAGAACTCAAATTAGAAATCGCACCTTTGTTAGATCAACCGGTTTATTTTGGTGGCCCAGTGCAAGTAGAGCGCGGCTTTGTATTGCATGAACCAAACCCTTTAATTTCTTATAGCTCTTCATTAGTTATTCCTGGGGGTTTAACCATGACTACCTCTAAAGATGTGCTTGAAGCCGTTGCCAGCGGAAGTGGGCCTAGAAAATTTTTAATGACCCTAGGTTATGCAGGCTGGGGTGCGGGGCAGCTCGAAGAAGAGATCACGCTCAATGGCTGGATGAATGTTCCCCTCTCACGCGAGCAAATGAGTGAGATTCTATTTAATACGCCTTATACCCAGCGTTATCAAAAAACCATGAGTCATTTGGGTTTTGATTTATCCGATCTCTCGGGTGAGGCAGGGCATGCCTAAGCCGATGACGGTGATGGCCTTCGATTACGGTACTCGCCGTGTGGGTGTGGCAGTTGGAAATTCAGTCACCGGGAATGGGCAGGCATTAAAAACCATTGCCGCTACCAGTACTGAAACTTTATTTAAGGAAATTGAAAACCTTTTAAAAGAGTGGCAGCCAGATTATTTGGTAGTTGGTAAGCCCGTTCACCCTGATGGTGCTGAGCATGCCATGACCACCAAGGCCACTCGCTTTGGCAACCAATTGCATGGCAGATTTAATCTTCCAGTAGAGTGGGTGGATGAGCGTTATACCTCTGCAGTTTTGGAGGGTGAATCAGATATGCGGGACAATCTAGATGCGCATTCTGCAGCCTTGATCTTGGAACAGTACTTTTCAGAGCTGTCTGCAAAAGCAATGCTAAAGAGTGTGAGTTAAAGATAGATGATGAGTGGCGGAGCCCCAGAATGAACGCTGAAAAGTTATACGAAAAGTTACTTGAAAATATGCGCCAAAGGCAGGCGGGCTCATTTGAGCTAGCCGGCTTAGCCATGGGCGGCGCTTGGATTGCAGAACGCTTAGCTAGAGATCTGGGCTTGCCACACTTCGGAGTGATTAATGTGGCTTTTCATCGGGATGATTATGCTGAAAAAGGCATGACTGCTCTGCGGACCGCCAGCACTATGCCGACCAATCTTCCGTTTGATGTCAACGGTGCCAATATTATTTTGATTGATGATGTGCTCTTAACGGGTAGAACAGTACGCGCTGCTTTAAATGAATTATTTGACTTTGGCCGTCCCGGACAAGTCGAGTTAATGGTACTTGCTGACCGTGGAAAACGAGAGCTTCCAGTTGCTGCTAATTTTGTAGGAGAAAAAGTTCAGGTGCCTGATCACCAAATTCTGGTTTTAGAAAAAGATGCCGCTGGTAAGTTCAGCTTTCAGCTTGAGGAGCGCGCAGAATGAGTGCAGCAAATAAAGAAGCGAGCCAATTCGTGAACCAATTTAATGCTGCTGGGGAGTTAACGCATCTTTTGACCCTAGAAGGATTACCTAAAGAGCAGATTGTGCATATTCTGGATACCGCTCAGCAGTTTGTGAGTGTTACAGACCCTTCTAGAGAAGTGAGGAAGGTGCCCTTACTTCGTGGTAAGAGTGTTTTCAATCTGTTCTTTGAAAACTCTACTCGCACCAGAACTACGTTTGAGATTGCTGCCAAACGTTTATCAGCCGATGTCATTAACTTGGATATCTCGACCTCATCAACTGCTAAGGGCGAGAGTTTGCTCGATACCATTGATAATTTGGTGGCGATGCAGGCCGATATATTTGTAGTGCGCCACAATGTTTCTAGGGCGCCTATAGAAATAGCAAATCATGTCCCCTCGCATGTACACGTAGTCAATGCGGGTGACGGCAGTCATCAACACCCCACTCAGGGATTGTTAGATATGTACACCATGCGTCATTTCAAGCAAGACTTTCGTGGTTTAAAAGTAGCCATTATTGGTGACGTGGTTCATAGTCGAGTTGCTAAATCGAATATCCATGCACTAACGACCTTGGGTTGCGAAGAAATTAGAGTCATTGGACCTGAGAGCCTATTGCCTAGTGATTTAGATATGTTGGGCGTGAAGGTCTTCCATAATATGGAAGAGGGCTTGAAGGGGGTGGATGTAGTGATGACCTTGCGTATCCAAAAAGAGCGTATGGAAGTGGGTCAGGTTCCCGAGGGCGATGCCTTTTTTAAACAATATGGCTTGACATCTAGCCGCTTAGCACTCGCAAAACCAGATGCCATCGTCATGCATCCAGGGCCAATGAACCGTGGGGTCGAGATTGATTCAGTGGTTGCTGATGGTCCACAATCGGTCATTCTCAATCAAGTGACCTTCGGCATTGCAGTGCGCATGGCAGTAATGTCCATCCTTGCTAGTAACTAGAAGGCTGCGGTGAGTATTTCTCAAACGGCAGCGGATGCTGTGCAAATTCCCAAAGTACAGCAGCAAAAGCGTTGGCTAATTCTGACGCATGCTTTCAATATGGATGGCCGTGCTGCAAGCTTAACGATTACCGACAAAATTCCCTATTTATTAGATGCTGGTATTGAGCCTATTGTTTTTAGTGCGATTACCGGGATTAAAGATCAACGCTTTGTGCACCAACAGTTTTTAGCTTGGGGCCCTTCGGGTTTTCGTTTTGACTTTCGTCATTGGGTTGCCAATAAATATGGGCGCGGACTTTTTTATAAGATCACGACGCGCTCCGTTTCCTTATTGCTCGCACCGCTCATTGCGATCGAAAAGCTTGTCTTGGGTTACTCCAGTCAATGGTCTTGGGCACTGCCAGCCTTTGTTCATGGCAGAAAGCTGATTAAAGAGGGTAAGGTTGACGTTGTCTTTTCAGTAGGCAGCGCATGGTCTGCCCATTTAGCGGGTGTCTGGCTCAAAAGAGCTACTGGGATTAAATTGATCTCTGAAGTGCATGACCCCTTGGTCATTCGTCAAAGTCCTGGTGATGATGGCGCAGTAAAGCCACAGAATCGTGATGCGCGCTTTCGCCATTTTCTAGAGAGTCAGTTGTGTAAATATTCTGATTTTGTTTGGTGGTTTACCGATGGCGCGTTGCATTACGCCAAGGTTCGCAATACCAATCTCAATTCCCCAGGTAATGCTCATGGCTTTGTTGTGATGCCTGGCGCAGAGCCTCCAGGTGCTAAGAAGATTCAAGCGGGACATACTTATTCAGAACATTTAAATTTATGCCACTTTGGTTCATTGGCAAAAGACCGAAGCCTATCAGTGATCTTGAAGGTATTAAATGAATTACTAAAAAAATATCCACAGGCAAGATCAGCTATTCGTGTGCATGCTTATGGCGCCCCTTTGGATAGCTATACAGAGCAAGCCATTGAGGAGTATGGATATCAAGATGTTCTTCTTGCTCACGGGCGTCTTGAAAAAGATCCCGTTACTGGCTTATCAGGGCGTGAGCGCGTAGTGGAGAAGATGCAAGAGGCTGATGTCCTAATTCTGCTGCATGGCACGGGTGAAGAGTGCGCTGAATATATTCCCTCAAAGTTTTATGACTACCTCTGGGCGCAGCGCCCAATATGGGCAATGACCCATCGTAATCCTCAGCTAGATCAAATGCTACTCGAGCGTAATGCTTATTTGAGTATTAGCGCAGATGAGGCAAGCCTGGCAATGACGCTTGAGAAAATCTGGCTTGATTGGCAGCAAAAAAATCTGAATCAAGTGAGCGGCACTCCCATTGGAGTAAATCAAGCAGTTAAGAAAATTCTAGAGACTGCTGCAATCTAAAGTTAAGCTCTGCCGTATTGGTCTTCGAAACGCACAATATCATCTTCACCTAGGTAGTCTCCTACCTGAGCTTCAATGATCACTAGGGGTATATCGCCCAAGTTCGTCAATCGATGCTGCGTTTCTTTTGGAATATAAGTCGACTCATTGGCATTGAGATGTAGAACCTTGTCGCCATTGACGATTTCAGCTTTGCCAGTAATCACGACCCAATGCTCATTGCGATGATGGTGCATTTGTAAGGAAAGTTTGCCGCCTGGGTTCACCACAATCCGCTTGATCTTATAGTCTGGACCTTCTTCGATCACGGTATAAGTGCCCCATGGGCGGTGCACTGTGCTGTGATAGATAGCGCGCTCATCTTTATCTTTATTCAGAGCATCAACTACTTTTTTGATGGACTGAGAGTTTCCCTTGGCGCTGACAAGTAAAGCGTCAGGTGTATCAACGATGATGAGGTTGTCTATGCCAACGGCAGCAATGAGGCGCTCGCGCCCAAAAACAAAATTGTTTTTAGAGTCTACAAAAATAGCCTTGCCTTCCGCGGCGTTACCATTCTCGTCCTCTGGAAAGTGCTTTGCCATAGCATCCCATGAGCCCACGTCATCCCAGTCAAAGCTGGCATTAACAGAGACGACATTAGGCGCTTTTTCCATAATGGCGTAATCGAGAGAAATATCTTCGATGGCCGCCATAGTAGTTTTGTCTAAGGTAAATGAATCAACAGCATCAGCAGGATTACTTGCTGCCCAACAGGTTTGAACTTGCTTGGCTAAGTTTGGTGCGATGTCATTAGCCACTTTAAGTAAGGTGTTCGGTGTGAAACAGAACATGCCTGAGTTCCAATGGAAATTTCCGGCGGCAACATATTGTTCGGCTAAAGCCATCGCTGGCTTTTCAACAAACTGCTCAACGATGCGACCTTCAGCATTTCCAGGGGTGCGCGCTGGATTGCCGAGCTTCAAATAGCCGTAGCCCGTTTCAGCATGGGTTGGCGGAATACCAAAAGTAACCAAGTTGCCTGCCATTGCAAAATCAACAGCCTTGGCTACAGCCATTTCAAAACCGACTTTGTCATGAATGACGTGGTCAGCGGGCAGCACCAACATCGGAATATCTCCACGACCCGCATTTTTAGCAGCTAGTGCAGCAAAGAGTACGGCTGGTGCAGTATTACGACGCAGGGGCTCAATAATGGTGAGATTGGCCTCTTGCTCAGAATCTTTTAAATCTGCTTGAACCTGAAAGCCAAGGCTTTCTGAAGTAACAACACACAGCCAAGGATTAGAAGACTCAATGCGATTGGCAGTTTCACTTAAGAGTGACTGTTGGCTGGCAACCGGCATAAAAACCTTAGGACGGTTTTCTCGGGATACTGGCCACAAACGGGAGCCTGCTCCCCCACAAATGATTACCATCGAAAAATTTAGTTTCATGAACAAATTTTACCTAAAGAAAAAGGGCAGAAAGGAGCGCAAGGGACCCCTTGCTGTATTGCTTTACCTACTTATTATTTCAAGGTCGGTGCCACGTGCTCCAAGAACCAGCTATAGGCATCTTGGATGCCAGGGCGCAGGGCAATCTCCGCCTTCCAGCCCAGGGCATTGGCTTTACTCACATCCAGCAGTTTTTGTGGGGTTCCGTCTGGTTTTGAGGTATCAAACTGCAATTGGCCTTCAAATCCGACTACTGCGACTACTTCTTCCACCAGTTCGCGGATAGTGATGTCATTGCCACAGCCAATATTCACAAAAGAGCCGTCATAGCCTTGCTCCATGAGCTGGACGCAAGCTCTGGCCATATCGTCCACATGCAAGAACTCACGACGAGGCTTGCCAGATCCCCACACCATTAAATGCGGGTCTTTACGCAATTTCGCTTCATGGGCCTTGCGGATCAGTGCAGGCAATACGTGGGAGTTGTTTAAATCGTAGTTATCGCCAGGACCATAAAGATTGGTTGGCATGACGCTCACATACTTGGTGCCGTACTGACGGTTGTAGTTCTCACACAACTTGATGCCCGCAATTTTGGCCAAAGCATAAGGCTCATTGGTTTGCTCCAGTGGGCCTGTGAGTAAATACTCTTCTTTAATTGGCTGTGGGCAATCTCTTGGGTAAATGCAGCTTGAGCCTAAGGACATCAGGTTGTTAATGCCGGCTTGATAAGCACCATGCGTGAGGTTGCACTCAATCATGAGGTTTTGATAAATAAAGTCAGCGCGGTAAATATTATTCGCCTGGATACCGCCCACTTTTGCAGCGGCGATAAAGATGTAGTCAGGTTTTTCAGTAGCTAAAAAGGAATGCACTGATGCTTGATTTAAAAGATCAAGTTCAGAGTGCGTGCGGGTGATGACATTGTTATAGCCACGGGATTTGAGTAGGCGGGTAATGCCACTACCCACCATCCCACGATGACCTGCTACATAAATCTTGGCGGTTTTATTCATTGCGACTTAAAGTGGTGTAGCCGTGTTTCTTGACTAATTCATCACGCTCCGCACCTTTTAAGTCTTCGCGCACCATCTCTTTAACGAGATCTTGGAATGAAGTTGCTGGTACCCAACCCAATTTTTCTTTGGCTTTAGTAGCATCACCCAAAAGTGTTTCTACTTCGGTTGGGCGGAAGTAACGTGGGTCAACAGCCACAATACACTTACCGCTAGCGTCATAACCCTTTTCCTCAACGCCAACGCCCTTCCAGGTGATCTTCATGCCGAGCTCTTCAGCCGCGTAATCAATAAATTGACGCACGCTGTACTGAACGCCAGTAGCAATCACAAAGTCTTCTGCTTGTTCTTGTTGGAGCATGAGCCACTGCATCTCAACGTAGTCACGGGCATGACCCCAGTCACGTTTGGCATCTAAGTTACCCAGGTACAAACACTCTTGCAGGCCCAACTTGATCCGCGCTAGTGCACGGGTAATTTTGCGTGTCACAAAAGTCTCGCCACGAATTGGGCTCTCGTGGTTAAACAAGATCCCATTACACGCATACATGCCATAGGCTTCACGATAGTTCACAGTGATCCAGTAAGCGTAAAGTTTTGCTACTGCGTATGGTGAGCGTGGATAAAACGGCGTGGTTTCTTTTTGCGGAATTTCTTGGACCAAGCCATAGAGCTCAGAAGTCGACGCTTGGTAAAAACGGGTTTTCTTTTCTAGTTTGAGGATGCGAATCGCTTCTAAAAGACGCAGTGCACCTAGTGCATCTGAATTGGCTGTGTACTCAGGCTCTTCAAAAGAAACCGCTACGTGAGACTGCGCGGCTAAGTTATAGATCTCATCAGGCTGAGTTTGCTGAATGATGCGAATCAAACAAGTGGAGTCAGTTAAATCTCCATGATGCAAAGTGAGCTTTGAGCCTGGAATATGCGGGTCATGGTAAAGATGATCAATACGGTCAGTATTAAAAAGTGAGGTGCGGCGTTTAATCCCGTGTACTTCATATCCCTTTTTCAGTAAAAACTCGGCTAAATACGCACCATCTTGGCCAGTAATACCTGTAATCAGGGCAACTTTTGATTTTGACATGGGGATTTTCTTAGATTTGGATTAAACAGTTAATTACGCAGTAAATGGGCTATTGTAAATTGTTTTAAATGCCAGCTTCTAGCTAGCAAGCCATTAGAAACACAAGCAAATACAATGGGATGGCTCAGAAAGCAAATTTTACAAATACCGAGGATAAATATTGGTTGCTGTGCCTGTAAAAGCTGAACGCGGTAGAGGGGTCTTGCGCAAGCTCGATCGCTGGATTGGCGTGCCTGTTTTGTTTGGGCTATCTCTTTTAAGGTCTAAAAAGACAAAACCTGAGCATATTCAAAGCATTGGGCTGTGCATTTTTGCTGCCATCGGCGATGCCTTATTGGCCTCATCCTTAATTGCTGATCTGCGCAAAGCCTTTCCTGGCTCAAAAATCACGGTTTTTGCAACCCCAGCCAATGCCTTAGCTTTCGACCTCATTACTGGTTATGACGATCTGGTGTTGGTGCCTATTACTCAACCTTTAGCGGCAATGGAACGGGTCCGCGCCCACCCAGTCGATGTTTTGATTGATAGCTCCCAGTGGTCCAGAATAGGGGCCCTAGTCACCGCTTTCAGTGGCGCCCGTTGGACGGTAGGATTTGAGACAAAGGGCCAAAATCGGCACTTTTCCTATGATTTTTCAGTGAAACATAGCCCAAACCTCCATGAATTAGACAATTTTAGGGCTTTGTTGGCTCCACTCGGAGTTAATGCAGCTTCAATGCCGCCAATTGATTATTCAACTTTTGGCAGTATTAATTGCTTAAATATTAAGCAACCCTATCTCGTTTTGCACCCCTGGGCTAGTGGCAACCACTTTGAATTGCGTGAATGGCCAACATCTTCCTGGGCGGCACTAGCCTGCAGGGCTATTGCTTCTGGATACGGCGTAGTGATTACTGGCGGATCCGGAGATCTGGATCGCAGCAATGTACTGTGTCAAGAAATCAATCGGATTCTCGATGGGTTGCCATCAGAGTCCCTGCTCAATTTGGCAGGAAAAGCCAATCTCATGACGACTGCAGCTTATTTAAATGGGTCATCAGGAGTAGTGGCGGTCAATACTGGAACGATGCATCTTGCTGCTCTCTTGGGTAAACCATTGATTGCCTTACATGGCCCAACCGACCCTAAACGTTGGGGTCCTATTTATCCTGGCCATTCCAATGGCGACAATACTGTTGTACTGGGACCAGGACCGGATGAGGGTGGCGCTTATCTGAATTTAGGTTTTGAATACCCTGACAATCCAACTTACTTAATGGATCAAATTTCTGTAGAGGCGGTATTGGCTGCCCTTCGCAAATTTTCCTTAAATATCGAGTAGTACTGCAAAATACGACGATGGCTGCATCCTACATTATTAATTCCTACCTGATTCGCATCTTTGATTTTGTCGCGATCAATTTGGTGGGGCTGTGCACTTTCTTTGCCATTCAGTTTTTTAAAGATCCCGATCTAGACTTACAACGCTATGCCTCTTTGATGGTCTTGGCGAGTTTGGCGTATTTATTTTTAACGAATCGTGCATACCGCTCATGGCGTGGCGGCAATTTAATGGCGCTCTTTGGTCAAGTGGCCAGCGGTGTTTTAAAGACTTGGATTTTGATTCTGATTTGGTTGGTGTTTAGTAAATCTACGGAAATGTACTCTCGACTCTGGTTGGGGTCTTGGGCCATCATCAGTCTTTTTGTTTTATGTGGCAGCAGACTAGTTAGTTATATCTTGATTCGTCGTTATCGCAGCAAAGGTATTAATCTCAGACACATTGCGATTGTGGGTTCTGGCGGAACTGCAGATGAGATCGCGCGCCGCATTCATGAGTCACGCTGGTCCGGGTACCGAGTACAGACTCAATTACGAGATTTAGATGCCGAAAAATTATCGGAATTGGCAAAGCAGCCACTCAATGAAATATGGCTCGCGTTACCTATGGGCGATGGTTCTCAGATGCGTATGGTGATGGAGCATTTGCAGATGAGTACCGCCACCATTCGCTTTGTGCCAGATTGGTTTTCATTCCGCCTCATTAATCATGGCGTGAGTGAGGTACTGGGAATGCAGATGATTGATTTATATGGCACCCCCATGACGGGCATGAATCTCTTTCTCAAATCGATGGAAGACTTTTGTTTATCTACCCTGATTTTGATTTTCATTAGCCCTCTGATGTTGATCCTTGCAATTGGCGTCAAGCTTAGCTCGCCTGGCCCAGTCCTATATCGTCAGGAGCGGGTGGGCTGGAATGGTGAAGTCTTTGAGATTTATAAATTTAGAACTATGCCGGCGGATCTTGAAGACGGTAAGGTTGTCTGGGGTGGTTCTGCAGGCAAGTCAGTAACACCGTTTTCAAAATGGCTGCGTTCCACCAGTCTCGATGAATTGCCACAGTTTTTTAATGTTCTCCAAGGCAAGATGTCGATTGTGGGACCAAGACCAGAGCGCCCCGTATTTGTAGAGCAGTTCAAAAAAGAAATCCCAGATTACATGAAGAAGCATTTGGTCAAGGCAGGAATTACAGGCTGGGCACAGATTCATGGCTGGCGGGGCGATACCGATCTCAATGCGCGCATTGAGCATGACCTGTATTACATTGAAAATTGGTCGCTTTGGTTGGATCTGAAGATTATTTTCTTTACGATCTTCCGCGGCTTCGTTAATAAAAACGCGTACTAGCTATTCGTACTCTCTTGCTCCAACAGCATGGTGTTGAGCAAAGCAATACAGAAGAACAAAATCTCAATCGTATGTTTACTGCTAACTTCAGCAATCGTGAAGGTCAGTAGTAAATCTGCAGCAATCCAAATGACTACCAATCGATTGGCTGAATTGCTTTTCAGGGCCAAGACGATGGTAGAAAGTAGGGCACCTAAAGTCAGGATTAGACCTGGTATGCCAAAGGCTAAACCAAGATCGATCCAAGCACTATGTGATGATCGAATCATGGCCTCTGGATAGGACTGGCGAATCACCTTCCCTAGAGAGTGCTCCAGCATTCCGTAGCCCAAAGGATTTTTGGAGAGTGATTGAATGCCTGCTGTAGCCCAGGCGGCGCGCTCATAATTATTGGGATAAACAGGCTCACCAGTAGCGGTATTGGGATAGCCATATTTTTTAACGTCCTGCCAATGAGGCACTTCATCAATTTTGACGGCAACCGTGATGTCATCAACAAAGTGAGCCCACCCACGATTAATGCTCAAGTGCTGCTGTACAAAAATCACAATCAGAATCGCTGGAACCAAGGTGGCTAAACCGATTTTCCAATCGAGTTTGCCAGAGCGAATTTGCTGGCGCAATTTTGAGATCCCAATGTAGAGTGCCCAGCTTGCAATCAGGATGATGCCAACACCAACGCCATTGCGAGTATCAATAACGGTGGTGAAAGAAAACAGAATAGCGAGTACACCTAATAGCCAATAAACGTAAATGAGCCAGGAATAATGAGGGCGGTTATATATTAGTGAGCCGGCGGAGGAACCGCAGATGGCGCTAATAAATAAGCCGCCCATAAGTACCGTATTAATTTTGTTGCCAAAGGGGCTCGAAAAATAATAGTTCGGCATAAAGGCTTTGCCGGTCTGAAAAAACATTTCTAGGTAATGAACAAGTAGGTAAATAAATCCACATAAAATGCCAAACCATAAAAACTGCGCACGGCGCGGGTAGTCTCTTAAAACGAGTCCGGTAGCTGACCCAATCAGAATAGCCTCCAAAACGCGCACCCAGGTGCTGGTAAGTTCTTGGAATTGTTGCCCAGGCTCAGAACTAAAGAACAGATAGTGAATGACTACCCAGATCAGCATTCCAAAGGAGAGTGCAATAGGGGCATATCGACCAAAGACAAAGCCTGTTGAGCTTGTTGATTGCGCTTGGCCTTGTTTTGAATATTGCCTCACTAGCCAGAGGGCCAAGAGGGTGCCTATGGCCAAAAGTGCATTACGCAGGGCAATCGTATTCGTGAGGGACCAAATCGCCAGTAAAGCGCTACTAATAAAGATGATCAAGGCGCTCAAAATGGAGAAAGAGCGGTTTGAGCCAATAGGTTTCATATAATCAAATAATAACGGCTAAATTGGGAAAATCAGCTTCCCACCCCTTTATCGATCCACTCGGGGGTTGATGATGGAGAAGATTTCCAGGATTTCCGAGTTAATCAAGTATTTACATTAGCGGATAAATTGCAATGATTCTTTTAACGGGTGCCACTGGCTATATCGGCTCACATACATGGCTTGAATTGCTGCTCGCAGACAATCGCGTTATAGGTTTGGATAACTTTATCAATTCCAGTCCACTCGCTTTATCTCGGATTGAGTCTCTGGCTGGTCAAAAATTAGAATTTATTGAGGGCGACGTTTGCGATCGTGCCTTTCTGGAAACGGTCTTTAATAAATATCCCATTAAAGGGGTAATCCATTTTGCTGCCTTAAAAGCGGTTGGTGAATCTGTTGATCAACCACTGCGTTATTACCAAAACAATTTAGGGGGCCTGTTTACTTTGTTAGAAGTCATGCAGGCTCACAACTGTAAGAATTTTGTCTTTAGTTCTTCTGCAACGGTCTATGGTGACCCAAGCGTCGTACCTATTAATGAATCCTCACCAGTACAACCTACCAATCCCTATGGTCAAACTAAGTTGATGAGTGAGCAGGTCTTACGTGATGTAGAGGTATCCGATCCAAGTTGGCGTGTGGCCTATTTACGTTACTTCAATCCAGTCGGCGCCCATGAGTCAGGATTAATCGGTGAAGATCCTCGCGGCATTCCAAATAATCTTACGCCTTTGGTTGCACGGGTAGCCGCTGGCAGAATGCCGGAACTGAAGGTGTATGGAGATAACTGGTCTACCCCAGATGGCACGGGTGTTAGAGACTATATCCATGTGGTGGATTTGGCGCAGGCGCACGTGAAGGCGGTGGAGTATTTATTGGCTGGACGTGATTCTTTGACGGTGAACTTGGGAACAGGACAAGGCTATAGCGTGATGGATGTGCTCAAAGCCTATAGTGATGTTGTGGGACGACCCATTCCCTATCAAGTGGTTGATAGAAGGCCAGGCGATATCGCTACTTGCTATGCAGACCCTTCTTTAGCTGAAAAACTACTAGGCTGGAAAGCGTATCGCAATTTAGATCAAATGTGTGCCGATAGTTGGCGCTGGCAATCTCAAAACCCGATGGGTTACGAATCCTAAATGGCAGTGGATTTCGTTCTATATTGCAAATCGTATCGACGCGATTTGTTGCGCGTAAAACGTTTGCTCGAATCTATTCGTAAGCACAATATTGAATCGATTCCTTTTTACATCTCTACCCCCCTAGAAGATCGGGATATTCTATTTACGCTCTTGGGGGAGAACCAGGGTTATCAGTGGATTGCAGATGAGGCGATTATTCAAGCAAATCCCCGTGCGCCAAAAGATATTCAGAAGACTAGGTCAGGCGGTATTGCTCAGCAGGTGATTAAGTCTGAATTTTGGAGATTGGGCCTAGCAAGTAATTATTTATGCATTGATTCAGATAGTATTTTTATTCGGGATTTTGGTAAAGCCGATTTTCTAGCTCCTGATGGTTCGCCCTATACAGTGCTGCATCAAAATAAAGAACTGTTTCAGATCGCAACGAATCGGGGCCATCTTCGGGTTGAAAAAGAGTTACGTAAAGAAGCCCAAACCGTCAAAGCCTTGTTTGGCAGGGTTGGCCCAAATTACTACTGCGCTCCAGCCCCTTTTATTTGGTCAGCTAAGGTGTGGGAGTCTTTAGATCTGCAGTATTTGCAACCTAAGGGCATAACACTTTGGGATTTAATTACGCCTGAACATCCAGAGACGCTAATCTATGGCGAGACTTTGCTCAAATACCAAGCGATTCGGGTTCGAATGATTGAACCCTTGTTCCGGATTTATCACTATGACTGGCATTACTATCTGTCACGTCGCTTAGGCGAGACTCAAGAGAAGTTGAAGCAAAACTTTATGGGTGTGATTTATCAATCCGCTTGGGAGTCAGAGTTAGATTACGGTGCCTCCACCAAGTCTTTGCCCTCAAGATTATTAAAACGAAGCAAACGCTTCTTACGTCTTTTGCAAAGTTATCTCTAATTGACTATGAATGACATTGCCAACACCAAAGACCTGATGCAGCCCATAAATAGAGAAGGTAAAGACATGCCTTTGGTTAGTGTTTCCATGCCAGTTTTCAATTCTGAGCGCTATATTGCTGAGGCAATCGAAAGTGTCTTGGCACAAACCTATAGTAATTTTGAGTTAATCATTGTCGATGATGGTTCTAGCGATCGCACGCGCGAGATCATTGATCAATTTACAGACAAACGCATTATTAAGGTCTACTCCGATCAAAATCGTGGCTTGATTACTACCCGCAATCTGATTGCTGGTATGGCCAAAGGGAAGTACCTTGCCTTATTAGATGCAGATGATCGCGCCTTCCCAGAAAGGCTTGCGCTCCAGGTCGACTTTTTAGAAAACAACTTCGCAGATTTATGTGGCGCCGACCATTTCACATTGAATCAAGTGACTGGTGAGCGCAAAAGTTCTAAGCAACGTCACTCGAATGCCGATATTCAGGCCTTGTTGAGTGTGTGCAGCCCAGTATGCAATCCTGCCATGATGGGTAAGCTCGAGATATTTAAGCAGTTCCCTTATAAGGCTTCATATATGCACGCTGAAGACTATTGCTTGTGGACTGAGATTGCCCTAGCCGGATATCGTTTTGCCAATATCAGAAAGAAGCTAATTACTTATCGTTTGCACTCTACTCAAACAAGTGTGAACCATCTTCAGGCTGCACGTAACGTATTTTCGAATGCGCAGGCCAGTTACTTAAAAATGCTTGGAATCCCGGAGAATTGTTTGCCTAGGCCTTTACCTTTTTATGAGCGCCTAAAGTATGGCGTGTCTTTTATTAAGCTTATGAACGAGCGTATTCCCAACATCTCTATCGGTGCCAATATGGAGTTGTATGCCCGCTTTCAGTTTCGGGGCAATGGCTTGTGGACTCCCTTGACGCGTTTCGAGCGTATCTGCGTTGCTCTCTATGGCAGCCTTGTGGGCCGCTCTGGGAAGTAAGGCAATAGTTTAAGCAGGAATTCTTTGCCAGTTCGCTGGCAAGAGGTTGGATAGATCAAGACTGCTATCGCTAATCCAGCGATTAGGAGTCACTACCAAACCACTGCAATCTTGTTTAAGCCAAGCACCCCACCAACTTAATGAGCTATTCGCGATGATGTGATGCTTGCATGCATACATGAGCTGCAATTCTTGGGCGGCAGCATCTGCTTGCAAGGAGTTCTCTACAAAGGTAATTTTGAGATCTTTCGGTAGAGCTTCTTTAGCCCAAGGTAGATCATCTGAAAAAATAAAAAAATGGGCATTGGGTTTATTGAGTAGTAGTAACTCAATTGCCTGCTCGTAGTAGCTTAAGGCTAATGCCTTATGAAACTTTGCTGCCGAGGGGGAGTGCACATAATCGCCTCTGCGAATATGGACCATGACAGACTCACTAGAGTATATATTCTCTAGATAAGCTTGGTAGTGATCAGCAATTGATCTTTTGGTTTTAAATTCGGATTGCAGTACGGGGCGAATAGCTTCTAGGTATGGGAAAGCTTGCCAATAACCAAAAAGATAAAGATCGCGTTGATGCATTGCCTTTAAGCGCAAGAGTCCTTCATCAAACCCAAAAGCATTTTGTTGGTAATAGATAACAGGTCCAAGAGAAAGCCATTTTTGTACTGCTCTCATTAGCCTATCAGGCCTTTTAGGGAAGGCAACTTTACTTATAGGGACTTCTTGGATATTGAGCAGATCTAACTGATAAGGACGCGGCGTAGTTTCTGCTTGCGGCACACCAAACCAAGAACGATCAAGCAAAAAGGTGCTTTGATAATGTTCGGAGAGGGCTCTAGCAATCGCATATTGAAACATTTGATTGCCTAGACCGCCCTGGAGATAGGTGTAAATGGCCATAACCCTATAATTAGACCATTAACAATGAAGTACTTACCTAGGCATCGATTCATGCTGGTGCTTTTAGAAACGTAACCTTAAGTGAGCGGCCTGCTATGTTAGTTGGAGGGATTGTCGGATGGGAGGAGGGTCAAGATGATCTATTTAATCCTCAAAGCCCTCGAAATCGCGACGATTGTCTCGAGCCCTTCAGGGTACTGCAGGCTAAGGCTGCCGAGCAGGGTATTGAACTTCACACGCTAGATGTTCTCCAGCAAAAAGGGATTGCGCCCAATTTCACGTTGTATGTAGAGGCGGTGCCATTCAGTCCGATCGAGAATTGCAAGAACTATCTGATTCGTTTTGAAACAGAGCTCACGGTTCCCATCAATGGGGATGCGGATTATCTTAATCAATTTGATGGCATCTTTACGTGGGATCAAGCCTTACTGAATACCAATTCAAGTGACTCACTCAATCAAAGAACAGCCTTAGTTCCCAAATTCCCGATTGTCTACCCTAACGTCTTACCAGCGCAATTTAGAGTAAACGAGATCATTAATCCAGGCTTTACTAATCGCAATCTCTTTTGTGTATTGATTGGCAGTAATCGCCATGCCAATTTGCCCGATGCCAGAGAGTTGTATTCAGAGCGAGTAAAAGTCATTCGCTGGTTTGAATCGTACGCCCCAAAAGATTTTGCATTGTTTGGTAATGGCTGGCTGGTGCCTCAAAAGCGTCTAGGCAATTTAGGTAAGTGGCGTTACCGATTAGAGAAGGTTCTCCCATTTTTATTGGGGCAATCAGTTTTTCCAAGTTATCAAGGTTCCGCAAAGAATAAGTTTGAAGTATTAGCCAAAGCGCGTTTTTGTATTTGTTTTGAAAATGCTAAAGATATCCCCGGCTATGTCACTGAGAAGCTATTTGATTCTTTATTTGCGGGTTGCGTGCCTATTTATTGGGGTGAGCCAAATATTCAAAATATGGTTCCCAGCAGTTGTTTTATTGATTTCCGCCAGTTTTTGATTGGCCCAGATCCTTATCGGGATTTGTATCAATACATCAGTAAAATGACTGAGCAGGACTATATTGCTTATCAAGAGGCAGGCAAACAGTTCTTGGCTTCATCAGCATTTAGGCCGTATAGCTCAGAGGCATTTGCAGATGCCATTTTAGGACCACTTCAATTATGATTTTAGTTACTGGCGGCGCAGGCTTTATTGGAGGCAATTTTGTATTGGATTGGCTGGCTAATCCGAATGCCGAGGGCATCGTCAATTTAGATAAGCTGACCTATGCGGGTAATCTTGCCACTTTAGAATCTTTGAAAAAAGATTCTCGGCATATCTTTATTCATGGTGATATTGGGGATAAAGAACTAGTCACCAAATTATTAAAAGAGCATCAGCCTCGAGCGATTGTGAACTTTGCAGCAGAGAGCCATGTGGACCGATCTATTCATGGGCCTGCTGAGTTTGTACAAACCAATATTGTTGGAACCTTCAATTTATTAGAGTGTGCACGCGAGTATTGGAATGGTCTTGAAGGATCTGCTAAAGAAGGCTTTCGCTTTCATCACGTTTCCACGGATGAGGTTTATGGCTCCTTGTCGATGATAGACCCTGCATTTACAGAAACCAATTCATACGAACCGAATAGTCCTTACTCTGCTTCTAAGGCAGCATCAGATCACTTAGTGCGCGCTTGGTTTCATACCTATGGTTTTCCAGTGGTGACGACCAATTGTTCTAATAACTATGGCCCTTATCACTTCCCAGAGAAGTTAATTCCGCTAGTTATTCTCAATGCATTCAATGGCAAGCCATTACCTATTTATGGTGATGGGCAACAAATTCGTGATTGGCTCTATGTAGGTGACCATTGTTCAGCGATTCGCGAAGTATTGGCAAAAGGGCAATTAGGAGAGACTTATAACATCGGCGGCTGGAATGAAAAAGCCAATATTGATGTGGTGAAAACGATCTGTACTATTTTGGATGAGCTTAAGCCACGCACAGATGGAAAATCGTACGCAGAGCAGATTACCTTTGTAAAAGATCGTCCTGGACATGATCGCCGCTATGCCATCGATGCGAGTAAGGTAGAGCGAGACTTAGGCTGGCGCCCAGCTGAAACCTTTGATACTGGTATTCGTAAAACGATTCAGTGGTATTTGGACAACCCAGTCTGGATTGAGGGCGTTGTCAGTGGCTCTTATCGTGACTGGCTGCAAAAGCAGTACAACTAAGTTATCAAAGAGCCAAAGCATCACGCATGAATATCCTCATCTTTGGTAAAGACGGACAATTAGGTAAAGCCTTTCGCGCCTTAATCGATAACACAAACCTATCTCAAGATCATCAGATCCAATATGTGGGGCGCGATGATTGCGATCTGTCGCAAATTGAAAAAGTAAACGCTGTATTAAATGCTACCAGACCTGATCTCATCGTTAATGCTGCCGCCTATACGGCAGTAGATAAGGCTGAGGCCGAAGTGGAGCTAGCGAATGCTATTAATGCCAGAGCACCCGAGCTGATGGCGCAATATGCTGCTACTCATGGCGCTACCTTCTTGCACTACTCTACCGATTACGTTTTTGATGGCAGTAAAGCTGGGTTTTATACAGAGAATGATGTCCGTAATCCACTGGGTGTGTATGGTAAGAGTAAGGCTGCGGGCGAGGCGGCAATTGAAAAGGCTTTCTCAAATGCAACTTGTGGTCAGTACGCGATCTTTCGCACTAGCTGGGTCTATGGTGCTGGCGGTAATTTCATTAAAACGATTTTGCGTTTGGCAAAAGAGCGCGAAGAATTGAAAGTGATTCAAGACCAACTTGGTGTGCCTACCTCTGCTGATTGGCTGGCTAAACTGAGTTTAGATTTAGTGCTTAATTCAAATGGTGAGTTGAGCAAATTTGATTCAGGTATCTATCATGCAGTTCCTCCTGGAGAAACCAATTGGCATGCTTTAGCCTGTTTAGCACTAGAGGCTGCGACTAATGCAGGTGCCAATTTAAAAGCTTCTTCAGGTGCAATTAAGCCCATCATGGCAGTGGAGTACCCATTACCAGCGCCCAGGCCCATGAATTCACGGATGGCTACTGACAAACTCAGACAGGCGATTGCCGCTACTGGGGATGTGTCAAAATTACAGCAATGGAATAAACCCTGGTCTGATGATGTTTTGGCTTATGTGCAGCAATTGGCTAAAGACGGCCTGATATAAAAAGTAGATAAAAATGGCAATTAATCGTAAAGGCATTATTTTGGCTGGAGGGTCTGGAACCCGTTTGTATCCAGTGACTCAAGCTGTCTCAAAACAGCTCATGCCGGTATACGACAAGCCCATGGTTTATTACCCACTCACGACTTTGATGCTGGCTGGTATCCGAGATATTTTGTTAATCTCTACCCCTCATGACACCCCCCGTTTTTCTGAGCTCTTGGGTGATGGATCGCAGTGGGGCCTCAATATCCAGTATTGCGTTCAACCCTCACCAGACGGTTTGGCGCAAGCTTTTACTCTAGGTAAAAATTTTGTAGGCAATGATCCTAGCGCTTTAGTACTTGGCGATAATATTTTTTATGGTCATGAGCTCGTTGGGCAGCTTGATAGTGCCAACCTAAGAACTAGCGGTGCTACGGTCTTTGCTTATCATGTCACTGATCCAGAGCGTTATGGCGTAGTTGAGTTTGATCAGAATTACAAAGCGCTGTCAATTGAAGAGAAGCCTGCTAAACCCAGAAGTAACTATGCAGTTACAGGCCTATATTTTTATGACAATCAAGTTTGTGATGTAGCTGCAGAGATTAAACCCAGCGCGCGTGGCGAACTAGAGATTACTGACATCAATCGTTTCTATCTAGATAAAAATGAACTCAATGTCGAAATCATGGGTCGTGGTTTTGCTTGGTTAGATACCGGTACACATGATTCTTTATTGGATGCCGCTGGATTTATTGCCACCTTGCAAAAACGTCAGGGCCTAATGGTTGCTTGCCCAGAAGAGATTGCTTACCGCCAAGGTTGGATTAGCGCAGAAGTAGTCCAAAAGGTGGCTGCCCAGTTGAGTAAAAACAGCTATGGCCAATACCTAAATAAAATTTTGCATGAGCTTAATACCTCAGCCCAACCAATTTCTTTATCTCATAAGAAATAAAGGAAACTTCGTTTGACTGCTACGCACCCAAAACTCCAAGTGACGCCAACAGCGATTCATGATGTATTGATTATTGAGCCCAAGGTATTTGGTGACGAGCGTGGTTGGTTTACGGAATCGTATAACGCACAAGATTTTTTAGACGCTACTGGTCTGACAGTCGACTTTGTTCAAGATAACCATTCTTTTTCAAAGCAATGGACTTTGCGTGGTTTACATTATCAGTTAGAGCAAGCTCAAGGCAAGTTGGTACGCGTTGTTGCTGGTAGCGTATTTGATGTGGCAGTAGATATTCGCAAATCATCACCTACTTACGGTAAATGGGTCGGGGTAGAGCTTAGTGCGGATAATCACAAGCAGATGTGGATTCCGGCAGGTCTAGCCCATGGTTTTTTAGTTCTCTCGGAGTCAGCTGAGTTTTTATACAAAACTACTGACTACTATCATCCGCACAGCGAAGTCTGTCTGGTTTGGAATGATCCTACTGTTGGGGTGCAATGGCCATTACCAGCAGGAGTTACTCCCAATATGAATGCCAAGGATCTCCATGGTCTGGCTTGGGATGCAGCCCCGAAGTTTTAAATCTGTGCTGTATTAAAAGATAAGATAATGCTCACATGAGCACTGCATCGCCCAAAATCCTCTTAGTCAAACTCTCGTCTTTGGGAGACGTTCTGCACAATCTCCCCCTGGTCTGGGACCTACGGGCACGATTACCGAATGCCCAAATTGATTGGGTGGTTGAAGAGGCTTATGTTCATTTGCTCGAGCCCCTGATATCTAAGGATGACTTTAGGGGAATCGATCGCATTATTCCCTTTGGATTGCGTCGCTGGAAAAAACATCTTTTTGAGCTTAATAGTTGGCAACAATTTTTTGCTTTCAAAAAACAACTGCAAGAAGTCACTTACGATACGGTTATTGAGACCCAAGGCTTACTCAAATCTGCGTTGGTATGTGCCTTAGCAAGGAAGGCTCCAGATGCAGTAGTGGCTGGCTTTGCAAATGCCACAGAGTTTTCAGGATATGAGCCTATTGCGAGGACTTTTTATAATCACTCCGTACAAGTTCCGATACATTCGCATGCAGTAGATCGTTCCCGTTTAGTCATGTGCTCTGCATTCGATTGGCCTGCAATCAAGCGCACAGATACCCCACAGTTTTATGGATCAACAATTCAGTTCGGTTTAACCAAGCCTGCAATCCCAGAATTAAAAACACCATATGTATTATTTTTTCATTCGACTGCGAGAGCAGCAAAGCGTTGGTCAAATGATGCTTGGATTACATTGGGAAAAGAGATGGGGAGCCGAGGATATCAAGTCGTTTTGCCATGGGGTAGTCCTGCCGAGAAGGCTGTGAGTAAGGGGTTAGCCAAACAGATACCCAATGCTTTGGTACCCCCAGCCTTTTCTATTGAAGATGCATTTTCAGTGATTGCAGGTGCGGCCCTTACAGTAGGTGTTGATACGGGCTTAACCCATTTGGCTGCCGTATTAGGCTTGCCTACTGTGGAAATCTATTGCGATTCACCGCTCTGGAAGACCGAGGGTTACTGGGCTTATCACATTCGTAATGTGGGGGATATTCAACATCCACCGAGTACAGAAGAGGTTATCAAGTCCTCTTTAGAGTTACTGACTAGACCTACTGAATGAGCCAATTGCTTAAGTGCTTAGCGTAGCAAAGTATTGATGGCGATTAGATCTTCATCAGACAGCGAAGCCGCTTGCGCTTTTAATTTAATGGCATTGAGGATCGTGTTGTAGCGCGCTTGTTGTAACTGGGATCTCGTATTGATCAAAGTATCTAATGCAATGAGCACATCGATATTAATCAAAGTTCCCACCTGAAATCCGAGCTTACTAGATTCTAGGGCTGAAGTAGATGAGCGCTCAGCTGCTTCAAAGGCCTTCACACTTGCTAGGCCACCATAAAATCCAGTAAAGGCCGCACGCGTACTTTGTGCTGCAGTTCGTCTTGCATTATCAAAGTTCGCTTTAGCAGTATCTACGAGAGCCGCATTCTGACGAATTACTGAGCTGGCATAACCACCAGATACCAAAGGAATATACATTTGCAAGGCGATGGTGTTGTTATAAACATTTGAGTTGTTGGGTTGATAGCTATTGGGTGTACCGTTTGAGGTATTAAATCCACTAGTACCCACTAAGTTAATAGAAGGATAGTTCAAAGCTTGTGAGCCACGATAAGTACTCTCAGCAAGATTAACGCTGAGCTGACTTGCCAAGACGCTAAAGTTAGCCGACTCCGCTTGCTTAATCCAGTCATCCAATGTTTGGCCTGGCGGCAGTTGTGGATTAACACTATCAGTGATCGGAATATCTTTCGCATCCTTATTTTTGGAACGTGGATCTTTTAGGACCCCATCAATTTTTGCCTCTTTGGTGAGCGGCTTCAGGGCGCCTACAGGACGACCAACTAATTGCTCAAGCACACCACGTTTGACTACCAGATCAGCTTGTGCTGCAATTTCCTGTGAGTTCGCTAAGTCCAAAGCTGCTTGCGCAGTGTTGACGTCCACGATCGTAGCAAGTCCCGCATCAAACTTGGCTTGCGCGATTTCGAGTTGCTGTTTGATCAAACTCTTTTTGTTGCGGAAAAGCTCAACGTTATCTTGACTAGTGAGTGCATCGAAATATGCCTGCGATACCCGAATAATTAAATCTTGTTGAGCTAAATAAAAGCGCATGTCTGCTAACTTCGTATTTAAATCACCCTGCTTAAATGCTTCGAGTGCAGTCAGATTAAATAACGGCTGTGTCAGTGTGACGGTATAGTTCTTTTGATCAAAGACGCGTGAGTTACCGGTGCCAGGGGCCACTACTGTAGTACCTTGACCATGTTGGTAATAACGTGTGCCACCAGGTGTTGCATTCGCCTGAGGCAGTAAGAGTGACAGACCTTGCCAATAGACTTCTTTGCTCGCTTGATAGTTTGAGCGAGCAGCATTGAGAACGGGGTCGCTAAATGCAGCCTCTTGATAAAGTGAAATTAAATCGTTCAGACGACTCTTATCAATATTTACTGAGCCATTGATGTTGACATTCGAAGGCGTCGCTTGGTCGGGTAAGGCTAATTTCGGGGGCGCAATAAATTGGGGCGGTTTATCAAGACCAGTTAAAGAGCTGGCGCTAATTGGGGTTGGCAAAGAAGGAGGGGCTCCAGTTGCAGCTTGCGCCAAAACATTAGAAGAACCAAGCCCAAGGCCGAGCGCTTGACTCAGGATTAAGCTAATCGCTGTTATCTGAGAAGGGTGGGGGCGTCTTGGAGTCATGTAATTCAAATGCTTTTTTAATGTGCCATGCAGTTTAAGGCTAATTTATTCAAATTGCTTATTTCTGATGTATTTTGCCAAATAGTCTAAAACTTTCCTGGATGCCTATAAAATTTAGCCCATGGATCTAATTTTGTTGGCTAAAGCTGTAATTCTGGGGGTAGTTGAGGGCTTAACGGAGTTTTTGCCGATCTCCAGCACGGGGCATCTGATTTTGGTTGGGGATTTACTTAATTTCAATGACGATCAAGGCAAAGCTTTTGAGGTCATTATTCAGTTTGGCGCTATTTTGGCGGTTTGCTGGGAGTTTCGAGAGAAGCTCTGGAGCGTAGCCTCCTCTTTTAAAGCCAGCCCTCAGTCTCGCCGCTTTGTTCTCAATCTCATCATCGCCTCAATTCCGGCGATGGGCTTGGCCTTTTTATTTGGTAAGTATATTAAGGCAGTCTTATTTGCCCCCATCCCAGTGGCTAGTGCATTTATTGTTGGCGCCTTGGTGATTTTCTGGGCAGAACGTCGACAACTTCACTTAAGTCCTTCGGAAAGGGCGATCCACTCCGTCGATGACTTGACCTACTTAGATGCGTTGAAGGTGGGTTTGGCGCAATGTGCCGCTCTCATTCCCGGTACGTCACGATCAGGTGCAACCATTATTGGCGGGATGCTATTTGGTATTCCTAGAGTTGTTGCCACGGAGTTCTCCTTTTTCTTGGCGATCCCCGTCATCGGTGGTGCTACTGCTTATGAGCTGCTCAAGCTTTGGAAGTCTCCAGTGGATTTCTCGGGAGAATATAGCGTAGCTATTGTGGTGGGCTTTATCGCTGCCTTCATCTCCGCTTTTATCTGCGTACGCTGGTTAATTCGCTACGTGGGGCATCATAACTTTGTGCCATTTGCTTGGTATCGCATTGCTTTTGGCTTATTGGTTCTCATCACTTCATATACCGGCTTGATTGCCTGGTCTCATTAATTTACGCACGATCATTTAGGAATCAATATGGATGTATCCATTGATGCAATTACCAATAATATTCAGCTAGCTTTAGCCCCCGTTTTTTTATTAACAGCAGTTGCTACTTTGCTCAATGCCATTTCAGCGCGCTTAGCAAGATCTGTTGATCGCATGCGCTCGATTCAAAAAATCATTCATGTGGATACCAATTTGACAGATGTGGCTCGTGCGCAAATGCGCATTGAAGCCAATGAGGCAAAAGTCCGCGGTCGTTTGTGCACTGCGGCGATCTTTTTTGATGTCTTGAGTGGTTTATTTATTTCCTTGACAGTACTAGAGCTCTTCTTCTTTCAGGCTGGGGCGGTTCGATCACTTCAGACCGCTTATGTCATTTGGACCTTTGTGCTGGGTTTAGTGTCCTTTATGACCTCATTGGGCTTTGTATTGGCAGAGGTGGTATTTGCCTATCGCTCAGCTGGCTGGGACTCCCCCCATCATTAGAGCTTGTTACCATTAAAATTGGTAAAACTTTAATTAAAGACTAAATATGAACAAAATCCTCATTAGTGGTGGCGCAGGCTTTTTAGGTTCCCACCTAACCGAAAGACTTCTCAAAGAGGGTAATGAGGTTTTGGTGGTTGATAATTTCTTTACAGGCAGTAAACAAAATTTAGCGCATTTGTTATCGAATACCAATTTAGAAGTGATGCGTCATGATGTCACTTTTCCTCTGTATGTAGAAACCAATCAGATCTACAACTTGGCTTGTCCTGCATCCCCTGTGCATTATCAGTACGATCCTGTGCAAACTACCAAGACTAGCGTGCATGGTGCGATCAATATGTTGGGTTTAGCAAAGCGTACGCGTGCTCGTATTTTGCAAGCATCAACCAGTGAAGTGTATGGCGATCCAGAAGTCCATCCTCAGCCAGAAGAGTATTGGGGAAGAGTTAATCCAATTGGTATTCGCTCTTGCTATGACGAAGGTAAGCGTTGTGCAGAGACATTATTTTTTGATTACCACCGTCAACATGGTTTAGATATCAAAGTGATTCGGATCTTTAATACTTATGGCCCTCGTATGAATCCACATGATGGGCGCGTAGTGAGTAACTTCATTGTTCAGGCGCTAGAAGGCAAAGACATCACGATTTATGGCGATGGTCAGCAAACGCGTAGCTTTTGCTATGTAGATGATTTGATTGATGCCTTTGTACTGATGATGAATTCTGAGAAGGGTTTTACAGGCCCCGTGAATACTGGTAATCCAGGCGAATTTACGATGCTGCAATTGGCCGAAACAATTTTGCGCCTCTCTGGCAGTAAATCGAAATTGGTCTTTGAGTCACTGCCATCCGATGACCCAAAACAACGTCAACCCAATATCGAGCTCGCTAAGGCAAAACTGGGTTGGGAACCAAAAGTCAATCTTGAGGATGGCCTAAAAGAAACCATTGCCTACTTTAGGAAGGTGCTGGCTTAACTTGCCGTCTCATCCTGTAGAGCGCATTCGCTCTTTTGTCTTAAGGGCGGGCAGAACTACCGCAGGTCAGCAGCGAGCCATCGAGGAGCTGGGGCCACAATTTTTGATCCCCTTTCAAGAGGGGTTTATTGATCTTCAAGCTGTTTTTGGCGGATCCAACAAACCCAAGATTCTGGAAATTGGATTTGGCATGGGCGAGACCACTGCCAAAATTGCAGCCCTGAGAACCGAAGATGATTTTCTGGCAATTGAGGTTCATCCACCAGGTGTGGGTGCGCTACTGAAGTTAATTGGTGAACACCAGCTGACTAATCTGAGATTGATTCGTCATGATGCTGTGGAAGTTTTAGAGAAGATGCTTCCAGAAAATGCCCTGGATGGAATCCATATTTATTTTGCAGATCCTTGGCATAAGAAACGCCATCATAAGCGTCGCCTGATTCAACCTCCCTTTGTAAAGTTGCTGGTCTCTCGCTTAAAGCCAGGCGGCTATCTTCATTTAGCAACAGATTGGCATAACTATGCCGAGCAAATGCTCTTAGTCTTAAATGCGCAATCTACTTTGCAAAATACCTCTGCTCAGCAGATTAAGATCGAGACCTTCAGTGCAGAAGATGTGGCTAAAGACGGTGAGTCTTCAAACGAATTTAAGCCCAGTGCAGCGCAGTTAGAAGCGGATCATGCGGGATATGTAGAAAGACCAGCGTATAGACCGATTACCAAGTTTGAAAACCGTGGCATCAAGCTAGGCCACGGTGTTTGGGATCTGGTCTACATTAAAGCGTGATGCAGACGTACTTCAGTTCTAAGTATTCATCCATACCAAAGACACTACCTTCTCTGCCTAAGCCCGATTGTTTTACTCCACCAAATGGCACAACTTCATTGGCGAGGATGCCGCTGTTCACGCCCACCATACCGTATTCCAAAGCCTCTGCTACTTTCCAGATACGACCGATATCACGGCTATAGAAATAGGAAGCCAAGCCATACTGACTGTTATTGGCTAATTTAACTACTTCTTCATCGCTTTCAAAAGTAATGATCGGCGCAACTGGCCCAAAGGTTTCTTCATAGGTGATGAGCATATCGCTAGTGACATTGTCCAAAATAGTGGGCTCATAGTAAGTGCCTCCTAAAGAAGAGGGCTTGCCGCCAGTCACCAGCTTAGCTCCTTTGCTCAAGGCATCAGCAATATGACGCTCTACTTTTGCAAGGGCTGCTTGATCAATTAAGGGTCCTTGAGAAATGCCAGCATCCATGCCATTACCCACCTTAATTGCTTGAACGGCTTTGGTAAATTTTTCAACAAAGACGGCATGGATTTTTTTATGAACATAGATGCGATTAGCACAAACGCAGGTTTGACCAGAGTTGCGATATTTAGAGGCAATAGCGCCGGCTACTGCAGCATCAATATCAGCATCCTCAAAGACGATGAAGGGAGCATGACCTCCTAATTCCAGGCCAAGCTTTTTCACGGTAGGCGCACATTGCTCCATCAGAATGCGACCCACTTCGGTAGATCCTGTAAATGAGAGGTGACGAACTGTTGGTGAGGCGCACAGTGTTTTACCGATTGCGATTGACTGGTCGGCGTCAGCAGTGATGATATTGACGACACCTGCTGGAATACCAGCGCGTAGGGCTAGTTCTGCAAGTGCCAAGGCTGATAATGGCGTTTGCTCTGCAGGCTTGATCACAATCGTGCAACCTGCTGCCATAGCTGGAGCGATTTTGCGGGTGATCATGGCATTGGGAAAGTTCCAAGGTGTAATCGCTACACAAACACCCACTGGCTGTTTAAGAACCATAAAACGCTTATCGCCCCAGACGGTCGTTGGGATGGTTCCAGAGACTCGCTTAGCCTCTTCTGCATACCATTCGATAAAGGATGCGCCATACACGACTTCACCAGTAGATTCGGTAAGAGGCTTCCCTTGTTCCAAGGTCATCAAAATAGCTAGATCATCTTTGTTCTGCAAAATGAGATCAAACCATTTACGCATGATTCCAGCACGTTCTTTTCCAGTGAGGTTCTTCCATTGCGGTAGCGCTTGATCAGCAGCGGCAATGGCTTTCTCCGCATCTGTAGCACCTAAGTTAGCGACTTGAGCAATGATCTCGCCAGTAGCTGGATTATTGATTGGGAAAGAGGCGCCTGTGCTCGACTTGACCCATTGGTTATCAATGAAGGCCTCTTCTTTGAACAGACTAGGATCTTTTAAGAGCTTGCGAATATCGATTGTTGGCATAGTGAGCTTTAATTAAGTACAAATCAAAAGGAACAAAAAATCATTTTATCCCCCTGAGTTCAATCTTGCTCAATGTTGCATCGCCCAAAAGAAAAAGCCTCCGAGCGTAAAACCTAGAGGCCTAATCAATTTAGTAGTTTTGGGGCTAGCCTGCTTGGATTTCAGTACTGCGTAGGTTTTGGGCAAGGAGATCCAGAACGCCATTGACGTATTTATGGCCATCGGTGCCTCCAAAGGTTTTGGCAAGCTCTACGGCTTCATTGATGGCGACTTTATACGGTACAGACAAGTCCGCAGATAACTCATAAGCACCAATCAGAAGGGCGGCGTGCTCAACGGGAGAAAGCTCATTAATCGGGCGGTCTAATGCGGGTGTAATAAGGGCCTCAAGTTCGTCAGCACGATCTAAAACACCTTCAAAGATGCCTTGAAAAAGTTCTAATTGGCAACGACGAAAAGCCGGGTCTTCAGAGAGTTGTTTAGCAATCGCTGCTTTATTCGGTAGGCTGCCTGCACGACGAGTCACCAAGCTTTGGTAGACACCTTGAAGAGCGTATTCACGAGCGCGACGACGGGGAGTGAGTGAGCGCTTAGGCGGACTCGCTTTGCCATCTTTAGAGACTGGAGTAGTGCTAGGGGTGGGCGCGCTAGATTTTGGATTATTCATGATTACTCTTCGGAGTTGATCTCGATATCAAGATCGGGAGTAAGCGCTAGGGCAAGGTTAGCCATTTCAACGACAGCTTTGGCGCAATCAGCGCCTTTCACGTTAACGCGCACTTGGGCTTGCTCATCTGTATCGCAAGTAAGAACGCCGTTAGCGATAGGCAAGCCAGATTCTAGGCAAATACGGGTAATGCCTGCAGCGGATTCATTGGAGACCAGTTCAAAGTGATAGGTTTCACCGCGGATCACTGCCCCCAGCGCAACAAGACCATCAAACTCGCCAGTCTCAGCCATCTTTTGTAAGGCAAAAGGAATTTCTAGAGCACCTGGAACGGTTACTAATTTAATATCTTCTTGTGCAACACCTAGGGCTAAGAGCTCGGTAATACAGGCATTCGTAAGCGCTGTGCAATGGTCTTCATTAAAGCGGGCTTGCACAATACCAATACGAAGATCTTGGCCATTAAGGTCGGCTGCTAATACGCCAACATAATCATTGTTAGAGCTAGTCATGATGAAAATTTACTTTTCTAAATGGGTTGGTGTGTAAGGAGCATAGCCCGTTATTTCTAATTTGTAACCGGATAGGCTGGGCACTGGACTTGGGTTAGCAAGCAAACGCATTTTGCCTACACCAATATCTTTGAGGATTTGTGCGCCGATGCCATAACTTCTAAAATCAGTCTTACGCGCGAGCGGAGTGGAGTCTTCGGGCTTTGTGCCATTGAGTTTTTGAAACTGGGCTAACCAATCCGCATCGTTAGGAGCAGCAATACCAGAGGCATTGAGTAGAACGGCAACACCAGCCCTAGAAGCGGCAATCTGCTGTAGGGCCTGAGCTAGAGGCCAAGAGTGTGTACTGACATTGGCGTCTAAGAAATCTAATACTGTCACTGGCTCATGCACACGCACTAAAGTTTCTTGATCTTCGGAAGGCTTGCCATGGACTAGCGCAATATGAATGCAAGCACTAGGTTTGTCGCGATAGATAACGCCATTGAACTTACCCCAAGGTGTGATGAACTCACGTTCACCTTCACGCACCACAATACTTTCATGCTGGCTACGGTATTGAATCAAGTCAGCAATGCTACCAATTTTGAGTTGATGCTCTTTGGCAAACTCCAGTAAGTCTGGAAGACGCGCCATACTGCCATCGTCTTTCATAATTTCGCAAATCACTGAGGTGGGAGAGCAGCCTGCCATGGCTGCTAAATCGCAACCTGCTTCAGTATGTCCTGAACGAATCAATACCCCACCAGGTTGTGCCATCAAAGGAAAGACATGACCTGGTTGTACGAGATCGCTCGGTTTAGCATTGGGTGCCACCGCAGTTTTAATAGTGAGTGCTCGATCAGCTGCAGAAATACCCGTTGTCACTCCAGTAGCCGCCTCAATCGAGACTGTGAAATTAGTTCCCATGGCGGTACCGTTATCACGAACCATTAGTGGCAGATTTAATTGTTGGCAACGCTCACGAGTCAGAGTGAGACAAATCAGGCCACGACCATGCTTCGCCATGAAATTGACGGCATCAGCTGTGACATGGTCGGCAGCCAAGACAAGATCACCCTCGTTTTCACGATCTTCTTCATCGACCAAAACTACCATTCGGCCAGCACGGAGCTCGGCAATGATTTCTTCGGTAGGGGCTAGTTTATTTGGCATAGCCCTCTATTTTAAGCTGATGAGCCAATTACTGTGATCTCTTACGGCAATCCCTCTAGTTTCTGACAAGAAGTGCCCAGCAAGGGTGTTTTGGAAGCTAGAGGGAGTCTTGAAAATGGGCGATGTCCTTGCCTTCTCAATATTTCAAAACAGTCAAATGGAAGCAGGGGCATGAAATACCAACCTATTCCCAAAAAAATACCCAAGGTGGATTCATTTTGCTCGAAGTCTTGGTGGCGATGAGTTTGATCGTGGGTAGTTGGATGGGAATGATCCATATCTATCAGGGATTAGCTTTGCGACAAACCCAGTTGCAGGTCAAAAAAGTAGAACTTCGAAAGGAATCAGATGTTTTTGAAATTAGCGATCATGCCCGCAATATGCCCAATATTTCTAATGGCGCGGTGAAGAATGAGTCTACTCGAATGTCTAGTCGGAATCGCTCTATGCATGGCGCTTCTCAATCCACTACTCAAAACCAGCGCTGAGTTAGTGACAAAGCAAATTCAGTATGAGAAAACGCAAGCCTTAATTTCAGAAGGGGACAGAGCTTTAGAGTTAATGGGGCGCGCGATTCGGATAGCGGGCTATTCTAATATCAGGGCACATCAAGTGCGAAGCAAAAAATTGAATACTCAAGAGTTTATTCAGATTCAGAAAAAATCCGGATACCGATCATCTGATTCTTTAACAATTAAACATGGCCTTTCAGATGGCATTGATTTTGATTGCATTGGTAATGTGCTGACTCAAGATCGTACAAAAAATCAGTTAGCACACCAGGGATTTTTGGTCGAGCGCCAAGCGGGTATGCCGAAGGGGGTCAAGGTAAATGGTGGATCCTTGAAGTGCCAATCACTCGATCGTCAAGGACGTATTCAGAACACAACACTCATGAATGGCGTCAATCTCTTGACTATTGAGGAGATGTATTCATCACAAGGCAGAACGGATTCAGGCCAAAGAATATATAGGGTTGTTCTACAGATGACAGATGGACATTTGCTCCATCTGGATATGGAACGTAGCTTTGCCACTAGGAATTTATTGTGATCTTGGCATGGGTTCTTTCCTTATTAATGCTGTGCTCATCATTAATTATTTATTTGGAGCGCATGGCATCACTATCCATCGTAGAGCTCAATACGATGACAGCTGCACGTCGAGGATTTATTGCTGCTGACAAAGCGGTTGTGGAGTGTGAAAACAATATTTCTAATCTTGCTGCTCTGACAGAGAATGCTTGCTTTATTCAGCCTGCTGGAAAAAATATTTGGCTAATCACTAGCAAGCAAAAGCCTGGAGTACAAGTACATGTTTTCTTGGATGAAAAAACTGGGGTAGCAACACGTTTAAATTGGCGTCAAGTATTTGAGTAAGAGTTTACAAGTGCGCGACGATAGCCAGTTTGGCGGTAGCTTACTCGAGTTAATGGCAGTTGTCTTGATCGTAGCCATTATGGCGGTGGTAGCTATGCCACGCTTGCAAGAACAAATAGCTGCACGAGAAATTGAAACAATAGCGAGACGATTTATTGCTCATGCACACTTTGCCCGTAATCAAGCTTTGCAATTAGGCGAACCAGTACTAATAACTCCTCGCTCAGATAATGCGTGGGAAACGGGCTGGTTGGTAAAAAGTGCTTGTATTGGGAAAGTCCCTAAAGTGGGATGTGTTAGCAAGAGCTGGTTTTCTCAAGAAAAGATCTCACCGATTTATTTCAAGGGTGGTGGAAAAGGTTTTACTGATCCCCATTCAAATCAAAAGGGTATTTTGTTTAATGCTGCAGGGGCTGCCAAAACGGGCCAGGGCGGTTTTGTGGCTAATCGATTGATCTTGGGCCACCAAAGAGCTCCAGATCTCGAGCGGCAGCTGATATTGGGTAGTGGTGGGCGTTGGCGGATTTGCGATCCCAGTACGGACGCAAAGCGCTGCAAATAATCCCTAGCCTGAACCACCAACTTCTTTAAATTTGGCGATTGCTCAAACAATCGGTTTTAATAGACCCATGTATAGCGCAGTCGACCACCAATTTATGAGCGAGGCTTTGGCCCAGGCTCAAAAATCCCTCTATTTATCCAATCCTAATCCTCGCGTAGGTTGTGTGATTGTGAGAGATGGCCAAGTCATTGGGCGCGGCCATACTCAAAAAGTAGGCGGGCCTCATGCAGAGGTGCAGGCATTGGCTGATGTCAAAGCAAAGGGGCTGAATGCACAAGGCGCTACCGTGTACGTCACATTAGAGCCATGTAGTCATACTGGGCACACGCCGCCTTGTGTAGATGCCTTGATTGAATCAAAGCCTGCTTTGGTAGTGATTGCGATGACTGACCCTAATCCTTTGGTAGCCGGTCAAGGCATAGAGCGTTTAAGAGCGGCGGGTATCGAGGTGCGTTGCGGACTATTAGAGCCTGAAGCTCAAAACTTAAATCGTGGATTTATTTCTCGAATGACGCGAGGTCTACCTTGGGTACGTTTAAAAATTGCTGCCAGTCTTGATGGCAAGACTGCTTTGCCAAATGGGCAGAGTCAGTGGATTACAGGCTCACTTGCTCGTGCTGATGGCCATCATTGGCGTGCACAAGCCTGTGCAATTGTGACGGGCGTGGGCACCGTAAAAGAAGATGATCCGACTCTGAATGTGAGAGATGTGCAAACGGATCGGCAGCCATTCAAAATTATTATTGATTCCAAACTCGAGATCCCTCCCTCTGCCAAGATTCTGAAGAATCTGGATGAAGCAGGTGTGCTGATTGTTTGTGCTGATCTGAGTAGTCCTGAGCAACAACAAAAAGCAAAAGTATTTCAGGGGCGCGGCATTGAAGTGATTGCCATGGCAAATCCCCAGGGCAAAGTCGATTTATCGAAATTGTTTGCCTACCTTGCGCAAGAACGTGAGATGAATGAGATTCATATTGAGTCTGGCTTTAAGTTAAATGGCTCAATGCTCAGAGAACACTGTGTAGATGAATTATTGCTTTACTACGCACCCTTCTTTATGGGTGAAGGCATTGGTATGGCCAATGTCAGCCCATTACAAAATCTAGACCAACGCCAGGATTGGCAAATCATTGATCAAAGCCTCTTTGGCCCTGATTTACGACTTCGCCTGATTCGGAATTAAAATCACGATATGTTTACCGGAATCATTACTGCCGTAGGTCAGATCAAAAGTACTCAAGCGAAGGGTGATGGCTTGCAATTGCAACTAGAAGTGCCTGCAGGGTATTTAGATGATGTCGCGCTGGGCGATAGCATTGCAATACAAGGTGCTTGCATGACGGCTACGCAGATTAAAGGCAATACGTTTGCTTTAGATATTTCTAGAGAGTCTTTAAGTAAGACAGTGGGCTTAGATAAAATTGGCCCTGTCAATTTAGAGAAAGCGCTGCGTTTAAATGATCGCTTGGGTGGCCATTTAGTGAGCGGTCATGTGGATGGCGTTGGTAAAGTAGTTCACTTTGCCCAAGTGGCAGCAGATGCCTATGGTTCTTGGCTTTTGCGCATCGAGGCACCGAAAGCCTTAGCCGCATTCTTGGCCTACAAAGGATCCATCGTCGTTAATGGTGTTTCATTGACGGTGAATAAAACCGAAGATACGACTACCGCATGCTTAGTGGATATCAATATCATCCCCCATACACTTGAGAAGACGACACTGGGTAACTTAAAGCAAGGTGACTTAGTTAATCTAGAGATTGATTTAATTGCGCGTTATGTGGCGCGGATGATGAGCAACCCTTAAGCGCTTGGTACCACGAAGCAATTAGTGCCAATTGGCAGTCTCCCCAAGATATAAAAAATCAATATAGAAATGCCAGCTTTATTGCTAACAATAGGGTTGTATTTAATATTAAAGGCAATAATTACCGTTTAATTGTGGCGGCTGCCTACCGGATTGGTGTGCTCTACATAAAATTTATAGGCACACATGCTGCATATGACAGGATTGATGCAAATACAGTGAGGATGGAGGGTATATGAAAAGCTTAAGACCGATTCGTACCGAAGATGAATACGAAGCAGCATTAGCTGAGGCCTCTGATTTTGTAGATCAGGAGCCATTACCTGGCACAAAAAAAGCAGATCGATTTGAAATGCTATTAATGTTGATCGAGGCTTATGAAGCTAAGCATTACTTAATAGCTCCACCAGATCCTATTGAAGCTATTAAGTTTCGAATGGAGCAATCCGGCTTAACTCCTAAAGATTTGCAACCCATGATCGGTGGATTAAATCGTGTTTATGAAATCCTAAATCGTAAACGGCCATTAACTTTAAAAATGATTTGGAAGTTACATTCCATGCTCGGAATACCAGCGCAAAGCTTGATTAAGCAAGCGGATCAGTTGTACGCAGCGTAACTTTAGTTTTTACGATACCTTGTAGGATCACTCAGATTGGCTTGCTTAAAGCCTACTTGTCGTAAGCGACAAGATTCACATTCTCCGCAAGCTTCGCCTAAATCATTGGCTTGATAGCAAGAAACCGTTTGGGAGTAATCGACACCTAAGGTAGTGCCTAATTCAATAATCTGCGCCTTACTCATATGGATGATGGGGGCATGCACTCTAAAGCGATTCTCGTGATTAATAGCTTCTACCCCTGCTTTGGTAGCTAGGTTCGCCATCTCTTCAAAAGAGGCAACATACTCTGGGCGGCAGTCTGGGTAACCAGAATAGTCAACGGCATTAGCGCCGTAAAAGACATCTAATCCACCGAGTGACTCAGCCCAGCCTAAAGCTAGTGAGAGCATGATCGTATTGCGTGCTGGAACGTAAGTTACCGGAATCTCATGATCATTGCCTGGAGTGATGGGGATGGCAATTGCTGAATCAGTGAGTGCAGAGCCGCCGAAGCGAGTGAGATCTAGGTTCACAACTTCATGTCGAATCACACCCATCTTTTTCGCAATATGTTTGGCAGCAGCCAATTCAGAAGAATGGCGCTGACCGTAGCTCACTGATAGTACGTACGGCGCATATCCAAGATCTTTTGCTAAAGCCAGAATGGTGCTGGAGTCTAGACCACCTGAAAATAAGATTACTGCAGGCGCATTGGGTTTGCGTGGCGCAAACTGTTCAAAGGCTGCAGACAACGAGGACATTACGTAAGAAGGGATTACTTCGTTGCAGAAATCAGAGATTGCGCTTGCTGTGCAGCATCGCTATCGGGATACTTCGCGACGATATCGCTAAAGATTTTCTTAGCGGCTGCTTTGTTTCCACTCTCTAATTGGCAGTTACCTAAAGTAAGCATGGCTGCTGGAACGCGAGGATGATTTGGGAAGCGCGATATCAAGGATTGCAGTTGTGCAATAGCACCTTTGTAATCTTTGTTGGCATATTTACTATTACCACCCCAGAAGAGCGCTAATGGAAGGTAAGGACTCTTTGGGTATTTACTGGCAAAGGCGGAGAAACCATCTTCCGCTCTTTTAAGATTACCGGCTTGGAATGCTTTTAAGGCATCGTCATACGCTTTTTTCTCAGCGGGTTGAATAACGCCACTAACGCCTTCAATGGTGATGCTACGGGGCTCAAAACTACCCATACGATTATCGAGATCTTGGTAATAGGTCTTTTGGCTAGTGCTTATATCTTCACCTTGTTTTTCTAGATTCTCAATTTTGCCGCGTAGCTCTGCATTTTCAGATTTGAGTTTGTCAATCTGGCCTTGGAGTTCAAGCTGAGTCGTGGCAACCGTTTTGCGTAGATCCAATATGGCTCTGCGAGCCTCATCATCATCAAAGAGAGCCCAGGCGCTAGAAGAGCTTCCCAAACAAATGACAACAGTACTTAAACAAAACGCTCGTGAGAGCGTTTGTTTATTAAGAGAAGAAAGCGTCAGCATTAGTTTGTAATATAGACAATGTCAGCGCGGCGGTTTTCTGCCCAAGCTGCTTCATTATTGCCATCCGCTTTTGGTTTTTCTTTACCAAAGCTCACTGCTTCCATTTGGTCATTAGAAACACCCATCAAGTTCAATGATTTACGAACTGCTTCTGAACGACGTTGACCCAATGCTAAGTTGTACTCAGCTGTACCACGATCATCGGTATTACCCTGAATGATAATTTTTTGTTTTGGATTAGCCTTAAGGTAACCAGCATGAGCTGACAACATTTTTTGATATTTCGTCTCAACGTTGTATTCGTCAAGACCAAAGTAAACACTTTTCTCATACAGCGGGCTCTTTGGATCATTCCATGGCTGTGAGCCAAAGTTACTGTTAGCGCCATCTACGTCATCGAGCTTTACGCCTGATGAGCAAGCTACCAAAAGTGCAGTTGCTCCTAAGAGTGCAAATGTAGCGGCACGGCGTGCGATTGAGATTGTCATTTGGGTTCCTTCTTCCTACAAATTAGTAAATAAATTAGTTGATGGTTAATATTTTAACCCCCAAGAGGCCTAAAAATGACTAAATCGCTATAAAAATCAGGGCAATCTAGTCAGGCAATTATTAATCCATGAAGGGACCCCAGGATGGCTGACGGACGTCAGAGCCTGGAATACTCAATACCTGCTTCGAGTTGCCATCGACGGATACAGCCGCTAAGACCCGCTTACCACCGACCTTAGTCGAGTAGAGGACATACTTTCCATTAGCAGCAAAGGATGGTGATTCATCAGAAGTACCATCAGTTAGTGCTTGTGTATCTCCGGTGGCTAAGTTCATGATGTAGAGGCGGAAGGCGCCACCGACATTGGCGATATAGGCTAAATATTTTCCATCTGGAGAAATGCGAGGAGAAGTTACAAAGCCTTGCTTAAAGCTAACCCGTTTTGCGCCTTCCACTTGTTCGCCTTCTGCGCTCATGCGATAAATCTGGGGATTACCACCACGATCGCTTGTGAAATAGATATAACGACCATCTGGTGAATATTGTGGCTCCGTATCAATCGTGTTGCCGCGAGTCAAGCGCTGTAAGCCAGATCCGTCAGCATTGATGACATAGATTTGGGTATTGCCATCTTTAGATAAGGAGATGGCCAGTTTTCTACCATCCGGTGACCAAGCAGGTGCGCTGTTATTGCCCTTTTGGTTCGATAGAGCAATACGACGACCGGTTGCTAATTCATGCACATAGATAACGGGCTTACGATCTTCAAAAGAAACGTAGGCTACTTTTTTACCATCAGGTGACCATGATGGAGAAATAATAGGATCACTACTAGCCATAGCATTGCGAATATTCTGCCCATCTGCATCGGAGATCACTAGGCGAAAACGTTTGCCATCCTTGATTACATAAGACAAGCGCGTAGAGAAAATACCGCGCTCACCTAATAACTTCATGATGATGTCATCGGCAATTTTGTGCGCGGCTGCACGAAGATTGTCCGCGCTAGAGTTGATGTTCAAGCCACCCAGACTTTGGGATTTGCGAATATCAAACAGTTTGTATTGAATATCAAATTGACCACTACCTTTTTCCACTACAGAGCCTACTACTAAGGCATCAGCACCTCGGGCAGCCCAAGACTTGAAGTTTGGTGTGCCTTCATCACTTTCGCTAGCATTGCCGTTCTCTGTGTTTTTAAAGTAACCGCTACGAGCTAAATCCTGACGAATGATGTCAGTGATGCTAGTAGGCAATTTATTTTCATCTTTAAATCGCATCACTGCGATTGGATAGAGTGATTGACCAACCCCAGTAATTTCAATGCTCATTTGCGCAAAGCTTGGCAAGCTCAATAAGCTCAGCGTCGTGGCGCTCAGAATCAGAATAGTTTTTTGCAAAGTACGTGCGATTGAATTCATCATATTTTGATATTTACTTTGGTTTTAATTTCAGTTCAGGGGTCAATGTTGGAAATTGTCCATTGTCATCTCTTGGCAAACTTTGGGTTGCATCGATAGCACTCAAAACCGCTTGATCCCAAGCATTATCGCCGCTACTAGATGTCATTGTCCTTGAAAGGATAGCGCCATCTGGAGCTAAGCGCACCTGTACAACGGTTTGTTTGTTACCTTTAAAAGAATCTGCGTTAAAGGTGATATTGGCACGAACCTTTTTAATGACTTTATCGCTCCAGCCTGGGGGCGCGTTGCCGCCACCACCAACGCCGCTACCTACAGAGCCGCCAGTACCACCATCCTTGGCGGCCATGCCGCGCAGGCTAGCAATGTTGGCTTCGCGTCGCTTATCTGCTTCCGCATTGGCTTTAATTTGAGCTGGAGTGAGTGCCGCTGGCTTAGGGGGCTCTGCCTTCTTTGGAGGCTCGACTTTTTTAGGCATCTCTTTTGGTGGAGGTGGCGTTATAGCCTTAGGCACTTCCTTGATTACTTCTTTTTTTGGAGGTTCTTTTTCTACTGGTTTTTTCTTCACTGCGATATCGGCAGCTTCTTCTTTGAATTCGGTTTTGAGTTCAGGTACTGGTGGCGTTTCTACTTGCTGAGAGGAGTCCCATAACTCAACTTCTATTCCGGCGGGTGTACTGTTATTCCAGCTAATACCAATGACCAAGAAAGCAAGTAAGCCTAAATGCGCAATTAAAGAAAAAGTAAAGGCGCGCTTAGTACTTTCTTCTTTGGTTAGGCGACCACGCTCACGACCGCCTCGGCCAAAAGGATTTTGTGAAAGTTGTGCGCTAGTCATTGCCAAGAGTTACAGTATGGAAGCTTATTGACTCTTAACGGCAAGGCCTACGCGTTTGACGCCATTCTCTTTAAGCTTAGACATCACATCCATCACCACTTCATATTTGATGGACTTGTCTGCAGCTAATACGACAGGCTGCTCAGCAGACTTTTCAGCTTGAGATCGGGCAAAAGCACCAAGCTCAAATTTATCGAGCGTTTGAACGGGCTCACCATCTTTACGAACGATGACTTTTTCATTGACGTCGATCGTCAGAAATACTGGTGGTAATGATTGCACTTTAGCGCCACCCACTGTTGGAAGATTCACAACGCCAGGATTGACCATGGGTGCGGTAACCATAAAAATTACCAAGAGCACGAGCATCACATCAATGTAAGGAACCACATTGATGTCAGACATTGCCCGACGTTTATTTTTACGTAATGAAGAGGCGGCCATAACTTTTTCTCTTATCGCCCAGCAGTTTGACGTTGCAAAATATTGGTGAACTCTTCAATGAAGGTTTCAAAACGAATCGATAGACGATCCACATCGGTAGCTGCGCGGTTGTAAGCAACCACTGCAGGAATTGCGGCAAACAAGCCAATCGCCGTTGCAATCAATGCTTCTGCAATACCAGGTGCTACTGCAGAGAGCGTTGCGTTTTGTACGTTTGCTAAACCGCGGAAGGAATGCATGATTCCCCAAACCGTTCCAAACAAACCAATGTAAGGAGAGACAGAACCAACAGAAGCCAAGAAAGGCAGGTTCGCTTCCAAGGTATCCATTTCACGCTGATAGGTTGCTTTCATAGCGCGACGGGCAGCATCGATTTCCCGAACTTTCATGAACTCTTGCATGCCTGCTTCAAAGATGTGCTCTAGAACCGCATCGCTACGGGTATTGCGCTGTGCTGACTCTAAGAGGGTACCCAAGTCGCCACCAGACCAGAAATCGCGCTCAAATCGCTCTGTATCCTTCCTGACGCCTCGCAAAATAGCAGTTTTCTTAAAAATGATGGTCCAAGAGGCAACCGACATAGCCATTAATAACAACATGACTAACTGGACTAATAGGCTGGCATTGAGGACTAGGGAGAGGAAGGATAGGTCTTGTGTAGTGTTCATGGTGAGTTTTGTATGATGTAGGTTGATTTTACTAAAGCAGTTCAACTACATCAGGATTATCGCTATGTTTGACCGTCAAAATACTTTATCTAAAACCGACCCAGAGTTATGGGCAGCGATTCAGAACGAGAATCGTCGTCAAGAAGACCATATTGAGCTGATTGCCTCCGAAAACTATACCTCTCCAGCAGTAATGCAGGCTCAGGGCTCCCAGTTAACGAATAAGTATGCAGAAGGCTATCCAGGCAAGCGTTACTACGGCGGTTGTGAATTCGTGGACGTGGCTGAGCAATTGGCGATTGATCGTGTGAAGGCGCTTTATGGCGCTGAAGCAGCTAATGTGCAACCCCATTGTGGTGCGTCTGCCAATCAAGCAGTGTTCTTGGCATTCTTAAAGCCTGGTGACACCTTTATGGGAATGAGCTTAGCTGATGGTGGTCATTTAACGCATGGAATGGCCTTGAACATGAGTGGTAAGTGGTTTAACCCCATTTCCTATGGGCTCGATAAAAACGAAGCGATCGATTACGAGCAAATGGAACGTTTGGCGCGTGAACATAAGCCCAAATTAATTATCGCTGGAGCATCCGCCTACTCTCTAGTAATCGATTGGGAGCGTATTGGTAAGTTAGCAAAAGAAGTGGGTGCCATTTTTATGGTGGATATGGCGCATTACTCTGGTCTGATTGCCGCTGGTGTTTATCCAAACCCAGTACCGCATGCCGACATCGTGACTTCAACAACCCACAAGAGTTTGCGTGGTCCACGTGGTGGCATTATCTTGATGAAAGCCGAGCACGAGAAGGCTATTAATTCTGCAGTATTCCCTGGCTTGCAAGGCGGCCCATTGATGCATGTGATTGCTGCTAAAGCCACTGCATTTAAAGAAGCGCAAGAACCAGGCTTTATCGACTATCAAAAGCAAGTAGTGGCTAATGCCAAAGCTTTGGCAGGGACTTTAATTGAGCGTGGCCTGCGGATTGTCTCGGGCGGCACAGACTCCCATGTGATGTTAGTAGATTTACGTGCTAAAAAAATGACTGGTAAAGAGGCTGAAAAAGTCTTAGGTGATGCACATATCACTTGCAACAAAAATGGCATTCCAAATGATCCAGAAAAACCCATGGTGACGAGCGGTATTCGTTTAGGATCGCCAGCAATGACGACTCGTGGATTTAAAGAAGCTGAAGCAAGACAGGTTGGTAATTTCATTGCGGATGTTTTAGATAATCCACATGATCCAGACAATATTGCTAAGGTTCGTGCGCAAGTAGCTGAGTTAACCAAGCGCTTCCCAGTTTACGGTTAAGCAAGAAGGCTCACATTGCGCTGCCCTTTTTGCCATAACGACGATACCCAGGTTCTCGATACCAGGGTATCGGATGAGGGCGATACCATTCGCCGTCGTCGCCGTTGTTCCAAGTGCGATAAACGCTTTACTACCTATGAGCGGATTGAATTAGCGCTGCCAGCCATCGTTAAGAAAAACGGTAGCCGAGTTGAATATAGTCACGATAAGTTGGTGAGCTCAATAAAGTTAGCCTTGCGTAAACGCCCAGTGTCATCAGATTCTGTAGATGAATCGATTGCGCGTATCGAAGAAAAATTACTCAGTCTGGGCGAAAAAGAAATTCCTAGTGAGCGCGTTGGAGAGCTGGTGATGCGTGAGCTCAAGCGTTTAGACAAAGTAGCCTATATCCGCTTTGCCTCTGTCTACAGAAGTTTTGCAGACATTGAGTCCTTTGAGAGTGCGCTTAAAGAGTTGAAATGAGTAACGATTTGAGTGGGCGTTTAATCTGCCTAAAAATAAAAAAGGACTGTAATGCAGTCCTTTTTTTGAATCAAATTTTAATAAATTGAATAACTTATTTCAGTTCAGCAAAGATTGAAGTAGTAATGTCCTCAACGCTACCAGTACCACTCACTTTGCGATAGGCTGGTGCTTTTACTTTGTCTGCAGGATTTGCTTTAGCGGCCCAGCTGGAGTAGTAATCCACTAATGGACGAGTTTGATCGTCATAAACCTGAAGACGTTTACGTACGGTTTCTTCTTTGTCATCATCACGCTGAATGAGAGGGTCGCCAGTTACATCATCTTTACCCTCTACCTTTGGTGGGTTGTACTTGATGTGATAAGTACGGCCTGAAGCTGGATGAACTCGGCGTCCCCCCATGCGATCGATGATGACATCAAAAGGTACATCGATTTCTAAGACGTAGTCGATCGGCACCCCAGCATCTTTCATGGCTTGTGCTTGTGGAATCGTTCTAGGAAAACCATCAAACAAGTACCCTTTGCTGCAGTCAGGCTGGGTCAAGCGATCTTTTACTAAACCGATGATGATGTCATCTGATACAAGACCGCCAGCATCCATAATTTTTTTAGCGGCAATGCCAAGTTCTGTGCCTGCCTTAACGGCGGCACGCAACATGTCTCCCGTAGAGATTTGTGGAATCGCAAATTTTTCGCAAATGAACTGGGCTTGTGTTCCCTTGCCAGCACCTGGTGCACCGAGCAGAATCAATCGCATTATTTTCCCCTTAGAAGACTTGTCATTGTCATGGATTTTTTTAGGAACCTATATACCTTGTTCCTAGGATTATCCCCAAGTAAACCCCAGCCGAATCAAGATTTGCTGAGGATCAGCCTGACTCTCTCTAGGTCCTCAGGGGTATCGACCCCAGCAGGAGGCGCCTTTGGGGCGATATGAACAGCGATGCGATAGCCATTCCATAGCGCTCTGAGTTGCTCCAGTGCTTCTGCTTGTTCGGGAGGTGCAGACTCTAGACGCGTATAAGCTTGTAAAAAATCTGCGCGATAGGCATAGATACCTAAATGGCGTAAATGAGCAGTCTTCACTTTCATATTCTGATCACGCACAAACGGAATGGCTGCTCGCGAAAAATACAGAGCCTCATTGTTTCGATTGAGTACTACTTTCACCACATTCGGATTTGTAATTTCCGCAGGATTGGTGATTGGTGTAGCAACAGTGGAGATCGCGCAACTAGAATTATCAGCCAAGGTTTGTGCGACTTGATTAATGAGCTCTGGAGGAATGAGGGGCTCATCACCCTGAACATTAACCACAATTGCATTAGGTGGCAATTGAAGTAATTGTGACACTTCAGCAATACGATCGGTTCCCGTGGGATGATCTGGACTAGTGAGTAAGCATTCAATCCGATGTTCATCACATGCCGCCTGAATTTCTGGTGAGTCGGTGGCTACCACCACACTTTGTGCATTTGATAGTTTGGCGCGTTCAGCAACTCTTATCACCATCGGTTTGCCACCTAAATCAGCCAGTGGTTTGCGAGGTAAGCGAGTTGAACCTAAGCGCGCAGGAATGACCACTAAAAATTCAGGGGCCTTGGATGTATTACTCATCAGATTATTAATAAGTAAATCTTAGAATTCGTCAGCGCTAATGCTGCGTGCTTCATCTACCATCATTACGGGAATGTCATTGCGAATCGGGTACGCCAAGCGATCTGCTTTGCAAATCAACTCATTTTTTTCTGCATTTAAATGCAAAGGACTTTTGCACAAAGGGCAGACCAAAATATCGAGAAGGCGTTTATCCATGATGTGTCGTGTTTCGTATGAAGTTGTCAGGTATATGAATTACAAAGTGTAACGGTTTGGATCGGGTCTTTGGAGGATAGATTGCAGCCACTCAGCCAGGCTATCCGAAATACGCAAGCTCATGGGAACTACCCAAATACGCTCATCATTAATTCCGGCGCACTTCACGGCGTCTTTTTCAGTAATGAGGATGCAACTCGCGTTCATTGAGCTAAAGAACGCGGCTGTAAATGTCGCATGATCTGGAAGAGGGATGCACTTGCTAGCGATGCCGTGTTTAAGCAGATCATCAAAAAAGCCCTGCGGGTTACCCAATGCGGCGACAGCGGTAATCTTATTGGGCAAGTAAGTACTTGCAATCGATTCTAGACTTTGCGTATTGCTTGGATTGATTAATTGATAGGGTGTGTCTAATTCTCCGGTCATGCTGAAAGCACGGCGCCCTAAAAAATATTCATCGAGTAAACCATGAGATTTGCTAGCCTTTTGTTTGCCAGTCAGTAAGGTAGCATCTCGTTCACGACTGGCAGACTCACGCAATGGCCCTGCGGGTAATAAGAAACCATTACCTTCACCCCGAGCATCGCGCACAACAAATTCAATATCACGGCCACCTTCACGTGCGGGCCAGCGAACCAAACCTTGATGTTGCAAGCCATCATCGCTGATGATGACATTCACTTCAGGTGAATGCTTTAGCAGCGCCCGAATCGATAGATTGCGTTTTGGAAATACCCAAATCGGAAATTGATCATGAGTCCGTTTTGCAATGAGCACGGGTTCGTCACCCACCTCAGTAGGATCAGAATCGCTATGCACCTGTTGAGGACTTATTTTTAATGTGGAGCCATAGCCTCGGCTAATAATTCCGGGTTTCCAACCGAGCTGACTTAAGCGTTCTGCTAATGCAATAACGATGGGTGTTTTACCAGTGCCACCAACACGAATATTGCCAACAATGATGATAGGAACAGGCGCCGATTTTTGTTTACTAATTCCTAGATCTTGAATCAGTTTTCGTACACGTAGTACGAGTCCATGTATCCAAGAGAGAGGCCACAACACAATACTTGTTGGCCCACGTCTTTCCCAAAACTGGGGTGCTTTGCGAAAGAAAGAAATTGACATTGGCTTAATTATTTTTTTGTTTGACTGCTAAAGACAATGTTCGATAGATTAGCATCGCGGGCTGCTTCTAGGGCGCTCATCACTGCTTGGTGTGGCGCTCTGGCATCAGCATCAATATTAACTTGCATGGCATTGGGTGCATCTTTAGAGGAGCCACTTTGATTGCTTAGTTGGTTGAGTAATGCGCTCAACTGGCTGCGGTCGGCAACCTTGCCATTGACCGCAAAACGACCATCACGACTCACCGCAATATGAATTTGTTTTACTTCCGCTTGTGACTCGCTGCCATTAGCAGTAGGTAAGGTGATTGCCAATTCTTGAAAACGGGTAAACGTGGTGGAAATCATTAAGAAAATGAGTACTACCAACAGCACATCAATAAATGGAATGAGATTGATCTCGGGCTCTGCAGGGCTCGCAATTTCCCCAAGAGAAAATTTTCTGCGAGCGTGTGAATCTAACCAACTCATGGCGAAGTATTAGACTCTGTAGTTGGATAGAGTTTTTTAAATAGCTGCCTTGTAAATTCTTCACACTCGCGTTGACGCTGATTAGCCAGAGCACGTAAGCCACGCCAAGCTGCTAATGCAGGAATCGCGATTAATAATCCAAATGCAGTGTTGTATAGCGCTACAGAAATGCCATGCGCTAATTGCTGTGGACTACCAGCGCCACCATTGATGGCGCCTTGGCTACCAAAGATCTCAATCATGCCCACGACGGTGCCAAATAAGCCGAGTAGCGGGGCAATAGTGGCGATTGTGGCTAGGATGCCTAAATAGCGATCGAGTTTTAACCAGACGGATTGTGCAGTGGCTTGTAATTCTTCGATGGCGGAGTCAGCGCTATTGCCGTTTAATTTCTCACGCAAGAGGCAAGCAAATAGACTGCCTGCAGGGGAAGTTTGTTTGAGGGCGGCAATTTCCGAATCAGGGATGGATTTGCCGCTAGAAATAGCATTTGCCAAGCCAAAGGCAGTTTCAAGGCAATCTCTGGGAAAAACCTGAATTTGACGCAAATACCAGGCTCGCTCAATGACAATAGCCAATCCCAGGATCGAAATTATCAGAAGAGGCCAGATCGGCCAGCCGGCAGACAGTAAGATTGAGTACATAAGCTCAGTACTTTAGCTGAATTAAAAAAGCGTTTTCTGAAAGCTAGCCTGTGGATAACTCTGTGTGTAACTTTTTTAGGATGGCGCCGTAAGTCATTGATTGATCGTAGAGTGGGGTTATTTAGGGGTAAATTACTTAAAATAGGCTCTTTAATTTACCTATAATAATCAATAGCTTAACATGTATATGTTGGATTTATGAGACGTTTTGGGTGAGTGATTACTCACTTATTTAAGGTAAATTGAGAGTCTGTGGGCTTCTGTGGATATTTATGGCGCTCCCAGCCTTATGTTTTAAAAGATAAAGAGAAAAAATGTCGGAAATATCAAGGGAAGTCCTCACTGTTGGCGATCTAAACCGCGCCATTGCAGCCTCCTTAGAAGAGCGTTTCGATACCGTCTTGGTTAGCGGGGAGATTTCGAACTTCAAGGCTTATGACAGTGGGCACTGGTACTTCTCTCTGAAGGATGAAGAGGGGCAAATTAAATGCGTCATGTTCCGTGGTCGCAATGGCCAAGTCGGGTTTATGCCCCAATCGGGGGATTTAGTAGAAGTCAGTGCCAACTTAGGGATGTACGTTCCCAGGGGTGACATACAGCTCACCATTCAATCCTTGCGCCGTGCTGGGATGGGTGGTTTATACGAGGCCTTTTTAAAGCTCAAAGCCAAATTAGCCAAAGAGGGTTTATTTGATGTTGAGCGCAAGCGCGAGATTCCATCGCATCCACGATCGATTGGCATTATTACGTCACCACAAGCAGCAGCATTAAAAGATGTTTTAACTACGCTGGCTAGAAGAGCGCCCCATATTCCGATTGTGATTTATCCGACCTTGGTACAAGGACCGGATGCGCCTGCCGGAATTATTTCCGCGCTGAAAGCGGCTGAAAAAGAAAAAGCAGTCGATGTTATTTTATTGGTACGAGGTGGTGGCAGTATTGAAGATCTCTGGGCATTTAATGATGAGCAATTGGCATATGCGATTGCTCAATCGAGCATTCCAATAGTCAGTGGTGTCGGTCATGAAACCGATGTCACCATCGCAGACTTTGTTGCAGACTTGCGTGCACCAACACCAACAGGCGCAGCAGAGTTAGCAGCGCCACGCAAAGATCAGATGCTCCAAGAGTTGGAAGCCATCAAACATGCGATGTTGCAACGTGTACGTCAACGTGTTGAGCGTGAGGCGCAAACTTTAGATCAATTGGCACTCCGCTTAAGCCATGCGCTGCCGAATCCAGAGCGGATGCGTGAGCAGATTACGAACTGGCAATTACGCCTTGGGCAAGCCTGGTCAGTCAGGATGGATTCTTGGAAACGCAATCAGGTCCATTTCCAGTCCCAGTTAGAGATGCTGAACCCTCAGCGCACCCTAGAGCGGGGTTATGCCGTCATCCTCAACGTTGCTGAAGGTTTGCATGCAGTGCGAGAACCAGGCGAACTTACTATTGGCCCTGAATATGAAATTCGGCTTGCGAAGGGTAATGCCAATGTCAAGTTGGGTGAAGTCAAAACTCAACAGTAATGCGCCTAAATACGCTTAAAGGATATTGGGCTCAATATCTAAAGTGACACCAAACTTTTCTTGCACTGAGTCTTGGATCGTTTTGGCGAGTGACAAAATATCTGCTGCAGTGGCATTGCCATGATTGACGATGACTAATGCTTGTTTTTCGTAAACGCCTACTTCGCCTACGCGCTGCCCTTTAAAGCCGCATTGATCAATTAACCAACCTGCAGCGAGCTTACACTGGCCGTCAGCATCGGGATATGAAACGACATTTGGGAATTTTTGAAGCAGTTGCTCGTATTGATCTTCGCCAAGTACCGGGTTCTGAAAAAAGCTACCAGCATTACCAATAACTTTTGGATCAGGTAATTTTTTAGTCCGAATTTGGCAAACCGCATCAAAGATTTCTTGAGCGCTTGGCTTGGAATTACTTATTTCGGAAAAGAAATTGGCGAGATCGGCATAGTGCACTCTAGCCTGCCATGCTTTGGGAAGCTTAAAGATTACCTTGATGACGATAAAGCGATTGGGGTTGCGTTTAAAGAAGCTATCGCGATAAGCAAACTGACAGTCTTCATTGCTAAACGTAATAAATGTATTGGTTTTGCTGTCGAAGACTTCAACGCCATCAATGTATTGGGTGATCTCAACACCATAAGCACCAATATTCTGAATTGGGGCGGCGCCAACCGTTCCCGGAATCAAGGCTAAATTTTCTAAGCCTAATAATTGCTTGTGAAGAGTCCAAGCGACTAAGTCATGCCAATTGACCCCAGCCCCTACGGCAAGATAGGTATTGCCTTCATCTTCACGGATCACTTCTTGACCCATGATATTCATCAGCAAGGTGGCGCCATCTAGATTTGGAGGCAGAATCACATTGCTACCCCCTCCTAAAACACGCCAAGACCAATGTTTCTCGTTGATCTCTTTAAATAAAGCGGGCAGCTGTGCTGGATCACTAATCTCAAATGCGCGTTCGGCATTTACCTCCAAGCCGAAGGTATTTCTGGATTTGAGCCCGAGATTCGGAGTCAATTTGGGTGGAAGGGGCGCATTTTTTGCACAGTTCATGCCACAATCTTATTCGTCTTCGGATTTCCGGGAGAATTTTCTGGAAAATCCCAATAGTGCGTTAAATATTGCCTTATTCAGTAAAGATGTCATACAAAAATACAAGGAGTAGTTATGCCCTCATTTGACGTGGTTTGCGAACCCGATATGGTTGAGCTTAAAAATGCGATTGAGCAATCGAATAAAGAAATTAGCAATCGTTTTGACTTCAAAGGTTCTGATAGCCGAGTAGAGCAAAAAGACGAAACGCTGATTTTGTTTGGCGATGACGATTTCAAATTAGGTCAAGTACGTGATGTGCTCTTTGGCAAGATGGCTAAACGCAACGTTGATGTCCGTTATTTAAAGGATGACAAAAAAGAAACGATTGGTAGCGACAAGCGCAAGCAAACCATGAAGATTCAAAAAGGCATTACTTCAGACTTGTCTAAAAAAGTCGTGCGCATTATTAAAGATAGCAAGATCAAAGTACAAGCCAGCATCCAAGGTGATGCAGTGCGTGTTACTGGTGGGAAGCGTGATGACTTGCAAGAAGTGATGACGCTGTTACGTAAGGAAATTACCGAAGCACCTTTGGGTTTTAATAACTTCCGTGACTAAAAAAGTATCAGCAGTAGGTACTAGCTTAAAGGCTGTACCTACTGACATTGCGCCGGCTAGCCAAGAGGCTATTGAGCGCTTTTGTGATGCTTGCTGGCTTGAGGATGGCCTTGCACAAAATAGCCTGACGGCCTACCGACGTGATCTCCTGCTGTTAGCGCAATGGCTCTACAAACAATCTAGCGCTGATTTATATGGTGTTAGTGAAAAAGATTTAACCGCCTACTTTGCTTATCGCCGCGCTGATAAGGCGACGACCGCCAATCGACGGCTTACGGTATTCAAGCGTTTTTATCGCCATGCGTTGCGTATCAATTTAGTCAAATCAGATCCTTGCATCGGATTGCGTGCTGCTAAACAAGCCATGCGTTTTCCCAAGACCTTAAGCGAAGAGCAAGTGACTGCATTACTAGGTGCTCCTGATATTGACACGCCTCTGGGTTTACGTGATCGCACCATGCTTGAATTAATGTATGCCAGTGGCTTACGCGTTTCCGAAATTGTTTCTTTAAAAACCGTTGCCCTGGGGATGAATGAAGGCGTAGTTCGAGTGGTCAACGGCAAAGGCGGTAAAGAGCGTTTAGTGCCGTTTGGCGGCGAGGCAGGGCAATGGCTTCGACGTTACTTAGCAGAGGCCAGAGCAACGCTGCTAGAGGGCAAAACAACGGATGCTGTCTTTGTCGGGCGCCATACGGGCACAGGATTGACGCGACAGGCCTTTTGGGCGCTGATTAAGCGCTATGCCACCATTGCCAATATCCCGGTCGCCTTATCGCCTCATACGCTGCGCCATGCCTTTGCAACACATTTGTTAAACCATGGGGCAGATCTTAGGGTGGTGCAACTCTTATTGGGACATGCCGATATCTCAACTACCCAAATCTATACCCATGTGGCCAGGGAGCGCCTCAAATCGATTCATCAGCAGCACCATCCACGGGGTAGCTAATTTAATGCCCAAGCTCCATCACCGTGAATTTTCCTATTACTGTTTAAGATAGCGCTATGGATCAAAATTTAGCCTTACTGCTCATTCCGATTGCGTATTTGATTGGCTCAGTATCTTTTGCGGTAGTCGTGAGCAAGTGCATGCGTTTACCGGACCCACATTCTTATGGTTCAGGTAATCCTGGCGCAACCAATGTATTACGTACCGGAAATAAATTGGCTGCCGTTCTGACTTTAATTGGCGATGCTTTAAAGGGCTACATTGCGGTGATACTAGCCCGCATTCTTTTGGGTGATGCGTCCTTGTCATCGACCATGGGTTCTTGGGTTTTATGTGGCGTGGTGATTGCTGTGTTCTTGGGCCATTTGTTTCCGATCTTCCATGGCTTTAAAGGCGGCAAAGGCGTTGCCACTGCCTGCGGTATTTTGTTTGGTATTAATTGGATATTAGGCGCTGCTACTTTAAGTACTTGGATTATTATGGCAATTTTTATGCGCTATTCCTCTCTAGCTGCCCTTGCTGCTGCAGTATTTGGCCCCATCTATTTTGTATTTTTGTTTGGCTTTCAGCCCATGGGTGCAGCTCTCTTGGTAGTCTGTTTGTTACTCATTTGGCGTCATCGCAGCAATATTCAAAACCTGATGAATGGCACAGAGTCACGCATTGGTAGTAAAAAGAAAACAGTAGTTGCCAGTGAAAAGGAAAGTACATGACCATTGCTTACTTTTGCATATTAGTTATGGGTTTACTTCCCTATGTGGCTACTGGTATTGCCAAAAAAGGTTGGGAAGGCTACGACAATGGCCTGCCGCGTCAATGGTTAGCTAAACAGACTGGATTTAGGGCGCGTGCTAATGCAGCTCAGGCCAATCTATTTGAATCCTTACCTTTCTTTTTTGCCGCAGTTATTATTGCTTCGATCGAACACGTTCCCCAAGAACGCATTGATCTGTTGGCAGTAGGTTTTGTTTTGGCACGTATTGCCTATTTAGCGTGCTACGTAGCTAATTGGCCTACGACCAGATCGATTGTTTGGTTGATCGGCATTATCTGTGTTGTGAGCTTGCTTTTACAAATTTAAAATTCAGTATTTCTAAAAATATTCATCGAGACTTTCACAATTTATGCCCACTAAAAAAGTTGCAGTCAAAAGAATTACCACTGTAAAAACGCCAGCCAAGAAAGTGGTGCTTCAAAAAAGTGCCTATGCAAACCTTGCTAAAACAACAAAAGCGGACGAAGGTCTGCCTTTATCAACTATTATTCGTCGCCGCATAAAGGCTCAAAATGCGCGCTTTCATGCGAATGACAATATTTCCGCTTTTATTAAACCCGGTGAATTAGAGGGCTTGGTTAATGAGGTGGCTGAAAAAATGCAGGCCGTCTTAGAAAGTTTGGTGATTGATACGCAGAGTGATCACAATACGCGGGATACCAGTCGTCGAGTTGCCAAGATGTATGTTAAGGAAGTGTTTAATGGGCGTTATGTTGAGCAGCCAGCCTTAACCAAGTTCCCCAATGTCAGTCGCTTAAATGAGTTAATGATTATTGGGCCAATTACAGTGCGTAGCGCGTGCTCCCATCATTTATGTCCAATCATGGGCCGTATCTGGATTGGTGTTCTACCAAACAAGAGCTCTGCATTAATTGGTCTGTCTAAGTACTCACGTCTGACAGAGTGGGTCATGTGTCGCCCTCAGATTCAGGAAGAAGCAGTGGTGGAGTTGGCCGATATGCTGGAGAGAAAGATTAAGCCTGTTGGCGTTGCAGTAGTCATGGAAGCTGATCACTTTTGCATGCAATGGCGCGGTGTGAAAGATGGCGACTCCAAAATGATCAATAGTGTGATGCGTGGCGCATTCTTGAAGGATGCCAATCTTCGTCGAGAGTTCTTAGCGCTCATTGAGCGAAAATAGACGGATGAGAAAATCCCTCTTTCTACTTTCGCTAGTGTCTTTGCTGATTGCTGGGTGTACTTTCTTGCCTCAGCCACCAGATGTCGACAAGATCACTAGTCCTAAGGTAGAAAATCCTTTTTTTCAGATTCCACCTGAAAACTTAAAGGATTACCAAGACCGCTCGTGGATCTTGCTTGCTGAATCCTCTACAAAGAACTGGTTTTATGACCCTTACACCTTGAGTGAAGATGAGGATGGCGTCATTACATTTGATGCTTTTATAGCCCCCCGGGAAAAGAATCGTCTCGATAGATTTAATCCCACTATTGTTGGGCCTTACCGCCAAAAATTAGATTGCTTAGGTAATCATCAGTGGTCAGAAATCTTTTATGCCCAGAATCTCCCGCCATCACTAGCATTGAGTCAGGCCAATGATCTAACCAAAGAATATGGCTGGATTAAGATTCGTCCAAAAACAGCGATGGCCTATATCCGCAGCAAAATATGTGGCCGTAAATTTATCGATGAAAAAAATATTAATTATTTCTTGTATCAAGATGGCCAAGTGAAGACGGAAAAAGTACAAAGTACCGATCCGATTATTCAGGCCTCTGATGCCTTAACTCCTGCAGCCCCTAACTTCCCAACATTTTTTGAAGTCATTGATAACGAAGTCTTGATAGTTGATAGTAAGAAGGATATTCGGGAGATGAAAATCGCATCTTTCGTTCTAGATAAAGACTTTCCAAAAAAAGGTGATTTCATTTTTACTGCGAATTGCCAAGGTAATACCTATAGTGTTCAGGTACGAGGGAAGGGAAGTGCGGGAAGTATGATTCGCGGAACCATTGAAGGTAAAGAGTCTTTAGCTGCAGTAGCTTTTAATCGTGCCTGCGGGGATCATGGCTCTTATATGAAAGCTGTCTCTCGATCAAATCGGTAAACCAATGATGCTATCTACTTTCAAACACCTCATTCTATTTTCTGCGTTCGGAATGCTCTTTGCCTGCGCGGGCTTCCCATCTGAAAATATTGATCCCAATAAAAATAATAAAGATGTTTTTCGTAAAGATATTGCGGAGTGCAAGCAGGACTACCCAGAGTCTGGTTCAGGTGTGCACTACAAGCAGTGGGCAAACTGCATGAATCTCAAGGGTTGGAAGTAAGACTCAGTTCAATAGCTGCTTGAGAACAATTCTCAACAAAATAGCTATATAAATCAATCGATTATGAAGCTCATGGTAGAGATTTCTTTCCTCTACTATGATTCGTTCTAGCATTTAGTTTTGATCCTCCCACATTCTTTAATCTTTGGAGTTCACATGAAAAATAGTCGTCGCCAATTTATGATTTTGTCTGCTGCTGGTGCTTGTACATTAGCTTTGAACAGTAAAGTTCAAGCTCAAGCCATGGTTGCAGAAACTGACCCACAAGCTGCTGCTTTGGGTTACAAGGCTGATGCCTCTAAAGTAGATAAAGCAAAGTATGCTAAATACGCTGCTGGTCAACAGTGCAGTAACTGTGCCTTGTATCAAGGTAAGCCTGATTCAGCTGCTGGTGGCTGCTCCTTGTTTGCAGGTAAGCAAGTTGCTGGCAAAGGTTGGTGCTCTGCTTACGCTAAGAAGGCTTAATAGCCCTTTAGCTAAATACAGCATTGAAGAGAAAGCTACCTTAGGGTGGCTTTTTTTTGCCCAAAGAGAACTGAGAAAAACTAATCAAAATAATGATTACTTTTGTGCCGCAATGGATTTGATGCAGTCTTGGATGCCATAGTTGTAGAACTTGCCAGCATTCTCTTTTTTGATTGACTGGGCACATTCCGTTACTGAATTACGTAGATCAATTTTTGCCATGCTGTTTCTCCAATTGCTTGATTAAATATTATAAAAATTAGTTTAGTGCTTCAAAGAATAGCCCAGTTTTGAAATCAATGTGGGTAATAGCCCAATGAAGACTAAGCCCATAGTCAGATAGTAGACGTTAAGTGGGTCAGATAGGATGCCTGTATGGGCAAATAACGGTGTACCAACCAACTGGCTCAGTGATAAGGCGTATCCGATAACAAATAGCCATTTAGTCATAAATCCCTGTCTTAGAGGCGATGCAAAAATAAATAAGGCAATCAGCGCAGGAAAGAGATCGTAGACTTTAAGTCTGGGATTGAGAATAGTCAGTAAAAAATAGAGAAGCAAAGTAAATCTTGCGCTGTTGTGAAGTCCAGAGCGTTTAGCCAGGAAAAGAACAATCAAAATAATGGCGCTAAGGATTGCAAAATGCAGGACAAAAGCACGATAGATCAGAGAACTAGCGCTTAGATAATACTCATAGAAATACATCACAAGGCCATAGCCTAAATCCCGTTTGCCAATCGTTTGACCTTGGACTGCCGATAAGAAGTATTGGAATTCAGCACCGAAATAGAGTGAGCTTAAAAGAAGGATGAGGGCTAATAAAGCACCTGCTAGCAATGTAAGCGACCAGATCGATTTTTGCTGCGCAGTCTTCCAGGTAGAAACTACAGGAATGAGTAGGTAAGCCAACATATAGGGCTTTACTAAACTAAATATGACCACTGTCAAAATCAATACACCAGCAAGCTTACTAGAGTTGCCTTCTAAAGCCTCTTCATGGCGAATGCTTCTGAGCAAAATACCGAGCAGCGTTAAATGAAAAAAGACGGTGACATTTCCGCTGCCGATGGAGATGGTGCCAATGCCGCAATAGGCAAAAGCAAGAAAGCTATAGAGCCACCAAGAGCGGTTGCTACCTAAGCTACTGATAAAGAATAGCAAACTAGCTAAATAGGCACCCATCAAAGCTATACCCAGATAATTGCCAAAGAGCGCCATGAAACGCAGTACTAATGGGTGATAAACAAAAGATAGGTAGCCATTAAGTTCGTATGGATTGCCGCCAGTACTAAATACCCCAACTGCTTTTTCATAAATGCCTAGGTCCCAGAAGATGCCTTGATTCAGAAATTGCAGGGAATATACGATCCATATCACCCCAATGATTACGAGGATCAGCGACATCAACTTTGGAGAGGGCTTATTTGTACTCATTGAGTTAGGGTGAGTGCTGCTATATCAAATGGTTTCAGATGGTTATTATGTCTTTAATACTTAAAATGACGGTAATTGCTACCCATAGATTCGGATATTGAATTGAATTCAAGCAAACAACACAGCTATTTATACCCAATTTTGATTGGGGTAATGGCATTTCTTGTGATTGCTGGACCTAGATTTCTGGATCCCACCAATGTTGCTTGGTTGGTGGGTGGCGATCCCTTACAGCATTACCTTGGCTGGGCTTTTTATCGTAATAGTCCTTGGACTTGGCCAGTTGGCCTAAATCCGCTCTATGGAATGGAATTTAGTAATTCCATCGTCTTCACTGACTCTATTCCGCTATTGGCGATTCCTTTTAAGGCAATCTCCCAGTTCTTGCCATATCCATTTCAGTATTTAGGAATATGGGTCCTCCTCTGTTTTGTATTGCAAGCTTATTTTGCATTTCGATTGATTGGACTCATCACTACTAGTATTGCAATTCAATGTCTGGGCAGTATTTTCTTTTTATTTTCCCCTCCCTTAATTTTCCGTTTAAGCCTTCATGAAAGCTTGATGGGGCACTTCATCATTTTGGCAGCCCTATATTTGAATTTAAAGCCAATAACTGAAAGTACAGAGGCTAAGAAAAAATATTTACATTCACTGGCTTGGATTATCTTGCTATCCATTGCAGTATCTACACATTTTTATTTGGCTGTAATGGTATTAGCTTTATGGTTTGCAGATTTGTGTAATAGAGTTTTTGTTAAAAAAAGCAGCTCATATAAAGAAGCACTTCTTGAGAATGCGCTATTAATTAGTGTTGCTGGATTCATCGCTTGGCAAGCCGGATACTTTGCGATTGAAGGTGCATCTGGCGCTACTCGTGGATTTGGAGATTTTCGTACTAATCTCTTGGCGTTGTTTAATTCTAGGGGCTGGTCGTATTGGTTAAGACCCATTCCACTGCAAGATGTTGTGGAGGCAGCTAATGGTGAAGGCTTTCAATATCTAGGGGCTGGGTCTCTATTACTCTTACTGAGCACAATATTTGCCGTAATCAAGGGCGGATTTAATCTTAGTCATTCACTAGGTAGGGCTTGGAAGAGTTACCCATTTCTGATTAGTACTCTCATAGTTCTAGCGTTAATTAGCTTTAGTAACCATATCGGTTTTGGCCCTTGGAATTTAAGGATGCCTTTACCAGAATTCATCATAGGCTTATTAAGCATCGTACGATCTTCGTCACGTTTATTCTGGCCAATCTATTACACCATTCTTTTAGCTATCTTATATGTACTTATAAGGTCCTATAGCGTAAAGAATGTTCTTATATTGCTCGGAATTGCGGCAACCATTCAAGTTGTAGACACCAGCGCGGGATGGTTGCTAATCAGAGAAAAAGTGTCCCTGAGCACTTCTGATCAATTTAAAACCGCACTTCAAGATCCTTTTTGGAAGAACGCTGGAAAACATTACAAAAATCTCGTTACGACCGGTGGCCAAGAAAACTGGGAACAATTTGGGATTTATGCATCTGAAAACCAGATGGCTAGCAATATTGCCTATCTAGCACGTGCTGATCTTAATAAGACACTTCAATCATTTAGCGCAGTGAATCAACAGCTGCATCAAGGTCCTATAAATAGAGAAACCCTATATGTTTTTCAGGATTGGAAAAACTCCCCTGATCAAATTAAATATGATCCTCAAAAAGACCTTTTAGCCAGAATAGATAGGGTTAATTTGTTGGCTCCGGGATGGAAGGCTTGTACAAGTTGTATTCAAGTTCCTCAAGAGCTTGAGCTGAATCAACTTGCACCTATCTTGAAGCTTGGTCAGGTGGTTGATTTCACTAAATCTGGGAATGGTCGCGCGAATTTTATGTTGGGTGGTTGGGGATTTGCTGAGGATTGGGGTACTTGGGCTATCGATGGACAGGCAAAAGTGATATTGCCGATGCCTGAGGGCGGTCCTTCAAGATTAATTATTAAAGCGAATGCCTTTTTATCGAAAAACCATCCAGAGCAAGTAGTCGATATTGCAATTAACGGTATTCGTTTAGCCGATCAAATGGTTCTCAAGAATGCCAAAGACAATCTAATCGAAGTAAAGCTACCCAAAGGCCTTAAAACACCGGGAGAGCCATTGGTGATTGAATTTCGCTCTCTTGATGCCATCAGCCCTCAGGCAGTAGGATTTGGCCCAGATGAGAGGAAGTTGGGCATCGGCATAGTGGCTATTCAATTTTCTCGCTAGTCTAGCCTTAATTAAGGGGTTAAGAAATGAGCCCGAGCATTAGAATGAGATTTATTTCGATCTAAGAAAATATATCAAATGGGCCTTATTCGATTTCTATTGGCTTACTCCGTTGTCGTGGGGCACTTTACGTTTTTTCCAACTTATAAGTTAGTTGGTACGGACACGGCCGTCGAGGCCTTCTTTGTTTTATCGGGCTTTTATATCGCCATGATTTGGGATACCCAGTACAACTCAGTAAAAGATTTTTGGATTAATCGATTCTTAAGGCTTTATCCAGCCTATTTTGTGATTGCCGCTACTAACTTAGTCATTAACCTCATTGAGCCCGGTGAATTAAAAAATATTTTTACTTTCCCGCCCTTGCTTAGTGCTTACCTCATTTTTACAAATGCCACCATGATCTTGCAAGATTGGGCGATGTTCTTGGGTCTGCAGGATGGACATTTGCATTTTGTTAGTAACTTTAATAGCTCTAATCCGCCTATTTGGCGTTATCTACTAATTCCGCAAGCATGGACTCTTGGCGTTGAAATTAGCCTTTATATTTTGGCGCCTTTGCTCTTTATTAAGAAATTTAAATACATATTTATCGTATTTATCGCCTCTATGCTGATTCGCATTTATTTACTTATGCATGGTAAATATGATGACCCCTGGGGCTACCGTTTTTTCCCAAGTGAGCTAGCTTTATTTATGATGGGCGCTGTAGCATATTGCTTCTACTCGAAGATTAAGTTTGACTCCAATCCTGAGTTATATAACTTACTTGGGAAGTGGCTAACGACGCTACTCATTGGGTTTATCTTTTTCTTCCCCAATATCGTTGCTGGCTATGAGTTTAAAAAGGGACTCTTTTATCTCTTATTGGCTACTGTAACCCCCTTCATCTTTTATTACTCCAAATCCAATAAGTGGGATCGCTTTATTGGAGAACTTTCTTATCCTATGTATTTAGTTTGGGCCTTGCGAATTGATATTGTTGGCCCAATTGTTAAATTCTTCAATTTGACTAGTGAAAGCGCCATTGGTGTGGTTTCCTACGGCTACATCATTCTGATGTCTATCTTGATTCATCTGTATGTCGAAAGACCATTTGAAAAGATTAGGTCGCGCTTTAGGGCTAAAAATAAGCAAGTTGCTTAATGGGGTACTTGCTAGCGCGTCGAGGATAATGCTTTTATGAGCGAGTTATCTCAACCCTCTAAGGCAAGCCTGACTAATCTAATACCCATTGCTATGGGTATTGCTGCCTTTTTTGCAGTAGTCGGTCTAAGCATTCTCAATCCTCGTAATGTCAGCTGGCTCTTGGCTGATTTTGATATGACCCTAGAATATTTGGGGTGGGCTTTTTACCGCTATGGTCCTTGGACCTTTCCAATTGGCCTCAACCCCAATTTTGGATTGGATATTAGCTCCTCCATTATTTATTCCAACTCTATGCCATTGTTTGCAATGGTCTTTAAGCCATTCTCTGCATTGTTGGGCGAGCCATTTCAGTTTTGGGGTATTTGGATTCTGCTTTGTTTTGTATTGCAGGCGTGGATGGCTTGGTTGCTCATGGGACTTATCACCAAAGAACTTTGGATAAAGATACTTGCAACGGGATTGCTACTATTTTCACCACCAATGTTTTCGCAGATTGGATTTCATAATTCAACGATTGGGCATTTTCCAATATTGGCTGCGATCTATTTGATATTGAGGCCTACTCAAAATAAAAGAGTGCTGTGGTGGTCAATCTTGTTGCCATGCACTTTGATGATTCACCCCTATACCTTTGCCATGTTGGCGGCGCTATGGTTAGCGGATCTACTGGATAAATTAATCATCCAGAAAAAGCTCAGTATTTTGCAAGTGCTATTAGAGATGGTCTGCGCATTTTCAACAACCATCTTTATCGCCTGGCAGGCTGGCTACTTCATGAATGTGAGCCCAGGAGAAACGGGCTTTGGTACATATCGCATGAACCTGTTGGCACTCTTTGATCCAAGTGGATTTGATGCAGCTAACTGGTCATTCCTATATAACTTGCCATGGGTAAGGGCTAATAACAACTACGAGGGCTTTGTCTATTTAGGGCTGGGCCTCATTGCAGTGCTATTAATTTCATTACCAATGATGGCAAAGCACCGTGAAAAGTTTGCTCAGTTATTACGTGGGCATGTATTTATTTTCTTGTGCTTGATTTGTTTGATGCTATTTTCACTTTCAAACAATATTGGTATTGGCCCTTGGACTTTTACTGTTCCGCTGACACCTAAACTATTGTCAATTGCCAGCATTCTGCGAGCTTCTGCTCGAATATTTTGGCCAGTCTTTTATGTTGTCGCATTTGCAGGAATTTATTTCTTAATTAAGGGCTATTCTAAGAAAATTGCTACAGCAGTTTTAGGCATTGCCTTGGCAATTCAAATCATCGATACCAGTGGTGCCTGGTTAGAGATTAAAAATAAGATTAGCCATCCTGGTGCCCAGCCAGCTTCATCCCTTTCCGATCCCTTCTGGACTGATGCTGCTAAGTATTACAAGAAAGTAGTACGAGTGCCCGTCTGGAATGAGCAGGCCATATGGGAAAAGTTTGCTAATTACGCAGCTCAAAACCAGTTAGGTACTAATTCAGTATTTATGGGTAGGGTTGATCAACAAAAGATTGAGCGCTCAAATCAAAAATTAAAAGAAATGTTGGCGCAAGGAAAGTTTGAGCTAGATACACTCTATATTGTCGAAGATAATTATGTGCCTCAATTTATAAAGGCTATGAATCCCCAAGCGGATTTATTAGCCCGCTTTAATGAGATTAATGTCTTTGCCCCTGGATGGAAGACTTGCCAGGGTTGTCTAAAAATTAATGAAGCAGCGCAAATCAACCCATCAATCCAAAATGAGCGCCTGACCCGTCTTGGTGAGCGTATTGATTTATCTCGTTTTGGTAAATACGCTAAGGTCTATTTAGGCGGTGGCTGGTCTGTGCCAGAGAATTGGGGTGTATGGTCACTAGACAAAAATGCATCCATCACTTTGCCTTTGCCTGCACAGATACCTAAAAAGCTCATTATTGATGCTCAGGCATTTATTGGTGGATCGCAAAACGCTCAAGATGTCGAGATTTGGATTAATGGAGCTCCTCAAGCTAAGGCGACTCTAGTTAAGCGATTTGGGAATGAGATTGAGGTGCCGTTGCCTGCTTCAGTACTCAATCCCGAGAAATTAAAAGTAGACTTTGTATTTCCGACGGCTATTTCGCCTAAGGCCTTAGGCATTGGTATCGATGAACGTCCTTTAGCAATTGGCCTAGAGGCTGTAACTTATGAATAATATGGGTGATATGAATCAATCCCATCGTTCACCTTGGAGTATTTTGATCCCAATTTGCTTGGGTTTCTGTGCGTGCTTGATGGTGGTTGGCTTTAAGGCATTAAACCCATCAGTCTTAGATTTAGCACAGGGCGTAGACCCCTTTAAAGATTATGTAGGCTGGATGTTCTTTCGTAATAGCCCTTGGACTTTCCCAATTGGATTAAATCCCACATATGGCCTAGATTTCAGTAGTTCGATTGTATTTTCTGATTCTATTCCGTTGATGGCCTTTGTATTTAAGGCTATCCGTTTTGCCTTACCTGAAACATTCCAGTATTTAGGAGTTTGGACGCTCATTTGTTTTGTATTACAGGCCTACTTTGTATGGCTAGTCATCGGTTTAATGACGCAAAACAAATGGCTGCAATTTTTTGCATGTGCAATTTTAGTATTTGCACCACCAATGCTTTGGCGCGTGAATCAGCACACTGCATTAGTAGCACACTTCATGATCTTGGCTACATTCTATTTAATCTTTTCGCCAGAGCGGATGTCAAAGATATGGAATAAAGGCGTCCTTTGGGGGCTTTTACTTAGCGCTGCCGTATTGACCCATTTTTCTTTATTTGTCATGGTTGCCGCGCTTTGGGTAGCAAATTTAGTAGACCAAATTGTATTTTCAAAAGCCAGCCGACTAAGAAGCTTAAAAGATGGCACTCTACAGATCTTTTTCATTGGGCCCTTGATTATCTTTTTCATGTGGCAGGCAGGTTACTTTGCTGTGAGCTCAGCCTCAGGTTCATTAGGAGGCTATGGCTTTTTCCGTATGAACCTACTATCGCCCTTTGATCCCAAGGGATGGTCCTACATCATGCGTAATCTTCCATTACCCAGTGATTACGGTGAAGGCTACATGTATTTCGGCTTGGGTCTTTTGCTACTCTGGCCATTTGCCATTTATCAGTTCATCAGAAACAGAGATATACGAAAGCTATTTCAGAAGACAATTTTTCAACATAGTTTTTTAATAATTACTTTGGTATTTTTGGCGCTATTCGCTATTAGTAATCACATTGCGATTGGCCGTAAAGAGTTTGGATTTGGAATATCAGATTCCGTATATACCATCGCTAGTATTTTTAGGGCTTCAGGACGTTTCTTCTGGCCCATGTTCTACGCATTAAATTTAGCTTGCATCTTGATTATCCTGAAAGCGTATTCCAAGCGCGCTGCTTTCATCTTGCTGGGCATGGCATGCTTCTTGCAGGTTATGGATACTAGTGCTGGCTGGCGAATGATGCATCAAAAAATTTCCGATCCTGCAAAAAATATTCCACATGAGCTCAATCTAAAGAATCCATTCTGGACTCAAGCTGCTCAGCAATATGAACAGGTTCAGTTAGTGCCTCCACAGGATAAGGCTGCGGGATGGGATCAAATTGCCTTATATGCTGCTAAACATCATTTGTCGACTAATGCGGTGTTCTTTGCAAGGGCTGATATTGGCAAGCTATCTAAAGCACAAGAAAACTTTATGAATAGCCTATATGGGTCTAACTGGAATCCGAAGAGCTTATATGTATTGCAACCCGATGTAGTGCTACCCACCTATTTTCATTCAAATCCCGAATCTGATTTATTGGTTGGTTTTGATGGCTTTGCCATCTTGGCTCCCAATTGGAAGAACTGCAAAGAATGTCCTGTCATCCAAGAAAATCTGCGTGATGAACTTAATCAACTCACAAAGCAAATCGTAGTAAATAAGCCTTTTGGTTTTGGCAAAGGGCAATTGGGTAATCGTTTTTTAATTGGTGTTGGCGGCAGCTGGGCCTGGCCGGAAGACTGGGGCGTATGGAGTAATGGCGATCAGACAAAGATGATTCTGCCGGTTCCGCAAGGCGCCCTACCAAAGCAGCTTAAATTAACTGTAAGGGCCTTTGTGAGTCCATTACATCCTAAGCAGGATATTGAGGTCTTTATAGATCAGATGCCACCCCAATCTATTTCCTTAACTAATTCAGATACCAATACTTGGTTGATTAATCTACCGCCCAATATCGATAAGCGGAAATATCTAGAGTTACAGTTTCGCTTTAAGAATCCTGCTAGCCCTAAAGATGTAGGCGGAGTTCCTGGCGATGATCGTAAGCTTGGAATGGGTCTGATTGCTGCACAGTTCCAATAAGATCTTTATCTAAATATGGCAGTTCTAATGCCAATACCGAGTTTTCGATGATCGGGTCGATCTTCAATGAGGTCAACTGGTCTTGCTAGATTATGCATTTCAAATTCAATGGATAGATATCTAGATTTTTTCATCTCTGGGGTAAAAATAATGTCTAGCTCATTGTCGTAAACATGAGTTAAGAATAGTTTTTTGTAAAAGACCCCATTTACCTTGACATCAATTTCCTGAACCAAGTGCTTACCTTTTACAACAAAGGTATCAAATTGCAGATTGAGTGATTTGGGTGAAAGTTGTGGCCAAGTAAAGTTAAGAGTTGCATTTTTGCTATCTGACCAAGTACCCCAATCTTCAGACCAAGACCAGCCACTCCGAAAGTAATAACTTCTATTGGGTGATGAGTTAGCAAAAGAAATCACTTCGCCGAGTTTTGAAGCATAGCGGTCCCGACTCAGTATTAGTTTTGGGTCTATTGGAGGGCAATTGCTACAGTCATTCCATTTGGGAGCGATTACATTAAAAGTATCTATTTTGGCTATCGCTGTATTGTCAGAGGCTGTTGCTAAGGCAGCAATGACAAAGCGGTTTTCTACTACATATAGCGTGCCTTGATCAAAGGCGCCAGTATCAATCTGCTGATTTAATTTGGCGTTGCTCGCTTCTTGCTTGGCGAGATCAACCCGCGCCATATGAGCGGCATTCGTTCTCATATGATGGGTCACTGCATAGATGGAGAAATTTTCCCAATTAGGGGGCCTATTTACTGAAGGAACTATCGTCAGGTCGCTGTAATACTTTCCTGCAGAATTCCAAAACGAATTGCTAAGATTATGAGTGTGCTCTTCAGCAGAATGGCGAGTAGCCAATTGCTTACGATTTTCCAACCAACCTTTACTGGTATCACTGGCCTGTAAAATAAAACAAACGGTAATAATTCCCAGGGCCACTTTGTGAGAAAACGTTCTCACTATTGCCACAAAGAACGTAATGATTAAAAGGTAATGAATGGGCCAAAATATTCTTGCAGAAGATCGAAGGGTATCTGCCACCTTCAATAGCCAGGCAGGTAAGGGGTAAGTAAAACTAAAGTCACCTAACCCAACTCGATTGCTGATGGCAAAAAACGTCAAGAAAATGATGAGCACGCCAAGAAAGCGATGATTTCTGAAAAATGCTTTAAGTGCAGGCATATTTCCGGCTGAGGTTTTGAATAATGCAATGAGAGCAAATAGCCCGGCAATAATCGCTCCTAGCCCAAGGTATGCAAATCCCTCTCCCCATGAGGACGGATTTGTTCTGCTTTCAAGTATGTATGACCAACCTTGAGAATCAATTAGCCCCAGGACATTCATTCCATAAAAACCATAACCTCGCTCACTGTTGAGAGAGGCGGAGATTGCAAAATATCCCGCTTGCCATGCAAGTAGTAAGGTAATGATTAATGCTAGAAGAATTTCCTTTAAGGCATTTTTAGCGCTGATATCACGCTGAATAAAGTGGTGATTAGCCAAATCAGCTAGCCATAGCAAACTGACGATGGCAAAGAGATAAAAATGGGTCATGACCGCTGTAGACAGCAATAACACCCAAAGAAGAGTGCGTTTATTTTGAGTGGGTCTGAGAATTAAATAGAGTGCCCAAAGAACAAGAAATTGACCCACAAGAGCAGAATGACCACCAGCAGGTGTATTGATGCGCCAAAGCATTGGTGGAAAGAAAACAAATAAACCGCATCCTAGAAGTTTGAGCATCTTGCTATTGGAGTAAAGCCCCAATATCTTCCATGCAAGCCAAGCTTGTAATAGAAAGCTAGCAAAGATCCAGATACCAAAGTAGTGAAAGCGATCTGGCAATAAAGGGCCGATAGCTTTAAGGGGGATAGCTAGCAGCGGGATTGAATCGGAGTAGACAATTGAGCTACTCAAGTCTTGGCCAAAGAGCGGACTTAAGCCTACTGGGAAAGTCCATGGCCCATTACGAAAAAAAAGCCAACCTAGATAATGCTGGGTAGGATCCAGACGACCCAATATCCAGTCAGCATTATTGGGATTTAGCGGGGCAAATCCAACCACCATAAAAAAAGCAGCAGCCCCAAGTAATAAGGCGTACAAAAATGAGCAATCTCTTTTTTGTAAATTCATAACAGTAATTTAATCAATAAATCAATTTGGGGTATCAAACCATCGCTTGATAGGTAGAGACTGTTTTTTGAGCGTTCGCTTCCCAAGAAAAGAGTTGAGAGCGTTCTAGTCCTGCAGCTTTCAATTGTTCAGCCAAATCAGAGTCCTGAATGAGAGCTTCAAGCGCCGCAGTAATCTCTTGGGAGTTTTGTGGATCAACGACAATGGCTGCGTTTCCAGCAACCTCTGGCATAGAAGTGCAATTGGAGGTAATCACTGGTAATTCGGAGGCAAAGGCCTCAGTAATGGGCAGGCCAAAACCCTCATACAGACTCACAAAGGTGAGGGCCATAGCACTTTGTAATAAGCAATACTTTTGATCTTCTGAAATGTAATTAAGCCATTTAGCTCGACCTTCAGCTACGGCCTGATTAATTGCATCTAAGATCTTGCCATCATCCCAAGCAAGTTTTCCAGCGATAACCAAAGGGTAGTCACGGGCTAGCGAGCCGGGAAGTTTGGCATGTGCCTCTAATAGGCGAACTAAGTTCTTGCGGGGCTGAATGGAGCCCAGAAACAAAAAGAATGGTCTTGTAATGCCAAGAGCATTTAATGTTGCTTGTTTGTCTGCATCGGAAACTTTTTGAAAGTAGCGCTTATCTATCCCCAGTGGAATTACTTCAATTTGATTTTCGGAAAATCCAAGATGCTTGGTAATTTCTGTTTTAGAAAATTCAGAAATCGTAATAATGCGATCGGCACGCTGGGTGAGTTTTTTCCAAAGAAATGACTTGAAGTAACGCGATTGGGATTTCAGAAATTGTGGATGACTTAAGGGAATGACATCCATAACCGTTGCAAGTAAAGGCTTATTTGTAATCGGTATAAATTGGTCAGTTGAATGTATTAGATCCGCGCCCTTGAAAAATGCTTCTGGACGTATATGGCTTAGCTCACCTAGGGCATGACTTGAGTAGCTCGGCAACAGAGTAGCACCACAGTTACTTTGTTCTTGCCCAAAAGAATAAGGAGCAATCGTTGGGGCAGAAGGGGTTTGTTGGTATTGCTTCAAAAGCGCTTGGCAGTATTGGCCTATACCATCAATTCCATCTTGCTTTGGGTTATTTAAACCTCGATCAAGGAGGGTGGCTCCAAATGCAACTTTCACACAGAAGCCTTAGGCGGAAGAGCTCGAAGAAGCATCAAGCATTTGTTTAAATGTATTTTCTAATGCAGGTATTTGCAGTGATAATCCATTGCCAGCAAGCAACTGCTTTAGCTTTTCTGGGCTACCAACCATGCGATGCACTTCACTAGCGCGTACAAAGTCCGGATTGACGCGAATTTCAATGGCGTGACCCGTTATCTTTTTAAGGGTATCTACGACAAACTGCAATGAGCGAGCTTGTCCAGAGCAGACGTTGTAGATTTCATTTGCTTTACCAAGTTCAAGTAATTTTAGATAAGCATCGCAAATCATATTTACGTCGTTGAATTCGCGTTCGATATTCAGATTTCCAAGTTCAATAAAAGATTTGCGCTTGGCAAAATGATCAACCAATTTGGGAATCAGGAAGTTTCCTTTTTGACCAGGACCTGTGTAATTAAATGGCCTGGCAATCACAATCGGTAAGCGATTGAAAAAAGTTTTAGCCATATCTTCCATGGCGACTTTGCTAATTGCGTAGTGATCAATTGGCGTTAAGGGCTGATCTTCAACAGACAAATGATTGGGGCTATTGCCATAAACCGTGGCGCTACTAGCTAATAAAATTTTCTTTGGTGCGGTTTGTAATTTTGTGAGGGCTTGTAATAGATTGCTAGTGCCTAGAGCATGCACTCGATAAAAGGCCTCATGATCCTTAGAGGCAACAAAACTAATTCCAGCAAGATGCGCTACATAGTCAGGGGAGATTTGTGCAATTTCTTGGTTTAACGCCTTTTCATCATTTAGGTTGGATTCAAGCGCAATAACCTTGATTCCTTGCTTCTGTGCCATCTCGGTAATATGAATTCCCGTAAAACCACGAGCACCTGTTACCAAGAGCGTTGGTGAGGAAGATGGGGTAGTGGAAGCCGAAAACGTCAAAATGAGAGGGTCTTAATTTGGTCTAAAGCCAAGAAGCTTAGATAAAGGGTTAATTTCCTTATTTTGCCGTAATTTTTGATATCTACCCCTAAAATAGACTCGCCTAAGCCTAAAAGTACCCGAATCGCTTGATTTAGTACTCATGAACGCAAAGATATGTCTTTCACGACCAAAATATTGAAATTAACTACTTACCCTAATTCTGAGAGTGGACGCGTTTACCCGCTCTCGATCTTATTTTATGTTTTGTTCGCGCTAGCGAGCTTGGCGGTATTGGCCAATAACCTCTATTACCTAGGCCAAGGTAAGGTCCTTGCAACCAGTCTGTTGTTTTTACTTTCATTTGTACTGGCATTGTCAATGGGGTCACGAGCACTAATAGCGGTGATTTTCCTATTGCCTCTATCGGCTAATCTGCATCATTTTTTAGAGCTCATAACTCAGGTCCCATTTTTGGCGCTTCCAAATGCTGGTATAGATTTAGTTGCGGGTGCTTTTTTGGGCTTAGGTATTCAAAGATTACTGTTTAAGAAAAGTAGCTCAGCCCTAGCTAGTGGAGAGCCCCTAGGCTTTCTAAGAAATTTATCTTTGCTATGGCCAGTGAGCCTAGCTTTACTAATCATTAGTTTTTCAACTGCCATTGCGATTTCTCGCAATTTGTATTTATCAGCAACCCAAACTTCTTTTAAGGGCGTGCTATTTAATTTGATACATTTTCGCCCGATGGATTGGCGTGCGGATTTTATGCCCATTGGAGATTGGGTTTCCTATACATTGGCAGTCGCATTCATTGCCATGCTGTTTGATTATTTGCAATCACTTCCAGTAGAAAAACGAAATGCCCAGATCTTTAAGCCACTCGTAGCTGGCCTAGCTGTTTCAGCAGCAGTGGGAATCTTCCAAAGTATCACTGGGTTTGGTCTTGCTGAATCCCAACTGAGTTTTCGCAAAGATGCCTTAGGCTTTGCTGCGATGGGCTTGCAACCTGATTTACATGCGTTTGCTTCCCATATGCTGCTTGGGGTCGTAGGCTTATGGGGATATTTTTGGGTCTGTAAATCACGCACTGAGAAATGCTTATTGTCTTTAGTGTTTGTACTGTCTTTCATTGGATTAATTGCTAGTAAATCGCGCGCTTCATTAATTATTGCCATCATCGCCTTGATAGTGCTGGGGCTAGTCTATTTATATCGCTCTCACAAAAAACGTTTTTATCCAGTGTTGTTTACCCTGCTGATGCTAGTTGGACTAGGAGTCATTGGCGTTTGGGGAATATATGTTTCGGGAGCGCAGTTGCCGGGCTTGCAGTGGATAAATGAATTGCTAGCGCAAGTGCGCTCACGTAATCTGACTAGTCTAAGTGATTTAGGCGGCATGATGGGTTCTCGCTTTGAGATTTGGAGCGCTGCTATCAATATGATCTCTAGCTATCCGCTGATGGGTGTGGGTCAAGGTGAGTTCTATCACTTATCTTCTAATATCAGTTTTAGTAAGTCTGAATTTTTGCGTCTCAATGGTGGAGAAAATGCGCACAATTATTTTTTACAAACACTTGCTGAACTGGGCTTGATTGGCATCAGCGTTTTCTTGCTGGCTTTTGTATTCCCCTTCAAAGTAGCACGCACACCTTCTTTGCTGTATCCGGCAATCATTGGTTTACTTAGTCTCTTTTTAGGCAATCTATTTGCTCATGCGTTTTTGGTGCGCGAGAATTTACTATTAGCAGCCTCTTTATTGGCTCTCATGTATTCCCTGGCTTATGCTGGAAACTCTGTTAATGCGGGTCAGGTTGTTGGTGGTCAAACACGTTCAACGCGTTCGAAATGGCTTGGCGCTGCACTGCTATTGTGTTTCGTAGGATTAGAGTTATTCACTGCTTATGGGCGCCTACCTTTTATTTATGGGGCAGATTGCTTTATCAAAGAAAAATCCCTGGGTATCGATGGCTGGACTTCAGGTGCTTGGGAAGAAAAATTACTGACTGGCAAGCAAAAGATTGAATTGCAGGTCAATCCTGATCGGCCTGGGCTAGATCGTCGGCCATTGGTAGCTCAATTTGAACTGCTCTCTTGGGAGGCGGGTAAAGGTAAGGTACCGATTGCAAGAACGACTCAACGCTGGACTAGTAATGCCCCGGCTACTTTGACACTGGAACTCCCTAAGGAATACGTCAACTCACCAAACCTCATTACTGCACGACTAGAGGTATCAAGTTGTTTTACACCGCGCGATTTGGGAATCAATACGGATGCAAGACGTTTGGGTGTGAGGCTTGAAAAGGTGTCGTCTTGGTAAAAACTAGTCTACAAGCAGTGACAGCTCATTAGCCATCACTTCCCTGCTGATTAGTCTTTTTGAATAATGAGCCACTTGGGTGTCTTAAAACGCACGATGGACCAATAGAGCCAGATGTAGGTCAACGCAAAGAGCGCGCTACAGATTTTCAGTGCAATGTGGTTATTCCAAAAAATCACTGCAGGAATCACTGCCGCACTTGATAGCAACCAAAGATAGGGTGCAGTGATCGCATTTCGTTGGGTTAGTAGCGCTCCCTCAGAGCTCCCAATAGCCCAGCGTACTGCGCGGCGATAAATAATCTGATGTAAATGGGCGGCGTCCGGTAAGCCCGGGCTAACACGCTTTAACGCAATACGTCGGTAAATCGTAAACAGCGTCTCAAAGATGGGATAAAAGCACAGCAAGAGCGGGAACCATTTAGATACGCTGGGGTTGCGCAGTACCAATAACAGGGAAAGTTCTGCAATCCAAAAGCCAACTAAGTAGGCGCCGCCATCTCCCAGAAAAATCAGCCCTTTAGGGTAATTCCAAAATAGAAAGCCGACGATTGCGCCGATACCCGCAAGGGCGCACACCATGATGGGATAGTCTTTAATCTGAAAGGCAACGTAACCTAGCGCTGTCAAAATAATGACCGCTACTGCACCAGACAAGCCATGGTAGCCATCAATCAAATTAAAAGAGTGTGCAACGCCGGCGATGCAAAAGCAGGTAAAGACCATAGAAATTAAGGGGATCGATAAAATCCAATCAACTCCAAAAATTTGCACATTGGTAAGCCAAGCTTCTAAAAGCCAACCAGCGATAGCAGCTGACACCATTGTTGCAAGAAGACGCTCTTTAGCGCCAATTTTTTTTGTGAGGTCTTCTAGTAAACCCACGAGAAAGCAGGGAACTGCTGCACCTAAGAGTTGCGTGGCAAATAGGGCGACCGTAGCATCGTTTGTCCAGCGGGGAATGAGAGCGCAGGCAATTCCAATGTATATAGGAAGGCCACCAATGCGCGGTACTGGACTAGCGTGAAATTTTTGAATGCCTTTAAGGTCTGTATCGCCAGTAATGTGCTCATGCAAATGCGCGTAGCGGATCAGGATCAGACACCCTGCTAGGGAAACAAAAAGGGCAATCAGAACAGCAGACATATCAGGGCTTTATTGTTGTAAACGGCAAGGCTTTGGGCTGAGCTCACGGTGACTTTCATCACTATTTGCTGACTTTACCACTTTGAATGGTGGTTTTTGAGACTCCCAGTCGTCTAGAGGCTGGCGAAATGCAGAAATTGGCCTATTTAGAAGTAAAATTTGCCCTATTTCCTAGCTGGGTGAATCGTTGCGATGAATCATTCTTAAGCTTTGGGGATGCCCTGCCAGTAATGGCTAAATCAATGAATGCACTATGAATATTAGTTACCGAAGTTCGATCAATTGGCTTACGCAAAACTGGAAAGTCCTTGTTCTAACTGAAATTACCTGTTTGTTGCTGGCTGCATTGTATTTTGCGACTGCGCCGAAGATTTATGAGGCAGACTTTGCCATGCGGGTACCTAAGGTGCAAAAACCATTACCAGCTGATCCAACTAAGAGCCAATGGCAGTTATTAATTTCTGGCTTGGATTACATGCGCGGAATGCAAAACCCTGTGGGCTATTCGCCTGAATTTATCAAAAGTTGCTATGGTGACGATAGCAATGCGAAGCGCAAAGAATTTATTAATACAACCCAAATGGGACTATTGAATAACGGGGACACCGTGCAGTTTTCCCTGCGCCAAGAGGGTAAAGACCAAGTGATACATTGCGCCCACATGCTCTTAGCGGTGGTAACTTCTGATCTCAATGGCATATTTAATCGGCGGATGTCAGAGATTAATGCAGCAGGCGTTAATCCGGCGATTGTTTTTGATCCACCTATGATGGTGCAACCCATTCGGGTTAGTGATAGTTACATTCGCCCTAAGTTGGAGAAGGTTTTACTCACGGCGATATTGGCTGGATTCTTTCTGGCTATTTTTGGCGTGAGTTTACGCAAGAAGTATCGTGCTTAGCAGCACCATTAGGCTCTTAGCAATATATTCATGACTAGTGCAATCACTAAAGCTCTTCCATTAACAGATCCTGCTTCGCAGAGAATCTCCATTTGGGAGTTCATTAAAGTATTAATAGTGTGCTGTTTGATTAATACGGCGATATTTATTTATCACCCACCAGTTTTTTTTATCCCCGACCTATTTTTGCTTGCTTACGTGGTCTATAAATTTCGGGATTTAGATCAAGAAGTCTCGCTACTGTTTTTCACTGGGATCTTATTGTTTTGGGCTTACTTTGTATTCTCTCCAGAGGCCCTAGACATTCAGTTTGCTAACAATTACTGGCTTGTTCTTAAACCTTTTGTATATATCTGTATTTTGGCTCTGTATTCCAAAAACTATCCATTCGTTCCTTTGTATAAGTGGGTGCGGATGTTCTTGGGTCTATATCCCTGTATTTTGTTGTGGAATTTATATTTAGTGCATTGGAAAGAAAACGCTAATTTAGGGCAGTTGCTTACTATTCGCCCTTATTTCATTTTTGAAAATAATTTTGAAATTACGTTTTATCTCAATTGCTTCATTATTGTTTTCTTTATCTACCAAGAGCGCAAATGGCGTGATTTTCTGATTTTAGGTTTTGTGATCGCGATTGCGGGTAGTCGCTCGGGCTTACTGTCATTTGCTGCAGTATGTGTCTATTATTTTTTGGCAGTGAGCTGGCGCCAAAAATTAGGTGCTCTAGCTCTTGCTGGTTTAGCGGCGTTTTATATTGGGCGCGGGCGCAATATTAGTGCACCATTAAATACGATTGATCGCGTGCAATCATTACAAGCGATTTTGGAGCACTATCAATTTAGTTTTCTAGAGATGCTGAAAGAGCCCTTTGGATACGGTATCTATCAGAAGGTGCCCGGATATGTCTGTAGCAAGTTACCCGATTTTGCGGAGTGGTTTACAGGCAATAGTCATAACTGTGATCCCTTGATGCTCCAAGCCTTTTATACCCGCGCTTTGTATCAGTACGGTATTTATGTCACTTTACTGATTCCACTGATCTTCTTTTTGATTGTGAAAAAAGAGATGGGTTGGAAATTGGCCTTAATTGTCCTCACCCCCATTACCTGCGTAGCAACTTCAGTAGGTGGATTTTCTAATGGCTTGGCTTTTTTAGGGGTGCTCGTCTCTACTTTTGCTTATGCGCAATTGCATGCCGCGCAACATCAGAGCTCTATGAGTCCTTCAGGACCATCAGGCTCAGCGCAGATCATTGGAGCGCATTAAGTCATGCTCTCGATCATCACGATTAATAAAGACAATCTAGCGGGCTTGAGACAAACCATTGAATCAATCAAGCAATTGCCCCGCAATGAGTTTGAGTGGATTTGTATTGATTCGGTATCCACTGATGGTTCGGTAGCGCTAGCCCAAGAGTTTGCTGGCGCTGGGGATGTGGTCATTAGTGAGCGTGATAGCGGAATCTACAATGCCATGAATAAAGGCGTTCAAGCTGCTCGTGGCGATCAAATTCTTTTTCTTAATAGCGGTGACACGCTAGCGCCTCAGATTACTAGTATTAGCGGCCTAGGATGTGATCCGTCAATGGATCTGAATTTATTTGGTTTTCAGATTCGTGACCAGATTCGCTTGCCTCGCATGAATCTGTGGCGCTTTTGGTCTATGCCCACCTCGCACCAGGCGATTATTTATTCTCGCGCTCTATTATTAGTAGAGCCCTTTGATGAGTCTTATCGCTTTGCAGCTGATTTTGAGCATTATTTACGCATTAACCGTAAGCCCTTAAAGATGAAGCGCATTGCCCGCACTTTGATTGTCAATGAGCCTTACGGTAGCGATCAGCATTTACCCAAATTACTCGCTGAATATCGCCATGCCCTCATGAAAAACGGCTGCCCATCTTGGTGGGCGCATTTTGTCTTTTGGCTCAAAACCCATTATTTAAAGCGCGCCTTAAAGATTAAGACGCAGAATACGTCAGGCTAAGTATGTTGCCCAGCGCACTTCTTGTAGACTAATACGCAATGACCGTTACCGCCATCATCCTCACCTTTAATGAAGAGTTGCATTTAGCACGCTGCTTAGAGAGTGCTGCCAAATTAACTTCAGATATGGTGGTAGTTGATTGTTTTTCTACCGATCGCACGCTTGAGATTGCTAGGCAATATGGCGCCACAGTCATTCAACGCGCTTGGGATAACAACCACTCTAATCAAGTGAACTGGGCTTTAAGCCAATTGCCTGTTAGTACGCAGTGGGTGATGCGCATTGATGCTGACGAAATATTGAGCGATCAACTTGTTTCTGATATTCATGCCTTGTTGCCTACCCTGGACCCTAAGGTCAATGGAGTCACCTGTATTCGGCAAATGTGTTTTCAGGGAAAATTGATTCGCTATGGCGCCGTTGGTGCTAATCAAGTATTGCGTCTATTTCGCTATGGCTTCGGGCAATCTGAGGCGCGCTGGATGGATGAGCATATTAAAGTCGAAGGCCCTGTCGTCCATCTCAAATCGGTAATGATTGACGATAACTTACAACCCCTCTCATGGTGGATCGATAAACACAATCATTACTCAAATCGCGAAGCCGTCGATTTACTCAATTTAAAGTATCAATTTGCGGCGCAAAATTCAGTAGCTGCTCTAAGCACCAAAGGCAACTCCAATACGGCGATCGGGACTAAACGCTGGATTAAAGAAAATATCTACGCGCGCCTACCAGGGGGGCTGCGCTCATCAGTGTATTTCTTGTGGCGCTATATTTTCATGTTGGGTTTTTTAGATGGCGCTCGCGGTACTCAATTTCATTTTCTTCAAGCCCTGTGGTATCGCTCTTTGGTTGATGCGAAGGTTGCTGAAGTTGAGCGCTATATGAAAAAGCACCGCGTGAGCCCACAAGAAGCTATTGAGTCCGTATTGGGAATTGCTTTGTGAGGGTATCGATTATTACGGTGTGCTACAACAGTGGCAAAACCCTAGAGCAAACCATTGCCTCTGTAGCAGCGCAGGATTTTCCTGACATAGAGCACATCATTGTCGATGGGGGCTCTACTGACAATAGCCTAGCCATCATTGAAAAAAATAGTGAGCTGATTGCTAAGTGGATTTCAGAGCCAGATCGCGGCATGTACGATGCGATGAATAAAGGTATTGCCTTAGCTACTGGTGATGTGATCGGGATTCTCAATTCGGATGATGTGTATTTATACCCGCAGGTGATTAGTGAGTTAATGGCGGCTATGCAAAAAGCCCATGCTGATGCCGTTTACGCGGACTTAGTCTTGGTAGATCAGCATGATCACAGTAAAGTCTTGCGTTATTACGATTCAAGTCACTTTCACCCTCGTAAATTTCGTTATGGCTGGATGCCGGCGCACCCAACTTTCTTTGTCAAGAAAAAAGTCTATGACAAGGTGGGGCCTTTTGCGATTGACTATCAAATTGCAGCAGACTACGAAATGCTCATTCGCATCTTGGCAGTCGAGCAAACGCCGTATGTGTATGTTCCCAAAGCAGTAGTACAAATGCGCTCAGGCGGTGCAAGCACTGCTAGCTTGATGCGGAATTGGGTGCTCAATCAAGAAATCGTACGCGCCTGCAAAGCCAATGGTATCTATTCCAATATGGCGATGTTGCTGCCTAAAATTCCACTCAAGCTTTGGGGTGCGATTAAAGGTCGCTTACAGCATTAGCGGGTGCTCTAGAGGGTTAGAAGTTCTAAGACCTTTTCTATTGCTGGCAAGGATTATCCTAGGCTTTAGTACTCTTATATTTCCAATACCACTGCGCAGCCCACTCCAAGGGAGTGAGGGCGACACTAGCGAGCGTTTGTTGCCAGCCGGTAAGTGCTGACTGCAATTGGGGTGCACAATCCTTAAAGCTCGGAATTTGCTGGGCAGTGAGGTGTTTGCTATGCAAGATCGTGCGAATCTTCCATAGTAAAAAAGGATTGCGCTCTTGATTTTGATAAAAGAGATTAAGTACTAGAAGCTCTGCGCTAAGCATGCGCATACTATCTTTTTGCATGCTCTGGCGATGTTGACGAATGTGTACTAAGGCTAGATCTACATAGTCCACCGTAAATTGCTTGCTAATACGCAACCACATTTCCCAATCTTCACAAGCAGGTAGTTGTTCGTTAAACAGACCCACCGCATCAAATACGCTGCGCTTAATCAGAACGCTACTGCCACTACCAGAAATAAAATTTCCCTTGAGTAATGCTTGATGTGCATTACCTCGCAAACGTGGGGGAATAATGCCTTGGCTATCGGACAGGAGTTCTCCAGTTTCATCAATCAGTTGATAGCCGCAATAGACCAATCCCAAAGTGGGATCACGAGAATTTTGAAAGAGTGCATATTGCAAAGAGAGCTTATTAGCGAGCCAAAGATCATCGGCATCTAAAAGGGCAATATAGGGACTTTGGGAATGGGTAATTCCGGTATTGCGTGCATTTGAAAGTCCGCCATTGACTTGGTTAATGAGTTTGATGGTGAGCTCAGGATGTTCCAAAGTAAAGCTTTGCACAATTTGCGCAGTTTGATCGGTTGAGCCATCGTTCACCACAATCACAGTGCTAATGAGGGAGTCCTGAGAGACCAATGACGCTAGAGTCGGTCTGATATAGGCTGCTGCGTTATAGGCTGGAATGATGACATCAATCATGGACCTATCTTATCAGCAAATAGGGGCTGTTTTTGCGCTAGGCTGAGGGTAAAAATCCTTGAGAATGCCTTCTTCTTGCTGACCTGCAGGAGTTATTGATCGCGATATTTAATGGGATAATTTGCCTACTGATAACGCGCAATACTAAAGGGCAATACTAAAGCGTAATACTAAAGCGCCAGGTAAATACTGTAGATAAATAATGACATCACTCATGATTAATCCCCATCAAAAAGCGGAGCAATGGTTCTTACCTTTGCTCATCGTGGGATTGGTCGCATTCATTAATCTGAAATTTGCTTACTCTTATCAATTTTTTGTAGGTGACGATTGGGACTGGCTCTATACGGCTCAGTTTTCAACGGTCAGTCAAATCTTTACTATATTGCCAGGTGCCGTGTATAACGATCGTCCGGTGGGCGCTTTGGTTGTTAAGTTGATGTACACCCTCTTTGGTTTAGATTCCGATGCTTTTTATCTTTTCCAATTGGGTGTGCATATTGTCAATTGCCTAATGCTGTTTTGGATTGCTAAAAAATACATTGGTGCTAGCGGCGCTGCTCTCGCTGCGGTATTGGCAGGCACTTGGGTGGTGGCTAATGATGCCGTGTTTTGGACTGCGGCTGTTTTTGATTTGGTGGGTGCAACGGCTTGCTTGCTATCGATCTTCTTATGGCAGTTAGGAGTGAAACAAAACCGCTGGGTTTGGATTGTGCTGGGCGCCTTGGTGTACTTCCTATCGATTCGTACTAAGGAATTTGCCATTTCCTTGCCGATCATCATTTTGTTCATCTCCTACTTGTTAGAAAAGCACTCTTTAAGAGCATCTATCACTCGCTTATGGCCTTATTGGCTAGTGATGGGAGTCATGGGGGTTTGGTATGGCGTGCTCATGCAAAAGTCAGCCATAGTGGGTAATAGTGATGCGTATGGCTTACATTTTTCTGGAATCCTGGAAAACTTGAACTACTACCTGGGCACCATGTTTTATGAAAACCTTTGGGATCCACAGCGCCGAGTATGGAATACCCTCCATGGATTCATGATTTTGGTGGCGGCTATTCTCTGGGTATTGGCCATTGTGAGATCTGCGCACTATCGCAAAGTATTGATAGTGAGTGCCATTGGATTTTTGGGTTTACTCGGCCCAACCTTGCTACTGAAAAATCATTTAGGTCAGCTGTATTTATATGCACCCCATTTTTTCTTAGCAATGGCTATTGGCGCTTTATTTCCACTTGGATTGATATATCGAATTGCGATTCCGGCCCTCAGTATTGCGCTCGTGGCTTTTCCACTTGGCAGTCAATGGTTTCATGACAAACGGGATTATTACGTTTCGAATACCTTGCAGACTCGAGAGCAATTTGAACTATTTCAAAAACACTTACCTCAGATCACTCTAGGCTCACAAGTATTTATCGCCAACCTTGCGCAGTGGAATTCATTTGATTACCAAGGCGGTAAACCGCTAAAGGTGATGAAACAAGATAGATCTTTACAACTGCACGCGCATTTGCAAGACCGGGAGATGATTGCGCTATTTTGTAAGGCAAGTGCTCCTAAGATATTTATCCGGATGCAAGGCAATCAATCGATTGATGAAACAAAAATCATTAGAGCTCAGTGCCCATAGCAGACCCGCTGTATATATTTAGACTAGTTCTTTTTCTCAGCGCCGATAAAATCGATTTTGATGAGTCCTAATCCTAAAGTGCGATCATCATTTGAAGAGATCCCTGCCTGAATTGGGGTGCTTGGCTGATTAATCTGAAACCAAAGATCTAAGGGTTCGCCAGGTTTAGTTGGTTTGGGTAAGGTAATCGTAAAGGTGTTTGATTCAAGACTGTTAAGAGTGATAGTTTGACTAGGTACTTGATTGATGAATACCGTAATACTTTGAGTGGGTTGTTTAGGTCCAACCAGTGCTTTTGCAGTCACTTCAATTGATTGAATACCTGCGCCCAGATTGCCAAAAGATACCTTCCCAAGGTTTTTACTCCACAAGCCCCATGGCTCTTGATCATTCCATCCATCTAATACTAAGCAGCGGCTACCTAATCCATCTTTGGTAAATGAAAGAGATTCTCCAGCCTGAATTAAAGATTCTCTATTAAAGTTATCCCGTTTAAATTTTTGGGCAAAGGGAGTGGCATAAGAGTTAAATGCAAATACTAAGTCGTTCGTTCTGAGTAGTGGCGGGACAAACAACTGAGCAAGACAAAGCATTGCTAGCGCACAGGAAACAAAAAGATTTTTCCCAGCCCAATTTTTTTCTGGTAATTCCATCAGCATTAAGAAGGTGGGTAGCCAAATGAGGTCTACCAAACGATTGGTATCCCAGGAAATGAGTAGGGGGGTAAAGCAGATTAACAGCAGTACGACTGATAAGAAAATGCGTTTTAGGATCTCCAATCCAGAGTGCGAGCCTGCAATAAAGTAATAGGACGCAATAGCATAGACTCCCCAAAGGGCGCCCCCGCCAAATATAACGGCTAGCAAACTAAAAGAGTGCACCTTCATAAACTCAATGCCTGAGTGCAAAATGGCCAAATAGTTCAAGGCACTTAAGCCAGAAGTACCCTCATTTTGAACGAGCCATAAGAACAATAAACAGCTCACTGCTGTGGGCAGAAAAAAACGAAAGGCTTTAAAAATGCCCCAGCGCCATGAAAACCAAATGCCCAGTATGGCAATATCAAAAAGTGATTTTTCATGAGCTAGTGCTGCAGACAAGAGCAAGATCGTTACCAAGAGGCATGCAAGCCAAGATTGCGGTCCGATATTTAGGCATATCAACGTAGCAATGAGTACCAGACAATACGGAATGGCATCTAAGATAGCCACCCCGCCATAGGTCATAAAGGTGACCGTACTCCATGCAAATATAAAGCTGAGCGCTAGGTATCGTATAAAGACCCATCTAGGATTGTGCTCTGCTGGAGCGAGAATTTTTTGTGAAAGACTGAGCAAAATCAGGGTAAGCCAAATAAACAGACTAAAGACTTTGAGGGCATTAAAGCCCCAATTTGATAAGCCTAAAAGGGTTGCCACAGTATTGACTAAAGCTCTGGGTTTTAGCTCTTGTAAGAGATTAACGTCGCGATAGTAGCCCACGGGTTCCATCGAAATGGGCACCCATAGGGAGGCCAGAAATAGCCATAAGAGCGCCAAACTGACCGCCAAAATAAGATGCCCTGAAAATGACCAACGTTGGGGCTGCATTCGATAAACCCTTAGCGAAATGAATAGCTGAAATTATAGGCTTGGCGCTGGTGATCGAAATGAATGAAGTAAATCGGCCTAATGACCTATAAAAGATACAATAGTCCCATACCTAGTGACCCAATATGAATAGCGCTCGACCTTCTAAAACCCTTGGCATTATTGTGATTGCCACAGGTAAGTATTTTGAGGAATTTATTCCCAATCTGAAGGCATCTCTAGATCAGTATTTCAACTTCTCCGATTATCAAGTTCAGTTGTATTGCTTTACCGATACCAGCGCCCAAATTGCAGGGGTAAAAAATATCCCTATTCAACATTTTGCTTGGCCATTTAGTACCTTATTGCGTTATCGCTGGATTGCACAAAACTTAGCCCAGTTAGAGCAGCATGATTTTATTCTCTACATGGATGCGGATATGCGAGTTGTGGCTACTCCACCCACCGCTATTTTTGATCATGCACTCATTGCTGTGCGTCACCCTGGTTATGTGCAAGGGCCAGGCGCTTTTGAAATTGACCGTGCAGATTCTTGCTATGTGCCACCGCCATTGCGTAAGCATTACTACCAAGGATGTTTTTGGGGAGGACAATCTTTCGCGTTTAGCCAGATGATTCGCTCTTTAGCCCAGAAGGTAGATGAAGATTTAAGTCTAGGCAATATTCCGATTTGGCATGATGAGTCGTATCTCAATAAATATTTATCAACGCAAGTTTGCGAGGCTCTGCCACCGACCTTTGCTTGGCCAGAAGGGCAAACTCCAGTTGAGCCGCCTTATGTGCTGCATTTAGAAAAAAAGCATCAGGTCATTCGCCAAGCCTCAGAGCAAAAGCTTGATATAGATGCCCTTATCTTGAGGGGCGATAGCAAAGCTGAATTAGAAATCTACAAAAAGTTGTATTTGAATGCCCATGAGAAATGCCAGCGCCTTGAAGAGCGTTTGGCTGGCCGCCATATCTGGCTTACTCGGGCGCGCGAGTGGTTATCACATTACCGCCAAACTAATAAAAAATAGTATCTAAATAGAGCCTAGGAAGATATCGGTAGCTGGGTGATCAAATCTTGAGAGATCACAGAATCAAACTTTCTCGCAAATAAAACGGGGTAGTTTTGATTTTGCGCTGCTATCAGGACAGGTAAATGGGTGGCATCTAAAATTCCTGGCACCTCTCCATGCGAAGATTCCCAATGAACATATCGTAGGGTGTGATTGATCATTTGCTCAGGGTTCTGTTGAATGTGCGCATCGTTCATGAGAATGGAATGCGGCACAAACTCTTCGGCGCATAGACTATGGCGATAGCTCCGCTCCTTTAATGCAGGGTGCGCCAACAAGCGCTCCATAGCGCTATGATGCAAGGACCAATATCCTAAGCCGCCCCAAAAGGTCTTACCAATACTGGGGTAGCCATTTAAGCGTGACAATCCTAAAGTGCGCTGTAATTTCAAGAGGGTGCGATTGAGAATATCAAACACGCGGCCATAACGTCTTGCATCTAGTAGATCAAAGAGTTGGTAGTACGCCACCCGATCGAGTCCACCATTACCAGACCAGTGAGCTGCTGGCATTTTTGCCAGCTCCATAAAGCTTTGGCCTACATATTTATCAAAAAATTGGATAAAGCACTCGACGGTAACAATGATGCGACATTGCCCTGTGATCGTATGAAAGTAGTGGGCACCATCTTGAGCAGCTTTTGCGCACAATTGCATTTGTATCTGAAAATGATCAGAACTGGCCCAGCGGATGGTTTGGTCAGCTTGCAAATAAATGCGCTCATAGCGCGAATCACTTAATCGTTTGTGCTCTAAATAGCGCTGCGTAGATGTGGCCATCGCTTTACTACGAGCATCAATATGGCAACACACACTTGCCTCTGGGAGTTCCAAAAGCTGACTAAATAGGCTTTTGAGTGACTCTGGATCTCGATAAGCGGTAATGATGAAGGCGTGTTTCATGGGCTTTGGCGAGGATTTGTGTGCAGGACTATTTTTTGTCAGATAGATTGGTTAAATACTGGGGTGAAAGCTGCTTATGCCCTCTATTACCCTAAATGCAGATCTGAGTATATTCTGAGCTGAGCTAGGGGTGATGAATTAAAATATCTCCATGCTAGCTTGGCTTGTCCTGACATGAAAGATGCCTAGTCTTAAAGATGCTTCATATTAAATTCAATTCTAATCTCGAATCCGTTTGCAAGATCTCATGAGCGCTACTTCCTCTCCAGCAATCTCAGTAGTGATGGCCGTAAAAAATGGCGGTCATCTACTGGCAGGTTCAGTTGAGTCTATTTTGAATCAAACCTTTGCGGATTTTGAACTCATCATCATTAATGATGGCTCTACGGATGATACGTTAGAGACCCTTGCTCAATTTAATGATCCGCGAATTCAAGTAGTTACCCAAGAAAATCAGGGATTAGCTAAGTCGCTTAATCGTGGCATAGCTTTATCGAGGGGGCACTTTATTGCCCGACAAGATCACGACGATTTATCAATGCCCACCCGCCTTGAAAAGCAAATACATTATTTTGATGCACATCCTGATTGTGGATTACTTGGTACAGCATCTGAAATTTGGTCTGAGCATGGGCCTACTGGGCGCTCTCACGATCATCCGTGTGACTCTGGGGTACTGGCTTTCGAACTCTTATTTAACAACCCTTTTGTTCATACCTCATGGATGTTTCGCAAAGAAGTAGTGGATAGGGTTGGGGTGTATACGACGGACTTGGCTCGCCAACCTCCAGAAGACTATGAATATGTCTCACGTATCGTGCGCCATTTTGATGTTGCCAATTTACCTGAGCGTTTAGTGGTCTACCGAGAAATGCAAAATAGTATGTCTAGCTTAATTCGACCAAAAAATTTAGTACTTAACAATCCATTTTCTGAGCGCTTGGCGCTGATCTCCAGTGAAAATATTGCCTACGCCGCCAACTTAAAGACGATGAATGTGGATGCGCAAAACTTTGGCGCGCTCACACACGGTTATCCAAAGGGATTTTCATTACAGGGTAGCTGCTTTGCAGTAAAGGAGCTTTTGAAGAAGGCAACCCTGTCGATTGTCCAGCGCTACCCCAAATCCCCAATTGGACCGCTGCTATCCCATCACCTAAATCATTTGTACTATCAGTATGCCCACCAAGCCTACTTACAATCTGAGGGTGGTGCGCGCTGGTTTCAGTGGAGCCAATACTGGATCTATCGCATTAAAGTAGGGCTAGCTGTTCGCGTGCACAAACTCAAAAAAGTTTTTGGATAAGCAATGTCTAATCAAGCGATTCTGAATATAGTCATACCAAATTTTGCAGGCCTACTCTAATGGAGCAAAATCTCAGCACCTCTCCTTTGGTTACGGTACTCATGCCTGTCTTTAATGGCGGCGCTGATTTATCTCTTGCAATCGACAGCATTCTCAATCAAACCTATACTCATTTTGAGTTTCTGATGATTGATGATGGCTCGACCGATCAATCCGCTCAATTGATTGTTTCGTATCAAGATGCGCGTATTCGATTCTTACAAAATCCTCAGAATATGGGTTTGGTGGCTACTTTAAATCGTGGGATTGATGAGGCTAGAGGTAAATACATTGCCCGGATGGATGCGGATGATGTGAGTCTGCCTGCTCGATTAGCAACCCAGGTAGCGCTTTTAGAGTCCAATGCGGGCGATATCGGCGGGTCTTTTTTTGAGGTGATTTCTAAAGAAGGAAATTACGTGCGCACCTTAAGTGCGCCTCTGACAATGGAAGGAGTGGTAGCTTGCCTGGCCAATACAGTACCTTTTGCACATGGCTCAGTGATGATGCGCACTGCCTTTTTGCAAAAGCATCAGCTGCGTTACCGCCAAGACGCGGATGCGGAAGATTTTGATTTATGGGTCAGAATCTTTGAGGCAGGTGGCAAATTTGTTAATTCAGACCAAGTGCTATATCAATACCGCGATTACGGCAGTTCGCTCTCTAAAATCAAGGGTGGCGAAATGGAGTTATCGGCCAAGGGGCTCCGCCGTCAATTTGTCGCTCGCAATCTAAATCGCTGTCAGGATGCTTTAGAGTTTTTATTGCAGAGGCAATCTAGCCTGGAATATCGTGATCAGTTAAATCTCATCTGCTTGGCATTTCGGGTAGGTTCTCAATCGGGCAAGTGGGGACCATACTGTAAATCCTTGCTGCAAGCATCCCCAAAAGCAATGGCCCACAGTACTTATCGAATTTGGCGTGCTTGAGATGGGTTGCTATGAGCAAGTAATAAGTCCAATGATGCACAGTAAATACAGATCCATTTATTAATATATTGATTGAATACATAAAGCCGAATCGACCATCTTCATGAACCCATTAAAAAAACTGATCAAACAAGTGCTAAGCGCTTGCGGATTCAAAATCTATAAAGTGCGTAAAGAGTTTGCTCGCCTTCAGCCGCCTAACCCCCTTGTGTATCACCAGGTAGATTTATTGCTTGATGTGGGAGCCAATATTGGTCAATACGTGATCGAAAATCGGCAGCAGGGCTACTTGGGTCAGGTGGTGTCATTTGAGCCCTTGCCGGACGCCTATGAAACATTGCTAGAGAATGCTGATGGAGATTCGCAATGGATCATTCATGCGCGCTGCGCCGTGGGCTCAGAAAATGGTCAAACGCAGATCAATATTTCAAAAAATTCATTTAGCTCTTCATTATTACCAATGCTCAATACCCATTCAGACTCAGCTCCAGAATCGGTTTACATTGGTACGGCAAGTACGCCCGTGATTACCTTGGACTCGATTTATAAGCGCTACGCCAAGGATAAGAAAAAAGTCTTTTTGAAGATTGATACACAAGGATTTGAGGCGCATGTATTGTCTGGAGCGCTGCAAAGTTTACGGTCGATATTTGCTGTTCAGCTAGAGCTCTCTTTAGTGCCGCTTTATGCCAATCAGGAGCTTTATCCGTACTTCCTCAAATTTTTTGAGGACCATGGTTTTTATCTTTGGCAGATTATCCCCGGGTTTATTGATAATGAATCTGGGCAGTCTTTGCAGTTTGACGCCATATTTCTTCGCAAAGAGTCGCCCGTTAGATAATTTTACGTAAGGCCTTTGCAAGGGCTGTATCTTTATCGGCTAAAAAGGCGCAATAACTTACTACCTTTTCTCGCAGGCCATCATTGGGATATTTAGTCAGCAAATACGCAATTTCGGCAACAGTGTGACTGGTGGTCAAATCCCCTTGGGTTTGGCCTGACCAAACCCCAATAGCGATTCGAATATCCTTGGCTAAGTAAAAGCTTGGGTAATACTTAAAGAGATGGTAATAAAACTCGCAATCCATCAATAGCTTGACGTTCTCATCAAATGGGATTTCTTCCAAAATAGATTTACGAATCGTAAGAACAGAGGGATCGCTGACGGTATTTTGGCCAAACAATAAAAATTCGTTATTGCGCGGCACCATATCACCGGTAAATTCAACGGTGTTGGTGGTATGCGTAGCGCTTGTAAAGATACAGTCAGGGGCTTGCTCGCGGATAATATCAGCAATGGTTTGTAGGTAGCATGTCTCAACTAGTAAATCATCTTGGAACAGAATTTTGATGTAAGGATATTGGGCTTGTGTAATCCCAAAGTTTACGTTTTGAGAGATATTGCCATGGCCAGCAGAGTTCAAGCAGTGGCGAATCGGAAAGCGTGACAAATACGTTTGAATGAAATCGGCAATCTGGGTGTCTTTGCTGTGATCACTCACAATGATTTCAACAGGATATTGGGAGTCAAGAACCTGCTTATTGATTGAGTCTAAGCCGCGGCGCAAAAAGGATACGCCTAAACCCTTCATTTCATAGACAGGAATCACGATAGAAATCATAGGCTGGGAAATAGATCTTCGGGGGGGTTAAAGTGATTCGTAAAAAGCTAGGACTTATGACTAGAGTCTAATCCACTTTTCAGGAATGAGATCGCTAGTATCCTGATGACCCGCAGCAAACCAGCGCTGGGGCGCAATGACGATTTTATTGGGATTGTTATTGAGCCAAGCTCCCCACCAGCTAAAAGAGCTATTGGCAATAATATTGTGCCGACACAAAGACATCAGATGAAGGTCAATAGCTTCTTGACCATCAGGGCTGGGCTCAATAAAACGTATTGGCGCTGCTAGTTTGAGATTATTTTTGACCCACTCGTAATCATCACTAAAAACATAGAAATTTGCGTTGGGCACTTGCTCACAAACTAGTCCAGCAGCTTGCTGATACCAATTTAAAGAACAAAGACCATGAAAAGCGGTAGTTGCTGGATCGGCTACATAGTCCCCGCGGCGCACATGGAGTGCCACAGCATGTTCGTCATTTTGGATAGCCTGAGCTAAATCTGTTTGAAATGAGCTTAATGGAATCGCCAGACAAAGGTCTTGCAGTAATTGAGTGCGAATTGAGGCGAAGTACTTTTCACTTTGCCAGTAACCATCTACATAAGAATGATCTGGCGCAAGTAAAGCTGTGGGATTGAAAGAAAACTGCGCTTCACGAATCAATGTGAGAGGTTGGGATGTCAGCTTTCTGAACCATTGCAGGAGGATGTTAAGGCGTCGCCCAATACGATTTTCGGGAAAGAGCCAGAAATGGGTAGAAGGTCGAGCTTGGATTTGAAAAGAATCTAAGCGATAGTTGCGGAGCGGATCTTGTGAAAAGCCGCGAGTATCTAGAATTAAATCAGTGCAATGTTTGAGTGCTAAGACTCTGCCCATGGCGTACTGAAATAGCTGATTACCAAGACCACCTTTTAATCGCGCAATGATCATTTGCTTTTAAAGATATTAAGATGGCTAGCAGCTTGCTTAAGCAGCATCGCCCAGGTATAGCGCAATAGCTTGGTCAATATCGGTGGTATCTAAGATCAATTTACCTTTTTCCAAAACAATAGCTTGATTGCAATACTGTTTAATCGAATCAACACCGTGGTTGACAAATACGACTGTTGTGCCTCTATTACTAATTTCATCCATCTTTTTTAAACACTTTTTCTGAAAGGCGACGTCACCTACTGCAAGCACTTCATCTAGGATCAAAATATCCGACTCTAAATGAGCGGCTACAGAGAACGCTAAGCGCACTTGCATACCAGAGGAGTAACGTTTAAATGGGGTATCAATAAACTGCTCAATCTCAGAAAAGGCCACAATCTCATCAAACTTACGTAGTATCTCTGCCCTGGGCATACCTAAGATGGCGCCGTTGAGAAAGACATTTTCACGACCCGATAATTCAGGGTGAAAGCCAGTGCCTACTTCAAGTAAGCTCGATATTTGCCCGTCTATAGAAATTTTGCCTTCTGTAGGCTCTGTAATATGACTGAGTATCTTCAGTAAGGTAGATTTGCCAGCACCGTTGCGACCCATTACCCCTAGTTTTGCTCCCTTTTTTACTTCAAAGGAAACATCTTTTAGGGCCCAAAAATCCTCTGAGGTGATTTGATAGGGGTCGGTTGAAACATCTCGATTGGGGCGTAATTTATTGAGAATTTTACGACGGGCGTATTCAGCTAATTCTTTTAAGGAGCCTGCTGAGGCACCATGATAAAGGGTGTAACGCTTAGAGAGGTGTTCAACCTTAATGGCATAGCTCATGGATTAAATTGTATCAGCGAAGCCATCTTCGGCAGCGCGAAACACCTTGATGCCAATAAATAACAAACTAAAACAAATCACCGTAGAAAAAGCAACTCCAGGCCAGTAAGGAGTGATCGAGTCAGGGACAAGACTCCAGCGAAAACCATTAATGATTCCTGCCATGGGATTAAGTGCATAGACTATTTCCCATTTCCTGGGAACCAGAGTGTTGAGGTAACCCACGGGAGATAGGTAAATTCCTAATTGCAAGGCAAAAGGAATCAGCTGTTGAAAGTCACGATATTTTACGTTTAAGGTCGCTGCGATGAGTCCCAAGCCAATACCAAAAATGGCTGCCAAGAAAATAAAAAAAGGAAAAAAGATAATTTGCCAGCTTGGAATGATTTGATACCAAATCATCATGCCAGCCAAAATTAAAAACGAGACTAAAAAGTCGACAATAGCAACGATAAAAATAGCAGCCGGAAAAATCAGGCGCGGAAAATAAACCTTAGTCAGCATTCCAGTGTTGGTAATCAAGCAGTTACTAGTATCAGCTAGCATGTTTGAAAATAAAAACCACGGAAGCACACCAGCAAATACGACAAAGCCATAGGGCAAGCCATTGGAGTCAAGGTTTGCGATAGAGCCAAAAATGACAGTAAAGACCACCATGGTCAAAAAGGGACGAATCACGACCCAGGCAACACCAACAAAAGTTTGCTTATAGCGAACGATCAAATCACGGCGAGCCAAAAAAAACAGGAGCTCTCTACGCAGCCAAAGATTTTTCCAATAATCTTTACTGGTTTTGCCAGCTTGAATAATTTGCATGTATGGTAATCCGCTCTATTTCTGATGGTAAAACAAGGTAATAGGTAATTATATCGATACAAGCCTTAAAAATCAGGGTCAAGTCGATATAATTGCCACTAAATATGGTCCAGCAAACAAGTCCCGTTTTAAATACTTTGACAAGCCAACAGGCAGGTAGGCCTGTCGCCCTAAAAGTCGGTATCGATGCTAGTAATTTGCGGCAAGGCGGAGGAGTGACTCATCTTATGGAGTTACTTGCAGTTGCCAATCCATTTGATCAAGGGATTGTAGAGGTATTTGTTTGGGGTGGTGACAAAACTTTAGATCGATTACCGCACAAACCATGGCTCACTAAATACTCCCCTAAGTCATTAAATGGCCCGCTCTGGTCCAGAGTATGGTGGCAAGTTTTTTGCCTGTCACGCGAGGTACGCAATGCCGGATGCAGCATTCTATTTGTTCCTGGGGGCAGTTATACGGGCTCCTTTCATCCGGTAGTCACCATGAGTCAAAATTTATTACCATTTGAGTGGAATGAATTAAGACGTTCTGGATTTTCCATGACTACTTTCAAAATGGCGCTATTACGCATGGTGCAATCATGGAGCTTTCACCGCTCAGAAGGCGTCATATTTTTGACCGACTATGCTAAGCATGCAGTACTTAAAGTGACGGGAAGTTTGCGTGCAAAGACTGCCGTGATTGCCCATGGTTTAAGTAAGCGTTTTGAGTTTGTTAATAAAGTTCCTCGCGGAATTTCTGAGTGCTCTCCAGAGGAGCCTTTTAAATTGATATATGTGTCGAATGTAGATGCTTACAAACATCAGATCCCAGTGTTAAGAGCAGTGCAGCAGCTGCGCCAAAAAGGATATTCACTTGACATTTCATTTATTGGCCCAGGAGTAAGTGATTCGATTGACAAGCTCAATCAGAAAATTACTCAACTAGATCCTCGTAATCAATGGGCGAGGTATTTAGGACGACTACTCTACGAGCAATTACAAGCACATTATGCCAAGGCTGATCTGGGGATATTTGCCTCTAGTTGTGAGACTTTTGGCATTATCTTGTTAGAAAAAATGGCTACCGGAATGCCAATTGCTTGCTCTAACTTAAGTTCCATGTCAGAAATTTTACGAGATGGAGGCGTGTACTTTCATCCGGAAAAAGAAGATGAGATAGTAAATGCGATTGAACAGTATTTACTCTCAACATCATTGCAGTTAAATAAACGAACCATTAGCCATCAATTAGCACAAGCATATTCTTGGGAAAAATGTGCCCAGCAAACCTTTGGCTTTTTGCGAGATATTGCATTGAGTTATCAAGTTAACTCTGGCGATAACAATTTACAAAGAGTATCGCAATGATGAGGGTCTTGATTCTCGGTGCAAGCGGCATGCTAGGAAGCGCGATGATTCGTGAGCTTTCCCGTGATTCTCAATTGCAAGTATGGGGCTCATTGCGCAGCGATGCTGATAAGGCTGCATTTTCATCTCAGATTGCAGAGCATCTGATCTCTGGTGTAGACGTATTAAACGAAGATCAGCTTACTGAGCTTTTTAAAAGAGTGGCTCCACAAGTGGCGATTAATTGCATCGGTTTGGTAAAGCAGGTCAAAGAGTCAGAGGATGAACAAAAGGCGATGGCAATTAATGCCTTATTGCCACACCAGCTTGCAAAGCTTTGTGAGCAATATGGAGCGCGCTTCATTCACTTTAGTACGGATTGTGTATTTTCAGGAACCCGAGGCAATTATCGTGAAACTGATATTCCAGATGCCCAGGATTTATATGGGCGCAGCAAATTGCTGGGAGAGCTGGATGAACCAAATACACTTACCCTACGTACTTCCATTATTGGACACGAGCTTCATGGCTCTCAGGGTCTATTAGAGTGGTTTTTGTCTCAAGAATCCACCTGTAAGGGGTTTTCCAAGGCCATTTTTTCAGGTTTGCCAACCCCCGTTTTGGCAAGCCTAGTGCATGAATTGCTCGTTAAACCCGATTTAACGGGGATTTATCATGTTTCTTCAGAGCCTATTTCAAAATATAATCTCCTTAAAGCAATTGCTGCTCAATATGGCAAGAAAATCGATATTGTGCCAAGTGATGAACTAGTAATTAATCGCTCGCTCGATTCAGAGCGTTTTTCTAAACAAACGGGATGGGTAGCGCCAAGCTGGGACGCTATGATTAAAACAATGTATACCGATAGAGCGCAACATGTTCAAAAATAAAACACTCCTCATTACTGGTGGCACTGGCTCTTTTGGTAATGCTGTTTTAGAGCACTTTTTAAATTCCGATTTTGCAGAAATTCGTATTTTTAGTCGGGATGAGAAAAAGCAAGAGGATATGCGTTTGGCTTTAAAAAATCCTAGGGTCAAATTTTATATAGGTGATGTTCGAAATTACAACAGCATTAATGATGCTATGCGTGGCGTAGATTATGTATTTCATGCGGCTGCTTTAAAGCAAGTGCCTTCATGCGAGTTTTATCCCATGGAGGCAGTGCAAACCAATATTTTGGGCGCAGAAAATGTCATGCGCTCTGCCATTGCCAATGAAGTGAGTCGTTGCGTAGTGCTTAGTACAGATAAAGCGGTGTATCCAATTAATGCAATGGGCATCTCTAAAGCCATGATGGAAAAAATTATGGTTGCTCAATCACGTCTTTGTGATCCGAAAAAAACTGTTTTGTGTGCAACCCGCTATGGCAATGTGATGGGATCCCGTGGTTCAGTCATCCCATTGTTTGTAAAACAGCTATTGGCTAAAGAGCCCTTAACAATCACCGATCCCACCATGACTCGTTTTTTGATGTCCCTCAAAGATTCGGTCGACTTAGTCATGTACGCCTTTACCCATGCTCAGCCTGGCGACATTTTTGTACAAAAGGCGCCAGCTGCTACGATTGCTGATTTGGCGACTGCGCTTCAGCAGTTATTGAAAACCAATGTACCCGTTAATATTATTGGTACTCGTCACGGCGAAAAGCTTTATGAGAGCTTAGTCTCTCGTGAGGAGATGGCAAGATCTGAAGACCGCGAAGGATATTATCGAATCGCTGCGGATACTCGTGATCTCAATTACGACAAATACTTCACCCAAGGTGAGGTTGCTGTTTCAGAAAATGAAGATTACACCTCACACAATACCCAGCGCTTAGATGTAGAAGGCATCAAAAAGACGCTCTTGCCATTAGATATCATTCAGAAGGCGATGCATGCTTAATACCAAAGTTGCTAACAATGTGACAGCTAAGTTAAAAGTCATGACGATTGTGGGTACGCGTCCTGAGATTATTCGTTTATCTAGAGTCATTGCCAAGTTAGATCAGTATTGTGATCACATCCTAGTTCATACGGGGCAGAACTATGACTATGAACTCAATGAAATCTTCTTTAAAGAATTAGGTATTCGAAAGCCTGATGTATTTTTAGAAGCGGCTGGCGAAACTGCTGCTCAGACCATTGGCAAGGTCATTATGGCTGCTGATGCGGCGTTCGAGCAGTATCAACCCCAGGCGCTCCTAATTTTAGGTGATACCAATAGTGCCTTATCTATTATTCCAGCAAAGCGTCGGCATATTCCGATATTTCATATGGAGGCTGGTAATCGTTGCTTTGATGATCGGGTTCCAGAAGAGATTAATCGCCGTATTGTCGATCACACTGCAGATATTCATTTACCTTATAGCCAGATTGCGCGCGAGTATTTATTGCGCGAGGGTTTACCGCCAGATCAAATCATTAAAACTGGCAGTCCGATGCGTGAGGTGCTTGATTTCTATGCCAAGCCCATTAGCCAATCTAAAGTGTTAAGCAGCTTAGGCTTGAAAGAGGGTGAGTATTTTGTGGTGAGTGCGCACCGCGAGGAGAATGTAGACTCACCTGAGCGCCTACAAAAACTATTAGATGTATTAAATGCAGTTGCTGATCGATATGATTTGCCGATAATTGTTTCCACCCACCCGCGTACTATAGCGCGACTGGAAAAGCTCAATAGCAAAACGCACGCAAAGATTCAGTATTTAAAGCCCTTTGGTTTTTTTGATTACGTTCATCTTCAGGTCCATTCAAAGTGTGTGCTATCTGATAGCGGAACCATCACAGAAGAATCTGCGATTCTCAATTTTCCTGCACTCAATTTGCGCTCCGCCCATGAACGCCCAGAAGGCTTTGAAGAGGCCTCAGTCATGCTGGTTGATCTTGGTGTGGATAGAGTATTGCAAGCTCTTGACGTATTAAAAGACCAGCCAAGAGGTCGGGAAAGAATGTTGCAAATCCCTGAGGATTATCAAGTTGCCAATGTATCAGATAAGGTACTTCGCATTATCCAGAGCTATACGGGATTCATTAATACCAAAGTTTGGAAAAAGTAGTTTGAAATTCCAGCTGCAATCCCAAACTCATCCGCGAAATAAGTAGATAGATAATCAAGTTATGCATATTCTGATTATTAGTGATGCATATCCTCCCATGCGCACTTCTTGCGCAACACAAATTTATGATTTAGCTCAAGCATTTATAGGGCAAGACCATAAGGTTTCTATCATTATCCCCGCGCACTCCCAAAAGAATGTAGTAGAAATTTCTAATGCAGACGGGCCGACAGTCTATTCGGTTCGGTGTTTTAAAACTAAAGATGTTGGTTATGCTCGTCGCACCATAGCTGAGTTCATTAATCCTTTTGTCATTGGATTTCACCTCAAAAGAAATTCAAACTTTATAGGTCAAAAAATAGATGGCATTGCGTGGTATTCGCCTACAGTTTTTTGGGGTCCATTGGTAAGACAGTTAAAGGCAATATTTAATTGTAAGGCCTACTTAATATTGAGAGATATTTTTCCAGACTGGGCTCTTGATCTTGGGATATTAAAGAAAAATTTAATTTATGCCTTTTTTAAAAAGGTAGAGCGCTATCAGTATAGTCAAGCTGATTGTATTGGCGTTCAATCACCAAACAATATTAGTTACTTGCAAAAAAATAATAAAGAACTCGCAGTGCCAATCGAAGTACTTTGGAATTGGATGGGAATAACAAACTCTAAAAAATCCTCAATCGTAATTTGTGATGGCCCTTTAAAAGGTAGAAATATTTTTATATATGCAGGTAATCTGGGGATTGCACAAGGAATAGATTGCTTGATAGATCTAGTAATACAGTTAAAGGACAATAAAGACATAGGTTTTATTTTCGTTGGGCGGGGAAGTGAAAAACCTCGTTTACAGGAAGCCGTCAAGAAATTCGATATACAAAATGTTCTTATTTATGATGAAATCCCTCTAGAGGAGATTTTAAGCCTGTATGAGCAGTGTGATTTTGGTTTGCTGACTCTAGATAGTCGTCATCAAACACATAATATTCCTGGAAAGTTTTTGTCATATATGCAGGCAAAATTACCAGTTTTTTCAATTATTAACCCAGGAAATGACTTGGAGAACATTATTAAGGAGAGGCAATTAGGTGTTTCCCTTGCCAAACCCAGTAGGGTAAATTTGAAAACTCAGGTGCTGGATCTTGTACTAATGAAAAACAAGCAAGAATTTTCTAATAACTCTTTTGAAACTATTATGACTGAGTTATTTAATCCAATTAATGCTTGTCAGCAGATAATTAAGTATTTTGGTAAGCATACATAGCAAGCTCTAGGCATTATCTGAGAAGATTAATTCAGTAAAATCGTTTATTCTTCCAAAAAAGGAAATTATTAATAATCATGAAAACTGATCCATACCGCATAGATAGCCACAAATTAATGTATCACCCAAAAAGGGTTGCTCAATTTTTAGAGGTTGGGGATGAGTGGGATAGGGCTAAAAATTTTTATCCTATTTATGTAGAAGTTTCCCCCGTTGGAGCATGCAACCATCGTTGTACATTTTGTGCCGTAGACTATATTGGATATAAGAGCCAAATGCTTGACCCCAATATTTTTTCTGAGCGCGTTAGAGAAATGGGTAGACTCGGCGTAAAAAGTATTATGTTTGCTGGTGAAGGTGAACCACTTTTGCATAAAAAAATCAACGAAATGGTTCGAGCCACCAAAGAGGGTGGAATTGATGTTTCATTTACTACGAATGCAACGGTACTAAACCAACGTTTTTTGGAAGAATCCTTAGCCTTAACTTCTTGGATTAAGGTTTCAATGAATGCTGGAACAGCGCAGACATATGCAAAAGTTCATCAAACCAAAGAAAAAGATTTTGATCGTGTAGTCGATAATCTAAAAAAAGCAGTTGAATACAAAAGAGAGCATGATTTAAATTGCGTGATAGGAGTTCAATCTCTTCTTTTGCCAGAGAATGCTAGTGAGATGGAAACGCTAGCTCTACTATGTCGAGATGAAATTGGCTTGGATTACTTGGTTATCAAGCCATATTCCCAACATTTATTTAGCAATACCAAGATTTATCAAGATATTAATTACACCAACTATTTGAATATGGCCCAATCCTTAGAGAGCCTAAGTAATTCTTCTTTTAAGGTAATTTTTAGAGCCAATACAATGAAGAAACATATAGAGAATGAGTCAACTAGATACAAAAGTTGCAATGCAACTCCATTCTTTTGGGCCTATATTATGGCTGATGGATCTTTGTATGGATGTAGCGCATATTTACTGGATCAAAAATTCGACTACGGCAATATTAATCAGTTGTCATTTCAAGAAATATGGCAAGGAGAAAAAAGAAAGGAAAATTTTCATTACGTAAAGCATGAGCTAGACATCAAGGAGTGCAGAAAGAATTGCAGAATGGATGAGGTAAATAGGTATCTGTTTGATTTAACCGAAAGTCGCATAGAACATTTGAACTTTATCTAAAAATGAGAACGATCATAACGGGGGGTGCCGGTTTTATAGGAAGTCACTTGGCCGAGCTATTGGTTGAAAGGGGGCATTCAGTTCTTGTGATTGATAATTTAAATTCAGGAAAACTAGAGAATCTCTCATCTTTAAAAGACAACCCTGATGTTAAATTTGTTAATGCTGATATTCGAAATTACGCAGAAATTGAATATTTATTCAACGACACAGATTGGGTATTTCACTTAGCTGGTTTAGCCGATATAGTGCCATCGATAGAGAACCCTGATTTGTACTATGCAGTAAACGCTACAGGAACTTTAAATGTTCTTCAGGCAGCAAAAGAGCATGATATTAAGCGTTTAGTATATGCAGCTTCTTCTTCATGCTATGGAATACCGGTAGAGTATCCAACTCCAGAATCATCAGCGATTCAACCTTTGTATCCCTATGCATTAACCAAATATCTTGGCGAAGAAATAGTATTGCATTGGGGAAAGGTTTATGGGGTGCCAGTAATTTCTTTGAGATTATTTAACGTGTACGGCCCTCGATCACGTACAACAGGGACTTATGGCGCTGTCTTTGGTGTGTTTATGGCTCAAAAGTTGAAAAATAGGCCTTTTACGGTTGTCGGAGACGGTTCGCAAACTAGGGACTTTACATTTGTAACCGATGTAGCAAATGCCTTTTTGAGGGCCGCTGAAAGTGAGCTAAATTTGGAGGTGTTTAATGTAGGTAGTGGTCAACATTACAGCGTTAATTATTTAGTCAATTTACTTGGTGGTAAGGTAACTTACCTGCCAAAAAGACCGGGGGAGCCGGATTGTACGTTTGCAGATATTGATAAAATTACTTCAAAGTTAAAATGGAAACCAGAAGTTTCGTTTGAACTAGGTGTGAATACTATGATTGAAAACATAGAAAGCTGGAAAGATGCTCCTATATGGGATAAAGATACCATTAACGAAGCAACTAAAACTTGGTTTCAATTTCTTGGCGATAAGAGTAATGCAAGCTAATCAAAATTTTTACCTTAACCAAGTAAATTTATTTACAGAAGTTTTAAAAAACTGCCTAGTAACCAATGCAGAAGGGAAAGTTGAGGTTTTAGAAAAGTCCTTAACAGCTGTTGTTGACATGCTAAATTCATTAAGAACTAATAAAAGTGACCTTTATATAATCGGTAATGGAGGGAGTGCATCTGTTGCAAGTCATGCGGTAATCGACTTTTTAAATGTTGGCAAGATCAAAGCCCATGTGATGCATGAGTCTCCAGTAATAACTTGCATGGCTAATGATTATGGGTTTGAAAATTGCTATTCCCAACAAATTCCGGTGTTTTTGGATTCCAAAAGCATATTAATCGCTATTAGTAGTAGTGGTAACTCAAGAAATATATGTAATGCTGTTCAGGCAGCAAAAAATGTAGGCTCAACCATAATTACCCTTTCGGGTTTTTCTGAAAAAAATACTTTACGGTCAATGGGAACGCTAAATTTTTATCTAAATTCCTCTGAATACGGCATGGTAGAAATTGGGCATCAGTTTATTTTGCATAATTTGGCTGATCGGATCCGATTGCAAATGAACGCGCATATATGAACAATAATAAAATTGTCGATATAGAGATGTTAGGCGATATTGCAAGCAAATTTAAGGCGGGCGGCAAGCGTATTGTTCTATGTCATGGAGCTTTTGATTTACTACATACAGGCCATATTCGTCATCTTCAAAGTGCACGCCAAAGTGGTGATGTATTGATAGTCACAACTACAGCTGATCAATATATTAAAAAAGGGCCCGGAAGGCCAGTATTTAACGAGCATTTGCGTGCGGAAAACTTAGCAGCACTAGAGTGCGTTGATTATGTAGCTATCATTCATGGGCCAACTGCAGAAGAAGCGCTAAAAATAATTAAGCCAGCGGTTTATGCTAAAGGTAGCGACTATAAATCACACACGCAAGATATTACGGGGAATATAGTATTGGAACAAACAGCAGTAGAGAAATATGGGGGAAAAATTCTCTTTACTGATGAAATTACATTTAGCTCAAGCAATTTACTGAATGCTCATTTTGATGTATTTACTCCAGAAATTAAAGAATTTTTATTAACATTTAAAGTAAATCATTCAGAAAATTTACTTAAAGACTTGGTTTCATCCTTATCTGATTTAAATGTTTTGGTTGTAGGTGATTCAATAATAGATGAGTACCAATACTGTTCACCTCTAGGTCAAACAGGTAAGGGAAATTTTCATTCAGTTCGATATGAATCTAAGGAGAAATTTGCAGGTGGATCAGTCGCCGTTGCTAACCATGTGGCTAACTTTGCAAAATCCGTTACTTTATTAAGTGGAATTGGAAATTCTGAGGGGGATGAAGCTTTTATCTTAAAGAAGTTATCAACAAATATAAATCCGAAATTATTTAAATTTAATGATGCACCTACAGTAAAAAAGACTAGATTTGTCGGTGCTGATTTGGAAAAATTATTTGAAGTGTATTTCATAAATGAGAATGCTGTAACACCAGAATTTGAGAGGGAAATTTGTTCTTGGATCAAAAAAAATACAAGGGAATTTGATCTCGTAATTATTCCGGATTTTGGTAATGGCTTAATTACTCCTGAAATGGCTAGAGCGCTAGAAAAAGAATCAAAATTTCTTGCAGTCAATACTCAAATTAATAGCGGCAACAGAGGATTTCACGTAATTAATAAGTATCTTCATGCTGATTTCATTTCATTGAATGAGCCAGAATTACGCTTAGCTACGCATAATAAAACAGATTCGATCGAATCCTTAGCTTTGGAGGTTTGTGAAAAGCTAGGGGCACAAATGTTGGCAGTAACCCGTGGGAAAAAAGGAGTGATGATTTATGATAAAAAGCAAAACAAATATCATAATATTCCCGCTCTTGCTACCAAGGTAATTGATCGTGTAGGAGCTGGAGATGCATTTTTAGCAGTTGCAAGTATGTTTTTGGCTAAAAAATTAGAGGGAGATATAGTTGGTTTTATGGGCAGTATCAGCGCTGCTCTTGATGTACAGATAATCTGCAATAGAGAATCTGTTAACTCTATAGACTTTCAAAAATATCTAACAACACTAATGAAGTGATTGCTTTCAGAAATCATACAAATAAACCGCTTTAGGTTTTTCAAAAATTATCACATATTAGAGATAAGCCAATGAGCCAATCTGCTTCTAAAAAAGGTATTAGCTTTATAGTTCCAGCGCTAAATGAAGAAAAAAACTTAGCTTTGAGCGTGGAGTCTATAGAGAATTCTATTAATGGAATTATTAATGATTATGAAATAATCATTATCAACGACGGTAGCCAAGATAACACGGCAAGGATAGCCGATTCAATTCAAGAGGTAAACCCAAGGGTGAGTGTTATTCATCACTCATCAAACTTGGGTTTAGGCAAGGCATATTTTACGGGTGCGTTTAAAGCTAAGTTCCCGTATATTTTATTAGTTCCAGGGGATAACGAAAATGGAGAAAATGCGATTCGCCCTCTCCTTGGATCTTTAGGCGAGGTCGATATCATTGTGCCCTTCCCCGCGAACAATGAGGAAAGAGGTTTTGTCAGAAGCTCAATTTCTAAAATCTTTACAAGGTTAGTTAATCTATTGGCTGGATTAAATTTGAAATATTACAATGGTTCAGTAATTCACACGCGCAACTTACTACTAACTTGCCCTTTAAAAACCTCTGGATTTGGTTATCAGGCTGAAATATTAGTAAATCTAATTAGATTGGGCGCTTCTTATAAGGAGATACCTATAGTCTTAAATATCAGAAGAAATAACCAACATAAGACTAATGCATTTAAAGTAAAAAATATTTTGAATGTAGGCGTATCTTTATTAAAAATATTTAAAATCAGGTTAACGGTGAAAAACCATAACCTTAATTAAAGTTATCAATTAGATAGCATGCACTCAGCACACAAAAAATATTTTGATAGCATAATTTTTTTTTCGAGAATTCATCCAGCATATTTTTTATTCCTTTTATGGGTCCTCATATCATTCTTTAAATCTTATTTAATTCACGAATCATTTGGCCCTAGAATTTTAGGGGATGAAGTCATTTATCGCATGTATGCCAATGCAATATTTAATTTATTTCCCTATCAAATATGTAATAAATTAACAAATTTCTGTGGACAACTTGCAGTAGATCCGCTTTATCCTCCAGGTTATCCAGTTTTTTTAGCAATTGTTCGGTTTTTTACCTCGAGTGATTTGATTTCAACAGTAAAAATTGCAAATGTGTTGGTATCAACACTTGTTATGTTTCCAATTTATGGGATTACTAGACGATTTTGTAAATGCTCTACAGCTCTTATAGCGGCAATAGTTTCGGGAGTAGCTCCCTTTTCATTCTTTTTTTCCGCATCATTGATGAGCGAAAATTTATTTATTTTTTTGTACTTTACCCTGATATATTTAGCAGTCATAAGTCCAAAATATGAAAGTTTAAATGCATTTATGTTTGGTATGATGATTGCATTTAATTTTCTGACTAAATATATTTTTCTAATCTCAGCCCCATTTATATTTGGGATTTATATTTTTAGCTGGTGTAGTCGAAATAATCTTAAGATAAGTTCGTGGCAGGCCCTAAGGCCCTTAATAAAAATTGTTTTCTATTTTTCCTTTGGCATTGCGATTATTGAGAGCATATGGTTAATCTACGCATTAAATTCAAACATAAATTTGCAGTATGCTTTTGGTTTTCAGCCAGGCTTAAGTGGTTCGGCTTTAGTGGGTGAGCGTTCCATACATTTGCTCTTGCTTTATACGGTTTTACATTTTGGCGCACTAATAGTTGCAATTTTACCCATTCTTTTTCCAATACTAATTTTTATCTTTGATAAGAGCATTTCTAAAAGTAGAGAATTTAAGATCTATGCCTATTTTGTTTTAGGAAATTTAATTTTTTTATGGTTATTCACATCTCACTATATTTGGGTTGCCGCTTATTTACTTCAACTGGCATTAAAAGTAAATGTTATGGACGTACAGCATCTTCTACATCCAATCAGTGAGAGATACTTTGTATTTAATTTGGTTGCTTTGTTGCCAATTGTAGGGGTCACGTTGGAGTCTATATATGGACAAGTAAAAAGTAAAAAATGTATATTTAAATACTTCATTATTTTTATATTTGGCCTTTGCCTTGGTCAATTAGCCCTTAAGGTTTTATTTTCAAATGCAATATGGGCTATCCCAATAACGATTACAAATAGTTGGGCAATGTCTCCCAGCATACACTTTGCAGCTATAGATGAGAAAACGTTATTAATATATTTATTTTTAGGATTAATTTTTTTTATACTATTAGCTATTCCATCAGAAGGATTTAAAAAAGGATGGTTCTATATTAGTTCAAAATTTAAGATCATATTCCTAGGGACTTGCTTTGCGATAGCATGTTTATATCAAGGAATGGAATCTACGAGAGTAATCTGGAGCAATAATGCATTAGGTTCTATTGGGTGTGCTGGGCTTAATATTGGGGCTGAATTAAAGCATAAAATCAGTAATTTACCGATAAATAATCAAGGTATCATTACAATCAATATCTCAAATGAAGTTAAAAATGAAATACTTAATAAAATCAAAATTGAGCCAACAGAAATATTAATTTCATATTGGTTAAGTTATTGGACTGGAAGAATGATTGCTGTTAATTTTACAGAGAATAATGATGCAATAAGGAACGAATCAAATTCTATTTCATTGAATGGAGAATTGCAAAGGACTTTAGTTAGCTGTGAATTGATTAAATAGGTTACTAAGATATATTTAGCAGGTATTAAAATCTATAATTATGATGTTATTGAGACTATCTGTTAAATAGCAATTTATATTATAAGCTAATTTATAAGGTTATATGGGCAAGGAGCAAACTAATTTGAACTATGAGCTTTCTTTAGAGTTGTGGAAAACAATGTTTCGAATTAGAAGAATTGAGGAGCGAATTGCGCTGCGATACCCTGAAAATAAGATGCGCTGTCCAATTCATCTGTCTATTGGTCAAGAAGCCGTTCCTAGTGCTATAGCTGCTAATTTAAGCATTGAGGATTTTGCGGTTAGTACCCATCGTGGCCATGCTCATTATTTAGCTAAGGGAGGCAATCTACATTCATTTATTGGTGAGCTATATGGTAAGTTAAATGGTTGTTGTCTTGGGAAGGGTGGCTCAATGCATTTGATTGATGCTTCTGTAGGATTCATGGGTACAACTGCGATTGTAGGTAATAGTATTCCAATTGGTGTGGGGCTTGCATTAGCATCTCAATTGAAGAATTCGGGGCAAATCAGTTGCATTTATTTGGGCGATGGCGCGGTAGAAGAAGGTGTTTTTTATGAATCAATTAATTTTTCCATAGTTCGAAAGTTACCCTCACTTTTTATTTGTGAGAATAACTTGTATTCTGTTTATAGCCCCCTAGCTATTCGGCAGCCATCTGGACGTCAAATTTTTGAAATGGTTGCAGCCATGGGAATGAAGACTGCTAATTGCGATGGAAATGATGTACTGGCTTGCAACAAGTTAGTAAAAAATGCAGTTGAACATATTCGAGCTACTGGACAACCCTTTTTTTTAGAGTTTTCTACTTATAGATGGCGTGAGCATTGTGGACCAGATTTTGATAATGATTTGGATTACAGAAGTAAAGAAGAGTTTGATTTTTGGCAATCTCGCGACCCTATTAAATTAATTGAAAGTTCGCTGTTTTTGAATCCACAATTCCAAGAAACTAAAGCTGCCTATGAAATTTTGATCGCCAATGAGATTGATATCGCCTTTAGCGCTGCAGAACTAGCCCCCTTTGGAAATTCTGAAATTGCTACCAAGGGTGTATATGCATAATATTAATGCAACCCAAGAATTAACATTTGCACAGGCGATTAATGATGCATTATTGATTGCAATGAAAATTGATCCGACCATGTTTTGCTATGGCCTGGGAATATCTGATCCTAAGACCATTTTTGGAACCACTAAAAATTTAGCCAAAGAATATGGAGATAGCAGGGTATTTGATACGCCAACTTCTGAAAATGCAATGACTGGGGTGGCTATAGGAGCAGCTATTGGCGGAATACGTTCAGTAGGCACTCATCAACGGCTCGACTTTTTTCTTTTGGCAATGGATCAATTGATCAATTCTGCTGCGAAATGGCACTATACCTATGGTATGAGTGTACCCATCACCATTAGACTCATAGTTGGGAGAGGATGGGGACAAGGTCCAACGCATTCCCAGAATTTACAAGCGATATTTGCTCATATACCTGGCTTAAGGGTGGTAATGCCAACAACCCCACGTGATGCAAAGGGTTTATTACTTGAATCGATATTTGATCCTAATCCAGTTATCTTCATTGAACATAGATGGCTACATAATATAAAAGGACATGTTCCTACTGGTGACTACCGAGTTTCGTTAGGAAGCGCTAATGTCGATAATGAGGGTGAGCACATTACTATTGTAGGAATGTCTTATTTAATGGCAGAGGCTCGAATAGCTATCGAATTTCTTAGGAAATTTGATATATCGTGTGAGTTAATTGACTTACGTTCTCTAAGCCCAATCGACTGGAGTGTTATAAAGAAGTCGGTCAATAAAACTGGGCACCTATTAGTTTTAGATACTGGCTATACAACTGGTTCGATTGCAGGTGAAATTATTGCGAAGATTTCAATGGAATGTTTTGATCAATTGAAAGCAGCACCAGTTAGGCTGGCTATGCCGGATGTACCAGAACCAGCTAGCTTTGGATTAACAAAGCGATTTTTTATAGGTGCACAAGATATTATTGGTGCAATATATAAGATATTGACACTAAATAATGTAAAAATTTTAGAAGAATCTCCCGCCGAGCCTGAGCCGCATGATACGCCCGGAAATTGGTTTAAAGGCCCCTTTTAGAAATATGACATAGCTAAGAATGGAAAATAAGTTGCAATACGCATTTATAGAAACTCCAAAGCCCTCGGTTGAATGGCATGAAATGTCTGGGGCGAATAGACTGGCAAAAATTAAAGAAACCCTAAGAAAGCATGATTTCGAAGGCAAGCTGTTAATTATCCCAATTGCCGCAAATAAAGATGGTCAAATTATCATCCGGTTTGCTGAGCCAGTTTCCGCAAGTGAAAGGGGAACTATATTATTAGATTTTGAGGAAGTATTAAAGACAGATATAGATCATTCTCTTACGGTATGGCTAGAACCCTTGGGAGATAAAAATTCATTACGTAATTTAAGAGGGATTCAGGTAAAAGAATGAGTGCATCAGTTCAAACCCAAGAAGGTGAATTAATCCTTGATTCTCATAAATTGTCCTATCACATGGACCGAGTTAATGCCTGGTCAGCAGGAGAAAGAATTGCTCCTGTAAGTGTTGATATGTCATTAACAAGAGCATGTGGAGCAATGTGCTCATTTTGCTATGCGATGATGCAGGAATCACAGGCTAGAAGTAGCATCAAAGTAAATCACGCTTTAAATTTACTAGATGATTTTGCGGAGATTGGAATTAAAAGTGTATCTTTAGTTTCTGATGGCGAAAGTACGCTAGCCAAAGCATATGTCCCCTTTATTCAACATGCATCGAAGCTGGGAATTGATGTTGGCAATGCAACCAATGGATGGGAATGGGGCCCAGAAAAAATTGAAGCAGTATTGCCATATTTAACATGGGTACGTTTCACTGTTGCAGCAGGAACACCCGAAGGTTACGCTACAGTAATGTACAAGGGTCCTGAACATACTGAAGTCTTTGATCGTGCAATCCAAAATATTAAATATGCTGTTGATTTAAAGAGAAGAAATAACCTATCAGTAACGCTTGGTATTCAAATGGTTTTAATGCCTCATTTGAAAGATGAAATTATCCCATTCGCTCAATTGGGCCTAGACTTAGGAGTGGATTATGCAGTAATAAAACATTGTTCAGACGATGAATCCCATACTCTAGGAATTAATTATCAAGAATATGAATCGTTGCATGGACTGCTTGAACAAGCCGAATCAATGAGTAACGATAAAACTAAAGTAATTGTGAAGTGGGATAAAATCAAAGATGGCGATAAACCCTCCTATAGTCGCTTTTATGGCCCACAATTTTTGCTGCAGATTAGTGGCAGTGGTTTGGTAGCCCCATCTGGTATGTTCTTTAATGCGCGCTACTCTAAGTTGCATATTGGTAATTTCACAGAAGAACGCTTCAAGGATATCTGGAATTCAGAACGTTATTGGAGAGCAATGAATTATTTAGCATCCCCAGCATTTGATGCTCGCACAATGATGGGTACGCTTCCAATTCAACACTATGTGAGTGTCGCACTCGATAATCACGCTAAAAAAATTCAATTGATTCAACCGGGGGGGGGAGTAAAGCCCCTTCATTATAATTTTTTATAAAATCCCTAAAAAATTATTTAGCGTTACATCACATGAATATATTTTCTAGGTTACAAGAAAAAATACAAACTTTAATTGAAAGTAATAGGGGAAGTAGTTTATCTTTAGTGCCAATTACCTCAATAGCCTCACGTGTATTGTTTGAGAAGGTAAAAAGCGGGGAGAATGTACAAAAAGATATATTGTTATGCAAATATCTAATTCAAAAATCAAATCTAAATATATTTACTGTTCATGGGTATTGCATTCCTTGCAAGAAAAAAACTGAATTTATTGTTGATGGTCAATTTGGTGGAGAAGTAAAAAATGGCATTTTGAGACCTAATTGGCGTGAACGCATGGAGTGTAAGTATTGCAGAATGAATAATCGGCAAAGATTGATTGCTGGATTAATAATGCAAAAAGCTAAAAATAAAAGACTTTCCATCTATTTTATGGAGCAAGTGACCCCAATATATCTGTGGGCTAAAAAATACTTAGGAAGCAGACATCGAATAACTGGAAGTGAATACCTTGGATATGAGTACAAGGGCGGAGAAATTATTAATGGAATTCAGCATGAGAATGTAGAAATGCTAAGTTTTAAAGATAATGAATTTGATCTGATTATTAGCAATGATGTATTTGAGCATGTGCCAAATCCAGATATTGCTTTTAAAGAGTGCAGCAGAGTTTTGAAACCCGGAGGTGAGATGCTGGCTACTATTCCTTTTTATGATCATCATGACTATTCAATTAAGAGAGCGATAATTGAAAATAACCAAATCGTAAACTTATTGCAACCCGAATTTCACGGCAACCCTCTATCCGAAAAAGGGGCTTTAGTTTTTAATGATTTTGGCTGGGATTTATTATCAAACATGAAGTTAAATGGATTTAACGAAGCAAATATTGAGCTTTACTTATCTGAGAAGTATGGCCATATAGGGCAGATGCAGTTAATTTTTAAACTAGTAAACTAATGATGAGGAATAGTATGGGTGATATTTCAGATACGCTTGACTCAAGAATTGTAGATGCTATAGGGTTTACTCCTGAATGGATAGGTCAACCGCTTTCTTGGGTAGGACATTTGCATTTTGCAAATTTTTTGATCAAAGAATGTCGCCCTAATATTTTTGTTGAACTTGGTACGCATTCTGGAAACTCATATTTTTCGTTTTGCCAGTCCGTAAAAGAACAAGGTATTCCTACAAAGTGTTATGCGATCGATACTTGGATTGGCGATCCTCATGCTGGTGAATATGGTAATGATGTGTATGAGGAGGTTTTGGTAAATAATAAGCAGTACTCAAATTTCTCCACTCTTTTGAGAATGACTTTTGACTCAGCTATAGCTGAATTTGAAGATAAGTCAATTGATCTATTACATATCGATGGGTTACATACCTATGATGCAGTCAAGCATGATTTCGAAAGTTGGCTGCCAAAATTAACTGAAAATGCAATTGTGCTTTTTCATGATACTCAAGTTCACTCTGCTGACTTTGGTGTTTGGAGGCTATGGCAAGAATTAAAAAATAGTTACAAGCACAATCTTGAATTTACTCACTCAAATGGATTGGGAATTTTATGTATCAACAAAAACCTAGATGAAAAAAGGTTTGAGTGGTTGTTTCAATCACCTGAAAAAGAAAACACTGTGTTCAAGTATTTTACTGAAGTGGGAAATAACTTAAGTAATTACGAAAAAGATAAATTTGTTATACAAAAACTACTTGAATTATTAAATATAGAATTGACTTTAAAAGATGAGCAAAATGAAGTTACTAAATTTAATAAGCTCAAGATAACTATACAAAATTTACAAAGAGAATTGCGAACAAAGTCTGCATTAATGTATGAAGCAGAAAATACAAAAAATAAACTTCAAATTGACCTCCTCAATGTTATAAATTCAAGATCATGGAAAATTACTTTACCAGTTAGAGAGTTAAACAGGTGGCTCAAGTCTCCCAAACAACAACTAAATCGTTATTTAGAGCTTTTTATAAATAACCCAAAAGTTTTCCTTTCAGAAAAAAATAAAAATAAGATTTGGAAATATATAAATGGCAGTGAATCGGGTCAATACGAGAAGCTGATTAAATCTGATGGACTAAGATTAATTGCTAAGATAGGTGGATCCAGTGAATTTAAAAAGGTAGAGCATTTGACCTTGGATCAAAGAGTAGATATTCTCTCTAAAATCCTTAAAGATCTAAACTGTAGACAATATGTGTCGTCATCTCCAATAGTGTCAATTATTATTCCAGTCTATGGGAAAATTGACTATACCCTGTGCGCCCTGTTATCGATATTTCACAACACACCAAAGAATAGCTTTGAGATCATCGTTATAAATGATTGCTCCTTGGATGCCACTAAGGATATTCTGGAAAATATTCAAGGGATTAATTTGGTAAACAGCTTTGAAAATAAAGGCTTTATTTCATCATGTAATATTGGAGCTAGCGTTGCCAAAGGAAAATATTTATATTTCTTGAATAATGACGTTGAAGTTTTCCCTGAATGGCTGGATGTATTAGTTGAAACTTTTAAATATTTCCCTGGGACCGGTTTGGTTGGGTCCAAATTAATTTATCCTGATGGAAGATTGCAAGAGGCTGGAGGAATTATTTGGCGGGATGGTAGTGCATGGAATTTCGGGCGAAATGCAAATTCGCTCGATCCTGTATTTAATTATGCACGTGAGGTTGATTATTGTTCTGGCGCATCAATCATGATTCCTAAGAATATATTTGATTCTCTAGGTGGTTTTGATGAGCGCTATGTGCCTGCTTATTATGAAGATGTTGATATAGCATTTAAATTACGGGAAAGAGGGTATCGAGTTATCTACCAGCCACAGTCAGTTGTTATTCATTATGAAGGTGTAAGCTCAGGTACTGATATTAAATCTGGTGTTAAAGCATATCAAGAAATTAATAAAAATAAATTTTATCAACGATGGGAAAAAAAATTAGAGAATCATCAGCTGCCCGGAGAGGGTCTAGATGATGCAAAAGATAGAATGCATAAAAAACGTATATTAGTAGTTGACAATAATACTCTAACTCCTGACCAAGATGCTGGCTCTTTGCTAATCTTTAACTTATGTGTGCTGTTGAGAGATTTAGGCTTTCAAGTTACATTCATAGCCTCAGCAGCCATGATCAATGTAGAGAAACATACGCAAAGACTGCAAAAAGTTGGTATCGAGGTTGTATATGCTCCATATGTAAAAAATGTAGAGGAGCATTTAAAAATTTTAGGATTAAGATATCAGGTAGTAATGATGGTGCGTCCTGATTGCTTAATTAATGTCGTAGAACTAATTAAGCAATATTGCCCTGAGGCAAAATTAATTTTTCACACAATTGATCTTCATTTCATTAGGATGATGCGAGAGTCACTTACAAAGTCAAGTGACTCAATTATGAGTGATGCTCTTAAAATGAAGGCGTTAGAATTTAAGGCCGTTAATGAGGTTGATGTCACAATTGCAGTAACAAACGATGACGCAAAGGCATTGCAAAAAGAAATGCCTGATAAAAATATTTTTACCTTAGGACTTATTTTAGAGACATATAAAAATATAAAACCATATTCCCTCCGTGAGGGTTTAGTATTTGTTGGAGGATTTTCTCATGCACCAAATCAAGACGCTGTACTTTACTTTGTTAATGAGGTGATGCCAATGCTTTTAAAGTATCACCCTGATTTAATATTAACAATTATTGGCTCAAATATACCAGTTGAAATTACTAAATTAGAATCTAAAAATATTAATATACTTGGATATGTAGCAAATCTGAATGAAATTTTATCTAATAAATTGGTAAACATTGCCCCATTAAGATTTGGTGCTGGAATCAAAGGCAAAATAGCAAATGCCATGACCATTGGCCTGCCCAGCGTGGTAACAAAACTAGCATCCGAAGGAATGGATCTTATTGATATGGAAAATGCAATGATAGCTGATCAGCCTCATGAGATTGCACAGGCAATTGATAAGCTTATCAGGGATCCCAAACTTTGGAGTAAGCTATCCAGTAATTCTATAGTGCATGCCCAAGCTCTTTGGGGTAGTAAATATGCATCAAGTAGATTAGTTGAGTTATTTTCCTCGATTGGAATTCCTGTTAAGGTAAGTCCCCATGATTTAAAGTTATATGATGATACTTTAGCTTAATATCTTTCATGTCATTTCGACTTTTTCAGGGTCATACTTCTTATTATAGGTATTATAGTAACTGGAATGTCAGCAAGATCTTCTGGAATGATGCCTTGATTTTGGTCTGATGGAAGTCTGGGTAGTCGATTCGATATAACGTGAATGATTTTTTTAAAATTATATTCTTTACAAATCCCCTCACCCAGTAATTTTGCATTTATGTAAGCTGTAAATTCATTAGTAGGCTCGTCAATATATACCGTAGATGGATAATATATAGAAATGCTAGGACTATGTTTCGAGAAATAATTACATATCTTGTCAAAACCTTCAACATAATAATTAATATAATTAGAAACCAAACCTTCATTATTTATTTTCGAAGATTCGGCCAATATTTTTGGCGATGCAAAATAATAGATTTGATTAAATGAAGTTGGGAGATTTATATCCTCTGGATGTGTCTGAATTGAATATTGGATATAGTTACAGTTTCCTCCAGCAGCTTGAATTTCTGAAGAAAGATTCTTAGCATCACTTAGTCCAACATGGTAAGTTAAGGTAACACTTCCCCCTCCAGCGCAAATCAGTTTCGCAACTACCTCTCCTATGCCTCTTGAGCCACCAATAATTAAGGCCCTTACTTTATGAAATTCATTTTTATGGACTAGTTTAGATAAATTAAATAATGATTCACTTTTTGTGGGTTGAGGGCGGAAAAAAGCTTCAATTGATGCTGAGATTAATTTCCCTTTAGCATGAAGATCAACCTTGTTGAACCGTGCATCAAAATTGGTAATCATGAAAGAGCGTACATCACTAGGCATAAATAATTGAATATTTAATGACGCAAAAAGTGAATGTAAGCCCGGGTATTGCATGCCTACAATTTTAGAGAGAGTTGAAATTTCTAAGACAGTGTATAGCCCTAGATATTTACAAAAAAATGGAAATAAAGATTTTGCTAGTTCTATCTCACCAGATGGAATCCAATTTTGAATCTTTTCAACACTCAGATAATCAGAGGGAGATAGATTTATGGGTTCGGTTGACTTGTCAAATCGATGTTGAAATTTTAAGTCATCATAATTAATATTATCAACTGTAATTAACGAAGAAACAATGCTGATCGTAGTGACTTCTATATCGCCAGTTGCGATAGTTAGTATCTTGTTAGTATCATTCCAATAACAAGATACACTTTCATCCAGAAAAATAGGTTTTTTAAATTTACATTTATACGAAGATGGATAGATACCTATTTTTTTTATCAGTGCATCAATTGCCCACATTGAGGCATTAACTCCGTGAACAATGCAATGACCATAGAGTGTTCTTCTAGAATAGATTATATCAACATGAATGGGGTTAAAGTCACCTGATAGACGCGCAAATAAAAATTGATCATCTAAAGTAAATTTTTTAGCGCTTAGAAAAAGACCAAATTTAGAATGGCTCATTTTTTTTAATTTTACTTTACATACTATGAATTATCTATGTTTATCTTAAAAATCGAGATAATTATTTTACTATATCAATCAGTAAAGGTTGTTAATAGTTTTAAAAGTAGCAAGTGATGTGAAAACTCTAGAGTAAGCTTAAATTAAGGGTATGGATAAAAGATTAAAGTTATAGAAATCAAGGTCTAAAGCGCATATTTTCGACTGCAGCTATATGATATTTTGTTATGATTGTCCAAAATAAGCTTAATTAACATGAAAACTATGATCGCTAATTCTATGTTGGAAAAACAAAGTTATTTTGAAATTATCAAGACTGGAAAAAGCCTAAGCTACGAGGGATTAAGAATAATTCGAGTAGCTTTTTTGGCGGACTGTTCATTGCAGCATTTATCAAGAATACTAAGTATCCTTGGACGTGAGCGTGGTTTTAATATTGAGATATACGAAGGCGATTTTGACAATATTGAAATGGAAGCAATAGATGAAAATTCTAATTTATACACATTTAACCCAGAATTCGTCTTCATAATTCAACAAACTCAAAAACTAAAGAATCGACTTTACGATATTAATAATCCTGAGGTTGTAAATCAGTCCGTTGAAAATATAACTGTTATTTGGGACGCAATTAGAAAAAAATTGAATATTCCGATTATTCAATCAACTTTTGTTATGCCTGCTGAGAGAGCATTTGGTAATTATGAGCTTATGGTGCCTAATTCATTAAGCTCTAGAATACGCGAGGTTAACGATAGAATTGTTGAAGAAGCTAGGTTGCGCAAGGATATATTAATTAATGATATTGATTACTTATCATCAGAAGTTGGCAGAAAAAATTGGTTTGATGAGAAATTATGGCTGATGGCAAAGGCGCCATGTGCGCTAGAGGCAATGCCAATTTTGGCTAAAAATATATTAGATATTATTTTAGCTAGTACTGGGAAGATTGTTAAATGCGTAATACTTGATCTAGATAATACCTTGTGGGGTGGGATTATTGGGGATGATGGGCTAGAAGGTATACGTCTTGGGGATTATGAAGATGGTTACGCATTTTCTCAGTTGCAATTATTTGCTTTAACGCTTAAAAACCGAGGAATTATTTTAGCGGTTTGCAGTAAAAATGATGTGAATAATGCTTTAAAACCATTTAATGAGCATCCTGATATGGTTCTTAAAGAGTCTGACATATCGGTTTTTATAGCGAACTGGCAAGATAAAGCTTCCAATATTAAGGCAATTCAAGAGATCCTAAACATTGGCTTTGACTCAATGGTTTTTTTAGATGACAACCCATTCGAAAGAAACTTGGTGCGGGGAATATTGCCCGATGTTATTGTTCCTGAGTTACCGGAAGATCCAGAATCATATGTTCGTTATTTGAGCTCCTTAAATCTATTCGAGTCAACTACCTTTTCCGCATTAGATATTGATCGTGCTGAAATGTATAAGGTTGAGGCACAACGAACACAATTGAAAGCAAATTTTGATAGCGTAGACGAATATTTGATCTCTCTTGATATGGAAATTATCGAAGAAAGGTTTAATTCATTTAATCTACCGAGAATTGCTCAGTTGATCCAAAGGAGTAATCAATTTAATTTAACAACCCGGAGATATTCAGAGTCAGAATGTCTTGAACTATCTACTAATGATTTGCACTACTATCCTTTTACTCTAAGTCTGTCAGATAAATTTGGTGGTTATGGATTAATTTGCGTCTCCATATTAAAGTTTGAGAGCTCTGAAATCTATATTGATGAGTATCTAATGAGCTGCAGAGTCCTTCAGCGGGGTGTTGAGCACTATGCAATGAACCGAATATTTGAGATTGCTCATGATAAGGGCGCATCACGTGTGGTTGGTGAGTATCTCCCAACCAGCAAAAATGCTATGGTGAAGGGCTTCTATGAAAAATTTGGTTTTGAATGCATTGAAGAGCGGGCTGATGGATTTTCCAAGTGGGCTTTAGCTGTTGACGTATACTCAAAAAGAAAATGCCTTATGAAAGCAACGATAAAAACTGAAAATACGTAGGAGCATGATGAATCGCGATCAAGTATATGAAGAGCTTACAACTTTGTTTTTAGATGTGTTGAGTCTAGATGCCTTAAGTCTAAATGATGCTACTGTTGCATCTGATGTTGAGAATTGGGACTCCCTAAACCACATCAACTTAATAGTAGCTATTGAGCAAAAATTTAAAGTAAGTTTTACAACAAGAGAAGTAAAAAAATTAAAAAATGTGGGTGAGATAGTAGATTTAGTTATTTCCAAAATCAATTAAATAAAAACATGTCTTACACAAGTGGTCTTTTTGCAATATTTTTATTATTGAGTTCGACATTAATTTTTATATTGCCCATAAGGTATAAGGCAATATTTCTATTATTAGCATCATATGTTTTTTATGCCTCCTGGAATGTCCAGCACCTGGTACTTTTAATTTCGATTAGCATTTTTACTTATTATGCTGCGATTGTAGTATGTCATATCAAAAATGATAGAAAAAAGTGTATCGCTTTAGTGGCATCAATAGTTCTAATTACAGCCATTCTTGTTGTTTATAAATTTTCTAGTTTATTTGACCAATTACCCGAATTAAATCTCATAAGAATTAACTTTAGCGAGATCTTAATTCCAATTGGAATTTCATATTACATATTTAAGGCTTTAAGTTATCTTCTTGACGTCTATTGGGAGAGTATCCCTGTTGAGAAAAGTTTTATAAAAGTTGCTTTATTCTTGGGGTTTTTTCCGCAAATACTAAGCGGACCCATTCAAAGGGCTCCCGAGTTTTTTGAGCAAGTGGATAGTGCAGATTTTTGTAGAATCAATTGGAATCGTTTTGATATAGCCACAAAGTGGATTTTATTAGGATTTTTTGAAAAGGTAGTGTTGGCCGACCATATAGGGCCCATGGTGGAGTATTTGGACCAGCATTTTAGAGATGGTTCTCTAGTGGTTTTATTGTCAAGTTATGCGTACACCATACAACTTTTTGCAGATTTTTCAGGCCTAACACACATCTCAATAGGAGTGGGTTTGATATTTGGAATTTTGGGGCCGCAGAATTTTAATAGGCCATTCTCTGCAACTAATATGCAAATATTTTGGCAGAGATGGAATATGAGTTTGACTAATTGGTTGAGGGATTATATTTTTGAGCCCCTCCAAATGAGTCTTAGAAATCTTGGGATTTTAGGGGTGTCTATAGCGCTAATGATCAATATGATTATTATCGGTATCTGGCATGGCTCAAATTTAACTTTTCTTCTTTTTGGTATTTTTCACGGAACTCTATTGATTCTGACCCTACTTTCGGCAAGAAAAAGGGATTATTTTTTTAAAAAGTATCCTCGCGCTATTCCCATCGGTAATATCATTGGCATCCTCTTAACTTTTCACCTTGTCGTTCTCGCACTTATTATATTTAGGTCCCAAAGTATCGAAGTTGCAACCCAATTTATTGCTGTATTAATGGAGTTTAAGATTGTTGATGGTGAATTTTGGAAGGTTATTCCCTACGATCTCTATTTACCTGCATCAGTAGCCTCCATCATGGGTTTTATTTTAGGCTTTAGTTTTTCCGGATTCAAGAATAGTGATATGAATAAGAGGGATTCTATTAATTCTAAAGTGCCAATTGCTGGTATTTTTATATACTCGATTAGTGCAATTTTATTAATTTTGTTGGCATCAAATAATTCAAATCAATTTATATATGCCCGCTTCTAGGTTAAGCATAAAACAGTCCTTATTATTAAGTGTTCTATTATTTTTACTAATAGATTTAATAGTTTTCAGATCTGGACTATATGCAAAGTTTTTGACAATGTCCTCTATGCAGGGATTTGCTCAACATATTTCTAATAGCGTAATCGCAGGAAAATTTAACCCAGAAAATTCAATCTTGATTATGGGGGATTCCAGAATTAACGAGGGTTTCAGTCATCAACAAGCAAATTTGACGTCAAAGAAATTGGGAATTGAGTTTTTTAATGCTGGAATTGGAGGCTCGACTCTTAGGACTTGGTGTTACCTTCTTGAGCAGTGGGATCCAAATCAAGATCGCTTTAAAGCTATTGTTATTACCTTGCCCAGCTATCGAAATGCACCTCCTGCAGATGCAGGATTAAATTCTAGAGTGCTAGATGCTGATTTTCTTGCACCCAATATATCTACTAAGGCTTATTTAGATTTTATATTTCATCAGGAAGGGGTCAAAAATAAAATAATGATTACATCACCCATTTTTGTTTCTGCCTCGCAATATAGTAAAGATTTTATGGATCTGATTTTGCACCCAAGAAATAGGATTGAGACCTATAAGTGGAAAAAGGCTACGGGGTTAAATTTTAGTGATGCATATAAAGGTAATCCAGATAATATGGTCGGCTTATCATACGATCGTCGAGCCAATATTATGAAGTATCCCGAGAGGTTCAATGCTGATCAGAAAAAGGCAATACAAAATTTAGTTATTAAATCGAGCACAACTTCTGATGAATTATTAAGTAGTAGCAAAGAATATTCTCAGTATTGGCTAAGTCGGATAATTAATCGATATAGTCATAGCAAAACAAAAATAATCTTACTTAGAATGCCTTCAACACCTGTGCCAGCAATTAATCAAGATGCAAATTTTGATATGCTCGTAGATGATAAACATTTCAAAAACGAAAATTTATACATAATTCCTGAAAATGCATTTTTAAGCCTAGAAGATCCTAAATATTTCTGGGATCCAAATCATCTCAATGCTGATGGAAGGGCCGCATTAAGCAACCAGATTTCAAATACATTGGTTGAATATATTTCTAAGTAACCTTATCAATTGACGCTACGAATTTGTAAGTAGGGATCAATTTCTACTGTCAGTTTAGTTGCTTCCTCTAGGATTTTTTTGATCCCTGGGTTCTGCGTTAAGATTGGAGCACCATCCTGAATAATCACATAATTAACGCGGTATTCTTTTAGGAGCTCTCTCATTTTTTCTGTTGTGTTTGCCTCTATAGCCTTATTCTGAAATTTAGCGTTATACCAGTTTGGGTGCAATGCATCTGCCTTGAGACCTGCAACCAATGGCTGTGAGAAGCATGCCACGGGCATATTTTTTTCATTAAGACCATTAACTATGTCAATAGCTACTCGTAGCGAATTCATACGCATTAAGTAGCTATGCTTTTTAGTATTAGAAATTATGGCTGGTAGATTAAAAATTCTATAACCAGCCGAACTGTTTGTTAAGAAGATGACATTCATAAGTCCAATGCAAACTACTAAAATTCTCATTGGAGTTCTTGTAGCAGGCTTACAGTCCAATAGCTCAATCGCAGCTACACAGCAAATTCCAAGCATCGTGAAGAGGGGGTATGCATATCTCACATATGAGGTAGTGATGAAAATGCTAATAATCCCAACAATGCAAATGAATAAAAGAGATTGTAGTTTTCTATTTTTGAGGATGCCAAAAACTATGCAAACTATCAATAGTGGTGTTAGCAAGATAAGATGAAAACCTATACCGCCAACATAAGATTCTAAATAAAGACCTGTATTGAAAGTTATTTTATAAAGAGTGTCAAAACCAATTCCTTGATTGTGAGGGGGCGTGAAATTTTCCGGAAAAAAATACGGCGACTTGAATATATTGTTTAAAATTGGAAAGAAGGGGTTTCCAGTTTTAATAAAGGCGGTAATATTGGGTACTAGTCCAATCGGTAGAAAAATAAATACACTATATATAACTACCCTTGAGTTTGATTTATAAAAAATCGATGTAAATATCAGTAGAGCCATAAAAACCGTGGGTAGCAATACTATAGTTGACATCTTAGTTGCCGCTGAAAGTGCTAGCAACATAGAAACTATTAGAATAATTTTGGGATTTACCCCACTTGGTTTCGTAAGTTTAATAATAAAATAGCATGCAGCCATGAAATATGCTCCCCAAATAGTCTCCACATAAAGGGTGCTAGTCACTGCAAAAGTTAGTGGGCATGAAAAATAAATCAATACATTGAGAAATTTTCCTGTTGAACTAAGCCCTAATTCCTTGGATATTAAAAATACTATTCGTGCGCCGATTAACATAAAAAAATAATTGAAAATTCTCGTGGCGCTCTCTCCAGAAAGAACAAATGAGAGAGAGTAAATCCAGTCTCCCAGGAGAGGAAAAACTGCCCAGATATATTTTTCAACATCAAATCCCCAAAAATGCTTGTGCGCCATTTGGGCCGGTATAAATAGGTGATACACCAATGCATCGTATCCAAGTTCTGGTAAGAGGCAATATAAAAAATATATAACGCCGATAGCAGCGGATAAAGAGTTAATTGTTAAGATTAATTTTTCATTTTCAGAATTTCTATACTCTTTATAAAATCCTAATAATTTTTTAAAGTTTAATGCATGTACGTGCCATGGAAATAGTAGAAGGGGTAATAAGATTAATACGCCATATATTCCTGGATAAGCAATTGCACGATGCGCCCCTAGGCCAATTGCAGTTCCAAAAAGACCAATACCAATTAAAAAAGTAATGCAAGGATCAATTGCCTGGAGTTTTAATTTACATATGCATGCTTTTCCGAGGATATAAGATGAATATGAAATAAGTAAGATGATGATTAGTCCGGGAAAATTCCCACTTAAAATTACTATCGCCATCAGCAGCCATCCCAGCAAAAGAAATGGTGGAAATGATAGAAAAAATGCTGGTAAAAAAATTAGCGGAAAGATAAATACAAATAGCTCAATGGGCCCCAGATCAATCTCGTACTTCATATTCAATAAGCCATAGATAAGAAGTCCAATGCCAGTAAATAGGCCGGCGATGGGAATACTTAGAGTTTTATTGAAAGAGATCATTTTTATGTTTTAGGGCATTATAATACTGTGTAGAAAATCATTTAAATGGACTGGCAAATGAAGGCTGTAATTCTTGCGGGCGGCTTAGGAACTCGGATCTCCGAAGAAACGCATCTAAAGCCAAAGCCGATGATAGAAATTGGTGGTAAACCAATCCTTTGGCATATCATGAAAATATATTCTGCACACGGGATTAATGATTTTATTATTTGCTGTGGATATAAGGGTTATTTAATTAAAGAGTATTTTAATAATTACTTTTTACATATGTCGGATATTACATTCGATATGAGTAACAATTCTATGAAAGTTCATCACAAAAATGCTGAACCATGGAAGGTAACTTTGGTCGATACTGGTGAAGCTACTATGACCGGAGGTCGACTCAAGAGAGTTGCGCCCTATTTGAGGGATGAGAAGGCATTTTGTTTTACTTATGGCGATGGTGTTGGGAATATTGATATTTCGGCATTGGTTAAGTTCCATGAGGCTCAGGGCAAGCTTGCCACAGTCACAGCCACTCAACTTCCTGGCCGCTTTGGAGCTATCACCTTAAATGGTTCCGACATTGTTAATTTTGAAGAAAAACCTCACGGAGATGGTAGTTGGATTAGCGGTGGTTTTTTTGTCCTGTCTCCTCAGGTTATTGATCGTATTAAAGATGATGAGACACTATGGGAGCGCGAGCCAATGGAAAGCTTGGCAAAAGAAAAGCAATTCTCAGCCTTTTTCCACCACGGGTTCTGGCAGCCCATGGATACTATTCGCGATAAAGAGATTCTTGAATCTTTGTGGCAAAGGGATGTTGCCCCCTGGAAAATCTGGAAGTGAAAATTGAATACCAACTTTTGGAATAATAAGAAAGTATTTATTACTGGGCACACAGGATTTAAGGGTGGCTGGCTGTCTCTTTGGCTTCAAAATTTAGGTGCAAATGTTACGGGATTTGCGCTCAATCCACCTACAAACCCGAGCTTCTTTGAGGTTGCAAATGTGTCGCAAGGTATGCAGTCTATTATTGGCGATATTAGGCATTTTGATCAATTAAAAGAAGCCCTCGAGAATTCCGAACCTGAATTTGTTTTTCATTTAGCCGCCCAATCCCTTGTGCGAGAGTCCTATCGCGCACCTTTAGATACTTACTCTACTAATGTTATGGGTACAGTTAACATTCTGGAAGCGGTGAGGTATATCTCTTCCGTAAAGTCTGTGGTGTGTGTAACTTCTGATAAGTGTTATGAAAATAATGAATGGGTTTGGGGATACAGGGAATCTGATCCTATGGGTGGATTTGATCCATACAGCAACAGCAAAGGTTGTGCTGAGCTAGCTGTCGCTGCATATCGAAACTCCTTTTTTTCATCAGGGGAAGGGGTTGGTATTGCTACTGCAAGAGCGGGCAATGTAATTGGCGGGGGTGATTGGTCAAGCGATCGTTTGTTGCCCGATTTATTAAGAGCGTCCCACTCTCAGTCTGAAGTAAATATTCGTAATCCTAGTGCTATCCGTCCATGGCAACATGTTCTTGACCCTCTAAGTGGCTATCTACAACTGGCGGAAGCTCAGTATGCTAAAAAAGAGGAATATTCCGAGGGGTGGAATTTCGGACCAAGCTATGAAGGTGCCAAGTCCGTATCATGGGTAATTGAAGCTATTAACGAAATGATGACCGATAAAAAAATAATTTGGAAGCATGACAGCGATATTCAGCCGCATGAGGCAAATTACTTAAAGCTCGATATTTCTAAGGCGCGTGATAAATTAAATTGGAGCCCAACCCTTGATATATTAAGCGCTCTGAGACTAACTCTTGACTGGTCAGAATTGCATAATGCTGGTAATGATATGAGGGCAATTTCATTAGAGCAAATTACTAACTTTGAAAAATTAAAGATAAATAAATTATGAGTAAATCCTTGGAGCAAATTGAGAGTCAAATTCTTCAACTGGTAGATGAATATGCAAAGATTGCCCACCCATTAGGAAAGTTTGAGCCTGGAGTAACTATCATTCCTCCATCAGGTAAATTAATAGATCATGCAGAAATTCGCAATATGGTTTCTGCATCTCTTGATGGGTGGTTAACAGCCGGAAGATTTAATGAGGATTTTGAGCGGAAGTTAGCAAAGTTTCTGGGCGTGGAGTATTTGATTACAGTAAATTCAGGCTCCTCGGCTAATTTAGTAGCATTCAATACGTTAACATCACCAAAATTAGGAGATCGCGCAATTAAACCAGGTGATGAAGTTATTGGAGTGGCAGCAGGCTTTCCAACAACAGTTAATCCCATTTTGCAATTTGGTGCAATACCAGTTTTTGTTGATGTAGAAATGGGAACCTATAACATTGACGCTCAAAAAATTGAGGCTGCAATTTCTCCTAAAACTAAAGCTATCATGCTTGCACACACTCTTGGGAATCCGTTTAATCTCGAGGTTGTAACTGCGCTATGTAAAAAATATAATCTATGGCTGGTCGAAGATACTTGCGATGCCTTAGGATCTACATATAAGGGTCAATTTGTTGGAACATTTGGTGATATTGGCACCTTAAGTTTTTATCCAGCTCATCACATTACAATGGGTGAGGGCGGAGCTGTTTTTACCAACAATCGATTGCTAAAAGATATTGCTGAAAGTTTCAGAGATTGGGGTAGGGATTGTTATTGCCCCCCAGGGAAAGATAATACTTGTGGAAAGCGCTTTTGTTGGAAGCTGGGATCGTTGCCGGAAGGATATGATCACAAATATACCTATAGTCACTTAGGTTATAACTTAAAGATAACTGATATGCAGGCAGCGTGTGGTTTAGCGCAGCTTGCAAAATTAGAGAATTTTATAGCGCGAAGAAGAGAAAACTATAGTTATCTTCATGAACGCTTAAAAAGTTGCGAGGAATTCTTGGTTTTACCAACTCCAACGGAGCATTCGAATCCGTCATGGTTTGGGTTTCCTATAACTTTGAAGGATGACGCACCGGTTTCTAGAGTCGATCTTTTAGCATATTTAGATCAAAATAAAATTGGTACACGCCTTCTTTTTGCTGGAAATCTAGTTAGACAACCATATATGCTTGGCAGGAATTTTCGTATCAGCGGTGAGCTAACCAATACGGATCATATTATGAGAAATACTTTTTGGATTGGGGTTCAGCCGGCTTTAACTGAAGAAATGCTAGATTTCTCTGCCGCTAAAATTGAAGAATTTTTGGGGTTGGGGTTGGGGTTGGGGTTTGATTAAGTGTTTTCTAAAATCGCAACCAAAATTGATGGGTTTTATGAGATTCTTCCTGAGGTAAATGAAGATACAAGAGGTATTTTCGTAAAAACTTATCAAAAGAGTAATTTCCTGAGCATGGGTATCGATGCTAATTGGAAGGAGCAGTACTACTCAATCTCAAAAAAAGGGGTATTGCGCGGGCTTCATTTTCAGCTTCCGCCGCATGCGCACCAGAAACTTGTTTGTTGTCTCAGCGGTGAGGTTGTAGATGTGGTAGTAGATTTAAGAATAAATTCACCCACTTATGGCCAGCATGCGATCGTACAACTTAGCACAGAAAAGCGCAACGGAGTTTTTATAGATGTTGGTCTTGCGCATGGCTTTTATACTATTAGCGAATCAGCGATGTTGTTATATAACGTTTCAACCGAGTATGAACCTAATTTTGATGCGGGAATAAGGTGGGATTCTGCCGGAATCAATTGGGGTGATATTAACCCAATTATTTCAGCTAGAGACAGCTCTTTTATTGGAATGAATGAATTTCACAGCCCTTTCTCGAGCTAAGCCGATGAAGAATAAGACTACTCTGATAACTGGTGGCACTGGATTTATCGGGGAGAACTTAGCTAAATATCTAAGCAATAATGGCTGGGAAGTTAATTTGCTCTGCAGGGATTTGCAAAAGATTGCTGAGCTTTCAGGGTTAATTGGTGTAAAAAAAATTCACAAATATGATGGTTCATATGATTCAATAACTAAAGCACTTGTTGATATAAAGCCAACAATTGTTTTTCATCTTGCAGCATATTTTTCTGCAGAACATCAACCTGAAGATTTAGACAATTTATATTCAGGTAACTTACTATTTGGCTCGCAGCTTCTTGAGGCTATGTCAAATTCAAACATTAAAAGTCTAGTCAATACCGGAACAAGTTGGGAGCACTATAAAGATAGTGACTATAACCCTGTAAATTTATATGCTGCTACAAAGCAAGCATTTGAAAAAATCATTGATTACTATGTCCAAGTAAAAGGTTTTAAGGTATACACGTTAAAATTATTCGATACCTATGGATACGGAGATCGTAGAGGTAAATTAGTTGATTATGTAATTTCAAGCATTCAAAATCATAAGCCTTTAATATTTTCTCCTGGTGATCAGATGCTAGACTTTGTTCACGTAAAAGATGTTGTAAGGGCTTATGAACGAGCAGCTTTATTGCTGACAAATGAAACTCCTTCAACCCATAGACAGTTCGGAATATCTTCCCAAAAATTAGTCTCCTTAAAAGAGATGGTGGAATTAATCCAAAAATTAATGTCTGATACTTCAACTATTGGGTGGGGCGAACGAGACTATCGAGCGCGTGAAGTGATGAAGCCCTGGACTGGGTTTAAGAAATTGGATGGCTGGGAGTCGACAGTGCCTTTGGAGGTAGGGCTTCTAGAATTAATTGAATTGAAAAGAATACAAAATGCCGACTGAACAATACACAATTCTTGGCGCTGGAATATCGGGCCTAAGTGCTTCATATCACTTGGGGCATGATAAATGCAAAATATATGAAGCCAATAGCTATGCTGGCGGCCATGCTTATACGCATAAAGTTGACTCAGTTTGTTGGGACGAGGGCCCTCATATTTCATTTACAAAAAATGAATATGTAAAGAAATTATTTGAGGAGTCTGTGGGGGGCCAGTATTCAGAGTTTCCGGTGAATGTTAGCAATTACTATTTTGGAGACTATATTCCTCATCCAGCACAATCTAATTTGAGTTTTTTGAAAGAGCCTCTTCGCACACAATGCTATGAACAGATGTTGGCAAGTGGAACTTTAAATCAGCAAGACAATATATCTTCATCCTATTTGGATTGGCTAAAAAGTTCTTTTGGTGAAGTATTTACACAAAATCTTCCTGAGAGATACACAAAAAAATATTGGACTGTAGGGTCTGCTGAATTGGCTGTTGATTGGTTAGGGGAGAGAGTATATCGCCCTGATTTAGAAGTTGTTGAGAATGGCTACAGAGGCATTCAGCCAGAAAAAACACACTATATAAATAAGGTAAGGTACCCAAAGGCAGGGGGATTTATATCGTTTTTGAATAAAATAAAGATAAATGCAAACATTGAGTACTCAAGCACTGTTAAGTCCATTAATCTCGAAAAAAAACAGATCCTTTTTTCAGATAATAGGGTCGTATCTTTTAATAAACTGATCAATACATTGCCGTTACCGCAATTTATTAAAATGTCAGGTGCACCTTTTAATGTTTTGGAGGCAGCGAGTAACCTAGATTGCACCTCTTTGCTGTTAGTTAATATTGTGGCTAGTAATAGGCTTAAGAAAGATTTCCATTGGATGTATGTATATGATGATGCTATGTATGCAACAAGAATTACATCAATGAATTCATTGACTGACGATACATTGTCTGCAACACCCGAGGGCATTCAAGTTGAGATATACGAATCGAACTTTAAGCCATTCAAAAAAAGCCATTCAGAAATTGCAAATTATGTGAAAGTTGAGCTTCAAAAAATGAACATAATTGATTCTTGTTTATCTGTCCACACTAATTATATAAAGAATGCAAACATAATATTTAATCATAGGCGAAGAGAGAATCAGGATATTGTTCTAGGTTGGTTAGCCGGCTATGGACTAGATAGGGAAGCTGATGATCTAGAGCCTATGTCAAAATGGGATCATCTCAACCAGCCTTCATTAAACAAAAAAATGGGAAATCTTATATTGGCAGGAAGATTTGGTCAGTGGAAATATTTTTGGTCAGATGATTGCATTTTAAGAGGTCTTGAAATTGGTATTGTTGGCAAATAGTACTAAACACTAAATTGAAATTACTAATGAATACATGAAGAAAACTATTACAATTTTATGTCCTGTTTATAACGAAGTAGAGAATATCGATAACTTCTACACTACGTTCAATAACTATACTAAAGATATTGTGAATTACAAATTTAACTTCGTATTTACCGATAATCATAGTACTGACGGAAGTTTTGATGTAATCAAGAAGTTGTCTGGTATGCACCCAAACGTACGCGGTTATCGATTTTCTAAGAACTTTGGGTATATGAAATCAATCTATACTGGATTTATTAATTCAGGGGATGACGCTTGTGTTATTTTTGATTGCGATTTACAGGACCCACCATTTCTTATAAGTAATTTTATTAAGTCCTGGGAATCTGGCTACAAGGTCATCTATGGAAAGCGATCTATCAGGGTTGAATCACAATCACTTGGATTTTTAAGGGCAGCATATAGAAAGTTCGAAAATTTTGTTAAGGGATATAAGGTTGAAATAGAAAGTGGTACTTGGTTTTTAGATAAGCAGGTTATCGATGAATTAAAAAAAATCCAGTTTGATCCTTACCTACCCGGATTAATTTCTAGACTTGGATTTAGTACTATAGGTATCGACTATCAAAGACTAGCTAGAGAGAAAGGCACTGCCAAGGGAAATATACCGCTATATTTGGCTTATGCAAGGGATGGATTAGTAAGTGGAACTATAACGCCATTAAGACTAATGGCTGTTTTTGGTGCCCTTGTTTCTTTAATTTCTTTCGTACTAATGTTTTATTTTCTATTTGCTAAGTTATTTTTAGGGGCGCCATTTGCCAGCGGTGTTGCAGCCCTTTCAATAATTACCTTATTTGGATTTGGAATTAACTTCGTTTTCCTAGGGGTGCTTGGTGAGTACATAGGTCGGATCTATATAGAAAGAGAATCTAGGCACGCAGCCATTATTGAAGAAACTTGCGCTTCAACTATTCAAGAATAAGCCTATTCTTTTTTAAGAATCGCTAGGGAGCCACTTAACTTAATTGGATTCTTAGTATTAAATTTAGCCTGCTCAATTTTGTCATTAAGACATGAATTCATCGCATTTGTTGCTTCCACGCCTTTAAATGAGGTGACTCCACTGTAAATATATTTACCTTCTACTTCTGAATAATTCACAATTAAAAATTCGGCAGTATTAATATTGTAGGGAAAAAATGAGGAATTAAGGTGTTGGTATAGATAAGGCCAGCCAGCTTCCACAGAGCTTATTCTAGAATCTCGCGGGATATATTTATCAACTTGTTGCGTAATAAATTCATAGTTGTTTTTATCTTTATATATCCTGGAAAAGTAACTCAAATAAGAGATATCGTTTTTATAGTTAAGAACTAATTTTTGGGATTGTGAAAAACTGATTCCATAGAAGTACGCAAGGACTAAGAGTAATAAGAAGTACTGAAGAGATCTTAGTGCTGGATTTTTCTTTAATAGGTCTTTGTGGATTTCAGCCATGCTTATACAGAATGAGTAAATAAGAAATGGGAAATAAAGTGTATGGTAGTGAGTAAAATACCCAGTTTTTTCAGCCCCCCCAATATTGCCGATGATATTTGGAACCATCATGGCAAAAGTTATGATGAATAATCTGGGTGATTTTATTAGGATTACTAGCATGAATGGTAAGTTAACTAGTAAAAACGATAAAGTGCCATTAAAAAAATACGACTCTTTAAAAAGATTAAGTAGCGCACTCGGCGACAGATTAATGAACGACTCGTAATAGGGGTTGGCGGTCAGCTGATAGCGTTTTAGTAATTCAAATACTAGAATCATAAAAAGACCAAAGGCTAATCGCGCAGCAATATTCTTATTCTTTTTATAAAAAAGTATGGTGTGAAGAATTAAAAATATTCCAGAATATAGAATTACCTTTTCAACTATCATTCCACAAATTGTTAGTGCCAAAATGCCATATTTGGTACTATTTTTGAAGTCTATTAAGTAGAAAGCCAAGAGACCAAATGGAAGATATATCCTATCGGGAAATGGCGCACCCTGAATTGACCATGACCATGCCGGATGAAAACTAATCACGATAACTATTAAGAGGCTTGTTATTGATCCACAGTTATTTTTGACTAAGATGTAATAAGATAAATATAGGAATGCTATAAATGAAAAGATATCAATAAAATGAGTTACATAAGGAGCACTGAATGCATATAGCAGAATGGATAGTGGATAAAGTATTGGATAGTAATGGAACCTGAAGTGGTTAAAATCTTCGGCGCCATGAGCAACACTATCAAAAGATTTTTTACAGAACTCTAACACATCAATAGAGTGTAATTTTTCTATATATGAATAGTCGATCAGGGTTGCCATGAACTGGTTGTATGCCCCTAATCCTCTATGAATATTCTCAAGCAAAATATAATAATTTCCTGTATCTCCTTGAAAGTAAGATCCACTTCTCACCTTAATAATGGCAAGTATTATAGATACTGAGACAATTAAAATTATCGGCATATAAATATTGAATAATTTAGATTTACTAATCTTCATATGGCGAATATCCGTCTTAGTTTTGCTTAAGGTTTATTAGACCAATGCCAATGACTATAAAAATTAGACCCAACCAATAGCTTGTATCCAAAGATTTACCATCTCTATAGCATTGAATTAACGCTGCAAAAATCACTGCTGTTGAGGCGATGGGATATGCAATTCGTATATCAATCTTATAGAGCAAGAAAAGCCAAACCGCAGTAGCAAATACATAGAAAATGAGTGCAATATAGAGCCACCAACTATTGGTGATAGCAAAAAATATCCCCTTAGAAAAATAATTATTTCCAAGTTGAGAAGATGCATTTGCCATTAGGATTTGGCTACCCCCCATAATGATTGCATAGCTCACGAGGCAAATAAATTGTAGGAGGGAGAGTTTCATAAATGGTAATCTGGAATTATTCTCTAAAACCTATACATCGAGCCGGAATTCCCACATTAATCGAATTGGGTAAGGTATCTTTAGTAACTATCGCATTTGCACCAATGATTGAACCCGCCCCCAAGGTAATGCCCGGCATAATAACTGCACCTGAACCAATCCAAACACCTTTACAAAGAGTGATTTTTAAAGGTATTACCTGTCTTTCAATTACTTCTGGGTGCCTCCCGTCAATAGGATGCTTACCAGATGAGATGGTGACGTTAGAGCCGATTAAAACATAGTCTTGTATTTCTACGCCACCAACGCCATTTATATATGTATTTGAGTTGATGGCAACATTAGATCCTATATGGATCTTGTAGGCGTCCACAAAAATAACCTTTGGTTGAATCCATTGCATTCCATGCGCTGACTTAAAAAGGAGTTTGCCAGTAATGTATCTTAATAAAAATCCAATCAAGCCGGGGAATGGGGATGTAAGCATAAAAAGCCATCCCTCAATTTCATGTCTGATTAAGGTAACGACTGAAATGCCCCTCAACTTATTTCTTAGAAACAAATGAATATTAGCCATATAAAGGATTAAACAGGAAGATATTTAGATTAATAATATATTTCATTTGTAGTAAAAGTCGTCAAGGTGGATATAATTTTTGTTTAGTTAGGAGTCTTACAAAAAATTCAAATTTAGTTATAAGTTTTGCTAATTTAAAGGGTTAAAGTTCTAAGTTTTAAATACTTCAAAATAAATTTATTGCTTTTATTGAATCTATAGTTAAATGATATAGGTAATTTAATCGTGGATCATTGGATGTGCATATTCATGTATTTAATTAATTTGTTGCATTATTATAGTATCGGTTAAGCGGACAATCTTATCTCGTAGCGTATAAATTTAATCATAATTATGCATTTTACCTTTGAAAAAATTAACTATCGTCAAGATATTGAGGCCCTCAGAGGATTTGCTGTTCTATCGGTACTGCTCTTTCATGCGGGCTTTGATCTTTTTCAAGGCGGGTTTCTAGGTGTAGATATATTCTTTGTAATTAGTGGTTATCTAATCACTAAAACTTTAATTGATGAGCAATTAAAAAATAATAATATTAACTACATATCTTTTTTTATAAGAAGAGCTAGAAGAATTTTTCCAGCCTTAATATTTACATTATTTTTAAGTACTTTACTAGCAATAATTTTTTTCTCAACAAGCTTATTGAGCCAGTATGGAAATTCACTAATTTTTGCTTCACTTTCCGCTTCAAATATATATTTTTATACCCAAAGTGGTTATTTCGATGCTAGTTCATACGTTAAACCTCTATTACATACGTGGTCACTAGGAGTGGAGGAGCAATTCTACTTACTCTGGCCGATATTTATGGGAATGGTTTTATCGTTTAGAAGTAAATTGAAAGATCTGCTTCCCTTTTTAATTCTGGCTATTGGATTGCTTAGTCTTTTAGGCGCTCAATATATGATTTCTAAGAGTCAGGCTGCCTCTTTTTTCATAATGCCATTTAGGGTATTTGAATTTGCCTTAGGAGGGCTATTATATTGGGTTAACTTAGATAAATTTAAAAAACTTTCTAATTTATTATTTATCTTTGCATTAGCCCTGCTAATCTATAGCATCTTTTTCTTTAATGAAAAAATGCTTTTCCCCGGCTTTAATGCGTTGGTACCTTGTATGGGCGCTGCCTTATTCATCTCAGCCAATAAGCAGAAGAATTTGGTTTCTTTATATAAATATCTAGGCTTCTCATTTCTTGGAAAAATAAGCTACTCTCTGTATTTGGTGCATTGGCCAATAGTTGTTTTTTGGGGTATTGGGTTTAATGTTAGCAAATATACATTGCTTGATTCGTTATTAATATTGACAGCTTCAATAGTCATTTCTTCTATAAGTTATTATTTTGTAGAATCGCCATTTAGAAGAATTAGAAGTAAAAATTCAAGTTTCATAATTAAATGCTTCATTTTATTTTCAATTTTAATTATGATTGGTTTATCACAGTCCTTCAACAATGGATGGGATTGGCGGCCATGGAGGCCCTATGAAATCTTAAGTTCTGATCAAGTAAAAAAAGAAAAAGAGTTACGTTTCTCAGTCCGACAAAAAATTTGCATTGAAAAAGGCTGGGACAAGTGTGATGATATTGATCCTAATAAAAAGAACGTTTTAATCATTGGCGACAGTCATTCAATCGATGCACTTAATGCATTTGTGAGTGAGTTTAGTGACTTAAACTATTCGCTATCTACATTACCTGGATGTCCACCATATGGGAATATAGAACTTATTGCGCCCAAGGATCATTTTGATTTGGAGAAATGTAAAGCCCTAAATAAAACTAGGGTCGATGTAGGATATTTGAAAAAGTTTAACTTAATCGTAATAAATAATTACATGAAATGGTATAGACCTGATCATCTGATATCATATTTACAATACCTGCATATAAATGGCATAGATAGGGTAATAGTATTTGGGAACTATCTTTCCTTAGACCAAGAAATGCCTATACTGATAAATAAATATGGGTTAGATGAGGCAAAAATAAAAAAGTCAATACAAAATGAGGACTTTAATGAAAGTGAATTAAAGAGAGTATGTGAAGAATTTAACTATCTTTACTTAAGCAAAAAATCTATTTTTTGCGAGGGAAGTAATTGCATTATCTTGAGTAAAAATAAAATTCCTTTTACCTACGATACTAATCATCTATCATTTGAATTTGCAAAAGAATTGCTTGCGGGAAAAAAATCTATTGTTAGTGACTATATAGCTAGAGTCTCTCCTTAATTTTTTTTGTGCAGACTTAAAATTGACTATTTATTTTTAATTTTAAGAATAGAAATTTCTTTTTCAAAGGATCGAATTTTCTTATGTTGTTCTGATGCGATGATTGTCAAATGTAGAACGGTGCCTAATAGGCTACCAAGGGTTACGGCAATAATTGCCGTGGGAACAAAGTAAATACCTAAAAGACGAGCTAGGTATTCAATTAGGACTGGGAATACGCCCATGATTAAAAATAGCATGCCCAAGCTCAGCCAGGTAATTGCATGAACGGTATAAATTCTTCTTCTGCGAATAAAGAAGGAAATCACCATAACAATCAAAAGTCCCAAAATAATGCAAATTATTCTTGCTCTTAAGCTCATTTTGAATTTTTGCCTCGATTGATTTTAAAGAAAATTGGCATAGAAAGAACTAAGTCTAGTAAATTTTTGAACATGTAGTTTGCTGCATTGAGGGGAGAAAAAGAGGATTCCCCCGTCAATCTAGGTGCCATATTAATAAATGTCTCCTGAATTTTGAATCCTGCTTCATGCGCCATCCATATAATTCTAACTTCCGAATATTCAAAAGCAGAATCTGTGGCAAAGTAATCAATTAAGTTTTTAGAGTAAATATGGCATCCAGAGGTGCAATCAGTCACCTTTACTTTATGCAAAGCCTTTAGCAAAAAGCAGATGGATGAAATGCTGACTTTGCGCAAAAGGGATTCGGTATAGTCAGCTTCGCCTAAGTAACGAGAGCCAATGATAAAATCTACATTACTTTCCAAATTTGAACTTAAAATCTTCGCAATTTCTTCTGGGGGATGCTGCCCATCAGCATCTAGACGAATTAAATAAGAGTAATTGTTTTGTGATGCGTAAAGTATTCCCGCCTCAACTGCTCCAGCAATTCCGTAAGCCTTGTCTACTTGAATGACCTTTGCACCATGATTCAGCGAAACTTCAGCGGTTTTATCTCTTGAATAACCATCTACAACTAACACATCTGCATCAGGGATAAATTTTTTAATATCAGCAAGTACATTTCCGATTGCCAATTCTTCATTTAAGCTTGCCAATACTACTAGATATTTATTACCCATTTTTAATTCTTTCAGTTCTCTTTAATACCTCATCCAGGTTTTCCACATTTTCAATTCCCATCCAAAAGTCAGAAATCATATAGGCGCCTACTGATAAGCCTTTTTTTAAGTAAGCATTAATCAAGTCAGGCATAGTAAAGAATTCATTAAATGGAATTTGTGAGGCAGCCCTGCCATTTAGTACATAGATTCCTGAGCTAATAGAAAATTTTGATTCTGGTTTTTCAATAATCCCTTTGATTTTTGATGAGTCAATTTCAAGCACTCCAAAACTACTTTTTTCTATTTTTTCTACGCAACCAACCACAATATCTAAACTATTATCAATTGCAAAATCCTTCATTTTCTTAAATGAAAGCTCGGTATAGACGTCACCATTTACAAGGAAAAAGTATTCATCATCTTCAAATTGAGATGCAATTAGCGAAAGTGGGCCCGCAGTACCAAGTGGATGATCCTCGTGAAAATATTCAATATTGGCATCAAACTTTTGGCCGTTCCCAAAGTAGGCCATGACAAGTTCAGCTTGGTAGCCGGTGGAGACAATAAAATTTTTAAACTGATCTCGTTTGAACTGATTGATAAGGTGTAAAAGTATTGGATCTTGCCCAATCGGCATTAGCGGCTTAGGGATCACAAAGGAGAATGGGTGAAACCGCGTCCCTTTACCGCCTGCAAGAATAACTACTTTTGTTTCATTATTTGGCATAACTCTCTCAAACCTTCTTCAAGTGATCTACTGGGGCGCCAGTAAGTTGCAGATCGTAGTTTTGCATTACTTCCTACTAAACATAGCTTTTCATTAGGTCTTATTTTATTCGGGTCAACTACGATAGTTCCGCAAAATTTAGTATATTTTACAAGCCGATCCAGGATTTGCTTAACGGAAGACTTTTCCCCAGAGCAGAGATTAAATATCTCTCCAATACCTATATTTTTAGTGGTAATAAGTGAGGTTAGACCGCTCAGAATATCATCTATGTGAATAAAATCTTTAATGGGAACATCGCTTCCCATGGCTATGACAGCATTGGGGTCGCGCATTTGGGATATCAGATCTGGAATAAGTGCCCCCATTGGCTGGTTGGGGCCGTAAACATTAGAAAGGCGAACAATAAGAGTGGGGACTTTAAATTCCTTTGCAAAGGCAAGTCCTAGGGATTCTGTTATTACTTTTGTTGAGGAATAGATGGATTCTGTTTTTGGGGGATTTGCTTCTGTATAGAGGTCTTTATGGCCATCTTCTTCAGATCCATAAACACCAATCGAGGAAATTAAAATGATTCTATTAAGCTGATTTAAATCCTTGCAAGCCTCGAGTAAATTTAAGGTGCTATTTGTAGTATTGGAAAGGCTATTTAATGAATCTTTTTTGCATGCGGAGCTGCTTTTTTGCCCAGCTAGGTGAAATATATGATGAATTGGTGATGTACTATTAATCTGCTGGACTACAGACTTCATCAGTTCGGGATTGTTAAAGTCTACGGCGATTGAGTCTGCGCAAGTCTCTCGATCAAGCTTTATAACATTGGCACCTAATTGCTTGAGATGCTGTTCAAGACGGGCACCTATAAATCCTCTTCCCCCGGTAAGAATGATATTTTTGCTCTTTAGTAATCCAGTGGATCGCGTATCAGACATTGTAGAGATCAGATTTATACTTAGAGTGGTTAAGTTTTAGCCAATTAATCGTTTCAGACAAACCTTGTTTAAGAGTAAATTGCGGTTGCCAGGAAGTGCATTGCGTTAATTTCTTATTGGCGGCAAATAGTCGATCGACTTCGCTATCTTTAGGTCGAACTCTTTGCTCATCTGAGGTAATTTTTATCTCTTCACCAATTAGCTCTGAGATTAGGTTGACTAAATCTAAAACAGAGATTTCCTCTCCCATGCCGATATTGACATACTCCCCATTAAATTTTTCATTTTGAGAGATTGCTAAAAATCCGGCAACCGTGTCTTTTACAAACGTGAAGTCACGAGTAGGAGAGGTATTCCCCAATTTAATTTCTCTTTTGCCATCCAATATTTGGGTGATGATACTTGGAATAATTGCGCGAGCCGATTGTCTTGGGCCATAAATATTAAATGGCCGAACAATTTTGACTGGTGTTGCAAATGAGCGAAAGTAACTTACAGCCAAGTTATCTGCACCAATTTTAGAGGCAGAATATGGCGATTGGCCTACCATCGGATGGAGCTCATCCATGGGTATGTATTGCGCACTACCGTAGGTTTCACTTGTTGAAGTGATTAGAATATTGGGCGTCTCAAGAGTGCGGGCAGATTGAAGAATATTGTAGGTGCCCTCAATATTTGTTTTGATATATGCCATGGGAGATACATAAGAGTATGGAATCCCAATTAAAGCTGCAAGATGAAATATAGTGTCAACGCCATTTACTGCTGAAAAAACAGAGTCGTAATCTCTGATGTCGCCCGCAATCACTTGGACTGAGTTTTTGACCTTGGATTCTTCGAGCCAGCCCCAATTATTGGCAGAGTTATAGTGGATCATAGCTCGAACCTCATGCCCATCCTCAACCAATTTTTCAACCATGTGAGAGCCAACAAAACCTGCTGCCCCGGTAACTAAAATTTTCATGAATAATCTTCCCGATCCAAGAGAATAGCTCGCTTTTTGCATGGGTTAATACACGAGCTTTAACGCTTGAATTTTAACTTATGCACCTCCTAAGTCACGAATATTGGGCCCCAGAGGGATTAACTGGCATGCATTTTGACTATGATTCGGGCAATACGATCGGCATTTGCCATGACTGTTAGCGTATGGGGTTTTTCTGATAAATACGGCAGGCAGCTTGCATCTATGGCATATACGCCTTTAAGAGATGCCAGCTCGCCATTTGCGTGACATTCTCCATTCCTGGGGTTTAGTTTCATGGGTAAAGACCCAGAATAATGAATATCAGATCCGGGCGACCCCATCGAAAAGCTTCCGGGCAATATGAAGGCGCCCATTTTTCTAAAATTGGTACCGAGTATTTTTTGAGCCTGTGACATTAAGCTCGGTGTTAGGTCGTTACTTACGTAATCTATATGTAATTTTCCGTTAGAAAGTAATTCAGCGGTTGTTTTGCTTAATTGTCCAGGGAGAAATAGATTGCCAATGACGCAGGAAGGCAGAAGATTTTTGAGTAGATTAAAGCTATTTGGGGTTTTAAGCGGTAATCTTTTAGATAGCTCTGATCGAGGTATTCCTGTAGTGCTAAACGTTGAGCCAAATCCTGATATCCCACCTTTTAGCTCTACTTGATAAGAAAGTTGGGCTGTCCCCAGGCCCAGATCGCAACCCTTCCCTAAAAATTTCGGAAGCCAGAGTAGAAACGCGGCCGTTGGACATGAAAGGATGTTTACCTTTTGAAAGTGCCCTACGGCAGATAAAGCAAGCCGAGTGGTGGCAATCGTGCCCGCTGCTAACAAAACTTTTTTACCGCTATAAGTGCTACTTACAGTATCTGAGGAGCCAGAGCTGACAATATTCCATAGTCCATTTTTCTGCAGCAGCGAGGTTACGATAAAGCCTGGTACAAAAGTAAAATTTACAAATCTTTTAAGATTTGAAATTTCATCTGCGGCAGAATAAAGAGATTTTCGGCTACAACCCCAAAGGCAATTACTACAGAGGTTACAGGCAAGGCGATCATGCTTATTTTGAGACAGTATGGCGACACGGGATCTTCCCAGTAAGAACTTGGGGTCAATTCTCTTTTTAGAGTTAGCTTGTTGGAATCGTCGATACAGGTATTCATTTAATGTATCGAGTCCAATAGGCGGCTGCGAGCAATCGTTTAGACCGAGATATGCCTGTAGTGCATCATCTCCGCCGCCGCTAATGCCAATTCGTTTTGCTATTGATCGGTACGATGGAGTTAACTCTGATGCCGCAAAAGGAAATGCACTTAATTCTGATTCGGAATATTCTGAAACACCGCAGCCCCATGCATTCGAGAGACCGCCGGTAGATAGCGAGCCTATGGCGGAAAATTCATTAGATTCGATTTGATTTAGATTCTCATAATCCTTAAATACATAGGATAAGGAGGGAATACGCATTTTAGGGGTTACATCTTGCGAATGCTTTAAGGCATAAAAGCCTTTTCCGACCATGCGCTTAAATTGATCTGAATCTTGTTCTCGCCAAGATAAAAAATCTTTAGCTGGTGATTGGGTTGAGGGTTGCTTTCCACCGTCCACCATTAGAACTTTGAGTCCAGCCTCTAAAAGGGGGAATGCAGCCGAGACACCTGCGGGGCCGCTACCAACTATGATGACATCAAATGGCTCAGTCATAGTTTGTTTCTCCATGATGACGGAGGAAGCGTTGCAATCCATGAGCGAACTATTGCCCCAAGAGCTCTTAAGAAAAGCTCCTTAAAGACAATGATAGAGATGCTTACTCCGGCGGCAAGAAAAGAATCATGACTAGTTTTTATTAGCTTGATTGCCCCTTGAGGAGAGGCCTCAATCAAAAGGCTGGCAGCCTGAGTTCTCCAATTTAACTCCTGTATCCAGGCATTTTGATTACGTTGTATGTCATACGCGCAAAGCAATTGAGGGAAATATAAGAAAGAGCTAGGGAGTCCTAGACTTAAATTATTTCTATTGTGTTGAATTAACCGAGCATAGCTTCGCAAGGATTGTAAAAGTGGTTTTTGTCTTGTGATGTACGAGTAAACAATAAAACCTTCAAGCAATGCTGCTCGATAAATGGAGGTACCCTGCTTTTTGTTGGTGATATAAGGCATCAGCTCATAATCTATCTCACCCAAAGAGTTATCTGTATTCATCGTAGGTAGAGTGATCAAGGAGACGAGTTGGGAGGCTTGAGCCCATCTATATTTTAGCGGCTTTAGTAGCCATAGTGCTAACAGAGTGGGAATGGGTATAAATACAATTTTTTTATCGAGGTAATTAATGGCTAAAAATTGCATGAACGAAGTAAATGATGTGGACTTTCTTTCTCCGAAAAAGAAAATTTTTGTAGAAGAATTTTGTAGCGCCATTACTTTTAGTAAGCAATTGCAGAGATCTACTACATGAATCGGTTGAATTTTTGGAGACGGGGAAAGTGCAGGTATGAAAGAGCAATTTTTCAAGGTATTAATGAGATTTAAAAATAATCCTTTTGCTTCACCTCCATATACCAGTCCAGGTCTAACGGCAATGTTCCCACTGTCAATTACTAACTGCTCAATTTCCCATTTTGTTCTACCATAGTCAGTAAGGCTATCTTTGCTTGCTGTTTGACTGGATAAGAAGATTACTCGGGCGTTAATTTTTTTTCCGGCAGACAATATATTTTTTGCGCTTTGAAGCTCATTGATTCGCAAGACATTCCTAGAGGCGCCAGCTTGAAATGCAAGGTGCAGAATTACTTCCACATCGCCGGGTAAATTAGGCGGATTTGAATCATTTAAATCGTAAGGGATCCAGCGCCCGTTTAGGTTCTGCGGTTGAGCTCGTGATAAGAAGACTATTTCATGGCCTTGGGCTTGGGCCATGGGGGCAAAATTAGATCCAATATATCCAGTAGGGCCAGTAACAGCAATTTTCATATTGGTTTTGGTCTTATTTGCCTATTTTCAAGCTTCGATTTGGCGCCAGGAAAAGTGCCTACATCATTTAATGATTTTATAACAGTATGCTTGAAATACTTTATGAATGTTAAAGCCATTGGGTGCTCCAAATAAAGGGAGTTTTGATCTTCACCAAACTGCCAGCCGAGCGCACTGCTGCAATACCCTGTGCCTTAGCATTCTCCTTGGCATCTTCATCCAAATTGTTTGATCGTTTTTAACTTCCTCAAAGTACTCGCGAATTACTGTAGGCTGGACTCTATCTTTTCGATAAATGGCGCATTCCATCCATATCGGAATACCTTCTCTATTTTCCTCTGACTCGGTAAATGCAATTCCATTGAATGCAGGATGACGATTGAGTATCTTGCTATAGCCTTCAACAGTGATGTAGGCCTGCCAATGGCAGTCATCATATAAAGCTAGCGCTACTTCTTCTTTTAAGGGGTCAAGAGCATGTTCTCTAGCAATGCGAAGAAGGGTTAATAGAGTTTGCTTAGGGGTCATGACTTGCATATCTAACCAGGCTCGCAATTCATCTTCTTCGAGCTCTAGAGTTTGCGCTGTTTTATTAATTTCTTTTTGAATCAGTTTTGAGATGAGTTCAATTGGTAAAGCAAGGCTTTGCTCTGTATTAACCCTCATCTTACTTATATCTTTAGGTTTTGCACTATCTGGTAATGCTTTAGACCTCTCCTTTGTTGTGAAATCAAGCAAGTCTTCTTCAATCTGAGAAAGACATAATTGCCCATTCAGGCCATTTGCCAGTTCTGATTTTTGTGATTGGCTATCTAACGCGGGATTAAAGTTTCTCTGGGCTAACTCCTTGAGGGTAAAGGTTCTCTTACCCATTTTTTGCTGTTCGCGCTTGATTCTCATACCATTTCTCCTGAGGCGCTATTGATGCCCTCTAAGTGGAGCTCTTTAATCACTAAGCGCCGTGTATTTTGTATGGGCATTTGATATTGCGGGATGAGTTCGGGATGCTCTTTCTCTAGACGTTTGCTATCTAGGCGATAACTTTGCTTGGGACTCTTCCAGGTTGCCAATATCTGGCCCTGATAGGTGAGCACCTCCGCTTCCCCCATTTGTCCCATGATGGTTTGCTTAATTTGGGAAATTTCAAGCTCTTTGGACTCAATCTCACTATTGAGTAGCTGCAACTTACTAGATAGTTCGCAAGCATGAGAATCGGCTTCCACTACTTTGCCAGAAATCTCCTTTTTAAAGAGCTGTTGATAATCGGCTTCACATTGCGCTGGCGGCGGGGTATCGAGCAGAACATAATCATTCCAAAAGCTAGCTGCTTTAGCAATGATGAGATCCTCTAACTCCTTATCGCGATAGACCTCATAAATACGAAAGTCGCTATTACCAAAAAGCACTGCCACATCACAGCGCTCTAAATTGGTAATTGCTAAATACCAAAGACATTGCACCAAATAAGTCATGGGCACTTCATCGGTACCAAGCTCACCCCAATCTAATTGATTAAATGGGCTAGCAGTTTTGCACTCTAAAAGATGAGAGGCGGCGCATGATCCGTCCTCATCAAATAACTCCCCCCTTAATTCATTGCCGGATCCAAATACATAACGATCAATGTGTCCGACCATAAAGGGGTATTTGGGATGAGCCATACCTTTTTCACTATGGATCAGTTGAAAGCTTGTTTGAGCAGCATATTCGCTAGCAACAAACTCTTCGGCAAAGGTGCCAAAGCGTATTGGAAGGTTATCTATGCTATTGACTACGCGCCCAGTTTTCTCAAGCCAAACATCTACGGCAGTGCGGTACTTAGAAAAACCCAAAATGGCCCCAATATCCGAGCCTCCTAGGTATTTGGTGCGATTGGCTGTAAAATCTTGATTATTAAGCATTTTTTTACCTTATATGGTGAATAAATTAACTAAAACAATTAATAAATTAATCATTTTGATTAATCTTAAGGTATTTTTGAGATGATTACAAGCGCTCAGATACGTGCTGCTAGAGGGCTATTAAATTGGTCACGTAAGGATTTGGCTGAACATTCGGGGGTTAGCTTTGCTTCTATGATGCGTCTCGAATCTTTTGGTGGCATACCTGCCAGTAATTTCAAGACCTTAGATGCAATCAAAAATGCTTTTGAAAACGCTGGTATCGAATTTATTGGCAGCCCTGAAGAGGGCGCAGGCATCCGTTGGAAACAAGGCTTTCCAAAATCATAAAGTACTGTATACTTATACAGTAATAGACCTAGCTAACGATTTTATCTAGGCCGGTAGTAAAGCTAAAGCATCAAAGCATGGCGTAAAGCAGGTAGTCAATCTTAGTAAATTCACGATCGGATTTGCTGACAGTACTTGCTCAAGAAGGCGCCACACGAAGTCTTTGGTGTTCAGCATTGTTGTGTCGCCTGGTGTGAAATTCACTAACGCGGAATCTTTGGCTCACGATCGAGTCAAACCACTGAAGTTATCGCGGATGGATCTGCGCACGATTTGCGCACACACCATCAATAACAAATTGCAATCGTATTGCATTGTGGCCTTTTATTTAATGTGATTTGAATGATGCATGGATTGCTTTTGGCAATTTCCAAAAGGATTTGTGTCGTACTAACTTAATTGAAAGTGTGAATGATGACTAAACTGAATAATAGTAATGCCTCTATTGGCAATGTAGACGAGTGCAAAGCTAATGTGACAACAAAAGAGCAGAGCAATCCGGACTTAGATTCTTTAGGGCGAAAAAAATCTTCTGGGCATACAGGGCCTAAGAGTACGGCTGGTAAAAACCGCTCAAAGCATAATGCCTTAAAACATGCGCGCAATGCCAAATCCAAATTACTGCCTTATGAAGATGCGCGCGAATACGAGCAATTGATTAGTGATGTCTATAGCGACTTTGCCCCTCAAGGCTGTATTGAGGCTGACTTAGCCAATCAGTATATTGATTGTCGCTGGCGCAGTCGGCGGATGGAGGCGCGCATTCGCATTGAGCAAGAATCCATTTTTGCCAAAATGGATCGAAAATCTATTGCTACGCTCGTTGGTATTGAAGAAGGATATCGGGAGCACTTACCCGATTACTTTCTCAATATGAGTAAGCGCTTTGGTTCTAAGCAAGTCGAATATGCCGACATAGCCTGGCGACAATACAACAATATGGTACGCGATTACGATTCAGGACAATTTACCGACTTAGAAGAGATGCGCATTCACTTTGATGTACTCTTTGAAGGGTTTGAGCAGTGGGTGCGTGAGCGCGATGGCTTACCACCCTTGCTTGCACCGCAGCGAGATCAATTTAATCCGGCTTGGAGTGGTGATCTGGAATTTTTATTTACCGTGATCGAAGATTTTGCGATGGAGATGTATTTTCAGGCGAACTTTATGGCCTGGAAGGAGCAGATTCGCAATTGGATGCAGTCATGGTATCTCTTGCAAAAGCGTGAATTGCGCGAGATTGATCAATACGACTTGGTGCTCATTAAAGAGACGCATTTGGCTCACACCATCATTGAGCGTTTATCCAAGATTCAAAAGCATAAGCGCGAGGCATTGCTCAGCATGCAAAAGCACTTTCAAAGCATTAACAGTCTTAAGGGTGAGGGCGGGTGATATGCAAAACGAAATGTGCTTTTTTCTAAGTAAATCAAAGGCTTATTCAAAACGCCAATATGGTTTTAGAGTCCAAATTGGCCTATCGAAAGGCCCTTCTCGATACAATCATCACCATATGATTTTTATTCAAAATGAGCGCTAATACTCGTTCGTTGTCATCCTCAAAAAATACTCAGAGCGCGAGTCGCATTTGGGCGCTCTGGCTCTTGTTGGGTCTGGGGTGCGCGACAGTGATGAGTTTGGCTCCGGTATCAGCTCTGCTTAATCTCTTTCACGACGACTCGTTTTTTTATATGGTCATCGCGCGCAATCATGCAGATGGTCTAGGATACAGCTTTGATGGCTTGAATCAAACCAATGGTTTTCATCTGCTTTGGCTTTGGTTACTCTCAGTTGTTGGATCGGTGATTGCGCTCACCGGTGAGCAGGGTATTCGCATCGTTGTCATGCTCCAAAACTTATTGAGTATTGGCGCTGCGTTGATCTACGTTCGCTTGCTTGCTCACGCACAGGTGAAGACGCTGTTTTTAATCTTGTTTTATTTTGCCTATCTGTTTTTATGTACCTTTGCCGATATCGGGCAAGAGAGCGCCTTGTTTGGATTTTTGTTTGCTGTATTAATTAATACGGTTATCCCGATTCTGAGTCCTGTATCCGTCACTTCACGCTCAGCCAATCAATCCTTGGTAGTGAGCTTGCCTTCTAGGATGCGCTTCATCTTGGTTGGTGTTGTCAGTGCCTTGATTGTCCTCTCTCGCTTAGATGCCTTTTTTATCCTGGGTGGAGTGGCGCTGGCGCTTTGGATATTGGGGCAGAAAAAGATGGCCTATATCTTGGTTGTAGGTGTAGCGCTGGGGATTGCGGCCACGATGAGTTTTAACTATACCCATTTTGGCCATATTTATTCCGTCTCTTCATGGCTCAAATCGGGGTTTGATCTTGAGAAGCTGCGTCAAATATTCATTCCTGGTTTATGTCTTCGAGTGCTGGTGGTCCTGGGTTTGCTCTTGGCTGCACTATTGAACTACCGATCTATTACACAGCTCAAGGGTGAAATTAGTTTATTGCCTAGAAGTCTCATTTTGGCGAAGTTTGAGACCTTGCCTTGGCCATTCATCCTCACGCTCAGCGCGCTACTTGCTTATAGCGCTTATTTTCTAGTACTCTTTTTGGAAGTGAGCGCTTTGGGTTCTTGGTACTTTAATCAGGCGCTAGGCTTTGCTCTGTTTTTATATGCTCTTTCAACAGTAAGACTATCTCCACCTAATCTAGATAGTTCTACAACTTCAAATGGTCAGAATGCCAGCCAATCAGCGCTATCTTCGGTTTGGGCATCAACTCCTTTATGTGGCGCGCTTGTTCTAGGTGCGCTCCTATGGATCTTTAAATTTGGCTGGGCGCATAGTTCGGACCCGACTAAAGAGATGGGGCAGTGGTTGGCGGCAAACACCCCTGCCGATGCGGTGATCTTTCAGCGTGATGGTGCGGGCGCAGTAAGTTACTTTGCTTCGCGTCACATCATTAATGGCGATGGCTTAGTCAATAACATGCCTTATCAGGCGATGCTACGCTCTGGCAAGCTGTGCCTGTATCTACAAGAGCAAAAAGTACAATACCTTGTGACGAATGTCTTTATTAATCAAGCAGGCTTGATTGAGGATTTTATTTACCTATGGACTAAAGGCGTCGATGCGATTCCCCTAACTCGTGTCTCACCGACAAAAGCCCTATTTGCATCACCTTCAGCGCCGACCTATCGTGTCTTTACAGTAGCGGATGCCGTGACGGCTTGCCAATGAGTGTATTGATGAATAATGGCCTATGAACTCCAAAGTGAAATCATTACTCTTTAGTGTGATTGCCGTTTTGCTTGGCTTGGCGCTTATCCCATTGACATTGGAGATTGCACTCCGCTTTTTCCCAGTCTTCTCAGGCATGCCCGTCAACCGCGAAAGTGCGATTTATTCCTTTATTCCCAATACCACTATTCAACGCTCAAATCATTGGGATATGACGGGTGCTCGCAAACGTCAGGTCAACAACGTGGGATTTATTAGTGATCAAGCTTATATCCCTGCGGCTCAAAGTAACGATGGTAATCAAAGTCTTAAGCCCTTGATTGCCATTATTGGCGACAGTTATATTGAGGCAATGCAGGTAGATTACGCCAATACCACTGAAGCCAATCTATTAAAGAATTGCTCTGAACATGCTAGGGTGTATTCCTTTGGCGCTCAATTTGCTCCATTGAGTCAGTACTTGTCTTGGGTTGATTATGCAAGCAAAACCTTTGCTCCTAAAGCGATGGTGATCAATATTGTGGGTAACGATTTTGACGAAAGCTTATTGAGTTATCAACGTAGTTCCAATGGGGGCGGGGTTCCCGGGATGCAGTTTTTTGAATTGACTCAGGACGCATCAGATTTAGTTATTGTTCCATTTAAGTCTGAAGGCGTGATTACACGATTGCTGCGTCACTCAGTATTGGCTCAATATTTGGTGCGTAATGTTGGGGTTGTTAATCTATGGAAAGACTACCGTCAGCAATTACTGGCGCCATCTCAGGGCAAGAGCATTTCTAAAGAGATGAAGTCCGGCAATAAATCAGATACAAGCCTTGCTGGTGTAGTGAGTCCTATCGCACAAGATCCTCATTCAGAATACGTGGGAAATGCAAGGCGTATTTACGATGCCCAAAAATTACAAGATTCGCAAAAAGCCGTTGATGAATTTTTGCAAAGACTCCCGCAGTTAGCCCAGTTACCACCCAAGTCGATTGTGCTCAGCGTTGATGCAGAGCGCCCCCAAATCTATACCCCCAAGGGGCGTCAGGATATTGATTCCTTTTTCTCAGTCATGCGTGCTTATTTTATTCAACAAGCTCGTGCCCAGGGCTTTGAGGTGCTCGATTTGCGCCCAGCCATGATTGCGCAGTTTGATCGCACCGGTGAGCGCTTTGAATTTGCTGATGATAATCATTGGAATGCCGCTGGACATCAATTACTTGCTAGCCAGCTATTACGTATACCTGCAATTAGTGCGATTTGTCAGGGAGCCGCTTCCTCTCGTTAATACTTGCCTGAATAGCTGTGTAGCTATATAGCTATGGTCGACAGGTATATAGCTCACTCATAACCAGGGTTTGAGAGGATAGTGGAAGAATGCGCTCTTCTGAGTGCAAGATGGTGCAGTTGGGAATGGGTAGCGCCTTCACTTTATCTCTTACAGGAAGCCCAATCCAATAAGCCTGTCCTGTAGATTGATTTTGGGAGGATGCTGATCTATTTTGAGGGCGCTCACTAAAGTCTTTACTGCAAGCAACCTTCTGATTATCGATTGTGTATTGCCAGAGATGCAAGGGTGAGACGTATACACATTCAGCACTTAGAGCTTGAGTGCTCTCTTGGATATTTTGATTAAGCCATCTAGCCGATTGGGTGCTTGATAAGCCAAAGTAATCTTTTTCATATTGCGTAGCAATCGGAAATTGCCGGGCAATCTCATTAAAGTAAACATATTGATAAGGAAAGAGTTTGAGGTTGTCCCAACTAAATAGGGCGATACTTGAAAGTAGCAGACCTAAAGTGAATTTGCGATTAATCCAACGCAAGCTACTAATAGCTACTATCCACAGCAGAGGAAAGATGAAGAGAATTTGTCTTAGCTCGTTATAGAGCGATACCTTTTTGATTACCAGAGCCAGCAAAATGAGTGAGACAGTTAAAAGTAGGGCTGCAATGGCGCGTGCGTTCCACGGTGATTGCTCGGTAGCATCTGCTGTGCTTGGTTTCTGGAGCGTATGTTGTGATGGGCTTGAGATTCGTATTAACTTGTAAAGCGCTATCGGGCAGAGTACTAAGCCGAGTATGGCAATCAAAGGCAGTTTAACTGCTAGCCAAGCGGCGATATACCAAGGCAATTGGGTACCAGCAATGAAGCGTCCTGCAGTTAAGGTATCCCCATCCCAAGGGTGACGACTCATATAGGAAATGGCGTTCAATAACTCTAGTGGGTTGTGCCACAAAATGGGGTAGCACACAAAGAGCGTGAGGCTGGTAGCAAGTAAAAAGATACCAATAGATCTCCAGGAGAAAGTGCTTGGCGCCAATTGGGTTTGTATGCTTGGCTGATCTTTGTTTCTGGTGCTCCAAAAGATCAACAGAAATGCTAGGTACTCTAGGCTAATGAGCACTCCTGAGATGCGAATAGAAATAAGCCAGCCAGTAAAGATGCCCAGTAGGGTGTACGCACCGATCAAAGACTTTGCTTGGGTTTTGCTCAAAATGAAGAGGAGTTGGTTGGTGCATAAGAGCCAAGCAAATAAAAAGGGAATATCTTTGATATTCATGAGGCCATGCCCTAAGAGGTATGGCCATAGCAAACAAGCAATCATGCCAAGAGTGGAGATCCAGGCATCTTGAGTGACGCGTTTGAGAATTTGGCCTACTAAATACCCGGAGCCTACCCAGCTGAGAAAAATGGCAATGTGGTTGAGGGTAATGCGACGTGCTTCACTGCCAAGATCTGCCGATATGGGGCTAACGGTTTCTATCAAGAATGAGAGCAGATTGGCAGGTATATGAAAGCCTACCCCGTAATAGCGATCACCATAAGCCAAAAGCGCTTGATAGGGGGCTAAATCACCCTGGGTGACCCCGAGTATGGCCTCTAGATTGACTTTGTAGGTATTGAGCTCAATGCCTTCATCCCACGAAATGCCGACCTGCTGGCAAGCCCACAAGCCTACAGGGATGTAGATACACCAAAAGAGCGTTTTGATGAGCTTTGGGGTCAGTATTGTTTTCATCGGTTTTCAGTCGATCTGAGCTAGAACCCGGATCAATGCTTATAAAAACCATTAAAATGGCATTTGTGCAATTATCGCCCAAATGCTCTTAGTTGCTGCTGTTAATTGCGCTGTGAATTGCCTAGCTTTTAGCCCCCTTATTTAGATGCGAATGACATGGACCCTATAAAGTATTTTGATGCTGATGTAATTGTGATTGGCACCAGTATTGCTAGTCAAACGGTAATCCAGCAATTAAAAAATTCTAATTTAAGAATCTTGGTATTAGAGGGCGGCGATTATGAGCTCACCAAGTTTGGCGACAGCCTCACTTTTAGCGATGAGCGTGGTCACTACATTAATCATCATTGGGGCGGACATTGGTCTCGGGTTTACGGTGGTGCATCGCGAATTTGGAATGGTTTTTCAGCCCCTTTAGAAAAGTGGGATTTAGTTGGAATTGATGGTCGCCCAAAATGGCCTATCTCGATTGATGAAATTGAAAAGTACTACCGCATTTCAGCGCCGACGATGGGTGAAGATCCCTCAGTAGCCAATTTAGTCAAATACGATACGGCCAAGATGTTTGTCGATCGTCCTTACATCATCATGGATCCACCGCTGTCTTATTCTGATCCAAAGCTACTCACCAAGAATAAAAATATCGAGTTGCGAGTCAAGCACAATGTAATCCGATTTACTGCAGATGATGCGAGCACCCATATCAATGGTATTTGGTATTCAGTCGATGGTGATGTGCGCTTTGCTGGTGTGAAGAAAAATACCCGTATCGTGCTGGGAACTGGTGGTTTGGGTAATGCGCAAATCTTGTTGCAGCCAGACCCCAAGCGCCAAGTGCCGGTTGGCAATGAATCAGGCTTGGTTGGAAAAACCCTCATGGGCCATCCTCACGTACCTACTGGTGAAGGCTTTATTGATCCTTCAGTGGTGAAAAAACCTACTTGGGCGCAAGTTAAATATAAGAAGTGGTTGCCCGCATACATTATTGGTGCAGATTACAAGACCAAACTCAATCTATTAAATGCATCGATTTCTTTTACGCCTGCGGCAGTGCGTGAGATTAGTCCTAACGAGCAAGCGGTCCAAGAGTTTTACGAAAAGAAGTGGGGTAAAAGGCTAGCTCTCTTCACGCTTTATGGCCGTACCGAGCAGTTACCTAATCCCGATAATCGTATTGAGATTGTGAGTGAAAAAAATGCGGCTGGTTTGCATCGCCTGAAAACGTATTGCGTATTTAGTGCAAAAGATACGATGTCGATCGATACAACTGCGCGCTTATTGGGCGAGCATTTATTGAGAAATAAATTGGGCGTTACAACGATTGATAATGACTCTATCTTTTTAAAGACTTGGGGCTGGGCTCATCCAAGCGGAGTAACCCGCTTTGGTACCGATCCCAAGGAAAGTGTTTGCGATAGTTATGGCCGGGTTTGGTCTTACCAAAACCTCTACATCAATGGCAGCAGCCTTTTCCCAACAGTTGGTTATGCCAATCCGACTTGGACGATTGCCGCATTAGGTATGCGCCTAGGCGATCACCTTCTCAAAGAAATGAAAAAGGTAGGCTAGGGTCTATGAATAGACGATCAATCCTTAAATTAGGCCTTGGAGCTCTTTTATTGCCGATCATCAGCGGCAGTCTGTTTGCGCAATCTAGTTCTGGCATCAAGCCTGTGGGAATCATGGGAGCTAATCCAGATGCATTGCCGCGTATTGATGGTATTGATACCTATAACGCTGGCTGGATCACGATGTTAGAAGATAAGCCAGGCTTATTAGAGTTAGAAGCCAAAAAGACCAAGGCTTTACAAGAGAAAACAGCAAAGCCAGCGGCTGATGCTGCAGCACCCGCTCCTGCCCCTAAAGAAAAAGGAGTGATGGGCAAGGTTCAGGATTTCTTTGGAAAAGTTAAAGGCTGGTTTTAATTTACATTTAAAGCATTAATACGTTTTAAATGAAATCCATATAGCGAAGAATTAGCGCATTGACTGCGTATTGGCTTAGCGCAATAAAAACCACAAATCTTTTTCTTGCAAGTTGACTCTTTTGGGTAAGTGAGTCAATTGCAACTGCGGCTATTAGACAAACGTAAGGATTGAGATACATCCAGAGTCTAGCAGTCTCAGATTTGGTTTTTCCAAACATAATGATCAGCGCCAGGCTTGCTAATAAAGAAAGCGTCAGTAAGAAATATAGGCGATGCTTATTAAAGAATTGCCATGAAGTGAGTAGGCCATAAATAAAGCAAGTGGCTAGTGGCAGGCCGATCCAGACGCAGTATTCAACGACATTGGTGGTGTTAGCTTCCCTGAATACCTGCCAAGTTCCTTCCCAGCCTTTGGTATTGTGGTGCTTTGCTAGGGCTTGCACATAGCGGAAATAATGGTTGTAGTCAAAAGCAATATAGAGAATTAACCAGGGCAATACAAAGCCAATAGCAAATAATGGAATTAGCTTAAGGGAGATAGTCGGTCTATAGGCAAGCAAGAGAGCGCCAAAAAATACTACCCCTAGAGGCAACATTCCAAAAGATAGATAGCTCACTCCAAAGAATAAGACCCCAGAAACAAAAGCGAGTACTGCCTTATTGAGTGCAAATGCTTTAAAGAGTGTGAAGGCACATAGAAGGCTTATCAAGGGGTAGAATGTTTGATCGGTATGTAAGTTGATCAAATTCATTGCCGGGATAGTGATGTATAGCAATGAGGCAAGAATGGCATTGTCTTTGCCGACAACGCTTCTACCAAATAAGAAGATCAGAAAAACTGGCAGATAAGAAATGGCTGGCCAGGTATAGGTAGAAAAATTGATGATCCTAGTCGCCCTAATCTTGGGGTCATCCTCTACCGTGCTTAGCAAGCGATCAGAAAATAAATAGACTAGGGATGTGCCTGGTGGTTTGGTGGGGGCATAGTCGCCAAGCGCACCACTTTTGGCAAGCGATTCAAAGTTGGAGAGAAATTCAGGAATGCTGGGCGTGTTTGCTGCCAATCGGACGTAGGTCGCATGTCCCGTATTGACCATGCGATCTTTGATGAAATTTATATTGCCCTTTGCCAGGCCAAATGAGTAGTGAATAATAATGCCGGCAATAAAAATGGCAAGTAACTTCACCCATGTTTTAGAGTTCGATAAGCTTATCAAGGTTGCAATACCAAGAGCACAAAACCCTAATAGCATATAACTTGAGGAAATAGGAGTCAGATGCCTTGGAATAAACCAAAGATAGAGTTTCTCTAATGCGGGAATGCCAAAATAGAGAATGCCCCCAAAAGCAGTCACTAGAGCAGTGATCAATAGGCAAACCAGTATTAGCGGGAAACTAGCTAATAAATTTCGTGGCTTCTGAAAATGAGGGGTGTGGCTTGAAGGGTTCATTAGAGACATCTGAGGTTCATTAAATCTCCAATGATTTTATCCTTCTTTGAATCAGATTCAGAGAAAGATCTTCATAGAGATAATTCCATAACTGACTAGGATGCTAAGCAAAATTGTCCATATCAGAAGGATGCTTTCCCATTTTTTAGACATCGGAACTCTAAAAAGCATGAGCAACACCAATGGAATAATGTAATAGCGTTGTTCTATCAGATGCACTGGCAAGAGCGAGGCTAGAGTGATGGGGTAAAGCCAATAATATGAACGTTTTTCGAGGCTCGTCACCACCAAGGATAGTAAGGCCCAAGCCATAGGAATAAATGCAATAAGGCGCCAGTATTGATGATCTTTAAGCTTATATAAAACCCAGTTTCTTATGAAGTAATCAGAGGGAAAGTTATAAGGGTGAGAAATATCAAAACTGAGATAGTAAGCAACTCCTAATGCAGCCAATAAAAGAATAAGCCAAGAGCGCGCCTTGAGGAGTGCAAAAATGGACGCTAAATTGTTGATATGTATTGGCAACAGCACGAGCCAAAAAACTAGAAGACAGAAAAATACCTGAGTTGGATAGAGGCCGCTGGCTTGATGTAGATCTTTGTTGCCCATTGCTATTCCGCCATTCAAGAAAACAAAAATAGCGAATGCAATAAGGGGTGTAAAAAATAAGAAGGTCTTTTTAAGGGCGGGGACTATCTTCTTTAGAAAGTCATTGAATGAAGATTTCCGATCTTCTAGCAAGCTAGAGATACTGAAGCTATCTCCCATGGCAAGGAGCCAAATTAAGGCGGTCCAAAAAATATTATTTTGTCGAAATGCTAGGGAAAAAGTGCATACCAATGCAGCGATTTTAAAGTGCCGACGTTCAATTAGTGCCATGCCAGTCAGGATCAGCAAAAGCGAGCTTAGATCTGTGTATAGCAGAAAGAAAAATGGCCAAATAATTGGCGAGAGCAATATTTGGGTAGATCTTAATGTTGGGAGCTTGGATTTTTCAGATGCCAGATATATCCAAAATAGCAAAGGGCAAATCAAGGTGATTGCTGTATTAATGACTCTAAGCTCGCGAAGTTCCTGAAGTCCCAGCAAATTCGCTATTGAGGCAATCGTAAGGTGAAAGCCTGGCGGCATTGCTACTATTCCATTTAATACCATTGATCCTGCCATGAAGGATTGGATCTGAGGCAGGTGAATCAGTTCGTCTGCAATGGGTTTAGCTGGAAGGATCCACAACATGACTAGAGCTGCAAGGACCACAAAGCCCAATAAAAGCCAAAAACTGGTATGTGAAGCCTTTACTTCTGGTGTGCTTACATTATCCGAAATAGGGCCTTCTCTCATTCCTACCTCTACTCAATGACCACACGTTTAATACCGATACCTAACTTACGAGTATCTTCGCCTATGCCTAAATCTTTAGGACTAGCAGGATCAGCCATCTTTAAGTCTAGAACTAAAAA
>NZ_JACVOZ010000010.1 GCF_018882125.1 Polynucleobacter sp. AP-Melu-500A-A1
TGGCCGGTGTAATGGTGATCGAACCGTTGGTGACCTTAGTGCTGTAGTTGCTATTGGTGGTGCTCGCTGCCAAGAGATCAGCCACAGTATTCTGGCTGACATTGGTGGCCTTCGCCGAGCCGCTCACGACTAGACCTGCGGTAGCCGCGGTTTCAGCACCAACATAACCGGCTACTTGATAGGTGTTCACTTGCTCTGCGCCGTTATAGGTTGGCGTGGTCACATTACCAATCACCGTTAAGGTGGCCGGTGTAATGGTGAGGCTACCTTTAGCAGTAGAAATAGTTTTGTAGTTATTGGCGATAGCACCATTGCTATAAATTAATGTATACGCAGAATCATTCTGCATGCCTTGAGCTACATTAGTAGCTTTAGCATAAGCTGCAGAATTAACAGTAATACTTTCACCCTCAACTACGCCATAAACTACTGCCCCACTATTAGTCTGTTGTGAGCCGGTATAGACCGAGGAGGTTTTAGCACCAACTATCGTGAGTGGGGCTTTAGTAATAAATGCACTGACAGTCCCACCGGTTAATGTGTAATTAGCATCAGATAATGCCAATGAATTGCTAGTGAATTTAGTATAGCCACCAGCATTCGCTGAAGCTACTTGAGCGTTACCACCAGTAATATATGGTGAATCACTAGCAACCATGCCAGTTAGGAGGTAGTCAAAGTTGCTAGCTAAAGTAACTGGAGTAACGTAGAAATCCTTTGTTCCATCATAGGTTTTAGTTGCAGCAATATTCAGAACTAGAGCAGCCGTATTTAAGGTCACTTCATTAGGTGAAGAATTGACAGTTGTACCAGCTGCTAAAGTGCTACTTGCAGCACGATAGCTTGAATTAATAGCATAGTTACTTAATGAAGCTGTGCTTTTAGCCCCAATCGCGTCAATGCTGGTGACATAGTTCGTACCGTTATCAACTACGTTGGAACTATTAGCAGTCACTCCCGTTACCGTGAGAGTTTCATTATTGACCATACCTGCAACATTGATAGTGGCATTGTCCTTAGTGAAGCTAGTCGTGCCGTTGTAAGTACCGTTTACGGAAATAGCTAATGGCGCTGGGTTAATAGTGGCTTTATTTTGAGTATTGCCATTTGTCGCGTTGTAAGCAACGTTGAGAACATAGTTGCCCATCGAAGCAGTACCACTACCGATAGTAATGCCAGTTACGTAGTTATAGCTATTGGCTAATACATTAGGGTTATAAACCGCAGCACTACTAATGCTAGTGATCGTATCCCCACCCTGTAAACCATTGCTTGTGAATGCACTTCCTGGTGCAATCGTATTAAGACCAGTGTAAGTTCCTGTGACGGTAATACCTAATGGTGCGCCAGTGATATTAACTGCAGAGCAAACTGGGCCTAAAGCATTATAGTTTCCAGCGATACCGCCATTGCTACTACTGCCCAAACTTAAACCAGTAGTTGTACTTAAAACGGTGCCTGTTTGAACATTAGCACTTGCTAAGTTGCTGCTATTACCGCTACCGGTTACGGTGAAGGTTTCACCATTTACACCGTTAGCTACTAAATTGCTACCAGCAAACGCAGTACCAGCGTTATAGACCTGGCTACCAGTTAATACCAATGTTGCTTTGGTAACAATGGCTGTACCAGATCCACCAACTAAGGTGTAGTTTCCGCCAGAATTATTACTGAGGGCTAAAGTACCAAGACTTAAAGTTTGTGATCCAGCAGCAACATTAGGTGAAGATGCGCTACCGCTGCCACCAGTTGCAATGCCAACGGTATCACCCAAGATGGCATTAGTTACTGTCAATGTGGTACTACCGCAGCAACCATTAGAAATCGCAAATGTACCGTTGCCATCATAGGTCTTGCTACCTGAAATGGTCACACTAATTGGAGTAAGGGTTACAGAATTTGGTGATGTAGCTGCAGATGCGCCAGCAGCCAACGGATCATTAGGGGCCTGATAGCTTGAATTAATAGCATAGTTGCTTAATGAAGCTGTACTGCTACCAGCAATGCTAGTAATGCTAGTCACGTAATTGGCACCATTATCAACTACGTTAGCACTATTAGCAGTCACTCCCGTTACTGTAAGGGTTTCACTATTGACCATGCCTGCAACATTAATGGTTGCATTGTCCTTAGTGAAATTCTTAGTACCGTTATAACCGGCATTGCTGACGGTAATGGCTAATGGGGCCTTGCTTAAGGTCACGGTGTTATCCGTAGTGTTTACTGGCGCATTGGTAGTGGCTGTACCACTAGCGCTGCTACTGATGGTGTAGTTATTCAGTAAGTTAGTCGCATTACCAGTACCTGTGACACCGGTGATGTAGTTGGTTAGGTTATCAGCCACATTCGCGCTACTGATTGCCACGCTCGTGACCGCATCGCTACCGACTAAGCCATTGGTCTTAA
>NZ_JACVOZ010000004.1 GCF_018882125.1 Polynucleobacter sp. AP-Melu-500A-A1
CCCAATAATCCACATCAAACCGCTTAGAAGATTCTCCTGCTAAGACATTGAAATACAGATATTGATAGGGATGCCAGCGTACCATCCAAAAGGTTGTCAGGCTCAATGAAATAATCACAACAACATTTAGACTTGTGCGCAGTACTTTTTTGGCATCAGTAAGATCTCGTAAAAAGACAAAACCTCTCATAGCGACTAATAAAAAAGCAGGGTAAATAAAATACATCTGGCGCCAGCCGTTATAGAGAACTGAATTTAAAACAATGACGGCGGTGAGCGGTGCTAAAAAGAGCCCTAAAAATAAGAGATCTTGTAATTGATCTGAGTTGATCCAGAGTTTTTTGCCTGCCAGGATCAGATTGCGTAAGGTACCAATAGCGCCAACCAAAAAGAGTAGGGAATAGAGGATGGGAGTCGTGATGCCAATCCAAACCGGAATGTAGTACCAAGGAAGGGACCCACTAGAAACAATCCGCCCCATAAAGTACATATCAATCACATGTCTAAAGCGCGCCATGTTCTTAAAGGCAGTAATAAAGTTGCCCACAGGATCTAGCCAGAGCCAGGGCCAAAAAGCGACCACTAGCGCTGCCATAGCAAGCAGATAAATACCCAAAGCGCCAGCAGTCTTACTAGCACCAAGATCTTTTCTGAGAACTAAGGCGGCTAATGTCACGAGCGTAGCGGCTGGAATGATGATGGCCATAATCCGGACATCAATAGCGATGGCGCAGGCTAAAGCATGCCAAAGACCAGTCTTCCAACTAGGCTGCAATACAAATCGAATAAGTGTGTAGGTGGCAATGACAAAGGTGGACATGAACACCAGATCTTTGTCATTAAAAAAGCCATCTCCAAAGATCCGGGGGCTGAGCACTAAAAAGAGGGCGCCTAATAAGCCCAATGCTTGACTTGAGTAACGCTCTTTAACTAAGCGATAAAAGAAAAAGACCGCACAGAAAAAAACCAAAAAGGTAAGCAGGTGACGGAAAAAATACACATCCGCATCTTGTAGTTGTAATAAGCGTACTAAAAACTCAGCGGGCAGCTCAAAGGCAACTCCATAATCACGATCTTTTTGAGCTAGAAAGAGACTGGCAGGATCTTGGAGTGGTGCTGCACCATTGAGTAGAAATGGAATCTGAAAAAGGTTGGCAAGATAGGCAAGGCTAGTGAGGCCGATTTCACGCTGTTGCTGTTCATCAGTGGAGACGCCAAAATCTTGGTAAATCCATAATCCTAAGCATAAGAAAGTTACAAAAAAAGCAAAAACCATTCTTGAGGATATAAACACTTTTGAGAGAGGCTTTAAGGCTTTGCTAATCATTAAGGGGTATTTTAATTTCGAGCGATTTATGAAAATACAGCCGATTTAATGCCAATCCCTAGCTTTCGCTCATCAGCCCCAATACCAATGCTCTTAGGGCTAGCAGCATCCGGAAATTGAAAACGGATGGTGATAAAAGGCATACCCCTTAATTCTTTTGGAATATCAATTGCCAATGTATTTTCTTCGGAGCTTGATAGCAAAAATTGTTGAACCTTGGTTCCATTGACATCCACATTAACTTGTTGCTTGGGGTGATTAGGAGAAACAAAAGCCTTGGTATTGAGGGTAATAGTTGATGGTCGATCAGTTGGCATTGGTAATACGAGTTCCGCACTTGAGCCATCCGACCAAATGCCGCCCCAACTTTCTCGTATAGACCAGCCTTTAGTAATAAATTTTTCTCTATTGGCCCAGTCGTTTGCGAATGAAATCTTCTGACCGCGTCGTATGTAGGAGATCCCATCTAAATTTCCCAGGTATCCAAGGGTAACGAGGTGATCTTGGAGGCTCTCAGCGCCCTCAATTTTGACTAAATTACCTTTTTGGATTGAGGGATCATAGTCATAGAACCATAAATTAGTGGGTGCAACCTTCCACCAATGATCAATAGAAAGAGATCCATTTTCAAATTTTAAATTACGAAAATCTCCCCGTCTTGTATCAATAACAGCGCCTCCACCTACTTGTTGCTTGGTAAGAATTGCGAGTGCAGAGCCGAAATCCCATGGCTGACTGAATACAATTTCATTGTTGTAGTTTTTGGTGAGAAATTGTGGAAGGTTACCGATAACAGTAGCATGTTTTGGGACTTGATTTTTTTCAACTAACTCAATTGCATCACTCAATATCTGATTTTGTAATTTCCAAGACTCAATATACCCATCGCGTTGTATCGAAAATGAAATGGAGCTAAAAAATCCAAAAGTAATAATAAGTATTAGTAAAAACTTTTTAATCAGGGTATTTTGAGTAATAGCAACAAGGCTGCAAATCAGAATCGTAAGTGAGTACCAGGTGGATGAAAGCCCCCGTGCTTGATAGCCCCAAGATTCTGCAGCCGCTCCAGAAAGAATGAAGATTGATGAAGATCCTATAAAGCAGGCGGCTGCAACAAAAAAGAATTTCCAATGTCTTTTTTTATCTGCTTGGGGTGGGAGTCTAAAAGCAAAAAATATTCCTGCAATCATCAATAGGGCTGTTAATACATCATAAGTAGTTACAAAACCATTACTTTTAATAAAGAGCGCTGGAATTTGAGTTGTAAATACATTTATCCAGGTATAAAAATTTACTATTAATGTATCTGGCGTGGCAGCCAAACGAGAGTAATCAATCTCATAAATTCTTGGGGCCGCTCCCTTTTGCCAAAGTATTACTACAAATAGAATGCTTAAGATTGGCAATACAAAGTGAATGAAATATTTTTTGAAATGAGTAAATGGATTATTCGTATTCAGAATAAAAGGTAAAAGAAAGTTCAATCCCAGAAGCGGAAGAATTACTTCGTAAGTTAAAAATCCGCAAAGTAATAATAGGTAAGATAAGCAAAAAGAAACTTTTGATTTTGTTTGGCAATACGAAAAAAGAAGCTGTAAAGAAAGTGCCCAATATAGGAAAGCTACTGTTGCAGTCGATTGGTTGATTGGCGATGCTATAACGGGCATTGCAATCATTGGGATACTGGCAAGAAAGGCGAATACAAGCGCAGGAACCCAGCCGGCTATTTGATAAATAATACGAAATGTAATGCCGATAGCCAGAAAATAAATAACAGTATTAAAAATTAAGTAATACGAAAAATGAGTTGTAAATAAAAGAGTGGTTGCGGTAATTGGCAGCGGAGCGAGTGGCCGATTGGAGAAAAGAGGAAACCATGACTTGTAACACTCAAAAAATCCTGAACATGAAAGATTTTGTGAGATATCACCCCAATCATCAACAATAATCCCGCCCTTTAAAAGCAGAGGAAGATAGGTCGCTAATATAAATAAAACAAGTAAGGTACTTGTTAAATATAGAGATTTTTTATTTAAACTTGGTACGACGATCATTAATAGGGGTGTTCTGTCTATGTATAAAGAATCGATTCCGTATTTTAGGGCATATACAATGAGCAAATTCGCTAAAATCACTGAATTATTAGGTATTTAGGCCCAATTGATGGTTTAAATATTTAAATTGAATCGAGGATCATTTTGTCGGCAAATCACCAAACTAAGCCAGATTACCTGCGAGGACATCTCGAGATATGCCGCTTTGATCATTGGATCAAAAATGTCTTTATTCTTCCGGGCTTATTAATTGCCATCAGCATTTATCCCCAAAGCATTAATGCTGGATTATTCATATCCATAGTGATCGGGTTTTTGGCTGCAGGATTGGTGGCATCAAGCAACTATGTCATTAATGAAATCTTGGATGCCCCTTTTGATGCATTGCATCCCACTAAACGTCTTCGTCCAACGCCAGCAGGTCGTGTTCATATTCAATGGGGATATGTCCAGTGGATAGTGTTGATGCTAATAGGCTTAGCTTTAGCCTCATTAGTTTCTCAGGCTTTAGTTTGGGTCTTGCTCTGGCTTTGGGTGATGGGTTGTATTTACAACATTCCGCCTGTACGCGCCAAGGACCTGCCTTATATTGATGTGCTGGTTGAGTCGATCAATAATCCCATCCGTCTATTGGTAGGTTGGTATATCGTTTCTCCACCATTTCAGATTCCAGTTTCGCTACTCATTTCTTACTGGATGATTGGTGCCTATTTAATGGCTATTAAGCGTTTTGCTGAGATGCGAGATATTTCAAGAAACATATCTGCAAAGCAATACCGTAAGTCATTTGGCTATTACACCGAGCAGAACTTGCTGGTTTCCATCATGTTTTATGCAGCTACCTCTATGCTCTTCTTTGGCGCTTTCGTGATGCGCTATCGATTGGAGTTAATTCTGTCTTTTCCTTTGGTTGCCTTCATTATGGCCATGTACCTAAACTTGGCTTTTAAAGAAGACGGTAGCGCCCAAGCCCCTGAAAAGTTATGGAAAGAAACCCCTCTCATGTTGGCATCATTTTTATGCCTCATCTTGATGGTATTTCTCATGAATGTTTCTTTGCCCGCCTTTACTGCATTCTTTCAACAATCGGTTCTTAATTAATTCTATAGGGCTATAGAGTAAGCATGCCCTCTAGTGCAACAGGGAATTCAGTAAGGAAGACAGCGCTCGCTTATTTGATTTTGCTGTTTGTGAGCTCTTGTTTGAGCTTATTTTTGTTTATGCGTAATCCCTGGCTGGCTTCGGATCTGAATACAGATTCCTATGTTTGGTTCTTAGAGTTTTCTCGCACCATTTTTCAGTCCCAGTCTGCTTATTACGCGGAATCTATTCTTCTACCCCTGCTGGCTAAGATTCTGGGCGCAACTCAAACGCTGATTACCTATAAGTTGCTTTGCGGCCTATTAACTGTTTGTATCTTGCCTATCACCGCTATCTTTGCTCAGCGATATTTTCAGAATCTGTTTAAAACTTTACTATTCATTATTTTATTTGGGCTTTCTTTTCAGTACTTGCAGTTCTACATTCTGGGCTTCCCTGACCCTCTGACAATTCTTCTATTGGTATTGGCAGTCTTTCAAAAGAGATTGGGTGTAATGTTTGCCTTATTGGTTCTCGCAATGCTCTCACACTTCTCAATGGCCGCCCTGAGTGTTATTGGCTTGATTGGCTTAATATATTTTTCGCCAAACGCGGTTCTTTATTCTCAGAAGAAATTAGTTGCTATATCAATTGCTGCCATTCTTGCTGGAAAAGCCTTTTTGCTTGCTTGGTATGCCGTCTTTCACTACCAACTACTTAGTAGATTAGATTGGGCCCTTGGTAAGGGTTACATATTCTTTCTAGAGCGCTATGAAACCAATATGGCAGGGTTCTGGTTGACACCTGGCATTCCATTTTTAGCTCTTTATTTCTTGATCGCTGCTTATTTTCTGATGCAGAAGAAATTTGCTTTTGTGTTCTCAGCACTTCTTGCTTTAGCCATTACCTACGTGGCTCTATTTTGGACGGTCGATGGCTTAAGAGTATTTGCTGTTGTCATTGCAGCACCATATGCCTACTTACTTCTGAGCTTTATAAATAGCCTGCCTTTTTGGAAGGCTGTTAAGTAGCTTACTTAGATTCAATAATCGGTAAGGCGAGTTCTTCATAGCTGCCAATAGCTTCGATCTTGCCGTGATCGAGTTTGACAAGCATTGAACAGTCCTTAAGCGTGCTTAAGCGATGTGCAATCATGAGAACGGTGTAATTGGACCCCAGGTTTTGAATGGATTCCATAACGGCAATCTCAGTTTCGGTATCTAGAGCGCTCGTTGCTTCATCAAAAATCAAGACATCAGCATTCTTGTAGAGCGCCCTGGCAATGCCGATACGTTGGCGCTGCCCGCCAGAAAGACGCGTGCCGCGCTCACCAACAAAGGTTTCATATCCTTGAGGAAGCCCCTCAATTGTCTTGGCGATCTGAGCCTGTGCAGCGACACGTTTCACTCTCTCATGATCAATCTCATGCTTCGGAATGCCAAATGCAATGTTCTCTTCGATCGTCGAGTCTGCTAAATAAATTGTTTGCGGAACGTGGGCAATATGCATTTGCCAGGCACGATGATTAGCTTCGGCAATAATTTGATTATCAATCTCCAAAGCGCCTGCACTTGGCCTTAGTAGGCCCATCAAGATGTCTAATAGCGTACTCTTACCAGCCCCAGTGGTACCAATGAAGCCTACCCGGCTACCCTTAGGAATGGTAAGTGATAGCTTATCCAGAATGAGTGGCGAATTTTCTCGATACTGAAAAGAAACATCCTTCAGATTAATTTCTTTCTTAAATAGAATCGGCTCTGAAGGCAATTGATTAGCATATTCCGGTAGCGGCTGATCCAGAAAATCCAAAGTGTCTTTGAGTGAGAACTGGTTGCGTAATATCGCTGTCCAGGCACTGTAAGCAAGCTGCATCACTGGCAGTAAACGCTGTGAAGCTAAAGCAAGGGCTCCCACAATAGGTATGGCTTGGTTGATTTCATTCGATTGCTTGGTAAGTACAAAGGCAAGCAAGGCAATCAGTAGCATACCTAGTGCTTCAGTTACAAAGCGGGGGCTCACACTGATGAATGAGCTAGTGGCATAGGCTTTACGTAAAACAGAATCAGACTTTTGATAAACCTTACAGTAAGCATCCTGTGAGCCATCAATCAAAATATCCCGAATGCCGCCTAAACCTTCTTGTAAAGACTTAATTACCCGCGCCGACTCTACAGTAATGTCTTTGCTGTTATTCATGAGCTTTTTGCGGGTGACTTTCATGGTCACGAAATACATCAAACCAAATATGCCGAAAGCTGCGGCGGATGGAATGGGGGCGATTACCAAAAGAGTGCCCAACATCAACACCAACATAATCATCGAGCTCAATACATAGAGCGCTGACATGATGATGCCATCTGTGACAATTGTGGTCTTGCCCGTTACACCATCAATAATCTCGCTAGTATTGCGAGAGAGGTGAGTTAAATAAGGCTGATAGAGTGTTTTGCGATAGATGCTGTAACCAATATCGGCGCCAGTAGCAAATGACAAACGCAAACTGACTTTGAGTAATACCAAGCGCATGGCGCCAGCAACGATGGCTGTAAAGCCAAAAAGTAAAGTAAGGGGTAGCAATAGCTCACCCTCAGACTGAATGCCAGCCAGTTGAATAAATGGTTGAGCAATCGGCAACTCAAACACCTGCTTGGGGTTTGTGAGTGCAGCTAAGAAAGGCACAATCGCCCCCAAACTTAATACCTCTGCAAAAGACACCAAAACCATCAAGACCAGCAATAAGGCAAATTGGCCTTTGCGACGTGGGCTAAAGTGTTCCCAAAGCCTAAATAGGAGGTGAGGGAGTTTTTCTGAGGAAGGCACGCTATGGATGAAGGTTTTGGGTTGGTCTAGGTTGATTTTTGTTGTTTGAGCTTTTTATTCAGGCAAATCACCCGTTTAGCCTCATTGGGCTCGGGGTAAAATGCGCTATGGCATTAATTTTAAAGCATATTTCTGCAAATCAACCTACTCAATCTGGCCTTTATGGGTCTGTTGAAGCTGATCGGTGTCGCTAAATTCATGAAAAGTGCTGTTTTATTCCTCATATTCAATCGTCCTGAGACAACGATCAAGGTATTCGAGAAAATTCGTGCAGCCAGACCTCCCAAGTTATATATCTCAGCCGATGGCCCTAGATCCAATCGCCCTGGTGAATTAGAGCGCTGTGAAGAGGCTCGCAAGATTGCTTTAGGTGTGGATTGGCCATGTGAAGTTAAAACTTTATTTCGAGAAAGCAATCTGGGTTGCAAGATGGGAGTTGCTTCCGGAATAGATTGGTTTTTTCAAAATGAAGAAGAGGGCGTCATTTTGGAAGATGATGTCTTGCCAATGCCTAGCTTCTTTGCTTTTTGTGATGAGATGCTTGAGCGCTATCGCAACGATCCTACGATTGGCATGATCACGGGATCGAATCTGGTTTCAAAAAGATTAAACAATGATTCAAGCTATTTTGTAAGTCATGTCCCATTGATTTGGGGATGGGCTACTTGGCGCCGCGCTTGGCAACATTACGATGTCCGCATGGAAAATTGGCCGCAATGGTCCAGAAGTGACAAAATCACTAAATGTTTCCATGGTGATCAATTGGTATCAAGCCACTGGCGTGATGCTCTAGATCGGGTTTATCAAAATGGCATGGATACCTGGGATTACCAGTGGTTATTTACTTGTTGGCAAGCGGGCATGTACAGCATTATTCCTGCGCAAAATCTCACAGACAATTTGGGTTATGGCGTTGAGGCAACTCACACATCCATGCACAAGCCGGATTGCTTGGTTGAATCTATACCGCAAGATCTCACTTGGCCCCTGGTTCATCCTAAAGTACTCGCACCAGACTGGAAAATCGATCGCATGATGTTTGAGCGTATCCATGGTGTAACACTGAAGGGTTATGTGCGCAGACAATTGCGCCCTTTACGCAAAATCTTCAATGGCATTATCGGGAAGTAGAGAATCTGCGAATGAATCTGCCAATAAAGCTACGCGTACTCGCCATGAATCACTCTGACACTTCTGGTGGTGCAGCCCGAGCAGCTTATCGAGTGCATAACGCTGTTAGGCTTTTGGGGGTTGATTCAACGCTTCGCGTAAATCAAAAGTCACTGCAGGATCCTACAGTGCAAGGCCCTGCTAATAAGTTAGGACGTTTGCTAGCCAAGTTTTACTCTGGAATGGGACAGTTATTAATCAAGCCCTTCAAAAGTAATCCTAATATCTATCAATCAATCGCCTTAATGCCCACTAGTTGGGCTACCCGATTAAATTCATCGCAGAACGATGTGGTGCACATGCATTGGGTTAATGGAGAAATGATTTCTATTGTAGATATTGGCAAAATTGATAAGCCCCTCATGTGGACCTTGCATGATATGTGGGGCATTGCTGGTGCAGAGCATTATTGTGAGGATGCACGTGCACATGATGGCTATACAAAAGAGAATCGACCAGAGGGTGAAACAGGTTTTGATCTCAATCGCTGGACCTGGTTACGTAAAGTAAAGCATTGGAAAAAACCCATATTGATAACGACGCCAAGTCGTTGGATGGCAGAGAAAATTAGTGAGAGTGAGCTAATGAAAGGTTGGCCAGTGATGGCCATTGCCAACCCGCTGGATACAGAAATTTGGCGCCCTATAGATCAGTTCATTGCTAGAGAAGAATTAGGTCTTCCGCAAAATGTACCTTTGATCTTGTTTGGTGCCTCAGGTGGCGCTGCAGATCCACGTAAAGGATTTGATTTGCTTTTGGAAGCAATACCCTTGCTGCAAAAAAGCATGACCGCTCAGGGCATGAGCTCATTGGAGCTAGTAGTTTTTGGTCAGGATGCTCCCAGGGGTGGATCCGATCTATCTAATTTAAATATCCTAACGCATTACATGGGGCATATTAATAATGACCATACATTGCAATTGCTCTATAGCGCTGCTGATGTAATGGTCGTACCTTCGCGTCAAGAAACCTTTGGCCAAACAGCTAGTGAAGCCTTAGCTTGTGGGTGTCCTGTAGCGGCTTTTGGGGCAACTGGTCTTTTAGACGTGGTGGAGCATCTGACTTGTGGCTACTTGGCCAAGCCTTATGATCCACAAGATTTAGCAACAGGCATAGAGTGGCTGATTCGTTCACAGCAGGATGAAAAGAATGCAGGACGCCTTAATGACTCATCCCTGCGCCTTGCTGCGAGAAAGCATGCGGTGGATCACTTTAGCTATCCCGTGATTGCCAAGCAATATATTGCTGCCTACCAATACGCAATCAAAATGCGTTCATAATTTGGTTTATTGTTAATCGATCAATACGAATACGGAATTTGAGAATGCTATCAACCATCAAGAAGCAAATATTGATGATCGGCGAAAAGCCGATGCAGACTCTACTCGATCGTAAAGCTACTACACAGACTCATTTACAGAATATTCCTCCGGTTGTTTATCAAACTTGGGAGGTTGATTATTTTGGCAAGACCCATTTTGCTCAGATAGAAAAGTTTCGTGATCTTAATCCTGATCTCAGCTTCGAACTATTTGCTAAAGAAAAGTTAGAGACTTATATGGAAGAAGTATGGGGCGATCATCCTATTTACCCTATTTTCAAAAAATCGAAGTTTGGTCCGATGTTTGCCGATATCTTCCGCTATTGCATCTTGCTTGAGCGCGGCGGTTTTTATTTTGATATCAGCAAGGGCTGTTCTGTGTCGGTTTCATCTCTCTGCGCTGCGAACTCTACGGGTTTAATTTCATATGAAGCGCATGATTGCGTAGTGATCCCGAATATGAAGGCGATTGAGCGTATGGCTCACCCAGAGAAATACATCCTGCAGTGGGGCATGGGTTTCGCAAAAGGTCACCCCATTTTGCAAAGGCTCATTGAGAATATCTGTGAGTACTACCCTTATTTCAAAGGGAAGTCCTTTGCCATTCCCAAGAATGCCATCCTGAGCCTGACTGGCCCCGGCATGTTTACCAAAACGATTCGGGAGTTCTTTAATGAATCTGCTGATGAAAATCTGACTCAGGCCGGAATTGATTTTAATGGATCTGGGATCTATAGCCTCAAAGGTTCTTGGGTGCGCTATGCAACGGTACCTGCTTACACCACTGCAAATTCAACAATTATTGTTGATTAAATAAATTACCCTTTGCTGGAGTAGCGTTTTCTGATGAGGTAGAGTGGGCGCTGCTTGGATTCAAAATAAATACGTCCAATATATTCACCAAGTACACCGAGGCAGATGAGTTGCAAGCTGCCAAAAAACAGAATGACCACTAAGAGTGAAGCGTAGCCAGGCACATCAATGCCAAATACCAAAGTTTTAATCACTACAAAGACTGCGTAACAGAACGCAAAGAGTGCGCCAATTCCGCCGACATAAGTCCAGACTTTCAATGGCACCAAGCTAAAGCTGGTAATGCCTTCAATTGCAAAGTTCCACAGCTTCCATCCGGAAAATTTAGTCTCGCCAACCAGTCGCGCATCCCGAACGTATTCAACGGTAGCGGTCTTAAAGCCCACCCAAGCAAATAAGCCTTTCATAAAGCGCTGGCGTTCCGGCAATTGCTTGAGTGCATCTACAACAACTCTATCCATTAAGCGAAAGTCACCCACGTTTTCTGGAATTTGCAAACCAGATAGTGTGTTGTGTAAGCGATAGAACATTAAAGCTGTAGTTCTCTTTGCATAGGAATCAGTAGAGCGATCGATGCGTTTGGCCAAAACCACTTCAGCGCCTTCTTGCCATTTTTTGAGCATCTCAGTGATGAGAGCAGGGGGGTCTTGTAAGTCAGCATCAATAGGAATGACGCAATCACCAGAAGTGGCATCAATCCCCGCAGTCATTGCTGGTTCTTTGCCGAAATTGCGGGAGAACTCTAAAACCGTGACTCGAGGATCTGTCTTTGAAATCGCAATCAGCTGCTCTAGGGTGTTATCTCGGCTACCGTCGTCTACGCAGACGATCTCAAAATCAAAGTCTGGCAACTTTTCCATAGTCAGTGCCATCACTTGGTAAAAGTGGTTTACGCCTTCCCCTTCGTTATAGAAGGGGGTAACTATGGAAACTAAAGGGCGTTGGGCCATGTCTTTGATTTAATTAGGGTATCGGTGGCATTTTAAGCCAATTTATTCGTTATATTAGTTTGAATTGAGGATAATGAGGCCAAAAGAAGACGGAGGCCCTAGGGTAGTTAACCTGAAATCCGGATTATTTAGAGTAAATCGTAAGCAAAACGGCGAAAGAACATTTTTATGGCGTCTCAAATTAATCCCATAGTGGTTGATTTAGATGGAACCTTGATTAAGACGGACATGTTGTTTGAGTCTGCCAATCAATTTATTACCGAGAACCCACTGCATTTTTGGCAACCATTCATATGGTTGATGCGAGGTCGCTCCCATCTTAAAGAGCAGCTTGCTCAGCGTTACCGTTTTGATGCCGCCAATCTTCCCTACAACGAAGGGGTGGTTACTTGGCTTCGTTCTGAAGCAAGCAAAGGTACTCCAATTTATTTAGCTACAGCTAGCAATAAAGTGATTGCTGATGCCGTAGCTTCTCATCTGAAATTATTCACCGGGGTTTTTGCAAGCGAAGGCGATGTGAACCTCAAAGCTAGTCGCAAGCGTGATCGCCTAATTGCGGAGTTTGGTGAAAGGCAATTTGACTACGTTGGTAATGAAGGTGATGATTTAGCTGTTTGGGAAAAGTCAAAAAATTCCCATGTGGTCAGCAGCTCAACTGTTTTGTTATCTAAAGTCGATAGCCTTGGTAATAAAGGCAAAGTATTTGCATCACAAGCGGGTGGATTAAAGCCTTTGGTGAAGGCGATGCGCTTACATCAATGGGTTAAGAACCTGTTAGTCTTTTTGCCGATTTTGGGTGCACACCAAATTAGTAATACGCCAGCTCTGATTGAGGCTGTTTTAGCATTTATCTCCTTTGGGCTTTGTGCCTCATCTGTTTATTTATTAAATGATCTCGTCGACATTGAGAATGATCGTCAGCACGCACGCAAAAGAGCACGACCATTTGCTGCAGGCAAACTCAGTCTATTGACCGGCTGGTTGCTCTGGCCCATTTTGACTATCAGTGCATTTGCGTTAGCCTGGGCAACCCTCCCAGCTGCATTTACTGGTGTCTTATTGGTTTACTTTGCTGTGACGCTGGCGTATTCATTCTCCTTAAAGCGCTTTGCTATTTTGGATGTATTAGTGCTCGCTGGTTTATATACGATTCGCATTGTTGCAGGTGCTGTGGCAACTGGTATTCCGTTGTCATTCTGGTTGCTGACTTTCTCGATGTTCATTTTCTTAAGCTTGGCGTTCATGAAGCGCTATAGCGAACTCAAATCTGTAAAGGATGCGGGTCAAGAGGGCAAATTGCCAGGGCGCGGATATGCGGCCGATGATCTTGAGGCCGTATCTGCGATGGGCGTGGTTTCGGGTTACTTATCTATTTTGGTATTGGCTTTGTATATTCAAGATAGCTACACTGCAGTGCTGTATCGCACACCGCAGATTATTTGGCTCGCTTGCCCCTTAATGCTCTATTGGGTATCACGCACTTGGTTGATTACACATCGTGGTGCCATGAATGATGACCCCGTCATGTTTGCTATTAAAGATCGCGTGAGTCATCTTGTAGCTTTGTGCTTTGTTCTTATCTTTATCTTGGCTGCTATCTAAATGGAAATATCTGGTTGGGGTCGTTATCCCAAGATTGACGCCGAAGTTATTCTTCCTGCAACAGCATTAGCTTGCGCGGAAGCTCTAAAAGATCCCGGCATGCTTATTCCTCGTGGCTTAGGCCGCAGTTACGGTGATAGTAGTATTGCTCCTCAGGTTTTAGAAACCAATGGAATGCAGTACTTTCAAGAGTTTGATCCAGAGACTGGTGTTCTGGCTTGTGATGCCGGCGTATCTCTTTATGAGATCTTGAATGTATTTGTGCCTCAGGGCTGGTTTTTACCGGTATCGCCAGGTACCCGCTTTGTAACTCTTGGTGGTGCTATTGCGAGTGACGTACATGGCAAGAACCACCACATTGACGGCACCTTTTGTGAGCATGTTCTCTCTTTTGATATTGCCTTGGGTAATGGTGAGATTGTTACAGCAAGCCCAATGCAAAATCCAGACCTCTTTCATGCGACTTGTGGTGGAATGGGTTTAACAGGCGTTATTGTCTCCGCTCGCATTCGACTAAAGCCGATTACCTCCAGTGAAATTCTGGAGACTACGATTAAGGCCCCCAATCTAGATGCAGTACTTGACGGATTTGAAAAGTACATCGATAGCACCTATTCAGTAGCGTGGATTGATTGCTTAGCAAAAGGCGCTGATCTAGGACGTTCGTTGCTAATGATTGGTGAGCATGCCACTGATGGTGGATTAAAAGTAGCAAGTAAGAAACCCATCACCATCCCATTGGATGCGCCAACCCAATTGCTAAACCCACTTTCAATAAAAGCCTTCAATGCGCTTTACTACGGCAAAGTACTTCAAGCTGAGCAATCACGACGCACCTCATTTGAAACCTACTTTTATCCCTTGGATCAAATGCTCCATTGGAATCGTTTGTATGGAAAGCCAGGCTTCTTGCAATATCAGTTTGTTATTCCAAGCGCTACAGGTCGAGAAGGTATGCGCCGCATCTTAGAAGAAATCACTGAATCAGGGCAGGGCTCATTCTTGGCAGTGCTCAAGGCTTTTGGCAAGAAAAATGAAAATTATCTTTCCTTTCCAGTGGAGGGGTATACCTTGGCATTGGATTTCAAGGTCACGCCGAGCATTTTCAAGTTGCTGGATCGCTTAGATGAATTAGTCTTGCAATATGGTGGTCGCTTATATTTAGCAAAAGATGCCCGCATGACCGAACAGACCTTTAAAGCAAGCTATCCTCGCTGGCAAGAGTTTGAAGCCGTGAGAAGCAAGTACCACGCGATTGGAAAATTTGCCTCTCTGCAATCTAAACGCTTAGGTCTTGCTTAGTTCAAATTTAAATATTAATAGAGTTATACAGAAAGAAATGATGAAAAGAATTGTGATCGTTGGCGCCACTTCAGGCATTGCAAAAGAGTGTGCTCGTATTTGGGTAAAAGAATCTCCGGTAGATTTAACGCTCGTGGTGCGAGATGTTGCTCGTGCGCAGCCACTGATTGCTGATCTTCAAGTGCGTAGCCCGCATTCCAAGATTGAAGCCATTGCCGTAGACTTTAATGATGCTACTGCAATTCATAATATAGTGGAGGTGGTTTATCACAGTAGAACGATCGATAACGTTCTGATCGCACACGGTACCCTGCCAGATCAAGTCGATTGTGAGAAGGACCTCAATCTCTGTAAAGAAACCTTAGAGATCAATGGCGTTTCACCATGCTTGTTTGCCGAGGCTTTTGCGCAAGTGATGCAAAATCAAGGGAAAGGCAATATTGCTATTATTGGTTCTGTAGCCGGAGATCGTGGTCGTAAATCCAATTACATCTATGGTGCTGCCAAAGGTTTAGTCTCCCGCTATGCTCAAGGTATGCAACATCGTTTTGCAGATAACCGTCTCAAGATCACCTTGATTAAGCCAGGCCCAACTGCCACCCCAATGACCGAGAAGATGCGTTCCAAAGGTATGAAGATGGCGCCTCCTGATTTGGTAGCAAAGGAGATAGTAGAGGGTATCGCTAAAGGTAAGACTGTGATCTACACGCCGAAGAAGTGGCAAATTATCATGTTGATCATTCAGCATCTGCCTAGCTTTGTATTTAATAAGCTCAATATCTAGGCACTAGATCCAAAGATGGGTTGCTTAATAGGGGTACTGTAGGTTGACTACTTATCGCTCGGATATAGATGGTCTTCGTGCACTTGCTGTTCTAGCGGTATTGGCTTTTCATGCTCTGCCAACGTTATTGCTAGGTGGATTTGTCGGTGTAGATATCTTTTTTGTGATTTCGGGATATCTAATCTCATCCATCTTATATTCCAGCCTTCAAGATCGGCAATTTAGTCTTCTCGATTTTTACTCACGTCGCATTCGTAGGATCTTCCCCGCTTTAATTACCGTCTTCATCGCTAGCTTTGCGATGGGCTGGTATTTCTTTTACGCAGATGAGTTCATCAACCTGGGTAGGCACATGATTTCAAGTGCTACCTTCATTCAGAATTGGATCCTGGCTGCTGAGAGTGGATATTTCGATACTTCAGCTGAGACCAAGCCATTCCTGCACCTTTGGTCACTAGGTGTGGAAGAGCAGTTCTACATCATTTGGCCATTACTGCTATGGGGCGCTTGGAAGTTGCGTATCAATCTACTGAAGTTAACCTTCATTTGCTTAGCGGCCTCATTCGCTTGGAACATCTACGAACTCTATGTTGCTCAAAGCACAATTGCTTTCTATCTACCCCAAGTGCGCTTTTGGGAATTGCTCATTGGCGCAGTGTTTGCTTATATCCATTTAAATCCAGACTCAACCCAAGCATCTTCTCGCCTCTTCTCTGTGCTTGGGCTGGCAGATGAGAATGCACGCTCAATTATTGGAGCCACTCTTTTATTGCTGAGCTTCTTCTTGATTAATAGTCAAAAAGTATTTCCTGGATTTTGGGCAATCCTGCCAACCCTAGGTACAGTTTTATTAATCTCTGCTGGTCCTAACGCCATCCTGAATCGCTCCGTTTTATCCAATCCATTTGCGGTTTGGTTTGGGAAAATTAGTTATCCGCTCTATCTATGGCACTGGGTCTTATTGGTATACCTGCGAATACTTGAACCCGACTTATTTGCTAAGGTTAAATTCCGTCTTTTTGCACTTGCATTGGCAGTACTGCTTTCATGGCTGACTTATCGTTTCATAGAAAAGCCTTTACGCTTTGGTGCCCATGGAAAACAAAAAACCTGGATCTTAATTTCGACAATGATTGGCATCATCTTCCTTGGCAGAGAAATTCAGAATCAAAGTGGTATGGGTTATCGCTTTACAGCGAGTGCTGCCTACCTAGGTGGTGACTTCCAGGCCCAAATGCGTAAGAACCTAGAGGATGACTATCAGCAAAATGCTGCTGCTTGTGACTTTTCACAGCCTGAGAAAAAAACCAATCAACCAAAGACTGATATTGCGAAGGCTTGCTATGAGGTAGATCCCAAAAAACAAGCTGTGTTCTTATGGGGCGACTCTCATGCGCAAATGCTAGCTTATGGACTTAGAAATAATTTGCCTTCCGATATGCAGTTGCTGCAAGTGGCTAGCGTAGGATGTAAGCCGAATCCAGCCCAAGCAGAAGACTCTAGTGTAAGTTACTGTGAGCGCTCTAACTATGTTGCTTTAGAGACTATCAAAAAGACTCATCCCCAAACAGTGGTTATTGCTCAAAGTACTGCGTGGAAGTCATCTGAGGTGGAATCATTAACTACCACCTTGAAAAAGCTAGGTGTACAAAGAATCGTTTTTGTTGGCCAAAGCCCTGAATGGTCAGATGCGCTACCTACTCTGATGATGCGCAAGCAAGTAGTAGGAATTCCACAGCGTACCAAGAGCGGCTTAGTTCCTGAAACTCTAACAATGAATGAGCGTACCAAACAGCTTTTTGCTACACCGTCCGCTGGGATTGCTTTCGTGGATTTGATTGATCTATTTTGTAACGTTGATGGTTGTCTGGTGTATTTGGGGAATAATCCTGTTTCTGGCATAACTTACTTTGATTCTCATCATTTATCGCCAGTGGCATCTGACTATTTAGCAAAAAATAGCCTAGTCAAAGCCATTCTCGGAAAATGAGGGCATAAAATAGGTCTATCAAATAAACACTGAGCCTGAATTTGCAAAACCACAACCAATCTACTGAGGTAAATCAGTGCCTGCAAAACCCTTGTGTTTTGATTACGGGCTCTTCGGGTTTTGTAGGCAGTCGTCTAACAAACTTTTTAAGTACTCATTTTCCAGAAATGGAGTTACGTCTTGCCGTTCGTCACCGCCCTGATGATCATCAAGCTCCGGGTGTATTATCTTCTGGATCAGTTGAAGTGGTGGGAGATATCAACCCACACACAAACTGGACAGATGCACTCAATGGCGTGGATCTAGTCATCCATCTAGCTGCACGCGTTCATGTCATGAATGATGTGTCCCTCGATCCTCTTGAGGAATATCGCAATGCTAATACTTTGGCAACTATTCATCTTGCAGAGGAAGCTGCTAAAGCAGGTGTTAAACGTTTTATCTATTTGAGCTCTATTAAGGTCAATGGCGAAGAAACTAAGCTTGGTCAAGCTTATTCAGAAGATTCAACACCTGCACCAATCGATCCATACGGTGTGAGCAAATGGGAGGCCGAGCTTGGATTAGAAAAAGTCTGCACTCAGACTGGTATGGAATTTGTGATTATTCGTCCGCCATTAGTTTATGGTCCCGGGGTAAAGGCGAATTTTCAAAAGCTGATTGGGCTGGTTGCAAAAGGATTGCCATTACCATTGGGCGCCGTTCATAACCAGCGCAGTATGTTGGCATTAGATAACTTGGTGAGTTTTATTGCTGAGGTTATGACAAATCCCTTGGCTACCAACCAACGCTTCTTGCTTTCTGATGGGGAGGATGTATCCACAACCCAATTGCTAAGAATCATAGCTAAAGGAATGGGTAAGTCAATTTGGTTGTTACCAGTTCCCGCATTTATTCTGAAAGGTGCGGCACAAGTATTCGGTGCCTCTGCAGCCGCAGATCGCTTGCTCGGCTCTTTGCAAATAGATTCTAGTAAAGCACGCCAATTACTACATTGGCAGCCACCACTCTCTGTAGAAGAGGGAATTGCTATTACCGCTCAATCGTATTTGAAAAACTCATGAAACGCATTGTTGATCTTATTCTCCTATTGATTGCATTGGTTTTTTTATCAATACCAATGTTGATCGTGGCCATCATCGTCAAACTGACTTCACCTGGCCCCATTGTGTTTTGGTCTGACAGAGTAGGGAAAGACAACCGCATCTTCAGAATGCCCAAGTTCAGAACCATGCAAGTCAATACACCTAACGTGGCTACCCATCTCTTAGTCGGTGCTGGTAGTTATCTGACGCCAGTCGGTGGCTTCTTGCGTAAATCGAGTTTGGATGAGCTGCCTCAGCTCTGGTCCGTTTTTGTTGGGGATATGAGCTTTGTAGGACCAAGGCCCGCTTTATATAACCAAGAAGATCTGATCGCAATGCGGACCGAGCGTGGGGTGGAAGTATTGGTTCCCGGAATCACCGGCTGGGCCCAGGTCAATGGACGGGATGAGCTCGATTTGACTGAGAAGGTCAATTTAGATGCCCAGTACCTGCAAAAGCAGTCAACCAGCTTTGATTTTTATATCCTGTTCCTCACCGTCTTGAAGGTTTTCAGGCGTGAGGGCGTTTCTCACTAGGGTCTGTAAATAATCACTAAAATGGCAGCAAACTGACAGGACTGTCATGAAAAAGGAATTATTAGAGTTACCCCGTTGGGTGAAGCAGTTTGCAGCGATGCTGATCGATGTGGTGTGTGCCTTGCTCGCCACCTGGTTGGCCTTTTCCTTGCGCCTAGATGAGTGGCATGCCCTGATTGCTGAGCAAAAGATGGCCTACATCTTGGCTGTGGCCTTATCAATTCCTATTTTCTTTCAGTATGGTGTTTATAAAACCGTTCTCCGTTTTACTGGGGCGCATACCTTAGCTTTGATGAGTAAGGCGGTTGGTATTTATGGCGTGCTGTATTTCGCAGCAATTTTTATGTTGGCCTCGCCATATATCTACCGCAGTATTGGTTTAGTACAACCCATCATCATGTTCCTTTTGATGGCACTGGCACGAGTTGCCGCCAGCCTTGCTTTAGGCTTTAGATCTTATGGCAATAATGGGCGACCTGTTCTGGGAACCTTATTAATTTATGGTGCTGGTCATTCCGGCATGCAGATTGCTTCAGCGCTACGCCAGTCTGGCCAATACTTCTTAGCGGGCTACATTGATGACAGTACCCAATATCAAGGTAGCAATATCAACGGCCTCATGGTGTATCCGCCAAAAGAAATTACTCGATTAATTGATACACATGGCGTAACCGATATCTTATTAGCAATGCCCTCAATTGATCGCGCAAGACGTAATTCCATTTTGAGTGACTTGCGCGAGCTTCAAGTGCACGTCCGCTCTTTGCCTGATTTAGTTGATTTGGCTCAGGGTCATGTCACCGTACTTGATATCAAAGAGCTTGATCCTGATGACCTCTTGGGGCGCGAGCCGGTTGCTCCTAACCGTGAATTAATCGAAAAGAATATTCTGGGTAAGACGGTGCTCATCAGCGGAGCGGGCGGCAGTATTGGCTCAGAGCTTTGCAGACAAATATTACAAGTAGGTCCAAAGCAATTACTGCTTTTGGACCATAGTGAGTATGGACTTTATGCAATTGAGTCTGAGCTGCGCGCACAACTCAATGCCAATCCTCAGCTAAAAACTGATCTCATTCCACTATTGGGTAATGTGCGCGATGCTGAGCGCTTAGAAGTTATCTTTACGAGATGGTCAATTGATACGGTGTATCACGCAGCGGCTTATAAGCATGTGCCGCTGGTTGAGCATAACCCTTCTGAAGGATTGCAGAACAACGTATTAGGCACTTTGAATTTAGCGCAGGCTGCCAAGAAACATCACACTGCAAACTTTGTCTTAATCAGTACTGATAAAGCTGTTCGTCCAACTAATGTGATGGGTGCAACAAAACGTTTTGCTGAATTGGTGTTACAAGCATTAGCGAATGAGGAAAATTCTAAGACATGTTTTTCTATGGTGCGCTTTGGTAATGTTTTAGGTTCTAGTGGATCGGTGGTGCCATTATTCCGCGAGCAAATTAAAGCTGGTGGTCCAGTGACCTTGACCCATGCTGAAGTAACGCGTTATTTCATGACGATTCCGGAAGCGGCACAGTTAGTCATACAAGCGGGCGCAATGGCTAAGGGCGGTGAAGTATTTGTGCTCGATATGGGTCAACCCGTCAAAATCTATGACCTAGCTAAACGCATGGTCGAGTTATCTGGATTGAGTGTCAAAAATCCAGAAACAGGTGCCGGTGATATTGAAATCGTTGTCACAGGGCTTCGCCCAGGAGAAAAACTCTACGAAGAGCTCCTGATTGGTGAAAATCCTACTTCTACACCGCATCCAAGGATCATGATGGCCAGGGAAGACTTTTTACCTTGGAAGGCCCTTGAGGCGGAATTAACCTTGTTACAGGCTGGTCTAGCTAAGGATGATTTCCAGGTGCAGGTAGAGCAGTTACAACGCCTTGTTAACGGCTATCAGCCCTCGGGCAACTATAAGCCTAGCGCTTAGGCCCTAGGCATACGCTACGCTGGCATTTCTAGCGGACTTTGACTTTATAATCAAAGTCTTAGCAAATTTAGAGAAATTGCCACTTACCCCACTTCAAGCCTATGAGTAGTCAACCAGATTCCTTGCACGGTTCAACCCTGCCTTCCGAACGAACCTTTGGTTTCGTCTTTACCGGAATCTTTTTCATTATTTCTGGATACCTTTGGTACCACGATGGCAAGCCTGTGGCCATTCAAGCCTTTTTTGTCCTGGCAGTTGCTTTCTTGGCTTTTGCTATCTTCATGCCGATTATTCTTCGTCCTTTCAACAAGGCTTGGTACCAATTAGGATTATTGATGGGGCGTGTAGTTAGCCCAATCGTCTTAGGCATTTTGTTTTTCATTCTGATTACACCAATTGCCATTGTGATGCGTATAGCCGGAAGAGATCCCCTGAAGTTACGCAAGCAAGATGTTCAATCTCATTGGATTGATCGTGCACCACCAGGACCTTCTTCCGAATCGTTTAAAGATCAGTTTTAAAAATTCAGTAAATCCAAATTACCAAGGTTAGCTATGTCATTTATTAAAGAGTTGTGGAAATTTTTAAGAGTCCGTAAGAAGCTATGGCTCCTGCCAATTATTATTGTCATGGTGGTCTTAGGTGGCTTGTTGTTATTGGCTGCAAAGAGCTCAGTAGTAGCACCATTTATTTACACCTTGTTCTAAAAACTCAGAATTAAGAACGAAGAACAAAGACGCGCATGAAGATACTGGGAATATCCGCTTACTACCACGACTCAGCCGCTTGCTTAGTAGTTGATGGCGAGGTCGTAGCTGCCGCTCAAGAAGAGCGCTTTACTCGTAAGAAGCATGATCAAGCTTTTCCAAGTAATGCGATTAACTATTGCTTAACCGAAGTGGGTTGTACTCCAGCTGATATTGATTATGTCGTTTTCTACGATAAGCCATTCTTAAAGTTTGAGCGTCTACTAGAGACTTATTTGGCTTATGCCCCAGTAGGCTTTAAATCGTTCGCTACAGCTTTACCAGTCTGGTTGACTGATAAGCTTTTTCAGAAGTCGGTGATTACTGGCGCTCTTAAAAATTTGTGGGGCAAGGATATTGACTGGGAAGCGCGTTTACTCTTTTCTGAGCATCACTTAAGCCATGCAGCAAGCGCCTTTTTCCCATCACCATTTGAAGATGCTGCCATTTTGACAATGGATGGTGTCGGTGAGTGGACAACGACTTCTCTTGCAATTGGTCATGGCAATAAGCTTGAAGTGCATAAGGAAATTCATTTTCCGCATTCATTAGGATTGCTCTACTCAGCCATTACTTACTACACCGGCTTTAAGGTGAACTCTGGTGAGTACAAAGTGATGGGCTTGGCGCCTTACGGTGAGCCTAAGTATGCCCAGCTGATGAAAGATCACCTCATCGATATTAAAGAAGATGGATCATTCGCACTAGATATGAGCTATTTCAACTACTGCACTGGTCTGACTATGACCAATGAGAAGTTCGATAAATTATTCGGTGGCCCTCGTCGTTCTGAAGAAGCAACCCTCACACAACGTGAGATGGACTTAGCTGCTTCCATTCAGGCGGTTACTGAAGAAGTGGTTATTAAATTAGCACGTGGTATCCGTAAATCAACTGGTCAAACCAATTTATGTCTTGCTGGTGGTGTTGCATTGAACTGCGTAGCTAACGGAAAGTTATTACGCGAAAACATTTTTGACAATATTTGGATTCAGCCGGCAGCAGGTGATGCTGGTGGTGCGGTTGGCGCTGCATTAGCTGCTTACTACATGATGTTGGGTTTGCCGCGTAAGGTCGATCCTGCATTGCAAGACGGCATGAAGGGTTCCTACTTGGGACCCGAGTTTGCCCAGCCGGATATCGAGCAACGTTTAGCAGCAGTTGGTGCGAAGTTTACCAACCACTCCGATGAAGAAATCATTGCCCTAACTGCCCAAGCATTGGCAGATGATAAAGCAGTCGGTTGGCATCAAGGTCGCATGGAGTTTGGCCCACGCTCTTTAGGTGCTCGATCTATCTTGGCAGATGCCCGCTCACCAACAGCACAAAAATTATTAAATCTGAAGGTTAAGTATCGCGAGTCTTTTAGGCCATTTGCGCCAAGCGTTCTGCGTGAAGATGTCTCGGAATGGTTTGACATTAATACTGACAGCCCGTACATGCTTCTCGTTGCAGATGTCAATGAATCTAAGCGCTTAGCGATGACTGAAGACCAAAAGAAACTCTTTGGAATCGAGAAGCTCAATGTACCTCGCTCAGAAATTCCTGCGGTAACGCACGTGGATTACTCGGCACGCGTACAAACCATTCATAAGCAAACTAATCCGAAGTACCACGCTTTGGTGAGTAAGTTTAAAGAGCTCACTGGTTGCCCAGTGGTAGTGAATACGTCCTTTAACGTGCGTGGTGAACCGATTGTGTGTACTCCTGAAGATGCATTCCGTTGTTTGATGGGTACCGAGATTGAGTTCTTGGTGGTGGGTAATTCGATTATGCGTAAGGAAGATCAAGATCCTGCGCTTAAGCTTGATTACAAAAATGCTTATGAGTTGGATTAAGTTAGATAAAGTTCGACTGAATTTAATCTGAAAAACATTCGATACGGGATATCAATGAAGACGCTGAAAAAACTCCTATTCCCAGTAATCTTAGCGGCCTTGGCCGCTTATTTGTTTTTTAATGCATACACGCAACGCAGTGTTGCTAGCTTCTTATGGGCATTCAGTGTGGCGCTGATGGCAGTCGCCGCTTTAACGAGCTTTCTACGCAACTCCGTCATCACAACAATTTCTATTGTGGTGACATTGGCAATTGCTGAAACTGCATTGGGTTACTTACCAGCCTTGATTGCAAAGAAGCCGGACTCTGGCATCAATACCGCTAAAGATAAATCGATCTTTGCATATTTCGATAGCGCTCAAACATACAATACGCCAGCGTATTGGCATTTAGGCCAATTTGGCAGTCAGCCAAAACCGGGTGTCTTTACAGCAAAAAAGATTGCCTCAAATGGCGATGTGCTCTACGACACCATCTTCAGTATCGGTCCCGATGGCTTTAGAGTGACACCAAAATACGGAGATAAGCAGTCTCATCGCATTAACTTCCTCGGCGACTCTTTTACCTTTGGTGAGGGCGTGGCAGATGATGAGACCATGGCTTATTACGTAGGTGACTTAGTCAACACTCATAAGCAGAGTGTAGAAAAGTGGGTACCATTAGAAGTGAAGAACTACGGTATTCATGGTTGGGGAATTCATCAAGGTTTAGCGGTCTTGCAAAGCGACTTAGATACCAAAGCAAATCTTAATGTTGTTCTTACGGCCCCATGGCATGCCAGCCGTGTAGGCTGCGCTGACTTCTTTAGCTTGGGCTCGCCGAAGTACCAGTTACAAGCTGATGGCTTGGTTAAGCGTGATGGTTACTGTCGCTCCTTTGGCTGGGTAGAGCATTCTCCTAAAGCCTTGCGTGGCCTCATTACCTCATCCAAGGTATTTAATCTAATTCAAGATAGTCTGCTCGTCACCTCCGATCAAGATAAGCAACTCGAGATCTATCTGGGTGTACTGAATACCATCGCCGCAGAATCCAAGAGGCGTGGTGAAGACTTAGTAGTGGGCTTTATTAAGGCAGATGATCAATGGTTTGTCGGCACATATAACAATGAAAAAGTCTTAGCTGCTATCAAAGGCATGGGCATCAATGTCATTGATATGACCTTAGCTGATAAGAATGAGTTGCTTGCGCGTAATTACTATATTCATGAGCTTGACAAGCATCCTACGGGTGCTGCCAATTTAGCTCGCGCGAAGCTCTTGATGAATAATATTGCTAAGTAATTTTTCAGTAAAAAAATATACATGAGCCTGCGTAAGTTTTCTGTCATAGGGCTCCTCAGTTTTGCGGCGCTATGTGCCATTTTGTATTTATATTTCTTGCGCGTGAATGAAATTCAGTTTGAATTTAAACATCATGGATATATTACGAGTGATTGGCTAATTAACTATACCAATGGTTTAGTGCGTAGAGGTCTGTTTGGCGAAATTGCTATGCAGACCAATCGTTTGTTAGGCATCAGTCCAGTTGAAGTAGTTCTTATCGGAAAATATTTGGCTTATGGTGTTTTATGCGGATCCATATTACTGTTAGCAATCGTTAAGGGCATCGGCTTTATTGAGATTTTGTTCTTGATTTCTCCATGGGCCTTGATGTTTGACCTGAATGATCCGGGCGGCTCTGGGCGCAAAGAAATTCTGCTCTTTGCCAGCTTTGTCTTTTTTACTTTGCTGCAAGTATTTAGTAAGTCATCACCTAAATCTATATTTAAGCGCTGGGATTTTTACTATCTCTTGATCGTGATGATAGTGATTTCCTTTATGCACGAGGGTTTGATTTTCTTCTTCCCCTTCTTTTATTTACCGCTGTACCTTAAGCGTGGCTTCAATAAAAGTGATTTCCTGACTTGCTTTATTCCCTACTTGACTTCACTGATGGTCTTAGTAGTGTTGTATATCTTTTTCAAAGGTAATAAAGAGACTGCAGATGCCATCTGTAATAGTCTGAACCCTTGGAGCGTCAATGGCTCTCTAGGCTGTGATGCAATCTACCTATTAGCGGGAAAGCATCCTAAGGCACATATCGGGTTTATTAAATCTTTTACGCCTCTACTATTGCTCACCATGATCCCTATCTATTGCTATGGAAGATGGATTGCAGGTCTCACCAAGCATCATCTGTTCCTAGCAATGATGATCCCTCTTATTCTGACAGTGCCTCTATATGGTATTGCGATTGATTGGGGTCGGTGGATTCATATTTCGGGATTATTGTTTTTTATTACCTTCTTTAGTCTTAAGGGCACTAGTACGCCAATTTGCAAACCTTCTCTGATTGCTATTATGTTGGTGCTTTGCTTAGCTTTACCATATACCTTCTACTGGCGAATTCCACATGCTGTAGGTGAAAATAAAACTTTTTTCTGGTGGACTCAGGATCCTGCGGGCTATATTGAAGCCTGGCATCTGAAGTAATTAAACAAATTCATGGCTCACGCGATACCCAAGAGTGCTACATTACCTAATCATCAATATCGTTCAGATATTGATGGCCTTAGGGCGTTCGCAGTCTTATCGGTTGTACTTTTCCACGCTTTTCCTGAGTTTATTTCTGGCGGCTTTATTGGGGTGGATGTCTTCTTTGTAATCTCGGGATTCTTAATCTCGACCATCATCTTTGAAAAGCTAGAGGAGGGAACCTTTAGTTTTGCTGATTTTTATGCGCGTCGAGTTCGACGTATTTTCCCAGCGCTGATTCTAGTGTTGGTCACATCCTTCGTATTGGGTTGGTGCATTCTGTTTGTGAGCGAGTACAAGCAGCTTGGGAAACATATCGCAGGTGGGGCAGGATTCATTGCCAATTTAATTTTGTGGAGTGAGAGTGGTTACTTTGATAACCTCGCTGATACTAAACCTTTGCTGCACTTGTGGAGCCTGGGTATTGAAGAGCAGTTCTATATCGTCTGGCCACCAATTCTATGGGCTGCATGGCGCTTTCGGGTACGTTTCCTGCCGATCATTCTGGCGATTGGGCTGGCTTCATTTGCCTTCAATCTCTATGGCATCTCAATTGATCCGGTTGCCACCTTTTACTCGCCATTAACCCGCTTCTGGGAATTGCTCATTGGTGCTTTGCTGGCCTATGTTGCCGTCTTCCAGTCGAAGTATCCGAAGTTAGTTATTCATTCCATTGCGCAGGCAAATACTCTGTCATGGATGGGTTGTGCACTCTTTGTTGCTGGGCTCCTTCTTATTAATAAAGATAGTAGCTTTCCCGGTGCTTGGGCACTCTTCCCAACGATAGGTGCTGCTCTGATGATTAAAGCAGGTCCAAATGCTTGGTTTAATAAAGTAGTCCTGGGAAGCTCCGTATTGGTATGGTTTGGCTTAATTAGTTATCCACTGTATCTCTGGCACTGGCTACTACTTTCTTTTGCGCGCATTCTCAGTAGTAGTGTTCCGGAGTTAGAGATTCGAATTGGAGTTGTAGCTATATCCATTCTTCTATCTTGGCTGACATATCGATTTGTAGAGAAGCCTATTCGATTTGGCAGTGGTATCACTTTCTTTGGTAAATGGTTTGTGGATAAAAAAGCCATCACGATTGCGCTTGTTGTGGGCCTCTTTCTGATTGGCTTTGCGGGTTATCTAGCTAACTATAAGAATGGCAGTCACTCACGTCTAGTAAATAAGATCAATGTCGACCCTGAGTCTGGTTATGACGGCGTCGCTGGAGTGGATCTCATTGAAGACTGTGGCCTTGCCAATTCACCCTCAATTGATAAATCTTGGTTTGGCACCTGCTTACGCGATAGTCGTCCTCCGGTGAAATACGCTTTAGTAGGCGATAGCCATGCTGCATCCATTTTTAGGGGATTGGTCAGAACCTCTAATGAAAATGGACGATGGTTATTTATTGGTGGCCCTGGTGGTAAAGGTGCAGTTTCGACAGTTATATCAAGTCATCCTCTTTTTCAAAGATTTATACCCAATAGCGAATACGCAATAAATTCATTAGCTAAAAATGACAGTATTGAAACAGTTTTATTTGTAGGCGCCAGTCGAAACCTATTTGGATTAAATGAGAAGAAGTTCTTGGATGATTTGGAGTCTTCACCCAATTTTGATGTTGCCTATGAAGCAGTTCAAAATGCTATAAATCCTCTAAAAGCCGCTGGCAAAAAAGTAGTCATCCTAGAAGACAATCCAACCTTAGCCTTCCCAGAAGATTGTCTTCAAAGAAAGAGCACGATCTCGGCGATTAATTATTTCTTCCCCAAGAAGCTCAATCCCCGCTGTGTGTTGACGGTAGAGCGGCATCAACAACGCACCGAGCAATATAGGCGCCTATTGGCTAAGCTTGAGAAAAATAATCCTGGCACCGTAAAAATCTTCTACACCATACCAATTCTGTGTGACGAAAGTAAGGGGCTTTGTGAAATCTCTAAAAATGGCCGTTTGCTCTATAGCTACTCAGACCATATCTCGGATTACTCTGCGGGCTTAATTGGCCGACCTTTGAATGAGTGGCTCAGAGACCAGCCTAGTAAAACAGCAGCACCCTAATCAATCTTCTTAGACCACACCCTTTTGGGTGAAGAAGAGTTTGCCATTCCAGGCTTGGCAAATCAGATCTTTCTTCGTCTTCCAACCTTCGCTGTTATCAGAAGCTTCTTCATAAGCCCATTGTGGGTTTACGGTAAATGGCTCTTTGGCCATTAAAGCAGAGATCCAAAAAGTTTCTTTATCGCCCCATACGTATTTGTAGGTATCAGGGTGATTATTATTGAGCTCATACAGGCACTTAATTGTTTGTGGATGCTTACTGCGGTTAATGGCTACTACGCCACTATCCACATAAGTCTCAATTACAGGCTCTGCTGGAATACCATCTTTCCAAATGTAATCCCACTCAATTGGGAAGTTCCCAGGCTTTTGATTATTGAGACAACGACGTAACCAAGCTTGGCGTTGCTGATAAAAAGCATAGTTACGGAACTTATTGCCTTTAAAGGGTTTGCGCAAACCCAATTGATGAATGAGCTTGTCATACCAATTAAATTCAAAGACCCAACGCTTGAGATCTCTAAAGAGATAGAACCCTGTTTCTTGATAGCCAGCATCACTAAAGAGGTTCTCTGGGTTTTGATGGAAGATACCATCCGCATCAAATAGCAAGACTTCATTGAATGCGCTATTGGCAACAATAAAAGCTTTTACCTGAAAGCCTTTCCAGTGGGCGAGATCGGATGTAAATTCTGAAACGTTCCGCCAAATGATTTTGTCGGTAATAGCGCTAATTTTTTGCTTAGACTCGGCGCTGAGCTCATTACCTACCTCCCAGATTTCAATTGGGAGTTGGCAGCCTAGATCGCTATAAATCTTCTTGAGATTAAAGAGGGCAAACTGAACGTAACGCTCTGGAATACTGGTGACTAAACCGCGCGACAAATTGGTGCTCATGAATAATTAGGCTTTATGAATAAGTAATAGTGCTAGATAAACATGCTACAGATTATTTTTTGAAAAGAGACTTTGCCCACTTCAAGGGTTCCAGTAATTTCCAAATACGATTAAGGCGCGCCTCTAGCATTTGAGTTTTACGCTCGATCACATCAATACGCTCTTGATAGCGATTGGCAAGCAGCTCTAGAGTAAGTCCATATTCTTTGGCAAACACGACATCAAAGCTCGCCATGGCGGATGCATCCCCAGCTTTTTGGGCAATCACTGCAAAGTCTGGACTGACACCAGAGAGAACGGCAAAGAGACTAGTAGGGCCAAGCTCTTCACGTAGTGGCACAGATTCTTGAACACCGAGTACTTTGGTTCTAGCAAAGCCAAGATAGCCCACTAGGAAGTTTAGTAAAGCGGAAGGCAATGGGCGCTGATGCGTCGGATCCAAGTAAAAGCTAGAAGTGCCAACCACTAAGTTCTCAGTATTAGGCGCTTCCAGAATTAACAGTCCAGCAGGTTTGAGCACTCGTAGCGCTTCTTTAATCAAAGTCTGCAAATCATCTAATGACAAATGTTCTGCAATATGAAATCCCGAAACAATACTTAAGCTATCAGCAGGTAGGGATTTGAGGTGCACTAGCGCATCACCCGTTTGCACATTTAAGCCCCGGCTTCTGCAGGCTGAGAGCATGCCGTCGTCTAGATCAATACCGGATGCTGCAAATTGATTGTCTTGAAGTAACTCAAGCCACTCGCCACGACCGCATCCTAAATCAAGGGCGCTTGCATTAGAGTGAGTTGCTTGGATCTTCTGAATAAACGGGAGATAAACCGACAGGCGAGATTTAATCATCTCGCGTGAGCCGCGATGCTGATCTTCAAATGCTTTGTAGAAATTGTTTTGATCTGAGCTCATGTGCTTCTGTGGTTCTGTCTTTTTACTTTAGTGTGCGTTTAGTGTGAGTTTAGTTTGCGCTTACTGCTTAATCTCTACTGTAGGGGGCAACCAAGCCACCCCTTCAAAATGTTCTTTACTATTAATGACAGTGAATACGAGGGCGTGGTCACGCCACTCATAGTTACTAGCTATGTGATTGTCAGATGCATGTAAAGATAATGCAAGTGAGTAGGTTCCAGGCCCAAAATTGGCAATAAAGCGGAAGTTAAATTCAATTTCTGAGCCTGCTGCCAGATTCTTAAGTGTCTTATTGAGGTGATAGGTATTGGTGCCATAAACAGGTAGACCTAATCGGTCCTTAAACATATAGCCCAGGACCAGCTCATCGATTGCCTGATTGCAGCGCACCTTGGTAGAGAGTGTAATCTCTTGGGCTACTTGAACTACTTCAATGCGCTTGCCATCGTTATTGAGTAAGGCCACATCCAAGATAGTGGCTTCACCACTACCAGAAGTAGTTTTAACTTTTCCGGACTGGATAATTTCTTGGCGAACGTTTTGATTTTCACGATCAGCTAATAAGGCGTTGTAATAGTCCATCACCATTTCTGGTTGACCTTCAATGGCGACTTTACCTTGATTGAGCAAAATAGCGCGATCACAAATTGACTGGATGGCCATCTTGTCATGAGAAACAATGAGTAGCGTCGTGCCATGTTTGCGGAATTCGCGAATGCGGTCAAAGCATTTATGTGTGAAGTAAGTATCACCAACCGATAAAGCCTCATCCACGATCAATACATCTGGTCGCTCTGCAGTAGCCACGCTAAAAGCCAAGCGCATTTGCATGCCACTAGAGTAAAAACGTACTGGCTGATCAATGTATTCACCAATCTCAGCAAACTCTTCGATGGCCGGCATCATGGCAGTAATTTGATCAACGCTGTAACCGAGTAGCTGTCCTGCCATATAGGCATTCTGCCTGCCGGTGAAGTCTGGATGAAAGCCAATACCGAGTTCAAGCAGGGCAGCAACCTTGCCACTCATCTCTACTGAGCCAGTAGTAGGCTGTGATGTGCCTGAAATCATTTTGAGTAAGGTGCTCTTACCGGCACCATTGACGCCAATAATGCCTACAGCTTCACCGGGATTGACGGTGAAGTTCAAATCTTGTAATACCCAGTTCAAGGTATGGCGGTCTTTACTAAAGGGAATAATCCATTCAGCAAGACGTGACCACTTAGAGAGATAGCGCTTATAGGCTTTGCCAAGATTGCGAACAATGATCTGTGACATTAGAGCAAGTCCACCATTTCACCGGAACGCTTACGAAACAAGCGAAACCCATTGATATTGAGAAGCACTGCTAAGACACAGATAAACCACAAGCTAGACCAATCCGGCATTTGATGATTCACAAAAATTCCCTGAAATGCCACTAGTAAATTGGTGAGTGGATTAAAAGAAACTAAGAAGCGAATCTTTTCAGGCAATATATTGGTGGAGTACACGATGGGAGTGAGCCAAAACCAAAACTGCAAAGCAACGCTATAAAAGTAACCAATGTCCCTAAAGAAGACATTGAGAACGCCTAGGGTCATTCCTAATCCAATAGAAAAGGCAACCAGGATAACTAGCAAAGGAATAACAGCGAAGAAGCAATAGCCCGGAAAGTTATCCGTTACCAATAAGAAGAGGGTGAAGAGAGAAAAGATAATGATGAAGTTTAGGCCTGCATTGAGGATAACAATCACTGGCAAGCAAAGGCGTGGAAAATTCAATTTCTTGAGAAGGTTGGCATTTTCTAAGAAGACCACTTGAGCGCGCGAGGTCAACTCAGAAAAGAGCGTCCAAACAATCACGCCAATACATAAATAGATGCTGTAAGAATAAAGACCAGAACTTCCTTCACCTGCGGCACCTGGCAATCGCGCTCCCATGACTTTAGAGAACACGAGGGCATAAACCAAAATGAGTGCCAAGGGATTAATAATGGGCCAAGCAAAACCCAGAAGGGAGTTCTTATACTTGGTCTGAAATTCTCGCTTAGTGCTACCGAGGATAAATGCGCGATATTGCCAAAGCGAGGCAATAGAAGCAAATAAGCCGGGGGAGCGGGAGTTTGAATTTCGCATGAGCCTTAGTTTAATAAGGTTTTGAGAACAGACTGGGCACTTTGCTTCCAGGTCAGCCAAGGCATCTTGTCTGAGCGGGGGTGAGCACCTTTGGCGTATAGCGCTAGCCATGCCTCAATCGCCTGGGTCATCTCTTCTGGCTTACTAGCCTGGTAGTAGAAAGCGTGCTCTCCAGCTACTTCTTTAAAGACCGGAATATCTCTGGCAATGATCGGCACATGTCTTCTGGCTGCCTCGATTAATGGCAGCCCAAAACCTTCGCCATCAGAGGCGGCAATTAAGCAAGTACTGGCAGAATAAATTTGATCGAGATACTCATCGCTAATACTGTCCAACCAGAAGAGACGCTTATTGAGTTCTGGGTGGCTTTCAATATGACTGACCAGTTCATCGACCATCCAACCTTTTTTGCCGATGATGACTAAATTGACTTGGGCACCTTTTGTACCATTAGCCCAGAGTTTTTCAAAGGCAGGCAAGGTTTGGCCATAACCTTTGCGTGGCTCTAAAGTACCAATCATGACAAAGCTTGGTTGCGCACTAATTTTGGTAATCACTTCACTCGCATTGGCAGGCAAGCCAGTAGTTGGAACAGAGTTCTCAATATCCGCGCCAAGATGGAACCAAGCCACATCAAATTGTTTTGGTAAATCCGGAATGTTGATTTTTGCCCATGCACGATAGTCATCAGCAACCGCCTTGGAGATGCAAATAATGCCGTCAAATTTACTTATCTCCAAAAGCCACTGACGATGATTAAACTCCGCAGCGCTTGGGAATGCATTCGGGAACAGAATGGGCAATAAGTCATAGACCACGAAATATACTTTCGTACCGCTTAACTTAATCGCAGAAAGATATTGCTTCTGGGCTTGCACAATATCTGCTTGCAAATCAATACCTAAGAAGATATCACCCGCTTGGGTTGCAATGACGGGGTCTTCCAGATTATTAGTATTGCTCTCACCCATAGCGAGCTTTTCATCTTCACTTGCAAAAAATTTCTTCTGAAAGCGATTGGCATAGCGATAACCTAGGCTAAGTTGATTGGCATAGATTGGGTGAACGTCATAGCCCACGGGGGGATTTAGCAACATCTCCGTGAGTAACGAGCGCACTACACGCTGAATACCGGTCTTGGCATCACGCTTAACTAATTCAGAGATATCAATCAAGATTTGAGGTTTGCGTGGTTCCGTTGGGAAGTTTTGTGCCAGGCATGCAGAAAACTGCAGCAGGTCTACATCCTTATAGTGCTTGCCATCAAAAGAGAGTTTGCCTATATCTGCAATCAGCTTTTTCAGAATCTCCGCTTTACTCAATTTTGCTGTTTGTACGCCATCTGCTTGACGCTTTGCAATTAATGCTTCAAAGCCAGCGATTGCTTTCTGCGCGCTCACGTCCCATGAAAATAAAGGGGCCTGCACTTTTGCATGTGCTTTCATGCGCTCGATGAGGGCGGGATTGGATAGAAACTCAGTCATCTTGGTACTCATCGACTCAGTCGACAGCGGATCGAATAAAGCTTCTTCCAGATTGACTACTTCAGGCAAGCTAGAGGTATTAGAGGAGATCACAGCAGCGCCGCATTTCATGGCTTCTAGGGCTGGTAAGCCAAAGCCTTCGTGCCATGATGGGAAAACAAAGAGCTTGCAGCTGTAATACAGGGTTTGTAGCTCATCGTCGCTGATGTATTCCGTGAAGATCACTTCATCAGTGTTCATACCAGAAGTCTTAATACCCTTTAACAACGCGAGATGCTCTGCGCGATCAATACGACCGGCTAAAACCAGTTGATGCTCCAAACGTAGTTCTGCAGGAATCTGCGCATAGGCCTCAAGCAAGCGAGTGAGATTCTTACGAGGATCTGCACCACCGGTATATAAAACGAATGGGCGTGTAATAGCAAATTTTTCTTTGAGGGCAACCGGGTCTGTTGCTGGCGCAGCATCACTAAAGAAGGGTTCTGCTGCAGAAGAGATATTGACAATCTCCTCAGGAGAAAAATCTAAATGCTCTAAACCCTCAGATCTAGAGAATTCAGAAATACTCAAGAGAAGTGAGGCACGCTTAAGGTATTCCAACTTGCGGAGATAGTAAGTGGCGTAGAAGCGATCTACCTCTAAATATTCTTTTGGATTTAAGAAGGGGATGAGATCGTAAAAAGAGATACTGACTGGAGTGTTGGTATCAAACTTACCAACACTAGTCACAGTGTTATCTCCAAAGCCTTCAAACAGGCTGCTGATATGTACGATATCGGGTTGCAAGCTCGCAATAAAAGCTTCACGAACCAATTCAGCGCCTTCGCGTCGTAAGTCGGTGCCAGCTTGGCACTCCATCACTGGACCGGGGGCATACCAAATCTTAATATTTTCTGCAGGCAATAAGCCTTCAAATTGACTCTTGATAAATTGTGTCGCGTCAGGGAAGAGGCCATTTAAAACAATAATGACTTCATGTTCACCGCGATTGCGAATCATCGCTTGTGCTAATGACGTAGAGTAGCGACCGATCCCTCGAAAACGACTATTACTTTGCGCGCCCTGTAAATCAATAACAATGCGCATTAGACCGCTTTCGACTGATTATTTTGAGCAGCCACAGATTTAAGCTGGTCATAAATATCTTGAGCATGCATGGAAAGTTGCTCTGTTGAGATATCCAACACAACTACTGGACCCACCATGAGGGGAGAAAATTGATTTACCGAAGCTTGTTGTAAACGGCTGGCATAAAACTTCTTTAAGAAGTTATACATACCGTATTTACAAATGAAGAAATACACCTGGCGGCGTAAAGCGGGATTTTTATCTAAAAAAGCCAAGCCATGCTTTAGGGTGCTCAAGATATGGCGTTTTAGGGCTTTTTTCATGTAATTTGGTTTCGGGGAATTTCTGCTTCTGTCAGAAACTCTTAATCTAATACCGAAAATGGTCAATAGGCCCTAATTATATTGGGTTTATGGCCCTGAAATCCGGAAATATAGGCATCTGGGCAGCAGTCCCAGCCCTAATGCGCCCTTAGGGGACTAAGCTTAAAAATAGATACTCAAAGAAGATGATCAGGTGGACCGCACCTTGAAGAACAGTAGTCCTCCCAATAGCTAGGGTGAGCGCTCCAATAAAGAAGGAGAGATACATCAAAATCATATTCACGGAACTAATACCTAGACTTAATGGCAGATCAAAAATAATTGAGATGGCGGCAACTGCGGGAATAGTTAATCCAATACTCGCTAGAGCAGAGCCTAGGGCTAAGTTCAAGCTACTTTGTAAGCGATTGGCTCTGGATGCGCGAACAGCCGCAAAGCTCTCAGGCAAGAGTACTAATAATGCAATAGCGATACCAACAATGGTTTTAGGCGCACCTGCCGCCTGGACCCCAGCCTCAATTGCTGGACTGAGTGCCTTAGCCAATCCGACAACCGCAACTAATGTAATTAAGAGCAGCCCAGCACTAATAAGTGTTTTTGAATTACTGGGTTTAGGCGCATGTACGCTGCTATCAGTTTTATCTTCTTTGGATTTGGGAAGATAGTAATCGCGATGAGTAATGGTTTGATAAAACAAAAATGCCCCATATAGAACAAATGAAGCTACTCCAGCAAAAGCCAATTGACTCTCAGAAAAAGTAGGCCCTGGAGTACTTACTGTCACCATGGGCATTACTAAAATAAATGTTGCTAAAGCAGTTAATACTGCAAGAGCAGAATTGGCCCCCTCATTACGAAAAGACATTTCATAATGTTTTAGGCCACCTACAAAAATACAGAGGCCAATAACACCATTCATGATGATCATGATTGTTGCAAAGATAGCATCGCGCGCAATAAATTCTGAACCCTCATTACCAGCCAACATCATCGAAACAATCAGCGCTACTTCAATGATGGTGATACTCAGAGCAAGTACTAAAGTCCCAAAAGGCTCACCAATCTTATGGGCAATAAGCTCAGCATGGTGAACTGCTGCGAGCACTGCACCTATCAGAGCAGCACCAAGTAAGGCAATAACCCAAGTTTGATTTAGTAAAGATGACATAGCAGTTGGCCGAGGCGAGGAAGTTCAATAAGGGGTAAGCTTATAGTAATTTACAAGTAAAGATTAAAAAGACATGAAAGCAATCATCCTTTTTGGGCATGGAGCACGGGATTCTCGTTGGCGCGAGCCTTTTGATCGCCTGGCACAGCTATGGCATGAGCAACATCAAGATACCCCAGTGGAACTTGCTTTTTTAGAGATGATGCAGCCTTCCCTAGAGGAGGCAGTCAATTCCTTAAGTACAAAAGGAGTAACTCAAATTACTGTGGTACCTGTCTTTTTTGGACAAGGCGGTCATTTGCGCAATGATTTTCCAGTGCTGCTGGAAGCCTGCCAAAAGCAATTCCCCAAAATCCAATTAAGCGCGATGCCTGCCGTTGGGGAGGACTTGGCTGTCTTGCAAGCCATTGTTGATTTCGGGGCACGCGCTCTTTAACATTATTTATCAACCCTCCTAAATGTAATGTTATACTTTACATTGTAATGATGTAGATTACAATGTGCCATGGGGGATAAATGATTCGATCTTTTAATCATCGTGGCTTAGAGCTCTTTTTTTCAAAGGGAAGTTATAAGGCAATTCCAGCTCAGTATGCTGCTCGTTTAGAGCGATTATTAGATCGTTTGGAAGCATCTGTTGAGCCTAAGGACATGGATATACCGGGATACCGCTTTCATGAGCTAAAGGGTAAGAGAAAAAATTATTTCGCTGTGTATGTATCGGGTAATTGGCGATTGACCTTTAAGTTTGAAGGCAAACATGCGATCAATGTTGATCTAGAGGATTATCACTAATGAAAAAATTAGACAAAAGTTTAAGAAATATCAATCGTAAGCCAACCCATCCAGGTGCTATTTTGCGAGAAGATGTGCTACCTGCATTGGGTATAACCCAAGCAGTTTTTGCAAGTCATCTAGGCGTAAGTCGCCTGAGTGTCTCTGACTTATTGCATGAGAAAAGAGGGATCAGTGCTGAGATGGCGGTAAGACTTGCAAGGGTAGTCGGGGGAACGCCAGAGAGTTGGCTGCATATGCAAGAAGCATTGGATCTCTGGGAGGTGGAACAAAAGTTTAGGAATCATCCTGAGAGTGCGCCAACACCACTACCTGCCTTAGCGCTAGCGGCTTGAGTAGGGTTGAATCAAGCCACCTTAGATTTTGATTCAACTGCATTTTGACTTTGATCAACTTTGCTCTCTCTCAAAGCATCACCAACCATAATCAGTGCTGGTGAGCTGATATCAAACCACTGATCAGCTTTACCTGCAGCTAACTCAGATAAGGTACTACTCCATTGACGTTCGCGGGGCGTACTCACCGCTTCTAATATTTGTACTGGTGTATCGACCCCATGATTAGGGCTGTGCTCAATGAGTTGCTGGGCGATGCGTGCTGCATCTTTTCGTCCCATGTAGTAGACCAAAGTATCAGCCGTTGGGTTTACAAGGGGTTTGCTCTCTCCAGCGCTCTCTAAAGCCTGAGCTAGTGTTACAAATGCCACACTTCTTGAAATACCGCGCAAGGTCAGTGATTGCCCAATGCTTGCAGCAGCAGCAAGCGCTGCAGTAATACCTGGAACTACTTCAACTTCAATACCAGCATCTTTGAGAGACTTCAACTCTTCATCAGCGCGCCCAAATAACATCGGATCACCACCCTTAAGGCGCACAACAGTTTGATACTTCCTCGCAGCATCAACAAGACGTTTATTAATGAATTGCTGTGCGGAAGAGAGCTTGCCACAACGCTTACCTACAGGTACTAGAGTAGCTTGTGGACAAAGCGCCAGCATTTCTGGTTCGACTAAAGCATCATGAAACACAATATCTGCTTGTTCTAGTAACTTTGCGCCACGTACGGTAATGAGATCGGCAGCTCCAGGGCCAGCGCCAACCAAATAGACTTTACCGAGAGTGTTTTTTGGCTTATTCACTTTAAGCATTCTCCGCATTCAAAAGAGAACGTTTGCCACGCCAGCTATTTTGGGTCGTGACCGTAAACAAATTAAATTGATTTAAGCCAAGTTCCAGGTTTTGATCTGGGCGTAATTCAAAACTATCAAAGCCAACACGAGCACCTTGAAGTAACTGATCAATTAAGACATCGCCAATCGCTCGAATCTCGCCCTGCCAATCTAAGCGATCTCGTAATAAGGCAGCAGTACTAAAACTTCTACCGTCCCTAAAGATGGGGAAATGGGCCGCAACGATGGGCCATACTTTTTTACCTGCTTCAATCAGGTCAGCATGTTTCAGAATATCTTCATCAGCAGCAAACCAGACTCCGATTTCACCTTTATTAGCGCGCTCGATAATGTCGGCATTCTTATGATGCGTAATCCACCAGTGAAATGGCACTAAGACTTTATGGGCGCCATGCTCTAGATCCGGAATACCGCCCTCATCTTGTTCACCATTCCAAACTTGCCATTCATTTGCGGCAAGAAATGGCTCACCATCTTTTGGAAAGTGAATAATGTTTGGATTAAATTGGGAGCTAATAGAGGCAGTCATGATGAGAGAGTCCCAGACGCATCCTGCTTAGCAGCTTTCGCTCTAGCATTTTTGTATGCAGCTTCTTTAAATGGGGTTACCCCTAAGCGGCGATAGGTCTCAATGAAGGATTCATCTTCTCTACGCCCCCCTACATAGGTATCAATAATGCTGCTCATCACATTGGGGATTTCATTGGCATAGAAGGATGGGCCAATTACCTTCCCAATGGCAGCATTATTGCCTTGCTCGCCACCTAAAGTAATTTGGTACCACTCTTCCCCATCTTTATCGACCCCCAGAACGCCAATATTGCCAACGTGGTGGTGACCGCAAGAATTAATACAACCAGAGATATTCAGACTGATATCACCGAGATCATGTAAATAATCTAAATCATCAAAGCGTTCTTGAATCGCTTTAGCAATCGGCAATGACTTGGCATTAGCTAATGAGCAGAAATCACCACCAGGACAAGCAATAATGTCGGTGAGAAGGCCAATATTCGGTAGGGCAATTTTTTGCTTCTTAGCTTCTTCCCATAAGGCAAAGAGTTGGGTTTGCTCTACATCAGCCAGCACTAAATTTTGTTCATGGGTAACGCGTAGCTCTCCAAAACTATATTGATCAGCCAAGTTAGCAATCGCCTGCATTTGCGCTGTGCTTGCATCGCCCGGAGCAATGCCATGATGTTTTAAAGAAAGAATCACACTGGCGTAACCAGGCACTTGATGCGCTCGAACATTGCGCTCATACCAGCGTGCAAAGGCGACTTGATCAGCTTGAGGTGTGCTAGCTATTAATTGCTCGGTAGTTAAGGAATGCAATGTTTTATACGCAGGCTTGGTAAAGTGCTTTGCAACACGATCCCACTCGGCTTGGGTAAAATTGTCATCACCATTAGCGATATGAGTCCATTCACCTTCCACCTGGCGCGCAAACTCTTCAGACCCCAGAGCCTTAACCAAGATCTTGATGCGCGCCTTATAAAGATTGTCGCGTCGCCCAAAGCGGTTATAAACACGCAAGAGCGCCGTTAAATAACTCGGAAGTAATTGCCACGGTAAATCTTGCTTTATGAGCGATCCCAAGATAGGCGTTCTACCCATGCCACCACCAGCATAAAGATCGGCTAGCAATTGACCACCGGCATCTTTCTTGAGTTCAATACCAACGTCATGGCACAACAAAATTGTGCGGTCCTCTTTAGCGCCATTGATTGCAAATTTAAATTTACGTGGTAGATGGGCAAACTCAGGATGGAGTGTGGACCATTGACGAAGTAATTCACAAACAGGGCGGGGGTCTACGTATTCATCAGCAGCTACACCTGCAAATGCATCGCTAGTGATATTCCGAATACAGTTACCTGAAGTTTGAATCGCATGCATTTCTACTTTGGCGAGTTCAGCCAAGATATCTGGGGTTTCTTCTAAATTGACCCAGTTGTATTGAATATTTTGGCGAGTGGTGAAGTGGCCATAATCACGATCGTATTTTTCAGCGATCAAAGCCAAAGTACGCAATTGCTTAGCGCTCAATAATCCATAGGGAATAGCCACGCGCAACATATAAGCATGGCGTTGGTGATAAAGACCATTTTGTAGACGCAAAGGACGAAATTCTTCTTCAGCCAAAGTGCCGTTGAGACGCCTTTCAACCTGATTGCGAAACTGGGTGACTCGCTCCTCAATGAGGGTCTGGTCAATGGCATCGTATTTATACATAAGTGGGACATTGTCATGTTTGTCAGTTATTTCTCAAAAGAATTAAAAGTCCTTCCTATATACCAATATCGATATATAAGCATATCCCCCAAGGCTAAACAGCCAAAACTCTGCTTCAATGCAGGAAAGGACAATATTCCTCAATAAAAGATCAATAAAACAATGGAGACATGATGAAAAAATTACAGGCCGCCAGCCTTATTGCTGGATTACTGGCCAGCGCAAGCATTTTTGCAGCTGATGCCCCTAAAACACCATTGCCCATGAATGCCGGGCAAGGTTTTTCTCAAGAAGGCTTAAAGCGCATCGATGCATTCTTTGCTGATGAGATTTCCAATAATCGCATGCCGGGTGCTGTATTGGCCGTTGCCAAGAATGGCAAGCTCAGTATTTATAAGTCTTATGGTTACTTGGATAAGGCTAATAACAAGCCGATGACGACAGATGCGATCTTCAATTTAGCTTCGATGACAAAGGTGATGGCCTCAGTAGGTGCCTTAACTTTTTATGAAGAAGGCAAGATGCCTCTCAATGCACCGATTTCCAATTGGCTACCGCAATTTAAAGAAATGAAAGTAGGGCAGGTTGATGCAGAAGGAAAGCTCAACTTAGTTCCCGCAAAAAATCAAATCACCGTGCAGGATTTATTACGCCACACTAGTGGCTTGACATATGGTGGGCGAGGCGCTACCCCAGTTCATAAAATGTATCCAGCAGGCTCTGCTCCTGCAGCAATGCAGTACAACGCGCAAGAGTTTGTAGAGAAACTGGCAAGTACTCCACTGTTATATGAACCAGGTACAGTCTGGGACTACGGTTTTGGTATTGATGTTGTCGGGGTCATTGAAGAAAAAATTGCTGGCAAACCGTTAGATGCCGTATTACGTGAACGCGTATGGAGCAAAGTTGGAATGCCTGACACCACTTTTAGCGTTCCACAAAGTAGCCGCTCGCGCTTAGCGCAACCTTTGCCATTAGACCCAATGACTGGCAAACCACAAAATGTCGATATTCTGACAAAGAGTGTGAAGTTTGATTGCGGTGGTTCATGCGCCTTTTCAACAGCAGGTGACTACATTCGCTTTGGTCAAATGCTGCTCAATGGCGGTAGCTTGGATGGTAAGCGTGTACTCGGGCCACAGACAGTGACCTTCATGGCATCTAATCATTTGAATAAGGACATCAAAAATAATGTTGGCCTGACAGAACCTGGGCGAGTAGGTTATGGTTTTGGTCTAGGTGTGGCAGTGCGGATGGAGCGTGGCCTCTCGGCTATTAATGGCAACGTTGGCGACTTCACCTGGAATGGTGCTAATGGCACGGTGTTCTGGGCTGATCCAAAAGAGCAAATGGTTGTCGTCATGATGGGTGTTGCGCCTGGAGAGATTCGTAAGATACATCGCGAACAATTGAACTCTGTGATCTATGGAGCTTTAGAGAAGTAAGCGCTGGCAATCAGAAAAATCTTGCTGTAAATAACAACAAGCCATTTTAGTTATGTAGTTTTATTGCTAGCTAAAATGGTTTTTCATATATTAAGGAGATATCTTGCAAATTGTTCGTAGCCAGGTATCTACTACCTCGTGCTGCAACTCTTTTTGTTCAAACATTTGAATAATTTTTTTATAGATATCTTTTGGTTTCGCGTCAATACGCATATTATTCGAGCGTAAAAATGTATCCATTACTGCAAAAGCAATTCTTTTATTGCCATCTATAAATGGGTGATTAACGGCTAGACTTTCAAATAATGCTGCCGCTTGGCTTATAAGATCTGGGTAGTAGCCAGACTGAGGTCGATAAAGGGCTGCCTCTAGTGCGCCTTCATCCCTAAGTCCAAAATGTCCACCAAACTGACGTATCAAGACGCCATGCATCAACATGACATCTTCCTTGCTTAGATAAACCACTACTTGGCGAGATCTTTGTAAAGCGCATCAAATTCTTGCAAGCTTTGCGAAAATTTGGTCATCACTTTGCGGCTATTAATTGATATGCCTTTTTTGTTTAGATAATCGCGAAATGCTTCATCTAAAACCGAATGAAATTTACGACCTTCATCATCTGCAATTTGATGAAGGCTATTCAAAATCTCAGGGTTGGCCTGAGAGGAGAATTTGCTTAAATTTAAGGTTCCCATGCTGTGTCTCACTAGTTTTCATGATTATTCTTGAAATTTCAGGAAAAATCAAGAAAATCTTAAAAACCTATTAGATTCAAGGGGTTAAAACCTAAACTCTCGATAGTGTCGATATAGATTGGCAATTGATGCAAATCCCAAGACAACAATCAGTACTGCAAATAGGTATTCGGTAGTCAGATAAGTAAAGACGCCCAGATGAATCAATACTGCAGCGCCAATAAATGCCGCAATTGATCCAAAGGCAACCAACTTAAAGTTCGGAATAAAAGCGCCGAGGGTAATGGCAGCAAAGATGAGGAACAACTCAGACACCAACTGATCTGCAGTCACAAAAATTCTGTTAGTTAACTCAGGTTCTACGACTTTACCCACCACTGCAATGAGCAAAATACAGGCCAAGATCGCAAAGTTGAGCTTTGCCTTGCTCAGGATGTTGATGAGTTGGTCGTTCATGACTATTGAGGGCTACTGCCACTAAATACTAAACTCATGCCGATCCAAAGAATAATGAAGGCAACTAATATAGTAGAGCCAATCTTCTTTAGAAAATACTCCAAGGTATCCATATAGGCTTCATCACCTCTACCAAAGTAATGATCAAATTTTTTCCAGTAAATACGCCCAACAACTAAGGGTAGGAGCATGGCAATAATGCCGAAAATGACAGTGAAAGTATTGCTCATAAAATTATCAATCCTCAATGCAAGAGTTTGCTTAATATAGTGCTGGAAAGTCGTACAGGATACAGGGGTTATCCACCAGAATCGATTTTCGCAAGAAAGGATCGCTCACCCAGGAACCAAATAGATCGCACAGGTCAGCATCATGAGGCATTTGCTTTTTGACCATCACATGGGGCCAATCAGTGCCCCAGATCAATTGTGCACGATTAGCCTCAATCACGGCATCATTGAATGGACGCATATCAGCATAAGGTAAGTCGCCATCACAAATGCGATAAGGACCAGTCATTTTGACCCAGGCTTTTTGCTCACGCATCAGATCTAACAAGCCCTGAAAGCCAGGATCCTTCAAACCATGTTTTGCATGCGTATATCCAAAGTGACCAAATACTAAATCCACTGGAAAGTCTTCAAATACGGAAGCGAGCTTTGGATACTCATTGACATGCATGAGCAGTTCAAGGTGCCAAGCAAAAGGAGCAATGCGTTTTGCTAGTTTGGTGAGGTATTGAATTGGTAGTCCAGCAGATTTATCTGCGACATCCACAATATTGCAACGTACACCACGCACTCCAGCTTGATGAAGTTCTTCAAGCTCGCGATCGCTAGTGTTATCGGCAATCACAGCAACCCCACGAAATTTTTCAGGCTGATGATTGAGGGCTGCTAGCATCGCTCGGTTATCTGTGCCATAGACGCTAGGCTGAACTAAGACTGCACGGTCAATGCCCAGCATATGAAGTAAGGCGCTGTAACTTTCTAGTCTAGCGTCGGGTGGGGTGTAGATACGTTCATCTGCGTAGGGAAAAAGATCTGCTGGCCCACAGACATGCGCATGGCAATCGACCGCCCCTTTTGGAAATACGATCTTGGGCGAACGTATTTGCGCATCAGGGGCTTGGCATAGTGGTGCTAAATCGTTATTGAGGCTCAATGGCTGCTTCTTTGGCAATCTTTGAATACTTTGCCATTTCTTCACGCACAAACTTACTAAATTCTGTAGGACTCATCGGTGTTGCTTTGATGCCTTTATTTTCATAGGCAGTTTTGACCTCAGGATCTTGCATGGATTGGTTAACGCTTTGATTAATCTTACTCACGATCGCAGGTGGTGTACCTGCTGGGGCCCAAACACCAAACCACAAACCGATTTCAAAATTCGGATAGCCTTGTTCTGCAATGCTAGGAATATCAGGCACTGCAGCATTACGCGTTTTACTAGTAACTCCAAGGGCGCGAACTTTTCCACCTTTGAGTTGGCCAATGGCGGTATCAAGTGGAGCCATATAAAACGCAGTGCGTCCCGACATGGTGTCTTGAATGGCTTCAGGTGAGCCCTTATACGGAACGTGTATTAATTTCACTCCCATCAGCTGATTAAAGTACTCAGCAGCTAGGTGAGTAGAGCTTCCAACACCAGCAGAAGCAAAAGTAATTTCTCCGGGTTTAGATTTAGCCGCAATAACCAAATCGCGAATTGACTGATATGGCCCATCAGCTGCCGTAATCATCACATAAGGTGTTTGTCCCAATATGGCGACATCGATCAAACTCTTGAGTGGGTCATAAGGCAGCTTTTTATAGATGGCTGGGTTTGCAGCATAAGAAGCAGATTGCACGAGTAGGGTATATCCATCGGGCTCAGAATTGACAACGACTCCAGTACCGATTAATCCACCTGCTCCTGGACGATTTTCAATAATCACCGATTGTTTCCAAGTCTCCGAAAGGCTTTTGGCAGCGACCCGACCTGCGATATCTGCACCTGAGCCGGTGGTGAGCGGAACTACCATTCTGACGGTGTGATCAGGATATTTTTGTACTTTGCTTTGGCCATGGCTAAGACTCATGCTCATGGCGAGCCCTAAACCCAAAGTGAGCTTGAGGAAGGTGCAGGCGTGGCCCTCTGGGCGTTTGGCTGTATACATCATGTCTCCTCGAATAATTTTTTATAGTTTCATTGGATAATCTAACATGCTCTCAAGATTACATAAATAGTATTAGATCAAGATTTAAAGAAAGCCCAGACAAATGACTCAAAAGCAGGATCAACAGACAATTACCGTAAATGGACTTGAGGTAGCCTATCGTTTTGATGGCCCTGAAGATGCTCATGTGGTTCTTATGGCCAATAGTCTGATGTCAAATTATTCCATGTGGGATTGGAACGTCCCCGCTTTAGCCGATCGTTATCGTGTCTTACGGTATGACAAGCGCGGCCATGGGGGCTCTCAAACTACTTCAGGTCCTTACTCCATTAGTCAATTGGCTGATGATGCAGTGGCCTTATTGGATGCACTGAAAATAGATAAGGTGCATTTCATTGGTTTATCCATGGGTGGCATGATTGGGCAACAAATGGGTGCTCGCTATCCAGAGCGCATCTATTCTTTGTCCTTATGCGATACCGCTAGTGAAATGCCACCACGTAATTTGTGGGAAGAGCGTTTTGAAATTGCACGTAAAGATGGCATCCCTGGTTTAGTGGATGGAACTATCAAGCGCTGGTTTACAGCACCTTTTATCGAGCGTGCTCCGCAAGATATTGATAAAGTCCGTCAAATGATTTTGGGTACTGGTGTTGAAGGCTATATCGGTTGCGCTAGTGCGGTAAGGGATATGGCTCAAACCACTATGCTCCTCAAGATTAAGACTCCCACGCTGATCTTGACTGGTCGACAAGATCCTGCCTGTACAGTAGAGCAGGCGACCGTACTTAATCGTATGATTGATGGATCGAAGATGGTATTAATTGAAGAAGCTGCGCATTTATCGAATATTGAGCAGCCAGCGGTATTTAATCAAGTCATTCGTGAGTTTATTGATTCAGTCGATAACACTCTATAGTTTCTAGAATATATTTTTTATTATTTTGCAGTACCCCTTCAGGAGAATGACATGGCAGATCCAACAATTGAACAAGTAAAAGCAATGCGTACGGCAGTACTAGGAGCAGCAGCAAAAGTGCCTGGTGCACTGATTGGACTGGGAATTTTATTTATCGTGCTTGGTATGATTGGCGTTGCAGGCCAGACACTATTCTCTTTTGTGTCAATTAATGTGTTGGGTGCGTTCTTAGTTGTGGGCGGCGTGTTGCAAGGTGCCCATGCTATGAAATCTCATGGCTGGAAGAGCGTTGGTATTCAAGTGCTAATGGCAGTCTTGTATATTGCTGCAGGCTTATATACCTGGGCATTTCCTATTCCAGCGCTTGAAGTAATTACTTTATGGCTAGCGGCGATTTTCTTTGTAACGGGTTTCTTGCGCCTAGTTGCCGCATTTCAGCACCGTGTTTTCGGTGAATGGTTTTGGTTGGCGCTTTCAGCTGCCATTTCAATTCTGATGGGCGTGTTGATTATGAATAGCTATCCATCATCGAGCTTATGGTTGCCTGGCTTGTTAATTGCTATCGAATTACTCTTGCAGGGCTGGTCTTTGCTCTTCTTGGGTTTAGCAGCTCGCTCGATAACAAAATAATTGAATCAACTTAATCAGATTTGAAGCGCAACAGCCATGTCCATGAAAAAAACAGACCTTTATAAAAATCAAGGATTGGCTGTTGCTAGTCGTATCAAAAATGCGGCCAAAGCACCTAAACCCGGCTCTGCCGAAGATAAAGTACTGAGTAAAAAAGAAATGGCCCAAGCCAATCCCTTATTGGCTTCACTCATGGGAAAAGCCAAACCTAAATCTCAATAGATTTAGTTGATAGTGATATACATGCATCATTCTTTACGTTTCAGAATTAAGCTGGGTTTGTTTATTTTCGGGGCACCAGCAATTTCTGCTTGGGCACAAATTGCTCCTCCACCGAACTACGATCAAAAGTTAAACGATGTCATTGTTAATGCGACACGTTCTGGTACTCCGCTTGATCAAATCCCGCTGAACACCACTATCTTGACGAAAGAGGTAATTGAATCCTCGCCTGATCAAACTATTGATCAGATTCTGAAAAATGTTCCCGGTGTTTTTCTCAATGATGTGCCTTATTACCAGAAGGATCCTACCGGTCAAAGCATTAACGTGCGAGGCTTGGGCTACGGCCGCACCTTAGTTCTTATTGATGGCTTACCGGCAAATGATGCTTTCTATGGCACGGTGCAGTGGAACCAGATGCCACTCTCTTCCATTGAGTCGGTTGAGTTTGTGCGTGGTGGTGTCTCAAGCCTGTGGGGTAACTACGGCATGGGTGGTGTGATTAACGTCAACACGAGAACTCCAAAAAATAGCGCTCAGGATGTAACGGCCAGTTATGGTTCTTTTGGTACTGGAAATGTGTCTGCCTCTAAAGACTTAATTGTTTCTGATGATATGCAGATGCGTTTTTCTGCAGATTACTTTGGGAGCGAAGGTTTTCAGAACTACGCCACGATTTCTCCTGGTTCACCCAGCAATATTAAAAATGGTATGGGTACGGACACTGTTAAGAACACGAATGTCCGTTTGCAGAATTACTTTAAGGCCTCACGAGATACCAATGGTTTCTTCAGAATGGGTTACAGCACCATGGCCGATCTGAGCAATAACTATGCGATTGCCAAAAATCTCATTCAGACAACCGATGTAGCAGGTGGCACTACCACCCAACTTGACGTTGATAAAAAAGCCCAAGTAAATGTGTATTACCAAAACACCAACTTTTATAAGCAGACAGCTAACAATATCAGTACGTCCCCTAATCAACCATATATCAATGCCAACTATACTGACCCTTATTCAACGCTAGGTGCATCTGCCCAGTACACGCATGACCTCAATGTCGCAGGAATTGATCAATATATTTTGGGTATAGATGCTCGCAATATTTCTGCGTCAAATCAAACGAATAATTTAGCGCCCAGTAGCGCAGTGACTTCTGTTAATTACGCCCAGGGTCAACAAAACTTTTATGGTCTTTTGGGGCAGATGAAGTCGAAGGCAAATGCCATTCCTCTTGAGGCAACACTTGGTGCACGGGTCGATGCATGGGGCAGTCAGACACCTACTTACTACAACCAGAATACTGGTAGCGCGCCAACATATCAGGCGATTGCGAATAAGAGCAAAACCCAATTTAGCCCATCACTAGGACTTTTGTATAAAGCAAATACTGATTGGGATCTGCGTGGTGCAGCGTATCAAGCGTTTCATGCACCCAGTATGAATAACACTTTACGTAGCTATGGCTCATCAGTAGGTGGTTGGTATTTGGCTAACCCTAATCTGACCCCAGAAACCATGACAGGTTATGAGCTGGGCACAGACTATCGATGGAAGGGTGGCTTTGCTCAGTTCACTGCATTTAATAATTACATCACTAATGCAATCACCAGTTACAAGATCACTAGCGCCAATGCAGGCTTTGCCAATAGCTTGTGTAGCGCCTCTGGAATAACCGGCTGTGTATCCAATGTAGGCGGGAGTGGCTATACCAATGTGAACTACTACACCAACCAGCAAAATTTATTGAGTCGCGGTATTGAGGTGCAATACCATCATGATGTGAATCCAAATTGGGCGATCGATGGTGGTTATAGCTACACCCGTACCGTTTTAACCTGGAGTGCTACTAGTGACCCCATCAATACCCAAGTGGGGGGTGTTCCCAAAAATATAGCCAATGCTGGTATTACCTATTACCCAGTTCCGCAGGCTAGCATCACGACTACTGTGCGCTATGTAGGTAACTCTTGGATGTCTACAGGCTCTCTACCTGTTCCTGCTTATGCAGTTATAGGCCTTAAGGCAAATTATCAGCTCAACTCACAGGCTTCTATTTTTGCCTCAGTGGTGAACTTATTGAATCGTCAGTACGTCACCTTCAATATTGCCTCTCAAGCAAGTGCTTACCAGGCGGGTATGCCACAAGCATTTACCGTAGGGGCGCGGATTAATTTCTAGGATTTGCTGCAGTGCAGTAGTTTGTTTTATGTCAATGTCTTCAAAATGCTTTAGGATTTAACAACTTTTGCCAAGAGAGATAAGCGATACAAGCATTAGTATCGAAACAGCATAAGAATTAAAAAAATAAAAGGAGATTTACCAATGAAGCTCAAACAAATACATTCTTTCATGTTTGCTGCTGGGTTAGGAATTGCCACATTAGCAAGTGCCCAAGCGCCAGCGCCAGCGCCAGCGCCTGCAGCTGCCGGAGTTCCCCCAACTTGGGCGCAGGGTAGAACTGCAGATGGTATGAATCCTGCGCTTGTTCCGAACCCTTCGCCACTCGTAGCAAAACCTGTGAATGAAATTTTGATTGATAAGCTCAAGGTTCCACCAGGTTTTAAAATAGAGTTGTGGGCATCTGGCATGCCAAATGCTCGCTCGATGACTGAGTCTCCAAGCGGAACAATTTTTGTAGGCACTCGCTTTCCTGGCAATGTTTACGCAGTAGTTTCTAAAGATGGCAAGCGTGAAGTGAAAACGATTGCCAAAGGTTTGCATCGTCCGAATGGCGTAGCATTTGTTAATGGTTCACTTTATGTTGCAGAACTTTCACGCATTATTCGTTACGACAATATTGAGCAAAATTTAGATAATCCACCAGCACCTGTAGTAGTGTTTGATGCCCTGCCTAAAGATGAGCCACATGGCTGGAAATATTTGAAGTTGAGTCCCGATGGGAAATATTTGTATTTTCAAATTGGAACACCAGCGAACATCGTAGTGCCACCATCAACTCATGCCACGATCATGCGTTTAAATCTCAAGACCAATACTATTGAGACTGTAGCTACGGGTGTGCGTAACAGTGTTGGTATGGACTTCCAGCCTGGCACAAATGAGTTATGGTTCACCAATATGGGGCGTGATTGGGCTGGTGAAGACTTACCTAATGACACCTTAAATCGTTTGGTACGTCCTAAGGGCATGAACTTTGGTTATCCTCATTGCCATCAAGGCGACTGGTTGGATCCAGAATTTGGTAAAGGCCGTTCTTGTGATGAATTTGATAAGCCTGAAATGAAACTGGGTGCACACGTATCACCTTTAGGCCTGCGTTTTTACACCGGCAAACAATTTCCAGCGGAATACAAAGGAAATATTTTTATTGCTGAATATGGCTCATGGAATCGTACTAAGAGAGCAGGTTATCAAGTGGTCCGTGTAGTGTTGGATGCTAAAAATAAACCTGTGAAATTAGAACCCTTTGTCACTGGTTGGCTTCAAGGCGAAGAATATTGGGGACGTCCTGCCGATGTTCAAGTGATTAAAGATGGTTCACTATTAATCTCCGATGGCGAAGCAGGTGCAATTTACAGAGTGTCTTATAGTAAATAATGTATTTAAGAAATATAAAGGCCATCGTTGCGATGGCCTTTTTTAATATCTACGGTTTAATTTCTTGGCAAGTCCTTGCAGCTCCTGATGCTGTATTAGGCAAGGCTAAGTCGCAAACCTGTTTTGCTTGTCATGGTACTGATGGCATTGGCATTACGCCGAATATTCCCAATATTGCAGCCCAGCCCCCCTTATCACTTTTTTATCAGTTGGTGCAGTTTCGTGAGGGTATGCGAAAAGGGGGCAGCATGGAAGTGTTTGCTAAACCTTTAAGTGATGACGATATACGAGATATCGCCGCCTATTTTTCTGCGCTATCACCCCCAGAAGCTAAGGCGGGCGATGCAGCTAAGCTGGCTGTAGGCCAAAAGATCACACAACAAAATTATTGCAATTCCTGCCATGCACCAAAACTACAGGGTCAAAAGCAAGTACCCCGATTAGCCGGCCAATCCACAGAATATTTCGTTACACAGTTGCGCAATATTCGTTCTGGTGCCCGGGTAGATATGGATGGCACAATGGGAAGTGCAGCAAGAGGATTAAGTGATGAAGATATCGAGGCTTTAGCTGCCTACTCCGCATCACTTAATTGATATTCAATCCTAATATGAAGCCCGTCATTGCAAACTTCAGCGCGACAGCAGCCACTATTTCTCATTGATTTACTGAAGGTCGTAGCGGCGCTTTTAATTATTCTTCATCATCTTTCAAGTTATGGGCAGATTGCCCAAGATGCTCGTAGCGTTTTGCCAGGGATCATGACTTGGTTATTTGAGTATGGCCGCTATGCAGTCCAGATTTTTTTGGTGATGGCAGGGTATTTGGCAGCGCAATCACTCAGTCGTTTTGCCATAGTCAAATTTAGCGCCCATGGTCTGCTCAAGGTCATCCTCAATCGCTATCTACGCCTCTTTGCTCCTTATGCAGTGGCATTAATTTTTACGATTGCGTGTGCTTATGTTGCGCGCTTTTGGGTCAATGATGAATTCGTGGGTGAGTCCGAAACCTTAGGACAATTTTTAGCGCATCTGTTTTTTATCCAAGGCATCTTGGGTCTAGATTCCATTTCTGCGGGCGCTTGGTACATCGCAATTGATTGGCAGCTTTATTGCATCTTGGCCATTCTGTTGATTTCCTTTCCAAGTTATCAGGCGGTCATTTGGGTGATCAGTATTTTAGCTGTGAGCTCATTATTATTTTTTAATCGCTCGGGAGCGTATGAAGCCTACTTCATCTACTTCATTGGCTCTTATGGTTTGGGTGTATTGGCTTATCTAGCGAAGTGCTTTGCTAACCCAGGCGTCAATCGTTTAGCCAAAATTGCGCTGCTAGTGATTGGACTCATCATCGCCATCTCTTCCTTACAGCAAGTCTGGTTAAGAAACTTCTTAGCTTGGTTTATTGCGATCGCTTTATTGCTTTGGGGAAATAAGGTCTATCCAAACGGCCAAGACGTTTTTCTGAAGGCGATCTCATGGGGCAGCAAGCGTTCGTATAGCGCTTTTCTGATTCACTTTGCCTTCATTTTGTTAGCCAACACTTTATATATTGCCTCAGGAATGAATTCCCATGAGAGCGGCGCCTTGGCACTTGGCATGATGTTGGGAGTAGTGGTTTGCAGTACAGTGGCTGCAAACTATTTATATCGATGGATCGAGATTCCATCTTTGAAGCTGAAGGTCTAAAGCCCCATATCCTTTAAAACGCGGAAGATTTCTCGATAGGCTTTAGGCGGCTTGCTTTGCTCTTTTTCCCTGCGCGCATTCCGAATTAAGGTACGCATATTCTGAATATCCATATCGGGATATTGTTCAATCATTTTAGTAAAGGTTTCATCGTTTGCTATTAAGCGATCACGGTAGCTCTCTAAAAAATGGAGCTTAGCTGTTTCAGCTTTACTCACCCCCTGAATAGCATCTAAACGTTTTTGAATGGCATCGAGTTCTTCATCATCCAAAAAGCGCATCAGCTTTCCGAGGTATTGCTTATGGCGACGGATAGCTTCAAAACTTTTGATTTTGTTTGTTTCGGCAATCGCTGTCTTGATGGCTTCATCCAAGGGAATGGTTTTGAGTGCATCACTACTGAGAGCGGCCAAAACTTCTGCCAACTTCTGGCGTTCAGTCATTTGACGTTTTAATTCAGACTTACTGGGACCATCATCAGGCTCAGCTAGTTTGGGCGTCCGGTTTTTCTCATTAACGTGCATTGCGTCATTTTAGACGGGTATTACCAATGCTTCATTCTTCTAGCTAAGTTTCTGCTTTAGGAGCCTTAAGTCTATGCTTGAAAATAGCTGACTCCTCCCAATAACGGCAGAAGGCCTTAGCTTTCCTGATTGCACATAACGTCGCAAGGTGGGTAAGGAGACTTCAAGGTACTCCGCAGCCTCTTCCGCAGAAAAAGCTTCATTCTTTAACCTTCCAAATACTTGCTCGTGAGTGTAATCAGGCTCTTTGAACACATTTATGGCAATTAGTGAGAAAAATTTAATACGCTCTTTTGCCGTCATTTGTTTTACTTGAGCGAATAGATCCTCTGCTGTCAGTGAGTTATTCATTGGACTCCTTCATTCTTAATGGATAAATTTTTTTAATTCAAGATAAAAGTTTTCATGACTACCTACTTTGTAAAAATCAATCCATAAAATTTCTAGATTGCTGCCTTTAGGTCCAAACTTGTAGGCCATTAAATATTCTTGATTATTAAAGCGAAATTTATAAATAAATAAATCGTGTAGGTCACCCAGCTTTTGTTCACCGATTTCAGGGTTTTTGCAAATTAAAATCACTTTATCTTCAATTACAAGTTGTAGCGGCTTCCTGGATTTTTTAACAAATTGAGCAAATGGTCTTTTGTAATGAATGTTTATGATCTTATGTTAGATCAAATATGATCTTATATCAAATCAACAAAAATGACAAGAAATACCTATTTGTTTGTATTGGTAAATAATGGAAGTCATCATTGATTGCCAGTTTGAACATGACTTCTGCAAATACTTACGACTACATCATCATTGGGGCAGGCAGCGCCGGCTGCATGCTGGCTAAACGCTTGTCTGAGAACCCTCGTAAAAGGGTCTTATTAATTGAGGCAGGAAAGAACGACAACTACATCTGGATTCATATTCCAGTAGGCTATCTATATTGCATTGACAATCCTAGAGCTGATTGGCGCTTTAAGACTGTGAATGAAAAAGGTTTGAATGGACGCTCTTTACTCTATCCACGCGGTAGGGTGCTCGGTGGATGTTCCTCTATTAACGGCATGATCTACATGCGCGGCCAAGCGGGAGATTATGAATCTTGGGTGCAAGCAACCGGTGATGAGTCCTGGTCTTGGGAAAATGCACTTGCTCGATATAAGCAGTTTGAGGATTACCATGGTGATGCGAATGAGTGGCATGGTAAAGGGGGAGAGTGGACTGTTTCCAAGCAGCGTTTACGCTGGCCCATCATGGATAAATTTAAAGAGGCTGCAGTAGAGGCAGGTATTCCCGCAACTGAAGACTTCAATTGTGGTGATAATTTTGGGGTGGGCTACTTTGATGTGAGTCAACGCGCTGGCTGGCGTCTTAATACCTCTAAAGCATTTTTAAAAGATGCTGCTAAGCGTAGCAATCTCACAGTGATTACTGAGGCAATAGTCGATAAACTCAAGATTGATCCAGTCAGTAAAAATTGTTACGGCGTTCAATATCTCAAAGATGGTGTGAGAGCAGAGGCGCTTTGTTCAATTGATCAGGGCGGCGAAGTTTTGTTATGTGCCGGTTCAATTGGGAGCGTACAAATACTGGAGCGCTCAGGGGTAGGTGCTGCATCTCATTTGAATGCCTTGGGAATACCAGTGGTGCAAGATTTGCCTGGAGTAGGTGAGAACCTGCAAGATCATTTGCAATTGCGCATGGTGTACAAGGTCAACGGCATTAAGACTTTAAACACCAAGGCCAATACCCTGTGGGGCAAGATGATGATTGGCTTAGAGTATTTATTAAAGCGCTCTGGGCCCATGTCAATGGCACCATCTCAGTTGGGAGCATTTGCATATAGCTCTCCTGAGCAAAAGAGTGCGAATGTGGAATATCACGTGCAACCCTTGTCTCTTGAAAAGTTTGGCGAAGATTTACATTCGTTTAATGCATTTACAGCAAGCGTTTGTAATGTGCGACCCACCTCGCGGGGAAGTGTGCACATTAACTCTCTTGACCCCGAGGCTCCACCAGTGATTCATCCCAACTACTTATCTACCGAGGAAGATCGGCAGGTTGCTGCTGAGTCTTTAAGATTAACGCGTCAAATTGCGCATAGCCCCGCTTTGATGCCTTATGCCCCAGAAGAATACAAACCAGGCAAGCAATATCAAACTGATGAAGAGTTAGTAAAGGCAGCAGGAGATATCGGCACGACAATTTTCCATCCAGTAGGCACGTGCAAGATGGGGCGTGCTGAAGATCCAATGGCAGTCTTAGATTCCCAATTACGTGTAAGAGGTATTCATCATTTGCGTGTGGTTGATGCCTCGGCAATGCCAACGATTACCTCTGGCAATACAGCAGCCCCAACCATGATGATCGCCCAGCGTGTAGCAGAGTTGCTCACACGTGAATAGTCCGTACCGGAGCGACCGACTACCACTAAGTCATTTATTACTGGCTTTGGCTATCGTCGCTGTGTGGGGCACTAACTTTGTTGTCATTAAGATTTCTCTCGAGTCATTTCCACCCTTTTTGTTTGCAGCACTGCGCTATTTCTTTGCTTTGTTGCCAGTGGTTTTCTTTGTGCCTAAACCCAAAGTGTCTTGGCGCAATCTCTGTGCGTATGGTCTTGCTACGGGAGTAGGTCAGTTCGGCGTCATGTATTTCGCAATTGATGGCCAAATCTCCCCTGGCTTGGCATCTTTGGTTATCCAGACTCAAGTATTTTTTACGATTGGCTTTGCCATGTTTTTTGCCAAAGAGGGTTTGAAGCTCTATCAAGCCGTGGCGGTGGCAGTTGCAATGATGGGTTTAGTAATTATTGCGCTGCACACAGATGCAACAACCACTTTTCTTGGTTTGGCTTTAGTAGTCTTTGCTGGCCTCTCTTGGGGTGCTGCGAACACAGTCAGCCGAAGTGCAGGATCCATCAATATGCTCTCTTATGTCGTTTGGGCGAGTGCTTTTTCCATTCCCCCCTTATTTCTAATATCTCTTATTTTTGAAGGGGGTTGGGAGCATATAAACAGTGCAATGGCTTTGGCACCTTTAGGGGCTTGGCTTGGTGTCCTCTGGCAGTCTTGGGGAAATACGCTTTTTGGCTATGCTGCTTGGGGCTGGTTGCTATCCAAGCACCCGGCTGCCCTAGTAGCGCCGACCCCCTTGTTGGTCCCCATTTTTGGAATGGGTGCATCTGCCTATTTTTTAAGCGAGCCTCTGCCCTCCTGGAAGATATTGGCTGCTGGTCTAGTAATTGCGGGCTTAGTCGTTAACTTATTTTGGCCAAGCATTGAATCAAAAATAAAACACCATTTTTCTTAACCGTTTAGCCTCTAGGAATAATGTAAAGCCCTAATGTAAACCCTAATATCAAACTCTTTTTTTGTGATTACATTAACAGTAAAATAGCTGTTCGATATATGCATTTCCAATAAAAAAGATTTAATCAATTAGTAATTTTTAGTCATGGAGACTTTATGAATATTCGTCGTCACATTTTTGCAGTAGCTGCTACTGCGATGCTTGCAACCGGTGCTTATGCTGCCGATATTAAATTTGGCGTTTCTGGCCCATACACTGGCGGCTCATCCTCAATGGGTGTCAGTATGCGTGATGGCGTCCGTCTTGCTGCAAAAGAAATCAATGCTGCTGGTGGTATCAACGGCAATATGATTGTTTTGGTTGAGCGCGATGATGAAGCTAAAAATGAGCGCGGCGTGCAAATTGCTCAAGAATTGATCAATAACGAAAAAGTCGTTGCTACATTAGGTTATATCAATACTGGTGTTGCATTGGCTTCTCAGCGTTTTTATCAAGACGCTAAGATCCCCGTAATGAATAACGTTGCTACTGGAACTTTGATTACCAAGCAATTCCCAGATGCAAAAGAAAACTATATCTTCCGTAATGGCGCACCTGATAGCATTCAAGCTCCAATGATTGCCAAAGAAGCTGTAGAGAAGCGTGGATTGAAGAAGGTAGCAATTTTGGCTGACTCCACAAACTACGGTCAATTAGGCCGTGAAGATATGGAAAAGGCTTTAAAGGTTTATGGAGTTACTCCAGTCGCTGTTGAGAAATTTAACATTGGTGACGTAGATATGACTTCACAATTGCTCAAGGCAAAGAATGCTGGTGCTGAAGTGATTTTGACTTATGCAATTGGACCCGAGCTTGCTCAAATTGCAAACGGTATGGCGAAGTTGGGTTGGAAAAAGCCAATGATCGGAAGCTGGACATTGTCCATGGCTAGCTTTATTGATACTGCTGGTAAAAATGGTAACGGCGCAACAATGCCAGAGACATTTGTTCAACAACCGGCAACCACTCCAAAACGTAAGGTATTCGTTGATAACTACCTGAAAGAGTTCAAGCCAAAGAATGGCATCATTGCTTCACCAGTATCAGCAGCTCAAGGATATGACTCTGTATATCTCTTAGCAGCCGCTATTAAGCAAGCCAACAGCACCGAGGGACCAAAGATTTTGGCTGCGTTGCAAGATCTGAAAACTCCAATTGATGGCGTGGTGATGACATATAACAAGCCATTTAGCGCAACCGATCATGAGGCAATTAAGCCTAAGGACGTTGTGATGGGTGTTGTTGAGAATGGCCGCGTTGAGTTCTTGAATGCCGAGGACGCAGTTGCTAAGAAGAAGTAATTCACCTAAGTAAGGTTGCGGGAGGGTTTTTTCCGCACTGCAACATAAGTGTATACAAAGCGCCGCCCACAAAGCGGCGTTTTGCTTACAATGACGGATTCGTCAATAAAACAGTTTTAAGTATCTTTTAGGGCAACAACAATGGAAATGTTTGCACAAATCCTCTCGAGCGGCATAGCAGTGGGGATGATCTATGCGGTCATCGCTTTCGGCTTTCAGCTTACTTTTGCCACATCTGGCACATTGAACTTCGGTCAAGGGGAGGCGCTAATGTTGGGCGCCTTAGTTGGCCTAACATGCGTAGATACTTTTGGCATGAATTACTGGGTCATGATTCCGGTAGTCTGTCTCTTCGGCATGATCCAAGGTAGCTTTGTTGAGCTCATTGGTGTTCGCCCAGCGATCAAGATTAAATCGGAGTTTGGTTGGATTATGTCCACCATCGCCCTTGGCATCATTTTCAAAAACGTTGCTGAAAACGTCTGGGGCCGTGATGCATTGCCATTCCCATCGCCTTTACCAATGGAGCCGATGACATTCTTAGGCGCGAATATTTTGCCGATGGAAATTTTGGTGGTATTTGGCGCTTTAGCAATGATGCTGCTAGTTGAATTCTTTAACCGCAAAACAATTTACGGTAAAGCAGTAGTTGCAACAGCAAATGATCGTGATGCTGCTGGCCTGATGGGCATCAATACCAGCATGGTCATTACCTTCTCTTATGCATTGTCATCTCTTACTGCAGCATTTGCTGGTGTATTGATTGCGCCTTTGACTTTGACTGGTGCAACGATGGGTGGCGCCTTAGGTTTAAAAGCTTTCGCAGTTGCGATTATTGGCGGCTTGTCTAGCGGAATGGGGATTATTGTGGGCGGCTTGATTTTAGGAATTGTGGAGACTGCGACTGGTTTCTATATCTCCACTGGCTATAAAGATGTGCCAGGCTTGATCTTGCTCTTGCTCGTACTTGCCTACAAACCATCTGGCCTCTTCGGTAAATCAGCAATTAAGAAAGTTTAATGATGAAATTGAAGTCTCTATTACCACTATTAATTGCCATTGCGGGGCTAGTTTGTTTGCCTCTCTTTATTCATAACCCGTATTACATTCACTTAGTTGAAACTATTCTGATCTACACCATCCTGTTGTTTGGTTTAGATATCGTTGTAGGTTATATCGGTCAAGTTTCGTTAGGGCATGCAGCTCTTTTCGGAATCGGTTCATATACCGCTGGTGTTTTGTACTTCCACCTGGGTTGGACAATTTGGGGAACTATTCCGGCATCTATCGTTGTGACTGCCATCTTCGGCGGTATCTTGGCATTGCCAGCCTTAAAGGTGATCGGACCCTATCTTGCGATGGTGACCTTGGCATTCGGTACGATTGCTCAGATTTTGATTAATGAAATGACTTGGTTGACCGAAGGTCCTTTGGGCATCAAGATTCCTAAGCCTGAATTAATGGGCGTACCAATGACCAAAGCAGAATACTTCTGGTTGGTTTCTGCGATCCTAATCATTTCGATGATCATAGTGGACCGTTTTGTGAAGTCTCAGATTGGTCGCGCTTTCGAGGCTTTGCGTGATAGCCCAATCGCTTGTGACTGTATGGGCGTCTCCGTTTATCGCTTCAAGGTGATCGCATTTGTTATTAGTGCTGGCTTTGCTGGTTTGGCTGGTTGCTTATATGCATATTCAGAGCAATACATTTCACCGAACACCTATAACAATGAGCTCGCTGTTCTGTTCTTACTTGGCATCATTATGGGTGGACGTAAGTCACGCTTAGGTGCGGTAATTGGCGCGGCGATTATTGTGCTCTTACCAAAACTATTAGACGACATCTTCTTATTCCGTATCGTTGCGTCGATTATTGCGATCGTAGTGGTGGTTGGTGCTGCAATGGCTTTATCCAAAAAAATCACTACTCCAAGACGCGTGGCGATTCCGATTGCAGGCGTGGTTGGTTTAGCAGCATTTTCTTTCTGGCTCAATAGCATCTCTGACTGGCGCTTAAGTATTTTCGGCTTCATGATTTTGTTGGTGGTCTACTACTTGCAAAACGGTATCGTGGGCTTTACCAAGAGCTTCTACCAGTCGATGGTTGGGAAAGCAAAAACCAGTCGTGGCGAAGAGGCTGAGGTGGTGGATGACTCCATCAGCTTTATTAGCTCGGTTGGTAAACAAAACACGGGCGCAGAACTTCTTAAAGTGGATTCATTGTTAATGCAGTTCGGTGGTTTGAAAGCATTGAATAATGTTGATCTCAGTGTTAAGCGTGGCACGATTCATGGTTTGATTGGCCCTAACGGTTCCGGTAAGAGCACCATGATGAACGTCTTGACCGGTATTTATATACCAACTGCTGGTAGCGTTTTATATGCAGGTGAGAGCGTAGTCGGTAAGACTTCGTCTGATATTGCTTTATCAGGCATTGCTCGTACTTTCCAAAACGTTCAGCTTTTCGGTGAAATGACAGCAATCCAAAATATTTTGGTTGGCCTGCACCATACCTTCAAGTCCAACATTGTCGAAATTGCCTTACATCTGCCGCGCTACAAGAAGGAAGAGGCAGAAGCGCATGCTCGTGCATTGGCACTTCTTAAATTTGTTGGCCTGGAAGATCTGGCTAATGAAGAAGCACGTAACTTGCCATATGGTAAGCAGCGTCTTCTGGAGATTGCCCGTGCATTGGCGCTCGATCCTGAGTTGCTCTTGCTCGATGAGCCAGCAGCCGGCTTAACCTCCCCAGATATTAAAGAACTCTTGCGCATTATTCGTAAGATCCGTGATAGCGGTATTACCTTCATCCTGATTGAGCATCACATGGATGTGGTGATGTCAGTTTGCGACACCGTTTCAGTCTTGGACTTCGGTCAGAAGATTGCAGAAGGTAAACCAGCTGAAGTTCAGGCAGACGAGAAGGTGATTCATGCCTACTTGGGTACTTAATCACTAGAACATATTGAATCGGTAAATACCATGTTATCTATTAAGAATCTTGAAGCAGGCTACGGCAAAGTTAAAGTCCTCCATGGCATCAATATTGATGTTCCTAGGGGACAGGTCATTACTTTGATTGGCTCTAACGGTGCTGGCAAAACAACGACGATGCGTGCTATTACTGGCATGATCAAGCCAACGGGCGGCGAAGTTACCTTAAGTGGTGAAAAAATTGATGGTTACGACTCTCATAAAATCGCTCGTCTAGGTTTGGCACATAGTCCAGAAGGTCGCCGTGTTTTTACAACCATGTCTGTAAACGACAATTTATTACTTGGCGCCTTCCCCCGTTTTACTGGTAGCCGTCCTAAAGGTGACATTAAGGAAGATCTTGAAAAGTCTTTAGAAATGTTTCCGCGCTTAAAAGAGCGTCGCAATCAGTTGGCTGGTACTTTATCTGGCGGCGAACAGCAAATGCTGGCAATGGCTCGCGCTGTGATGCTTAACCCTGAAATCATCCTTTTGGATGAGCCTTCAATGGGTCTTGCACCAATTTTGGTGGAAGAGGTCTTTAGAATTATTTCAAACTTGAAGTCTCAAGGTGTAACGATGCTGTTGGTTGAACAGTTTGCTGCTGCAGCCCTCAATGTGGCTGACTATGGTTATGTTCTTGAGAACGGCAAGATAGCGACCCATGGACCAGCCGCCAAACTGAAAGATGATCCTGCTGTGAAGGCTGCCTACTTAGGTGGTGCAGGCAGTCATTAAGTTATATTGAATTAATATTTAAAAAAAGCCCTGGAGTCTAGGGCTTTTTTATTTGGGGCTAATTCTTGGATTCATCAGTTTGTAAGCCCCTTTAGCATCAGACTGATGGCAACTGCAAACGTAAGAACCGCAAAGATTTGCTGTAGCCTAGGACCACTCAACTTTTTACCAAATGCCCTACCAATTAATAAGCCGCCTAGCGCTCCAAAAGCAAATGGAGCAGCAATAAGGTAATCAAAGTTTCCTGTTGCCATGGAAACAATAGTGCCGCCGCCAGAGATGATGGCTAGGGCCCCTAAGGAGGTTGCCACAATGGATTTAACTGGCAGGTCTGTATAGCGCTTTAAGGCTGGAACAATTACAAATCCACCACCAACTCCAAGAAGACCGGATAGAAATCCTGCTAAGCCTCCAGAAAGCAGCAATGCCTTGGCACAGGGCAGATTCCAATCGAGCTTTCCGTGAACAGGATGGAGGAGACAGGGTGGTGGTTTTCTTACAGCAGGCTTAATTCCCAAAATTTCATTGCGCGCTTGCATATATAGGCGTGTAGAAACATAGAACAAGGTGCAGCTAAATAAAATCAAGAGTGGATTGTTGGGGAGGCGTTGAGCAAGCCATAAACCTATGGGAGAGAGCAGTAGCCCAAACATGGCCATGAAGCCAGCCGCTTTATAGCGCAAGATTTTGGTCTGTAGCCCCAAGAGTGCGCCGATCCCAGCTGCAAGTGCAATAGCAGATAGGGCAATGGGTGCAGCTTCAGCCACACTCAAATGCAGGGCAAAGACCAAAAGGGGCACAGACAGAATGCCTCCTCCAGCACCAGTCAGCCCCATCAGGATGCCTACAAAGATGCCCAAAGCGGGGCTGATCAAAATTGTGTAGTCCATTGCAATTTATTATATATTAATATAATATGTAATTATATATATTAATTACTCATCCTAATATCTGCCCAGAAAGGCTATTGTGAACCCAAAAGAAGCTGCTGACATTAAATCGTTTTTTGATCCTGAGACCTCGACTTTTACCTATGTAGTCTCTGGTGGAAAGGGAAGTTCTTGTGTCGTGATTGATTCAGTGCTGAACTACGATCCTAAGTCTGGCAGAACATCAACCCGTTCAGCCGATCAAGTGATTGACTATATTCAGGCAGAACAATTAAAGCTTGCTTGGATTTTAGAAACCCACGCTCATGCAGATCACTTAACTGCCGCACCATTCCTCCAAGAGAAGTTGGGTGGCAAGCTGGTAATTGGAAATCACATCATCAATGTCCAAGAGGTATTCAAGGGTGTTTTCAATCTGGATGATCACTTTGCAACTGATGGTTCTCAATTTAGCCACCTCTTGCACGATGGTGAATCACTGGAGTTTGGCAAGCTTTCACTCAAAGCAATATCGGTTCCTGGACATACTCCAGCCTGTATGGCCTATGAAATTAGTGGTGCTTTGTTTGTGGGGGACACTTTATTTATGCCTGATGTTGGTACGGCTCGCTGCGACTTCCCCGGTGGTGATGCAAGGACTCTCTACCAATCGATTCAGAAAATACTGTCTTATCCCAAAGAAACCAAGCTCTATATGTGTCATGACTATCCACCCAGCGATCGTCCGGTCGAGTTTTGCAGCGACGTTGGTGCAGAAAAGGCTGCAAATATTCATGTGCATGATGGCATTACAGAAGAGCAATTTGTACAAATGCGTACCGCACGTGACAAGACCTTGGAAATGCCTCATTTAATCTTGCCATCGATACAGGTCAATATTCGGGCAGGGCACTTTCCGGAAGCGGAAGCTAACGGTAGGGCCTATCTCAAAATTCCATTGAATGTTCTCTGATATCAATATGACGATTTCTAAAACTGAATTGAAAAAGATGCAGGCATCAGCTGACGATGCTTGCAAGCTCATGAAAGTACTATCCAATCGAGACCGCATGATGCTTTTATGCGAAATCGCCCAAGGAGAGAAGTGTGTCAGTGAGCTAGAGGCCGCTCTAGACTTGCATCAGCCAAGCCTATCTCAGCAATTGACAGTGCTTCGCAAAGAAAAACTAGTGAAGACTCGCAGAGAAGGTAAACAGATCTACTACTCGCTTTCAAGCCAGGTTGCAGTTGCGGTGATGGGCTTGCTCTATAAGCACTATTGCAAGAAGTGAATTTTCTGCAAGTAGATATAAATTGAGTACTGGGTAGTATTCATCAGTATCAATCCAAGAGGTATATATTAGAATGCACCTCTTTTATTTCACGGTCGATTTTTGTAAGTTTGGCAGCCCCCATTTAATGACTACATGGCAAAGGAAGGTAGCAAAGAAGCCTAAACCAACTACCCAATGTACATAGATCACCAGGTCTCGGGTTTCTGCTGGCCCGTAATATAAAAGACCTCCCGTTATTAGTAGGATCAACATAAAAAATAATTGGCTAAATCCGCTCAGCCCTTTTCGACCAGATTGATAACCTGCTTTGATATGAAATGGCAGAATTGAACCAAGCGCTAAGGTTGCTAGCATTGCACTGAGCCCATGACTTACCAAAACAGTATGGTTAGCGAACAGTACACGCTCTATTTGCCATTCATGCCCCAATAAATAGAGACTGCCTGTAAGCGAGCACGAGAGCATTCCTACCATCACAAGCGACTTTTGCCAGCTCGGCATTTTTCCAAGGCGCCTCATACAGCAATCTGAATGGCTTGTGCTTGATAGCGCTCAAAGCAGGGGTGATTCTGCTGTTTGGAGAGAGCGAGTACTTTAGTAAGGGCATCCGCGTAAACACATTCATTGGCAATAATGGAGAAGGATTCTGAAAATACATGATGAGTATCTAAATCTTTATCGGCTAGAGGGTTAATGATGTAGCTTTGCTGTTGATCTCTATTAAAGAAGTACAGGCCGCTCGTAGCTATCGCACCATTCATGAGCGATCCTATCTCAATTACATTGCTGGGTACTTTTGGATTGCGAATATGAATTGCCTGAGGTTCATTTCCAAAAATCCGCATATCACCCCCTGCATTAACGCTGCCTGAATGTATGCCATTGAATTTGAGGGTATTTACAGCCATATCCACTGCAAAGCCCTTGGCAATACCACCAAGATCTAAACACAATGGGAGTGACGAAATAACGCAGTCTTGGCTGACAAATTGTAGATTTTCAATGCCACCAAAGTCGTGATGAGCTATGTCAATATTGCCAGGTAATAATTTAGCCTCTACTAGACGATGACCAATACCGCAATTAAATAATCCCCCGGAATACTGATGAATATCTTGCGCTATTCGAATAATTTGGCTAGTCCAGGGGTCAATCGCAATAGCGCGGAGGTGGGCTTCACGATTGATTATCGAAAGCTCACTGTATTGATCATGAAAACTCATGAGGTTTTGTACTTTTACAATGGCAGAAAAAGCTAAGCTAATAGCCTCAGCGCCATTTTCAGGTTGGATAGATATTTCAACATAGGTACCAAGGAGTGGTTTGCAGCGCCTCATTTTGGTCTTGCTGCCAATGCTGGAGTCTTGAGGGCTAGCTCATATAAAACCGCTACCCGTTTGACACCATCGGTAATATGCTTACAAGAAAGCGTTGCCCCGCCAATATTTTGAATATCTTGGTTCAGCTTAATAGGATCATTGGCATTTTTTCCAATGAATTGCTTGCGCCATTGTGCATCACCTACTTCATATCCATAGGACTCAACATATTCCAAAATTTCAATGCCGGTGACATGACCTTGCGGGTTAATGCCCACAGCGTAGCTAATCATTTCATGCTTGCCGACTACTTCATCAACGATGAAGTAGCTTCCATCAGCAGCCCTCCAAATCCGATCCCCTTGAAAAGGATGGCGAATACTTGATGCACTGCGCATTTTTTCCTGAAGATCTTCAGTAATGAGTATGGGGGCTTTGATAAATGATTTATTGGGGAACAAGATCTTTTGGGCTTGTTCTGCAGAAACATAAATTTTGGCCTGAACCATCAATGGTGCACTCACCATGGCTAGTCCAGCAATAGCAAATGGAGTAGGTTTCCAGTTCATCATCGATCTTTCTTTATCATTTAGCTCAAAGGAAATCCAACTTTGACGATGAATTCATTGACAGAGTGGCTATCCCAGACTCGTGCATTGGAGCATTCAGCAGTGCCATCACCCATGCAGGTATTACCATTGAGTTGATAGCGCCAGGCACCAGTGATCCACCAATCTTTAGAGGCGTAGTGAATATTGGGACCAACAAAGCTTGCCTTTTGAACTTGGTTCTGAAGGTTGTAGCTCGAGTAATCGTTATGAAAGCGCGCTTCAACACCAGCCGACCATTTGGGTGCAAAACGATAGCTAGCCCCCACTAAAAAATCGAGCATCGACTCTGGAACATTACCATTGCCGATAAACTTTAATTGCTCATTAGCCACGACCACGTTCCCCGCTAAGATCAGGCGATCATCAATAAAGTTCGATTGCAATAAAAGACGCGCCTCAATCTCATTTTTATTTTTTCCAATTGTGGGCTCTAGGTAGAGCCCAATACCAACTGGGGATGTCACGGGATTGGTAATGCGATAGATGGCCTCTAGTGATCCGCCTTCGATGCCACTTTTTCTATAGGGGGTAGCTGGGTCATGGCTTTCTGGAACGCCGTACCCTGCTGTACAAGTCGCAGAATTTCCACAAGCTTCCGGATTGGTGTAATTTTGATTGGCATTGGTGAAGTAGGAGTTAATATAGCCGGCAATTTGCAAGTCGTTCGTCAAGCCATATTCAAGTTCGGTTCTTGCCGTCCATGCCTCATAGGTGCCGGCAGCTTGTTGTTGGTTGAGTTGCAGGCGCTGCTCAAATTCAAGGCTAGCTTTGGGCTGAAGATCCAAACTGTATATCCAACCAAATACCCCTTCACCTGCATAAGCAAATGAAAAGTGAAAGGTAGCGGCAATGAAAAGGCTAGAGGCGAGCAGTCTTTTGATGGTGAGTTTCATGTTTTAAGAGGGTGGTGGTTGAGAAGTCTAAATAAGAATGATTCTTAATATAGCATATCAAATGAGAATAATTCTCATTTGATAAAATGACCACTACCGAATAAATGGCAAGAGCAATAGGGCTTTTCAGTTTTGCTTGTAAGATTTCTCTCTATGGATTCGCAAGCGCTAGAGAAACTTGTTCTCATGAAAATGCCCTTTGGTAAACATGCTGGCCGTGCACTTGCAGATTTACCAGGCAATTACTTGGCTTGGTTTGCACGTGAAGGATTTCCTAAAGGTGAGCTTGGACAATTGCTTGAATTGATGCATACCCTAGACCACAATGGTTTAAGAGGTCTCTTGGCTCCTATACAGCGAGCCCATGGCTTAGAGCAAAAATCGAAATTACTTTAAGTTCACTATTGCAGTAACGCGATCTTGTTCATATTGAGTTTCTAAAGATTCTGGAGGGCTGCTGTGAATCAATATTGTTTGAATGGATGTTTGCGATTGAATCTGTGAGGCCACTTTTTGGGCTAAGCCCAGATTGCGATCATATTGAATCTGTACACTCGTGACCTTCCCCTCTTTAATTTGTGTAATGAGCCCATTCAATTTTGCCAAATCGTATTGGTCAAAAAAGAGGGGATACCAAGTACCTATCATGGCTTTATAGGCATTGGGTTTTACGTCTATCGGCTTTGTTGCAGTAGTCTTTTGACTAATAGGAAGATGAAAATCAATCCCCGTTTTTTGTATTAATTCCTGATAAGAAATTGGTGGCATCATATTTGCTTCATTGGTATTTTCAATCCAATAAGCCCACGCAGAATTTTTAGCGGGGTCATAAACTAATTTATAAAGATGTGTTGGAATAGTGACTCGACCTCTGCCAATGCTGCCAGCATTTCCAACTGAACCTGTGTATACGTAAATTTCACCAGGGATTCTTTTAGCATAGAGGCGCGTTGGCTCCTCTACATTCTTTGCCCAGATGCCTTGATTATTTTGTCTAGCCTGCGGCATCATATTTGCCAAAGAGAAGGATTGGGCCATCGATCTATCGGTACTCATATCTCCAGCTGGGGCATTGTGACCGCGGTCAAAGCCGCTCCCGCGGTAGTCTGAAAGCTGGGCACGCTCTGCAATTGGCAAGCGTGCCTCCTCGTAGAACTGATTGCTTCTTCGGGGGCGTTGGCCTGTCAGACTATTGCGACTCAGTTTTTCTAAGGTGTAGATTGGTTTTTTGTCCTGGGGGGAGTAGTAGATTGCAAAACTATCAAAGCAAAGATCTCTTCCCATTTGAGGACTTGTCGGAATTTCTTGTCCTGGGAATAAGTCTTTGCAGTCATCAAAAAGGGCAAAGGCGCTAATGGGCGCAAGCAGCAGAACAGCAAATAAGAGTTTTCGGATCGATCTCATGTTCTATAAGTGTAGGGGCTCGAGTAGTTTTTCATCTTTCATTTTCCTTTCCCTAGAAAATCCTCCCGCGATTAGAAAGCTTTAACTTCGCTCTAGGGCTAGTAATAATTGGAGCTAAATCGCCTGGATCTTAGGCTTAGCCACCCTAATTTGGTTAATAAACCGATATCAATAATGCTTTGCATTCATTAGACGAAAGCCACTACCGGTAGAAAGATTGTTAGCAAAAAACACTAGATGTATGGGTTTTCAGACCCAACCTTCATTCCAAATAGTAAAAAAGTCAAAATTTGAACGGTTTTTTATACTGTGAAATTAGTGAGTCCTAACTTCTATAAGTTACTGAATTTATTGGATTAAATATAAATTCTGGGGGTATTATCAGAGTTTCACGGTAAACCAAGATCAAAAAGTTATTGAAAGTACTTTCTTTATTCTTGACTAGATATAAGAACCTTCTTAGGATGACTCATGTTTTATATATATTGCGCTGCAACATAAATGCTTATTTTAGTTTATGTCGAGCTTTGCAAACAATGAATGAATAAATGTTTATCTAACAATTTGAGTGAAATGCAGAACCAGCAGCCAGCAGGATTGCTCGCTAAAGACCTGCTTGCCCATGCTATGGCTCCGGTCTACAGGGTCATTAATGGCATCCTCGTACTCTCCGTATTCACCATAGTCGGACTGTGGCTCTCTGGAAACGGCACTAATGCCGGTCCATTTGATTTGGCCCGATTCTTGGTTCCGGATGAAGCACGTCACATGGTTTGGGCGAATGGTTTTGGCATGCTCGACCAATACAAAGATTCTCGCCAGGCAGTTGATGCTCAGGCTAACGGCTCAGATATTGCCTCTGTTCTCTATAGTCAGCCTTCAGCAGCGGGATTAAAAGGTGCTAAACAACAAACAATCGCCTTACTAATGCCTTCTGTAGCTCAGCTAGAGGTGAAATCAATCTCCCATTTGGCTGATCGCATTCCAAGTTCAAAGATGGACCCTCAGGCGCTCGATAGTAATTTGATGAGCTCAATACATAACCAGCGTGCGATTGCAGATTTCTATGAAAAGAAATACAGCTTAGACCGCGCTAAGATTGAAGAGTATGTTTCGAACACAGTCTTAATTGCCAAAGAGGTCAATATTGATCCTGTGCTTTTGTTAGCAGTGATCTCTATTGAATCCAATTTCAATCCCAATACCAAAAGCCATGCTGGCGCTGAAGGTTTGATGCAAGTGATGACTACTGTCCACAAAGACAAGTACGCGATCTTTGGTGGCACTTCTGTTGCAGCAAAACCAGAAGTTAATATTCGAGTCGGCGCCTATATCTTGAAATACCTGATTGCCACAGCAGGTTCATTACGTAACGGTTTGAAGTTTTATGTTGGTGCTGCCAATGCAGAAGATGATGGCGGCTATGCAGATAAGGTATTAGCAGAACGCAATCGACTCATTGGTATTTGCCAAGATCGTTCTAATAATCGTTTAACTTTGAACGGTAAAGATTTGCGCTCATAAAATTAAGATTGCTAAAACAAAAGCCACCCGAGGGTGGCTTTTTTATTACGAGCAGTAAAACTGCAAAATCTTACTTAGTTCACACCATGGAGTTCAACATCAAATACTAAAGTCGCGTTTGGTGGAATAACGCCACCAGCACCACGGGCACCATAACCCATCTCGGAAGGGATGATGAGCGTACGTTTGCCACCAATCTTCATACCAGCCACACCTTCGTCCCAGCCCTTGATCACATGACCGGCACCCAAAGGAAAGCTAAACAGTTGTCCACGGTCTAAGGAGCTATCAAACTTTTGACCTTTGTGATCCGCAGCATTTTCATCATATAACCAGCCTGTGTAGTGCACATCGACATGTTTGCCCACAGCAGCTTCTGTACCCTCGCCAACAACAGTATCAATTTTTTGGAGTTCGCTCATAATTTCCCTATTTCATCTAAAAATGATTGACTAGTATATTCTGAGACTAATTGATTATCTAGGTGCAAGCTTTATAAACGTATGACAAATTTTTGGCCTCATTCTGCCTATAAAACCTTAACTATTAGCCCGGATGGGCAATTATTGGTAACGGATGACTTTTTGCGAACCTATCTCCAGAGTCCAGAATTAAGTTTGGTGCCAGAGTCTTGTGCGGTAGAGCAAGCATTACATCAACGCCTCACCCAGAATCCTCGCTCCGAATTGACCGATCAAGAAATCGCCAATATGGCCGATGAGGATATTCAGGAAAACTATCGCGTCTGGCTGCGTTACCGATCACGTCTTTTAGCCGCTAGCTCTTTAGAGAGTTTTTATATGAGCTTGTTTAAGGGTGATGGTGTTGACGTGCCACCTCTGTTTGTTTCGCAGCTTGCGCAGATTTTTGTGAGACACATTTTGGGCGAAGAGGCTCATCCTCTAGAAGCAAGGATGGGGGAGTTATTTTTTAGAACCCAAAAAATTAGTGTTTTGGATGATGGCATTGTGATGGGCGCGGATCATGAAGTGGTAGATCGCAATGCACAGGGCGGTGAGACTGGAAATATTATGGATTTACTTAAAGGGAAGTCCATGACAAGCAGGTCTGCAGATTTAGATGTTTTACATGAGGAAAATGCGCAGGAGTATTGGGCCAGAGATGAAGATTTTGATTTAGCGGTGCAGTTGAATTTCGGGCATGAGGCTATAAATCAATTTTCTCGTCTACTGGAAAAATGGATCTTGCACTTCCTCGGTGTACAAGTACGCATTACGCCGATGCAACAGATTCAAGACCCCAGATGGTCCTGGCATGTAGGCTTAGATGCTTGCGCAACAGTGATACTCAATAAGCTATACAACAAAGATGTTCTTGACGCGGATGAGCTGGAAAAGATCATTTGCTTGTTTCGTCTAGACTTTATTGATGAGGCTGCTGTAACGAAGGTGCAAGCAGGCAAGCCAGTCTATATGGCGATTGCCATGAATGAGCTACAGCAGCTCAAGCTTAAACCCCAGAACCTATTATTCAATTTACCGCTAGCAAAAACGTCTTAGCGCAACGCTTCTTTTCGATGGAAGTTACCTAGCCAAATTAAGGCTGCGGCAGTAACGAAGACGGGGATGAGGGAGCCCAGATTGAGAATGTTCCATCCTTGTGAGGTGATCAGCGCGCCTGAGCCAAAAGATGTAAAGGCCATTGTTCCAAAAACAAAAAAGTTGATAGCAGCTTGTGCCTTATCCCGTTCATTAGGTTTGTAGGCTGTCATTGCCAATGAGGTGGAGCCAGTGAACAAGAAATTCCAACCCACTCCCAGCAAGAAGAGGGCAATAAAAAATTGATGCAGGTCTGTACCTGTGAGCGCAATTGCGATGCACACAAAATTCAGGACTACGCCTACACCCATCATTTTCAGTGCGCCAAAACGTTGAATGAGTGAGCCAGTAAAAAATCCTGGAGCAAACATCCCAATCACATGCCATTCGAGCACTAGGGCGGTATCGGAAAACGGGAGGCCACAGATTTGCATCGCCAAAGGTGTGGCAGCCATCAGCAGATTCATCACTCCATAGCCCAGGGCGGCGCCAATTACTGCCACCATAAATACGGGTTGAGCAAGAATGGTTTTCAGACTTCTGCCATCAGAAAGATGGTGCGCAGTTTTAAATTCTTCAGGAAAGTGAATCAATTGCATCACGCCTATGCCGATGAAGCCTGCAATCGCAAGTGTGAGATAAGCCCCTAGAAATGCGGTATCAAATAAATCTCTCGTCCAGGAGGCTAAATTAGGCCCAATCACGGCACCCAAAATTCCACCAGCTAAGACCCAAGACACTGCTTTGTCCCTCTGGCTGGCCTCGGTGAGTTCCGCAGCGGCAAACCGGTAGAGTTGGCCATTAGCGCTGTAATAGCCCGCTATAAAGGTACCCGTAGTGAGCAGCCAAAAGTTTCTGGTCATTGCAGCATAGGCGCAGAGAAGGGCTGAGAGCATGGCCACCAGCAGGCCAATTTGAAAGGAGATTTTTCGCCCAAAATAATTCTGTGACTTAGCAACAATCGAGGTTGCGAATGCACCACCAACTACGTAGCCCATCACCGGTAAGGTTGCCATCCAACTGAAAGGCGCAAGGCTAAAGCCAACCAGACCATTTATGGCGATGAAGGTCACATTATTGATGAGAAATAGACCTTGGCAGACAATAAGTAAGACCAGATTTTTATTCAGTAGGGGGTGCTTGCTGGTCATTGGCTTGAGTTTACGTTGAAATGAGCAATCTGTATGTCTTGGTAGATTCCCTTAAATTGAGTGCTTTGGAGGTCCTGAGCTACAAATATGGCAATTTTGCCAAACCCTATGATTTAAAATAATAGACTCGCCTCCTTGGCAAAAAGGGTCGTTAAAAGTGACCGACAAAATGCGGAGCGTGAGAGTGGCAGGGTAATAACCTGACTCTGTGAATTTATCAACATCGAGGAAAAATTAATGGCTTCAGAGAAATCAAAGATTATTTATACGCTGACAGATGAGGCGCCACTTTTGGCAACCTTTGCATTTCTGCCAATCATTCGTACGTTTACAGCGCCTGTTGGAGTAGAAATTGTTTCGAGTGATATCTCTGTTGCTGCTCGCATCCTTGCTGAGTTTCCTGAGTGTTTAAGCGATGAGCAAAAAGTTCCAGACAATTTAGCTGAGCTGGGCAAAATGACCTTGATGCCTGATACCAATATTATCAAGTTACCCAATATTAGCGCTTCTATTCCGCAATTATTGGCTGCCATTAAAGAGTTGCAGTCCAAAGGTTACAAGATCCCGAATTTTCCTGATGATCCTAAGACTGATGAAGAGAAGTCCATTCGTACTCGCTACTCGAAATGCCTCGGTAGTGCGGTAAATCCAGTATTGCGCGAAGGCAATTCAGATCGTCGTGCACCCAATGCTGTGAAGCAATTTGCCCGGAAGCATCCTCACTCCATGGGTGAGTGGAGTCAGGCATCTCGCACCCACGTTTCTCATATGCACGGCGGCGACTTCTACGCTGGTGAAAAGTCAATGACCATGACTAAAGCATGCGATGTAAGGATGGATTTGGTCACGAAGAGCGGCAACACCATCGTTCTCAAGCCAAAGGTCTCCTTATTGGCTGGTGAAATCATCGACAGCATGTTCATGAGCAAAAAAGCTTTGTGCGAATTCTATGAAAAAGAGATCGAAGATGCATATAAAACCGGAATGATGCTGTCCTTGCATGTGAAGGCCACCATGATGAAGGTGTCTCACCCAATTGTGTTCGGTCATGCTGTCAAGATTTTTTACAAAGATGCATTTGAGAAGCACGCCAAGTTATTTGAAGAGTTGGGTGTGAATGCCAATAACGGCATGAGCAGCTTGTATGAAAAGATAAAAACTTTGCCAGAATCAAAGCGCGAAGAAATTATTCATGACTTGCATGCTTGCCATGAGCATCGCCCTGCATTAGCTATGGTGGATTCAGCAAAAGGCATTACTAATTTACATTCCCCAAGCGACGTGATTGTGGACGCTTCAATGCCTGCCATGATTCGGGTGGGTGGAAAAATGTGGGGGGCTGATGGTCGTTTACATGACACCAAGGCTGTCATTCCAGAGAGTACCTTTGCCCGTATCTATCAAGAAATCATCAATTTCTGTAAGACTCATGGGAACTTTGATCCAACTACGATGGGCACCGTACCTAACGTAGGCTTAATGGCGCAACAGGCTGAAGAATATGGGTCACATGATAAGACTTTCGAGATTTCAGAAGCGGGTATAGCTCGTATCGTTGCTGATGACGGTACTGTGTTACTAGAGCAAAATGTTGAAGAAGGTGATCTCTGGCGTATGTGCCAAGTGAAAGATGCTCCAATTCGTGACTGGGTTAAATTGGCCGTCAATCGTGCGCGCCTCTCTAATACTCCAGCCGTATTCTGGTTGGATGAGTACCGCCCACATGAAGCAGAGTTAATTAAGAAGGTGAATACCTATCTGAAGGATTACGACCTTAAAGATGTAGATGTGCAGATCATGTCTCAAACACGTGCAATGCGTTACACCTTAGAGCGCGTGATTCGTGGCAAAGATACTATTTCAGTAACGGGCAATATCTTGCGCGACTATCTCACGGACTTGTTCCCCATTATGGAATTAGGGACCAGCGCAAAGATGTTGTCTATCGTGCCCTTGATGGCTGGCGGCGGTCTGTTTGAAACAGGTGCCGGTGGTTCGGCTCCTAAGCACGTTCAACAGCTATTAGAAGAAAACCATTTACGTTGGGACTCTCTTGGTGAGTTCTTGGCATTAGCAGTATCTTTAGAAGATATTAGTGATAAGACCGGTAATGCTAAAGTGAAGCTCTTGGCCCGCACTTTGGATGAGGCTACTGGTAAATTATTAGAAAATAATAAGTCACCTTCACCACGTACTGGTGAATTAGATAACCGTGGTAGTCAATTCTACTTGGCAATGTATTGGGCCCAAGCATTGGCAGATCAATCAGAGGATAAGGAATTACAAGCTCACTTTGCTCCCTTAGCGAAGTCCTTGGCTGAGAATGAGAAAAAGATTATCGACGAGCTTAAATCTGTTCAAGGTAAGCCGGCTGACATTGGTGGGTACTATATGGTGGATCCAGTGAAATACGAGGCGGTAATGCGTCCAAGCGCTACCTTTAATGCTCTTTTAAAAGCTGCCAATGCTTAATTTCTAGCTTAGGCTTTCCATTGAAAAGGCAAACCCCTGGGTTTGCCTTTTTCTTTATAGATTAATCGAAGATCAGCAATAAATTGCCATCAGTAGCAAAATAGCCTTATTACTTTTATTGAGGGATTTGTATGCGCTATTTCGACCCCAAAATTCTTGCCAGTGAAATTACCCCTCAAGCGGTTTTTGAGCATCGCCGTGAGTTGATTAAGGCTGCCGCTGCTGGTAGCTTTGGTATGGCACTCGCCCCTTGGTTTTCAAGGCAAGCTTTAGCTGCAGCTCCAGAAAAACTCGCTGCTACACTCAATTCTAGTTATGCAGCTAAGGACGAACTTACCCCCCTGAAATATGTAACGAGTTACAACAACTTTTATGAGTTCGGTACAGATAAGTCTGATCCAGCAGCTTACGCCAATACTTTACAAACGAGACCTTGGACTGTGTCAATAGAGGGTTTAGTAAAAAAGCCGCTGACTCTTGATATTGGCGACCTATTAAAGTTAGCGCCAATGGAAGAGCGCATCTATCGCATGCGTTGTGTTGAGGGCTGGTCCATGGTTATTCCATGGGATGGGTATTCATTATCCAAGTTAATTAGTAAGGTAGAGCCTTTAGGGTCTGCTAAGTATGTGGAATTCATTTCTCTAGCTGACCGTAAACAAATGCCTGGGGTCAAGAGCAACATTATTGATTGGCCGTATCGCGAGGGTTTACGTATGGATGAAGCGATGAACCCTTTGACCCTACTCACCTTTGGCTTATATGGCGAAGTTCTGCCAAAGCAAAACGGTGCTCCAGTGCGTATCGTAGTTCCTTGGAAGTACGGCTTTAAGAGCGCCAAATCGATTGTAAAAATTCGTTTTACTGAAGAGATGCCTAAAACGAGCTGGAGCCAGTTTGATGCTCGTGAGTATGGCTTTTATTCCAACGTTAATCCACAGGTAGATCATCCTCGTTGGAGTCAAGCTAGTGAACGAAGAATTGGAGATCCAAAGGGCGCCTTTGCTCCCAAGATCAAGACCCAGATGTTTAATGGTTACAGCGATCAAGTTGCCAGCATGTACGCTGGTATGGATTTGAAAAAGTTTTATTAAGCTATCAAAATGAAGAAATAGTTTCTAGTAAAAATGCAGAAGAACGCGTTATTGCTACCGCCTGGTATTGAGGTCTATGAGAGAGGCTGGCTTTCAGCGAATAATATTTTCCATTTTGGGGAGAGTGATGTTTCAGTTGTAGATACTGGGTATTACGCGCATTCTAAAATGACTGTGGATTTGGTTTCTAATGCCATTCAAAAACATGGACTGTCAGGTTTAAATAAAGTGGTCAATACCCATCTGCACTCAGACCACTGTGGCGGCAATGCAGCTTTACAAAAGCATTTTAGGTGCGAGGTTTATATCCCTGCGGCTGAAGAGCTTGCAGTCAAGGATTGGGACACAAATCTTCTGAGCTATGAAAATCTTGGACAAGAATGCCCAGAATTTAGCCACCATGGAGTATTGCTGCCTGGCCAAGAAATATTGCTTGGACGATATCAATGGAGCATATTAGCTGCGCCAGGACATGACCCACATTCCGTCATGCTGTATCAAGCCGATCATCGTATTTTGATTTCTGCAGATGCCCTGTGGGAAGATGGCTTTGGGGTCATTTTTCCTGAGCTTTGGGGTGAATCTGGGTTTGAAGAAGTGGCGCAAACTCTGGATCTAATTGAATCATTGCCAGTAGCTTTAGTCATTCCCGGGCATGGTAAGCCATTCACAGAACTTGCAAAATCTATTGAGACAGCGCGCTCCCGTTTAGATTACTTGGCCTCCAGTCCTGATCGCAATGCTCGACATGGCGCCAAAGTCCTTTTGAAGTACAAATTATTAGAGTGGCAGAGTAAAGAAATCCCATTGGTAAATGCGTGGATAGCAAAGACTCCTGCTCTCAGAGATGCCGCGCAGCAATTACATATGGATATGGATGAATTTCCTCAATGGCTAGCCCAGGCACTGGTGAAATCAGGTGCAGCCAAAATAGACGGTGCATACTTAGTAGATCACGGATAAATTTTTCAAAAGGTAAATCGCAACATGGAACACATCGTCTTAGTCACTGGCGCTACAGCTGGATTTGGAGAGGCTATTGCACGTCGATTTTTAGCCAATGGTCATAAGGTGATTGCTGCTGGTAGAAGGGTAGAGCGCTTAGATGCCTTGAAGGCATCACTTCCTCTAGAGCAGCAGAAAAAGCTGTTGACAGTGGCGCTCGATGTTTGCGATAGCGAGACGGTCGATGTTTTTCCGGCCACTTTGCCCACAGATTTTTCTAAGGTCACGATTTTAGTGAATAACGCTGGCCTAGCCTTGGGCTTGGAACCTGCCCCTAAAGCTTTTTTAGAAGATTGGGATCGAATGATCGATACCAATATCAAAGGCTTAGTTCATATGAGTCGCGCATTTCTACCTGGTATGGTTGATCGCAAGCGGGGACATATTATTAATATTGGATCGGTAGCCGCTAACTACCCCTATCCTGGTGGCAATGTATACGGTGGTACCAAAGCCTTTGTAAAGCAATTTAGTTTAAATATGCGGGCCGATCTTGTTGGCACCCCAGTGCGCGTGAGTTGTATTGAGCCTGGTATGTGTGGCGGAACCGAATTTTCTAATGTGCGCTTTAAGGGGGATGATGAGAAAGCGCAAAAGGTTTATAGCGGCGTGCAATTTCTGAGTGCGGATGATATTGCTGAGGCAGTATATTGGTCAGCTACATTACCGGCGCATATGAACATCAATGTTTTAGAAGTCATGCCAATACAACAAACTTTTAATGCATTGAATATCCACCGTGGAGAGCTTTAAGACTTCACTTCCCCATTCTTCCATTGATAAAACTTGGGATAAATGCGCATCACAACTGGGCCATCAAAGTCCCAAGATTTACATTTACCCAAATAAAGCGGCGGCTTGTTCTCATCGGCATCAAACAGGGCGCCTGGAATAGATTGGTAGGCTGCCGTAGCAATATTATTGAGAAGCTCGCGTAAATGCGTGCATCCTTTAATCCCACCCAAATGGGATTCAATGGTTTTGCGCCAGCCTTTGCCCATTCGCGCTCCAATCAGTGCATCCATGGGTGGAATCACTGCAGGACATTCTGCATGCGGGTGACTATCCATTGCTACTTCAATATTGCGAATGACTAATTGACTATCAACAGTTGCCCGAATCCACATGTCATGAATAGGCTCACCTGGTATCCAGGTTTTGACGCCAGTGGTAAATGGATGAGACTTAGTATCTTTGAGGTGTGCCTCGATATCCCAGAGCCCATCTTCACGAGCAAAGCCTTGAAAACGAATTTCTCGAGTATGGAGTGGTTTACGGGTCACAGGTGATGAGAGCATAATATTGGGAGGTAGTTAAAAGCAATACCTTTGATAATAATGAATTCCGTTTAAGGCCGCGCGGTAAGTCGTTTTAAGGGTTCTCTGTAGTATCCTTTGCGGCATATATGGCAAAACCCATTTCTCTCGAAAAAATCCTCTTTAGCCAAGGCTTTGGTACGCGTAGGTATTGTGCAGATCTCGTATATGCAGATCTAGTCAAGGTGAATGGCGTCTTGGCCAGTGATCCAGATGAGTGCATCTCGCCAGATGGCCTAGTGCTTAATGTGGAGGGAACGGATTGGGAATATCACGAGAAGGCCTATATCGCTTTTCATAAGCCACTCAATTATGAGTGTTCACATAAAACGACTCATCATCCTAGTGTCTACAGTTTATTGCCTAGTCCGTTTGTAGAGCGCGGATTGCAATGTGTGGGGCGCTTGGACTATGACACCACAGGCTTACTCTTGATCTCTGATGATGGTCAATTTATTCACAAGATGACTACACCGAAGAAAAATATTGGCAAGGTATATGAAATTACAACGCCGGATCCTATCACTGGGTCGCAAATGGATCATCTGCTAAAGGGGGTTGTATTAGAGGATGATCCAAAGCCATGCTTTGCTAAAGCCTGCGACTTGCTATCGGAAAAAACCTTGGCAATGACGATCGTAGAAGGGCGCTATCATCAAGTTAAGCGCATGATAGCTGCAGTCGGTAATCATGTAGAACAACTACATCGTAAGCAGATTGGTGCCTATGTAATGCCGCAAGATTTAGCACCAGGTGAATGGCGTTGGCTTTATCCTAATGATCTTCAATTACTTTCTCAGAATATGGACATTTAAATGAATACTTCAGTACTATCTCAGGATTTTGATTTTCAGAGCGCGATACCGCAATGGAAAGTCGATCTGCAGGCGCAAACGATTTTCAGGGAATTTATATTTGCTGATTTTAGATTGGCATTTGAGTTTATGACGCAATGTGCTCAGTTTGCAGAGGAGATAGGCCATCATCCCGATTGGTCAAATTCCTGGAATAAAGTGCTAGTTCAATTAAGCACGCACTCTGCCAAAGGATTGACGGAGTTGGATATTCAGCTAGCTAAGAGGATGGATATCTTAGCCCAGAATATTAATGCTCGTCCCCTTCGTGATCCTCTTCATTAATGCTCATGAGGATAGTAGCCAACAAGCCGTAGACTACCTCTGTGGCAATCATGCCATCCTCATCTAGTTCATCAATGAGGTCATTTAGACAGTCTTCAGTGGGCTCATTTAATAAGGTCATGGCGCACTCACAACCATAGTCAAAATCTTCGTCGTTTTGGGTTTGATCTTCGTTTGTCATAGATATCCTTAATTGAGTCTTGAGAATAGCAAATAAAAGGGGCTGAGAGTGATTAATCTATACCTAAATGATTATTCTTTAAACCCAATCTAATATTGAGATTTGCATCGGCTTTTTTCTAAAATCATTCCTAATACCTAAAGTGATACGGATTAATTCCTCGCCTAAGGTATATCGCTTTTCTAGGCCAGATTGCTGCGATGCAATTAATTCGATACAACCCTGAATGTGAAAGGCATGCAGTATTCAGGTTGAGGGTTATTGAGATATTGGTATTAAAATGGCCAGGAGTTTCAATGGAACATTAGTCTTTAATAATGTCTTGAAATATCTTTGATTGATATCCATAAACTGGAGACGGTATGAAAGTATTGAGCATCTCATCTATTGCGTTTTTTTTCTGCGTGCTGAGCAGTTATGCAAATGCACAGGGTGTTGACTCTGCCAAGAATATGGCCTTAGAGGGCTACAACGATTTGCAGGGAAGAACTGCCTATCAGCCAACTATTCAGAAACAAGGTAATCGATGGATTGCTTATATTGGTCATCATGGTGATAACAAGCTCAATCCCCTGAATGGAAAAATGGAGGAGAACGGTACCTCGATTGTAGATGTCACCGATGTAAAGCGTCCTAAGTATTTAGCGCATATACCTGGAGAAGAAGGTAAGGCTGAGCAGGGCGGGGCCCAAATGGTTCGAGTTTGTGGCGGTGATACTCTCCCAAAGGCCAATAAGAATAAGTTTTATATGCTGCGGGTCTTTGGTAACCAAGCGCATGAGATTTGGGACGTGACTAAGCCGGAAGATCCTGTTCTCTTGACAACAGTGGTCAAGGGCTTGAAAGGGACTCATAAGAGCTTTTGGGAATGCGATACCGGCATTGCTTATCTCGTATCAGGCAATCCTCAATGGCGCACCAATCGCATGACCCAAATCTACGATCTCTCTGATCCTGAGAAGCCAGTATTCATTCGAGATTTTGGTTTGGTTGGTCAACAGCCTGGTGCATCAGGAGATGTTCCAGTGCAACTGCATGGTGCAATGTCTACCGGCCCTAAAGGCAATCGTGTGTACTTTGGATATGGCACAAATACAAACGGCATTATTCAGATTGTTGATCGTGACAAATTGTTAAATGGTCCTAAAGACCCAACTCCAGAGAACCTACTCTCCCCTCAGGTTTCTAGAGTGGATATGCCAGTCATGCACGGGGCGCACACGACATTTCCATTAATGGATGTCAAGATTGAAGAATTCTCGAAAAATTTACTAGGTTCTAAACGAGACTTCTTAGTGGTTACCAATGAGGCGATTCAGAAGGAGTGCCTAGAGGGTCGCCAAATGGTCTGGGTTGTCGATATCAGTAATGAGAAGAAGCCATTTGGTGTATCGAATTGGGGAGTGCCTGAGAAAACTGCGAATTACTGTTCTAAGGGCGGTCGCTTTGGTACGCATTCTTCAAATGAAAATATGACGGATGTCTTCTATCGTAAATTGATGTTCTTCTCCTACTTTAATGCTGGGGTGAGAGCGGTAGATATCAGAGATCCATTTATGCCAAAAGAGGTGGGCTATTTCATTCCTGCAATGAACGCAAATACTGTAGTGCTGGAGACACCCGTAACTCAAAGAGGCAAGTTACCATTCACTGCAGCATCCGATAAGAAAGTGATTCAAACAAACAACGTAGAAGTAGATTCACGGGGTTACATTTATATCGTTGATCGTGCTAATACGGGGATGCATATTCTTTCCCTTACCGGTCCCGCTAAAGCAATCGCCAATTGGAAAGAGGCTGATCGGTAGTAATGAGGTCTTTCGCTTCACAGTCTCTGAATTTGCTGAGGTTAGCGCTAGCGGGTATCTTCATACTCGCTGCGCTCACTTGCCAGGCCGCAGAGAAGGAGTTTGAGTTGAATATTCAAAATGGTAAGGTTCCAAAAGGATCTTACTTAATGAAAGTGCAAAAGGGTGATCAGATTCGCTGGAAAGTTCTCAGTGATGCAGATGGTGAACTCCACATTCATGCCTACCATATCGATCAGATCATTAAAGCGCAGAAACCTACTATGTATTCATTTACTGCCACTGCTACTGGCCGTTATCGAGTGGAGTGGCATCCTGAGAGTGAGCGTGGTAAAGGAATTCATCATTCTGAGCCCTTAGCTTTACTAGAGGTCTATCCGAACTAGTGCGTTTCTTACTCGTTAGCTCAGTATTCAGTATTTTATTTATCCCACTTGGCGTGGGTGCCCATAGTTTTGATGAGCGCTATGACCTGCCAATTCCCTTAGAATTTTTTCTCATTGGTAGTGCCATGATACTGGGATTGAGTTTTTTGCTCATTTTGATATCTACACAGTATTGGAGTTACTTTGATACGTGGAAGGGGCAGCGCACCTTTTCCATCCCTAAAAGTACTTTGCTTGGTTGGCCAGTCTATTTTTTTCAGGCAATGAGTTTATTGCTACTGGTAGTAGTAATCGCAGCAGGATATTTCGGCCCCCAAAATCCCTTGATGAATTTAGCCCCAACTTTTATTTGGATCAATTGGTGGGTTGGATTCTCCTTGTGCATTTCACTTGTGGGAAATTTTTGGCCTCTCGTAAATCCATGGAGCATATTGTTTGATTACCTTCATAAGGTCTTGCAATACCTCGGCTTAAAAAGACGCTTTCCAATCCTTGCTTTACCAGATGCAGTGGGGGTCTATCCCGCAACTGTCTTTCTGTTAGCGTGGGGGTGGATGGAGGTCGTTTATCCAATTGCATTCGTGCCTCAAAAGATTACTACCTTCGCTCTGATTTGGACCATTGTCAGTATGTTGGGTATGTCAGCATTTGGAAAAACGGCATGGATTAAGCAATTTGATTTTTTCTCGATCTGTTTTAATTTGCTCGGGGAGTTCGGAGTATTGGGTTTTCAAGCGGACCCATCAAGAGTGACTATAAGGCTGCCAGGACGCGGAATTTTATTGTCTGAGGACCACTATTACGCACCTAAGGGATTGACAGCTTTCATTATTGCGATGTTAATCATCGTATTGTTTGATGGTATTCATGGGAGTGGTGCATGGCCATTTTTTCAAGAAGCTTTAAGTAATATTGGGCTTGACCCCAGTCTAGGCAATGGTTACCTAGAAGGAACTATTGGCTTGATCGCTCTTTGGTTTGCTTTTTTTGGCGCTTACTATTTCGCCTGCTGGGTATCACATCAAATTGTGTCATCGATCTCCATTAATCAGATCATTCAACTTTTTTCACGCCCACTCATTCCCATAGCGATTGCCTATCTCTTTGCCCATAATTTCTCAAGCCTATTGAATCAAGGTCAAAGTATCATTTTTTTAATCTCTGATCCCCTTGGACTCGGCTGGAATCTTTTTGGAGGTGCCCAATATCGACCGGTTATTGGCCTAATTGATGTTAGTCAGATTTGGTATCTGGCAGTATGTTCAATTATTCTTGGGCATGTGATTGCTTTGGTATTAACGCATGCATATGCTATGCGTATTAGCCCATCGGCAAAATCTGCGACCTTCATGACTATCCCACAAACCATTTTTATGATTTTGCTGACGATGATGAGTCTTATCATTCTCGCTGAGCCACTGACCTCGTCTGAGTTTTCTTTGTTGAATATATGGATTGGTAAATGACGGCCAAAAAATTACTATTACTAGCTCTTTTTTGGACTTGTCTATTTTCATCCGCAGCCTGGTCAAAAGAATTTCGGATCTATTCAGCTGCTGGTGTAAAGCTCCCCATGTTGCAATTTGCTGCCGCCTTCAATGGCTTAAATACCGGTGATCGAGTGATCAATTCTTTTGATACTGCTGGTGCGGCAGAGAAGCATTTTTTCGAGGATGCCAACAGTACATGCTTGATCACCACTGAATCTAGAATGAATGAAGCATTAAAGACGGGAAGATTGAAAGCTTCAGATCTTATTGCGCTTGCAGATACTGTTGCTGGTATTGCAACTTCTGGCAGGGTAAAGCAAGCCATCAATACTAGCGAGCAGTTAAGAACTGTACTATTAAATGCGCGCAGTATTGCGTTCTCAGATCCAGCCAGAGGCGCGACAGTTGGCCGATATTTTCAATCCTTAATACAGCAGCTCGGTATTGAAAAAGAAGTGATGGCGAAAGCAATTTTGGCTCCTGATGGTGTAGAGACAATGAAGTTGGTCAAAGCAAAAAAGGTGGAGCTGGGCATTACTCAGGTGAGCGAAATCATGCAAGCCTGGCCCGAAAGTTTATTGGGCCCTTTTCCAAGGGATATTGAGCTCGCCACTCGCTATTCTCTATGGTGTAAAGATCCGGATCAGGCACAACTGGCTCCATTGATTGCCTTGATGCAATCGGCTTGGGGTTCTAGGGTTTTTACTGATAACGGCCTGCGTCCAGTCGGAAAGCCTTGATGAATTCGAGGGTCTGATCTTTGCGCCAATAATGATTTATAGTCATCTAAAACAATAAAAACATATTCAAAATAGACAAAGGAGATAGGAATGCAATTAACCATTAATGGTCAAATTCATAATATTGATGTAGAGCCGAATATGCCTTTACTTTGGGCAATTCGCGAGGTCGTTGGCTTAACAGGAACAAAGTATGGATGCGGCGTTGCTCAATGCGGTGCCTGCACTGTTTATATGAATGGTGAGCCAGTGCGCTCCTGTTCGGTGCCAGTGTCCTCTGTTGGAGCAGCTAAAATTACTACGATTGAAGCGCTCTCTAAAGATAATTCTCATCCAGTTCAAAAAGCTTGGATTGCATTGGATGTTCCTCAGTGTGGATATTGCCAATCAGGTCAAGTAATGGCAGCCGCCGCCTTACTCAAGAAAAATCCGAAGCCAACCGATGCTGATATTGATAATGCAATGTCCAATGTATGTCGTTGCGGTACTTATCAAAAGATACGGGATGGTATACATGTGGCATCTGGGCAGAAAAAATTAGCAGATGTCCTCGCACAATACGACGCTTCTCTAGCGACCCGTGGTTAAGGGAAAGATCATGAACATACAGAACAAGACTTTAGAAAACGTTTCTCGTCGCGATTTTATTATCAAGGGTACCGTGGTAGGTGGCGGCTTGATGCTGGGAATAGGCGCATTACCTGAGCTCGCTTTTGCACAAGCAGATAGTAAATATGATCCCAATACACCAACACAATTTGGTGAAGCCGAGGTCAATGCATGGGTCAGCATTAAACCAGATGAGACTGTATTTATCAGAATCGCCCGCTCCGAAATGGGCCAAGGCACGCGTACTGGTCTGGCGCAGTTAGTGACCGAAGAGTTGGAGTGCAACTGGAAAAAAGTTAAAACACAATCTGCTACCCCAGGGCAAAGCTTGGTACGCAAGCGCGTTTGGGGCGAGCATGGCACCGGTGGTAGCCGTGGAATCCGGATTTCTGAAGACTACGTTCGTCGTGGTGCAGCAGCTGCACGCATCATGCTCGTTCAGGCTGCTGCCAATCAGTGGAATGTTCCCGTTAGTGAATTAGTGGTTGATAAGGGTGTGATCACTCATGTTCCAACAGGACGTAAAACTACTTATGGAAAAGTGGCTGAGCTGGCTTCAACTTTAACTCCGCCTGATCCAAAATCCATCACCTTAAAAGATCCTAGAGCGTGGAAGGTGGCTGGACAGCCATATGCACGTATCGATACAGCCAATAAGGTTAATGGCACAAAGGTATACGGTGCAGATTTACAGCTCCCTGGCATGCTTTGCGCCGCTGTGAAATCATGCCCTGTATTTGGTGGAAAGTTAGTAAGTTATGACGAGTCTAAAGTCAAAAACCTTCGCGGCGTTAAAGGCGTTGTTAGGATCAATGACGATACTGTGGCATTGGTTGCAGATACCTGGTGGCGTGCCAAGACTGCCTTAGATGTTTTACCTATTGTATGGAATGAAGGTAAGGGTGCGAATGTTTCGCAAGCTGACATCTATACATTAATGCGCGATGGATTAGATGAGCAAGGTGATTTCTGGCAACGTAAAGAGGGGAACGCACCTGCAGCGATTTCTGGATCTGCCAAAAAAGTAGAGGCCATTTACTACACACCATTTCGTGCTCACGTCACCATGGAGCCGATGAATGCCACTGTGAAGATTACAGGTGATCGCGCAGAAGCATGGGTCCCAACGCAAAATGGGGAAGGATCTTTTGCTGCGCTATCTGAGGCCACTGGTTTCCCGCTGGAAAAGTGTGAAGTCTATAAATTAGATTCAGGTTGTGGTCTAGGTCGTCGTGGTTCTACGCAAGACTTTGTCAGATATGCCGCTAAGGTAGCCCAAGCCTATCCTGGAGTACCTGTCAAAGTCCTGTGGAGCCGTGAGGAAGATATGACGCACGATTTTTACCATCCGATAGCGATGGCAAAAATGACTGCTGGTCTTGATGGCTCCGGTAATGTTACGGGTATGCATATTAAAGTAGCTGGTCAATCCATTAATGCGCTAGCATCACCTCAATCTATCAAAGACGGTAAGGATGAGCGCCAACTTCAGGGCTTTTATGAAAAAGGTCCGGATGCTCAGTTGGGATACACCTTCCCCACTTTACTAACGGAATACGTTATGAAGAACACCCATGTGCCTGTTGGGCCATGGCGCGGCGTAAACACAAACCAAAATGGCATCTTCATGGAGTGCTTTATGGATGAGTGTGCCAAAGCTGCGGGCAAAGACCCTGTCCAATTTAGACAAGCCTTAATGCAAAGTCATCCCAAGCATTTAGGCGTCTTAAATGCTGCGGCCAAAAAAGCGAACTGGGAAAAACCATTGCCTGCTGGTCACTTTAGAGGTGTGGCTCAGTTTATGGGTTATGCCAGCTACTCCGCATGCGTTGCAGAAGTATCAGTACAAAACAATATCGTGAAGATCAATCGATTGGTATTTGCATTAAATGCTGGCCACATCGTGAATCCTTATCTCACACGTGAGCAAATTGAAGGCTCAGTTGCTATGGCCTTAGGGGCAATTTTTAATCCCGAGATTACCGTTGAGAATGGCCGCATCAAGGAGCAAAACCTAGATTCTTATCCTTTGCTCAAGCTTGCATCTACGCCACGCATCGAAACTGTGCTCGTATCTACTTATGATTTTTGGGGTGGTGTAGGAGAGCCGACGATTTGTGTGGTCGGTCCCGCCGTGGCAAATGCTATTTCTGCAGCAATTGGCAGGCCAGTACGAAACTTCCCGCTGTATAAAGAGGGATTGAGTTTAGCTTAATCGTAGTTTGATTTCTGTGAAAGCCACCGCAAGGTGGCTTTTTCTTATTCCGATATCTTTAAACGTAAGTCGTCTAATATGTCTCATGTCTTATTTAAAGCCTAGTTTCTTTATCCTTTCGTTGTTGCCCATGATTCGTCTTGTTTGGCTTGGGATGCACGATGACTTAGGTGCCAATCCGGTGGAGTGGATAACACGCTCGACAGGAACCTGGGCCTTAGTATTTTTATGCATTACTTTGGCAATGACCCCATTACGCCTCCTGACTACTTGGACAATATGGATCAAGATGCGGCGGATGTTTGGCCTCTTTTGCTTTTTTTATGCATCTATCCATTTTTTAATTTGGCTTTGGCTTGATCAGAACTTTGATTTGCATGCGATGTTAAAGGATGTCATGGATAGGCCATTTATTACAATGGGCTTTATCAGCTTTGTTTTGTTAATACCATTAGCGCTGACCTCCAATCATTGGGCTGTTCGTAGCCTAGGTAAATATTGGAGCGTGTTACACAAATTAGTGTATGTCATCGCTTGCACAGTTATTGCGCATTACTGGTGGCATAAAGCAGGCAAGAATGATGTTGGAACTGTGGCAATTTATGCCCTCGTCCTATTACTACTTCTTACCTTGAGAGTACCTAAGATTAAGCAGTATTTTAAAAAATCTACTTAGAACGTCAGTTCCGGTATTGAGGAAAGACTGAGAAGGTCTCTTGCTGTATCTGGAGTGGCATTTAACCAATCATGAAATAACTCGGGCTTTAGGGGCACGATAGTTCGTTTTTCCTCTTCCGGTTTATGAAAACGATTCATGAGGGGGTGTTCATCAGCATTGATAGTGAGCATAGAAAATGTCACTATTAATTCTCCCGTTTCGGGTTCGGTCCAGGTATCCCAGATAGAGGCAATTCCCATCGGCTCACCATTCGTTTGTCTAATTCTGGTACGAACTGCTTTACCGATTTCATAATTGGGCTCATAAAATGCATCGGCTATTGCTAATGCGTAATGTCGCTTAAGCCAAGCATTTTTATAGGATGGTTTCTCAGAAACCGTTTCTGCCCTTGCGTTATAAGTTTTTCTGCCGAAATTCCCATCCTTTGCCCATGAGGGAATTAAGCCAAAGCGTGCCAGTCCAATTGCAGTGCGTTCGGTGTTATGACTTTTCAGAACGATCGGTCCAGGATAAGTGGGAAAAACATCATGTACTGCTGAGCTTGGAAGTTCCAAGTCAAAGTGGCTCTTGACCCATTCAACGTTAACGCTAGTGAGGTATTGAACGCACATCGCTAAAAATATTCTGCCTGATGTTTTACGCTTTAGGTAGTACTTTTAGGTAGCACTGTTTGTAAAAATCGAGAGATATCACCAAGCTCTTCGTGATTCACAGAATGCTCCATTGGATATTCATTCCAGTCTACCTGGTAGCCTAATTTTTCTAATAGAGCATGGGAGGCTTGAGCACGGTCTAAGGCTACAACAGGATCATAAGTGCCATGTGCCATAAAGATGGGAGTACTTTGGTTGGCTGGGTGCTTTTCAAGATTTAGCGACATAGCTAGCGGCAGGTAACCTGAAAGGGCAATAATGCCGGCAAGTGGATGGGGTAAGCGCAAGCCAATATAAAGCGCCATCGCGCAGCCTTGAGAAAATCCCACAAGGACAATATTTTGATAAGCAATGCCACGCTGAACTTCCCTCTCAATGAGTTCTACAATAGATTTAGCTGAACGTTTGATGCCTTCACTATCTTCTTGATCCATGAGATTTCTGCCAATGATGTCATACCAGGCTGGCATGACATAGCCGCCATTCACAGTCACAGGTATGCTTGGAGCGCTTGGAAAGATAAAACGAATTGCAGGATTCTCAGGGAGATGCAACTCAGGAATGATGGGTACAAAATCGTTACCATCAGCCCCTAGGCCATGCAGCCAAATGACTGAGCAAGTGGGATTGGGTGCAGTTTCAAGTTCAATGCAAGGCAGCATGCTGGTGATCATCCGCTAGTGATTATGGATTGATCATTGTATTAGGAGTAGGCCTAATACTGCGATAGATTAGTTCTCCAGAACCACGAAGTCTCCCTGAGAAACCTTTTCTCTGAATTGAGAGAAAGAGAATAAGGCTTTGAGTTGCCTCGTGACGAGGATCTCAATTTTTCCATCAGGCGTTAGATTAGCTAGATACTCGCCAGCAGGAAAAAGTGTCACCGAACCTTCATTAGGGATGTACTCTTGGGCATCGGCTGCCTGATTTTTGGTGATTTTGATAAGCATGGCTCATCATAGGTTCTAAAAATTGATGCTACTTTTTCCCTTGCACAATTTGGAAATGATGCGCACCATCCTGGGTAATGGCATCACTACACTGCTAGACCTTTAAGCAAAAGGCTTGGTGCAGAGAGATACATAGGAAGTATATTTTTAGGCACTGTATTAGTGCAATTTCTAGCGTTTGATACAAAAATTTATCGTTTGATCAAATCAATAAAAATATTGTGCAATGCATCATTTAAGAGGGCTAGCAAATGTGAAACTTGATGCTGCCGATATTAAGCTTGCAACCTGATCTCAAATCCTTAGATATAGCGAGCAATAAATATTTTGTCGCCTTTGGGTTTGAGTTCAATCCAGACAAAATGCCCCGATCCAGGGGCTACTTCAATTGGCTCACCTTTTGTATTCCACATTGCCTCAAGAGTAATGTCTTGATTTTCAGTAGATTCCAAAATTTCTAACTTATCGCCAACAGCAAAGCGATTTTTGACATCTATTTTTACTCGTCCCAATACAGGATCTATTTCAATTACTTCACCCACATACATGCTGCGGCCAGAGAGTGAGTGACCTCTCATATAGAGTTGATACTCTTTATCGTGATGGCGTTCATAGAACCCATCGGTATAACCTCGGTTAGCAAGACCTTCAAGGTTTCCTAAGAGGGCAGGGTTCAGTGGGCGACCGGCAACAGCATCATCAATGGCAGCGCGATAAGCTTGGCTAGTACGGGCGACATAGTATGGAGATTTAGTACGACCCTCAATTTTGAAAGAGTCCACTCCCATTTTGGTGAGTCGTTCAATATGTTCAATCGCACGCAGATCTTTGGAATTCATGATGTAGGTACCATGCTCATCCTCTTCGATTGGCATGAGTTCACCAGGCTTGCCACTTTCTTCTAATAGAAAGACATCCCCGCTTGCCGCTTCTTCTGCGGGAAGTACTTTGTAATCCCAACGACAGGCATTCGTACATGCGCCTTGATTGGGATCGCGATGAGACATATAGCCTGAGAGAAGGCAACGTCCTGAGTAAGCCATGCATAAAGCGCCATGGACAAAGACTTCTAATTCCATTTCTGGACAGTCCTGCCTGACTTCTTCGATTTCATCAAAAGAAAGTTCGCGAGATAGGATCACTCTAGAAATTCCAACAGACCGCCAAAATTTGGCAGCAGCACCATTCACGGTATTGGCTTGAACCGATAAATGAATTGGCATATCTGGCCAAGCTTCTCTTGCCATCATGATGAGTCCGGGGTCGGACATGATTAAAGCATCTGGCTTTAAGTCAATGACTGAAGACATATCTTTAATATATGTGCGAGTCTTGCCGCCATGAGGTAGCACATTTGAAACGAGGTAAAACTTTTTACCAAGTGCATGGGCAGTATCAATACCCTCTTGGAGAACTTCCATCTTTCCAAAATCGTTATTGCGAACGCGAAGGGAGTAGCGGGGTTGACCTGCATAGATGGCATCAGCGCCAAAATGAAAGGCGGTCTGGAGCATATTGAGGCTACCGGCAGGGGCAAGAAGTTCTGGTATTTTCATCATCTGCTTATTTTATGAGTTTTAGCGATTAAATGAATCGATAGCCTCTGCTAGGGTCAGAATCCGCTTGGCATCCTGGATATGAAGCTCTTCTATCAATTTACCGTTTAAAACTGCTATGCCTGCGCCCGAGCTAATTGCTGCTTCATAAGCTGCAATTCTTTGCTTGGCTTCATCTATTTCTAGTGGGGAGGGGCCAAAGTGCTCATTAGCAGCCTTGATTTGATTTGGATGAATCAGGGTTTTGCCATCAAAGCCCATATCGCGCCCTTGGATGCAGGAGGCGATGAGATCGGACTCATCATCTAGGGAAAGATGAACGCCATCGAGCACACATAGTTGATGGGCTCTTGCAGCTAAAACAGCAAGGGAAAGCGCGGTTAATGACTCAACCCTTCCTGGTGTGTGCCGAGCATGCAAATCTTTTACAAGATCAGAAGTTCCCAGAACTAAAGTTTCTAGTAAGGGGTGGGCACTACAAATTTCAGGAAGCTTCAATATCGCCATAGGGGTTTCAATCATGGCCCAGATAGTGAGCTTGTGTGATGGATTCATTTGCTTCAGCAGGTTTACTAGCTCTTGAATTTGCGCGGCTGACTCAACCTTAGGTAGCAAAATTGCATCCGCTTTACTGTGTGCAAAAAATTTTAAGTCATCTATACCCCATTGGGTATTTAAGCCATTGATTCTGACAACGGCTTCACGATAGCCAAATCCAGACTCGAGAGCTGCATGAATATTATTGCGTGCTGCTGCTTTTGCATCGGGTGCAACAGCATCCTCTAAATCTAAAATCAGCGAATCTGCTGCAAGCGATTTGGCTTTTTCAAGGGCCCTGGTATTGGCGCCAGGCATATACAGCACTGAGCGTCTAGGTCGACTGGAATTCATCATCAAAATTTAGCGAGAGAGGAGTGAAAGAAGAAAGGGCATCATAACGGAAAGGGCTAATTAAATTTGCCACCGAGAAGCTCGGTCAATTTTTTGGCACTTGCTTTAACAATGGACATCTGTTTTGGGTCAAAGCGATACGTTGGCATCGTGAGCGTAATAACCCCGATGAATCCCTCTGCACTAAATACTGGGGAAGAGATCCCGGAAATTTCTTTGATCCTGTCTCCTGAAATGGCGATCCCCATGTCATCGCGTATCTGAGTAAATGCTTTACCAGGGGCACCCTCAAATGCTCTTAACACCTTACCTCCAGCACCTTTATCAATTGGCAATAGATCACCGACTTTGACATGGTCTCTCAAGGCTTGCTTGGAGTCTACGCGGTATAGGCAGAGTCGTTTCTCCCCTTGCCGTACATGAAATGCCGCACTCTCATGAGTAGATTTCATGAGGGACTCTAAGATGGGGGTGACTACGGTCTCGAGGGATTGTTGATGTTGATAGCCTGCATTGAGAGAAGCGATCGCAGGCCCTAATACATAAAGACCATCGGAACGTTTTAATACCAACATGGCATTACTTAAGGAAGCGAGCATTCTTATAGCAGTGCTTTTGTATAAACCTGTAGCTTCAGAGATTTCATTTAAAGAAAGCTCCAGATTTTTGGAAGAAAACAGACGCAATACCGCTAAGGCTTTATCTACGGCAGCCACTCCAGATACAGCGAGTGCGATTTTATCTTCGCCTTGCTTGTTAGATTTTTTGGGCATCGACAGTCTTCGCTGATTATGTTTTAATAATAGAACTATATTCTATAGGATAGAACTTAATGAATTCCGCGTCAACCGATGTTTTGATCAGTGAAGTAGGGCCAAGAGATGGTTTGCAATCCATCAAATCCATCATGCCTACAGCCCAAAAAAAGGTATGGATTGATGCTCTGTACAGAGCAGGCATTCGAGAAATTGAGGTTGCCTCATTCGTCCCAGCCAAGCTACTGCCCCAAATGGCTGATGCTGCCCAAGTAGTCGAGCATGCAAAGACTTTGCCGGGCTTAACGGTCATGGCATTAGTGCCCAATTTAAAAGGTGCTCAATCAGCCATTACAGCTGGAGTACATAAGATCACTCTACCCGTATCTGCCAGCGCCGCTCATTCTTTAGCAAATGTTCGCAAGACTCGTGAAGAAATGATTGAAGAGGTTAAAAAAATTGCTGCATTCCGAAATGAGTATGCACCTCAAGTAAAGTTAGAAGCTGGCATTGCCACGGCTTTTGGATGTACATTGCAAGGATTAGTGCCCGAGGATGATGTCATTTGGTTGGCAGAGCAAGTCATCGCAGCGGGCGCGGACGAATCTGGTCTTTCGGATACAACAGGTTATGCCAACCCTGCACAAATCAAAAGATTATTTAAGCGTTTAAAAGCGGCCATCGGTAATAAAGCTGGCGCAGCACATTTGCACAATACGCGTGGACTTGGTTTAGCAAATTGCTTGGCGGCCTATGAAGAGGGTGTCACTTCTTTTGATTCCTCCATGGGAGGTCTGGGTGGGTGTCCATATGCTCCCGGCGCTTCTGGCAATGTCGTGACTGAGGATTTGGTATTTATGTTTGAGGCAATGGGAATTAAGACGGGCATCAATCTAGATCTCTTATTTGAAGCGCGCCAACCATTACAGGCGGGCCTTCCTAATGAGTCAATTTATGGCATGGTTCCTGAAGCGGGGACGCCCAAAGGATTTGTACCTGCTAGCCAGTCCGTCTACTCATGAGTGTGAACAAACCACTTTCCCAAAATGATCTTCCCTATGCAGGGATTCGGGTAGTCGAGTTTACGCATATGGTGATGGGACCTACCTGCGGAATGATTTTGGCTGACTTAGGGGCAGAGGTAATTAAGGTTGAACCGATTGATGGTGATAAAACCAGAAATTTAATCGGTTCTGGTGCAGGATTTTTTCCGATGTTTAATCGTAATAAGAAAAGTATTGCAGTGGACATGAAGACTCCCGCAGGCATGGAGTTAGTCAGAAAATTAGTTTCTACTGCGGATGTATTGAGTGAGAACTTTAAACCTGGCACGATGGCGAAGTTGGGTTTAGATTATGAGACGCTCAAAAAGATAAATCCAAAGTTGATCTACGTATCTCATAAAGGTTTTTTACCAGGACCCTATGATCATCGCACTGCGTTGGATGAGGTGGTGCAGATGATGGGTGGCCTTGCTTATATGACGGGACCCGAGGATCGCCCTCTGCGCGCAGGCTCATCAGTTAACGACATTATGGGCGGTGTCTTTGGGGCAATCGGTGTGATGGCGGCATTAAGACAGCGAGAGCTGACTGACGAGGGTCAGGAAATTCAAAGTTCATTATTTGAGAACAATGTATTTTTGGTTGGGCAGCACATGATGCAATATGCAGTGACGGGTAAGGCAGCCAAACCAATGCCAAGCCGCATTTCTGCTTGGGCTATTTATGATGTTTTTGAAGTGGCCAATGGAGAAAAGATCTTTTTGGCAGTTGTGACTGATACCCAGTGGAAAATTTTCTGCGAGGCATTTGGTTTTGCAGATTTATATCAGGATCCGGCCTTAAAGCTCAATAATCAACGTGTTCAGGCAAGATCTACTTTGATTCCCGACATTAAGAATCGACTGGCGCAATTGACTGCAAAAGAAATCACCACCATTTTTGAAGAGAATGGCTTACCGTTTGCGCCCATTACTAGACCAGAGCAATTATTTGAAGATCCTCATCTCATCGCTACTGGAGGATTGGCTCCCATTACCTTAACGGATGGTCCAAAAGCAGGAACACAAACATCAACTCCTTTAATGCCCCTCATGATGAACGGCAAAAGATTGGGTATACGCCTAAATCCACCAAAGTCTGGTGAGCAAACCCAAGAAATTCTGAAGGAACTTGGGTATAGCGAGGATGACATTAGGAAACTGTCATCTGACGGAGCAATTGCATGAGAAAAATATGTGCGCTATTTATCGCATATATATTTTGTGCGCTATCTGCTTCCAGCTTCGCTCAAAGCTACCCTGATAAGCCCATCAAACTCATTATTCCCTATACTCCTGGCGGAGGAACTGACACCGTAGGGCGGATGCTTGCTGATAAAATATCCACCGATTTAAAGTGGACGATCTTAGTAGATAACAAGCCTGGTGCGGGTGGCAATATTGGGATGGGCTTGGTGGCAAAAGCAAAGTCTGATGGCTATACCTTGGGCATGGGTCAAACCTCTAACCTAGCAATCAATCCCGCTTTAATGTCCAAGATGCCCTTTGATGCAGTCAATGATCTTGTGCCGGTGGCATTTGTAGCTGAGGTGCCGATGGTGCTAGTGGTGACTGCAAATTCTCCCTGGAAGTCGCTAGGAGATTTGATTAAAGCAGCAAAAGCGAAACCTGATTTTTATAAGCAGGCAACTGCGGGGGCTGGCACAGTAGGGCATATTGGTGGTGAGATGTTGGCAAATAAAGCAGGCTATATCGTTTCCTATATTCCTTATAAGGGAGCTGCACCTGCCATTACCGATCTCATTGGTGGGCAAACTGACTTTATGTTTGCAACACCTCAGTCAGTATTGGGAATGATTTCTGGAGGGAAGCTTAGAGCATTAGCTGTCACCTCAGCTAATCGAGTTGCAATACTCTCTAAAGTTCCATCGATCAGTGAAGAGGGTTACAAAGGGTTTGAGGCAACTGATTGGAAAATCGTTGTCGCTCCAGCGGGCACACCTCAAGAGGTGATTAAAAAAATCAATGAGGCAGTACAAAAAGCGCTCAAGAATCCAATGCTCATTAGCAAGCTTCAAGATGAAGCAAGTTCACCGATGTATGGAGACCCAGCAACAGTCATGAAATACATTCGGGCTGAGCAGCAGGAATGGGATGCTGCAGTGAAGGCCGCAGGGATTAAATTAGATTAATCCTGAATTACAGATGCAACACGCCTGGTAATTTTCGGGGGGTGTTCGTCAATATGATAATGGTGACGCTCCTCTTGCATCTTCAGGTCTTCAGCCGTAAATCGATCAAATCTTCTTAAGTAGTCAGCCCATGTTTCAAATACAAAGTCTTCTACAAATCTTCCAGGCTGTTCAGCATCTTCAAAGAGACTCCACGAAAGAGCACCTTGCCTTAAGCGTGATTTTCTCGCTTGCCCCATGAGCTTTTTAAATTCCTCAGATTTTTCGGGGAGGATTTGATAAGTAATCGAGATCATGACAGGCCCTGCTTGCAAATCAACATCAGCCACAGGATGGGGGCGCTCGATTGGACAAACGGGTGTGAAATCTTCTAAGGGATGTTTGTCAATACGATGCTTGCGAATCAAAAATAGCGCAATCAATCCAAAAACAGAGCTAAGAAAAACGCTAGTGACAACGCCATACTCATCGGCTAACTTTCCCCAGACAGCTGCGCCTAAGGCACTTCCTCCCATTAGACCCATTTGATAAATCGACATTCCTCTTGCTCTGACCCAGCCAGGTAGAGTAAGTTGGGCTGAGGTGGTTAAAGAGTTGGCAACACTAATCCATGCGACACCACAGACCATCATGAGTAGTGATCCAAGCCATAAGTCTGGTGCCAGCACTACTCCGGTAGAGGCAATTGTGAGGGTGATTAAGCCATAGGTAATCAGGTCGCTTGATTTGAGATATTTTCTCAAACGTGGCAATTGCGAGCCTGCGATGATTGCCCCCAGACCAAGAGAAGCAAGTAAGAGGGTGAAGGTATGCGCATCCCCTTGAAAATGCGTTTTAGCTATCACTGGCAATAAGGCAATCAGGCCAGTGGACTGAAAGAAGAATAAAAAAGCACGACCAATAATCGTGCGCATCCGATTAGACTGCCATGCATATTGCATACCTACCCGCATGGCTCCTACAAAGCGCTCACCAGGCAATGTGCTGACATAGTTTTGATATTTCCAACGCATCACAACCACTGTGGTGATGAGGGATAAAACCATATTTAATGCAAACACATAAGTACTACCGGCAGTGGCAATAATGGCTCCAGCGGTTAATGGGCCAACAATCCTAGAGGTATTCATTGCAATGGCATTGAGTGCTAATGCTGAAGAGAGTGACTCACGCGGAACAATTTCAGGAACGATTGCTGCAAAGATTGGCCAACGCATTGCCAAACCGATACCATTGGTAAATGTTAGAAAGAGCAATAGATAAGGGCTTAACACTCCAAATGCTAAAGACAGCATCAAAGCGGTTGCATTGGTAGCTAACCAAATTTGCGCAAATACAAAGTAGTGCTTGCGGTTAATGATGTCTGCCATCGCGCCGCTAGGTACACCAAGCAGCAAAACAGGCAAGCTCGATGCGGTTTGAACCAAAGCAATCAAAGTTGCAGAAGTAGTTAATGAAGTCATGGTCCATGCTGCGGCCACATCGTTCATCCACATGCAAATATTGGCTGTTAACCAAACCAACCAGAGAGACCGAAATACTGTATGCCTTAAAGGCGCAAGCCATCCCTCAGATATTAAGGATTGGGTAGGTAATGGCTTCATGACGAATGCTGCTTAAACGCGCTCTATCACCATTGCAATACCTTGACCCACGCCAATACACATAGTGCAAAGTGCAAAGCGTTTTTGCTTTTCTTCTAACTCGACTAAGGCTGTTGTGATGAGGCGTGCACCACTCATACCTAAGGGATGTCCCAATGCAATTGCGCCACCGTTTGGATTTACCCGGGCATCATCATCGGCTACGCCTAACTCACGTAGGGTTGCAAGGCCTTGCGCTGCGAAAGCTTCGTTCAGTTCGATGACATCAATTTGATCGATGCTCATCCCTAAGCGCTTCAGTAATTTTTGGGAGGCTGGTGCAGGACCAATGCCCATAATGCGTGGGGGCACTCCAGCAGTCCCCATACCGATAATCTTCGCTCTTGGTTTAAGCCCATACTTTTTTACAGCATCTTCGCTAGCAAGCAATAGAGCACATGCGCCATCATTGACGCCAGATGCATTGCCTGCGGTGACTGTGCCATCAGGTCGAACAATGGGCTTGAGTTTGCTCAGGGCGTCAATGGTGGTGGCGCGCGGATGCTCGTCTTGAGAAACAACAATAGGATCCCCTTTTTTCTGGGGAATGATTACTGGTGTAATTTCTTTTGCTAGGCGACCACTTACTTGTGATGCCGCTGCTTTATTTTGACTTCTCAAAGCCATTTGATCCTGATCGGCTCGATTGATCTTGTAATCATCGGCAACATTTTCTGCAGTTTCAGGCATGGAATCTACGCCATGAGCGCTCTTCATCAGCGGATTGATAAAGCGCCAACCGATTGTGGTATCTTGAAGAGACTGACTTCTTAAAAATGCCGTATCTGCTTTGCCCATAACAAAAGGTGCGCGACTCATACTTTCAACACCTCCGGCAATCGCTAAGCCAATCTCACCAGCAGCAATTGCTCTTGCAGCCGTGCCGACTGCATCCATACCAGAACCGCATAAGCGGTTAATAGTGGCGCCTGGAATCTGAGGTGAGAGACCTGCTAACAAGGCGCTCATTCGAGCAACATTGCGATTGTCTTCTCCCGCTTGATTCGCGCAGCCATAAATGACTTCGTCTACTTCATCCCATTTGACTTGCGGGTTTCTTTGCATCAATGCCTTGATTGGAATAGCACCCAAGTCATCAGCACGCACGCTAGATAATGAGCCAGCATAACGGCCAATCGGAGTTCTTATTGCATCGCAGATGTATACAGGGTTCATATTGATTAACTTAGTTTTAGTTTGTGGAGTTCGAATTCGATCTTATTTTTTAATTCAAAAAGTGCAGGGCTATAGTTTTCCGAGTGATCAACCAATTTACTTTCTGCTGGCGTACTTAAATTGAGAGAAGCATAGCTTCCATTGAGTAGTTGAACAGACGTCGAGATTGCTGAAATTTCCGGGAGCCAATTAGCAACACAATACCCCTTCTCTGACATTGATTCTATTGCCTCATGAATCTCTTGCTCTATTTGAGCCCAATTTTTGATTTTCTGTTTTTTTAATTCCAGAAGAATCTGCGTTCTGCTATCAGGGTCTAATTTTGCAATCCAGGCTCTGCCCAAGGAGGTTCGTTCAATGGGCACTCTTTGCCCTGCTGCTACTGTTCTCAAGGCAATATTCTTTGTATAACGGATAGATTCAAGATAGACCATTTCTAGTCTATCTGCCACGGCAAGGCCAACATTGAGCTTTAATTTTTCTGAAGCTTTACGCATTAAGGGTTCCGCAATCTTGATTTCAGCAGAGCCCGTCTTGAAGGCGTGACTTAAACACAGAACAGTGGGAGCCAAGCGATAGGCTTGGCGGCTTGGATCGTGTTCTAAAAACCCAGAAAGAACTAGGGTCTGGGTTAAACGGCTAATGGTGGAGGGGGGTAAACCCGTCCGCTCTGCTATCTCACTATTTCCTAGCAAGCCCATTCCTGGCTTAAAGCAACGCAGGATCTCTATCCCCCTGATGAGGGAGCGGTTGGTTTTGGAGCTGGGTTTAGCTAATTCCATCTAGTGGAATTAAACCATAATTTTTACTGCGAGTTGTCGCATACTCTTTTGCACCGCATTAAATAGATAAAAGTAGGAGATTGGATTGAATTCTTTAAGGATCTCATATGGAAGAATGGCTCTGGTTTTTGCTATTTTGGGATTTTCTTCCGCATTCGCGGCATATCCTGATCGCCCTATCAAAGTGATTGTTCCATTTGCACCAGGCGGAGGAACAGACTTAGTGGCTAGAACATTGAGTGTGCCGATGGCTGATGACTTAAAGCAGTCCATCGTCATCGATAACAAACCAGGCGGTAGCACCATCATTGGAACAGATGCATTGGCTAAAAGTCCGGCAGATGGGTATACCTTGGTAGTAGCTACATTGGCCCATGCTGTTAACCCAAGCCTGAAAGCAAAGTTGCCCTACTCACAAGACAAAGATTTTGCTCCAGTGATTTTAGTTGGCATCTCTCCAAATGTTGTAGTGGTTTCAGCGGATAGTCCATACAAAACATTTAAAGAATTTTTTGCTGCAGCAAAAGCAAATCCCGGAAAACTTTCTTATGCCTCACAAGGTGGCGGTACTTCCGCGCATCTTGCCGGTGAACTTTTTAATTCGATTGCTGGTACTAAGCTGACACATATTCCTTACAAAGGTGCAGGACCAGCCTTAACAGATGTCATTGGTGGCCAGGTGGATGTGATGTTTGCTACTGCATCTGCTGTTGGCAGTCTTGTAGATAGCGGTAAATTGCGTGCGCTTGCCGTTACAACTCCAGCACGCTCGCCTTCGCCCCAATTATCAATGCTTCCAACGGTTGCAGAAAGTGGTGTTCCAGGATATTCGGCTGGCAGTTGGTATGGCTACTTTGCTCCAGCAGGAACCCCGCCTGATGTGATTAATAAACTCAATGTTTCCATCAAAAAGGGGACTCAAACCTCGGCATTTAAAACTCGAGTCGAGAGTGAGGGTCTGATTATTAAAGCAGGCTCACCAGAAGAGTTTGCGAAGTTTGTAAAAGCAGAAGAGTTGCGTTGGCAAAAAGTAATTAAAGATGCCAATATCAGCGCAGATTAAAAATATTCAGCAAGGAAATAAGATGACTTTTCAATTGATTGAACTCAGTGTAGAAAATAGTATTGCGACACTACGTTTAAATCGTCCCGAAAAACGCAATGCGATGAGCGATGCTATGCGCACAGAATTTATCGAAGCCTTAGAGATGGTTGCAGCAGATAAAGCGATTCGTGCGCTGGTTTTAACTGGCAATGGCAAAGGATTTTGTGCTGGTGGCGATATTGCTGGTATGGAAAAGCGTATGAAAGCGCCGGCAGGTGAAGTTGGCTTTAATGGTTGGCATCGCCAACAAGGTGTTCACCGCGCAGTATCCCTCTTGCATACGATGCCAAAACCTACGATAGCCGCCGTGAATGGACCTGCTTCTGGTTTGGGGGCAGATACTGCCTTGGCATGCGATTTTATTATGGCTTCTGAGGGGGCAAACTTTACTTGGTCCTATATCAATCGCGGCATTATTCCTGATGGCGGAGGGATGTATTTTCTACCTAGACGCGTAGGCTTGGTAAAGGCCAAAGAATTGATATTTAGCGGTAGAAAAGTAGATCTAGAAGAAGCTACTCAGATTGGTATTGTCGATCGCGTTAGCAAGACAGATTCTTTGGTTTCGGATGCGCAAGCTTGGGCTAAGGAACTGAGCAAAGGTTCTGCTACTGCGCTTGCCTTAGGTAAAACCATCCTAAATCAAACATTTGAAATGACTGCAGCGCAAATATTTGCTCAAGGCAGTCAGGCGCAAGGCATTTGCTATACCAGTACAGAGCATCGCGAATCTGTCATGGCCTTTCTGGATAAAGCGGCTGCTGCAAAAAATAAATAGGACTGAAAGATGGGCAATGCAATTTTGAATTTAATGGAGCCACGCAGTATTGCGGTCATTGGGGCTTCAACAGATCCTAAGAAAACTGCTGGTAGGCCGATAGCCTACTTACAAAAGCATCACTTCAAAGGAAAAATTTATCCTGTTAATCCAAGGGTGGAAGAGATTGCTGGCTTGAAGTGTTATCCCGACATCAGCTCTTTGCCAGAGACGCCAGACGTAGCCATCATTATGGTGGGGACTGATAAGGCGCTTAGCGCAGTGCAAGAGCTATCCCAGTTAGGAACACCAGCAGCTATCGTGCTGACTAGTGGGTTTGCCGAGCATGGACCCGAGGGTCTGAAGAAGCAAGAAGAATTAATTGCTGCTGCAGGTGCGATGCGAATTCTGGGTCCCAATACGATTGGGATGGTTAATGTCACGGACGATATCCCTTTGTCACCCAGTAGTGCTTTGGAGATGGATGAGTTTCCAAAGGGCGGAGTGAGCGTCATTTCACAGAGCGGCGGTATTTTGGGATCATTACTATCTCGTGCTGCAGCCTCTGGCCTAGGGCTTTCTAAATTAGTTTCTACAAGTAATGAAGCAGATTTGGGTATGGCCGATTTTGTTGATTATTTAACGGATGATCCTAGTACTAAGGTTATTGTTCTTTATATAGAAAGTATTCGCCATCCCGAAAAATTTCGTGCTGCTGCATTAAGAGCAAGACTAGCTGGTAAGCCGATTGTGGTTTACAAGGTTGGAAAATCGGAAGCCGGTATTAAAGCAGCGGTTTCACATACAGGCGCTTTAGCGGGTAGCGACAAAATGTATGACGCTTTGTTTAAGCAAACTGGGATTATTCGCGCGAACAAGTTCTCCGATTTTTTAGATATCCCAGCGGCACTGTCATCTGGCAGGGTTTTAAAAGGTAAGCGCGTTGCTATTCTGACTTCAACAGGTGGCGCAGGGACTTTAGTTGCAGATAGCCTGGGTGAATGGGGTTTTGAAACACCGGTTCCGGATGAGAAAACTGCTGAGCGCCTACGTGCTTTGCAGTCAGGAGATCAGGCAGTATTAGATCGCAATCCAATTGATGTCACCCTAGCAGGATTGCAACCGGATTTATTGCGTGGTGCAATCAGTGCTTTGTTAGATAGTCCTAGCTATGACGCTTTGATTTTGATTTTAGGGTCTTCTAGTCTTTCAATGCCAGATTTAATGGCTAGTGCAGTACGCGACTGTATGCAGTCTAGCGACAAACCTGTCATTGCGTATGTTAGCCCCCATGCACCGATTGCAGGTGCGCTGATGACGAAGCTTGGTGTGCCTGCATTCTCTCAACCTGAGAGTTGTAGCGTCGCTTTGTCAAGCATGTTGCATGCTAGTGGCTTACGTGGTGTTATTGCACAGACAGGTGCTGTAGCAACTATGCCAGTAGGTCTTGATATTGCCTCTTTGCATGGTTTATTGAATGAGTATCAAGCTAAGAATCTATTCTCCACTTTTGATATTCCGGGTGTGCGTGAGGTGGTGGTAGATGCCGCTAACCCAAATTTAGAATCCTTGAAAGGCCTTGGTGATAAATGCGTTCTCAAGATTTTGTCTAATGAGATTACGCATAAAACTGAAGTTGGTGGAGTAGCGCTAAATATAGCTATCACCGACATCCCAAGCAAGCTCCTTACTATGGCTGCAGAGGTAAAGACCAATTCAGGTTCAAGTATTAAAGAGTTCCTGGTACAAGAAATGGCTGCTGGTGGACAAGAACTCATGGTGGGCATGCATCAAGACCCCTTGGGAACAGCTATTTTGGTCGGTATGGGAGGTGTAACAGCAGAACTCTTTAAAGATACCAGTATGCGTTTGATTTCTCCAGGTAAAGCTTTGAGTAAAGAAGAGGTTTTGGAAATGTTACAAGAGCTCAAAACTTGGCCCTTATTAAATGGGTATCGTGGCAGAGTGCAGTGTGACCTCAATGCTCTTGTCAAAGCGATCGTACAATTTTCAGAAATGGTTGCTGTCTTAGGCGAGCGCCTGATTGAGTGTGAGATTAATCCCATCTTTGTATTTGCTCAGGGACAAGGGGTTAAGGCCGCTGATGGTATCGCTGTTTTAACTTAAACCATATCCAATTGATTGAAATGACACAAGCACTAGCCAATAAAACTCAGCACATTCCTTACCGGGATGGGTTTGTCGCATGGCACGAATTCGGTCAACCTATATCAAATCGCTTGCCATTAATTCTCTTGCATGGAGGTCACGGTAGTTGGGAGCATTGGGCGCGCAATGTTGAAGTGTTAGCAGAACACTTTCATGTATTTGTGCCGGATATGCCAGGCTTTGGAGAGTCGACATACTTTGATAGTCAATTCCAGCCTGGGATGATAGAACCGATGATAGCCACCATGAATACTTTGCTTGGTGAAAATCAATTAATTAATATTGCTGGTTTTTCGTTTGGTGGATTTGTGGCAGCCCATTTGGCTAATCAGCGAAAACAGATTTCAAAATTAGCTCTCTTAGGAAGTGCGGGTCATGGCGGCCCGCGCCGCCCAAGAGGTGAGTTACTGGCTTGGAGAGAAATTCAGGCTAGTGGCGACACCCAAAGATTGAGTGAAGTCATGCGTGAGAATCTATATCTGCAAATGATCAGTACTTATGACAGGATAGATTCTGAAGCAATTCGTATTCATCAAGATGCTTGTATTGCCACCAGCTTTAAAAGTAAACCGATTGCCAGACCAGGCGGCTTAGCAGAACAGCTTGAGCAATTTTCCGGCCCCATTCTTTTAATATGGGGAGAACACGATATTACTTGTACCCCAGAATATCTCATTGAAAATTTAGTGAGTGGATGGAGTAATAGATCGCAAGAGCTCGTTATTGATGCCGGGCATTGGGTTCAATATGAAAGACCAGATCAAATTAATGCTAGCTTGATTCGATGGTTTGAGTGAGCTAAAAATATGACAAGCAAAATTAATATTCACAACGAAGCTGATGTCATGGTGATTGCCGTGAACAATCCGCCAATTAACGCTGGTTCCACTGAGGTTCGTCAGGGTTTATTGGATGCTATCCAAGTTCTTCAGAGCGATTCTAAATCCTCTGCAGCAGTCATCATTGGTGCCGGTAATACGTTTATTGCTGGGTCTGATATGAAAGAGTTTTCTCAGCCCTTGGCCGAGCCACACTTACCAACAGTAATCAGTGCTATAGAGAATTGCCCAAAACCCGTAGTCTGCGCCTTGCATGGCGCTGCCTTGGGTGGTGGCTTTGAGTTATCCCTAGCTTGTGATGCGCGCATTGCATTGGAGGGGACTCTAGTAGGCTTACCAGAAGTAACATTAGGAATTATTCCTGGCGCTGGTGGAACTCAACGCCTGCCTAGACTCATTGGGGTTGAAAAATCGATTGAGTATATTTGTGCTGGCACTCGCATTAAAGCTGATGAAGCTTTGAAGCTTGGGATTATTAATAAGCTGGTTAAAGAAGACCTCTTGGGTAATGCAATTAGTTTGGCAAGATCTTTAATTGGTCAAAAAAATCGTATTCGCGATATTACTACTCCAAGTGTTGATGCTTCTGATGTTTTAGCGGCAACGCAAAAGGCTCTAAAGGTCGGGAAAAATCGTCCCAATGTTCATAAAGCCATTGAGATGATTACCAATACCCTGACACTGCCAATAGATCAAGGCCTCGCAATTGAGCGGGAGGTATTTCAAAATTTGCGAATTGGTACTGAAGCGAAAGCACTACGCCATCAATTTTTTGCTGAGCGTAAATTATTTAAACCATTAGCTGGTGATGCGCAAAAGCCAAAGAGTATTGAGCGAGTTGCGGTGATTGGAGCTGGAACCATGGGCTCTGGGATTGCTATAGCTTGCCTATCAGCTGGCTATACGGTATTGATGCTAGATCAAAATGAAGCAGCCTTGGCACATGGGACTAAAAAAGTTTTAGACTTTTATGATTCTCGCGTCAAGTCTGGCAAGATGGCTGCAGAAAATGCCAGCGCAATATTGATGAGCTTTACCTCTTCCGCTCAATGGGGTGATATTACTTCCGCAGATTTGGTAATTGAAGCGGTATTTGAAGATATGGAAGTAAAGCATGCGGTATTTCAGAAGATTGAGGAGTATGCACACCCCGAGGCCTTACTTGCATCTAATACTTCTTATTTAGATATCGATGCAATTGCTGCCAAAACCAGAAATCCGTCTCGTATATTTGGCTTGCATTTCTTCAGTCCGGCTCAGGTAATGAAGTTAATTGAAATCGTCCGCTGTAAATTAACCGCTCCAAATGCTATTACGGTAGGCCTGCAATTTGCTAAGCGATTAGGTAAAACGCCAGTCATTAGTGCTAACTCTTTTGGTTTTATTGGTAACCGTATTTATACAGCTTACCGTCGTCAATGTGAATTTATGCTTGAAGAGGGCGCTTATCCCGAACAAATCGACAAAGCTCTAGAAGATTATGGATTTGCCATGGGCCCTTTTGCTGTGGGAGATCTATCTGGCTTAGATATTGCTTGGGCAATGCGTAAGAACCAGGCGAGTACCAGAAACCCAGAGCATCGCTACGTCAATATTGCGGACACTCTATGTTTGGCGGGGCGTTTTGGGCGTAAAACAGGATCAGGTTATTACCAATATGTTGATGGCATGAAATCTGGAGCAGTCGATCCTTTTGTGAAAAAAGTGATTGATGAAGCGAGCGCTGCGAAAGGTATTATTCGCCGAGAATTTTCTTCTGAAGAAATCGTGAATCGAATATTGCTAGCTATGATCAACGAAATTGCTCATTTAGCATCTGAAAAAGTGGTGAGTGATGTCACGGATTGTGATGTGGTACTGGTCAATGGTTATGGCTTTCCCCGTTGGCGTGGTGGTCCTGTATTTATTGCGCAAGAGATGGGTAGAGAGAAATTAAATTTTGAGTTGCGTGAATTGGCAGAGCTAAGCGGCCCTGGCTTTGTAATTGCGAATACAGATGCATTATTTCACTTACAGTAAATCAAGGAACTTCTTATGAGCTTATTGAGATTAAAGGATCAGCTGTTATTACAAAAGGTGACTTATGCCCTTTTATTGGCGCTAGGATGTGGTGTCATTTTGCCCAATCTATCTATGGCGCAGCCGCAGGATGCATCTGTTGCTAAGGCTGACTCAAAAAACTATAAGATTATTGTTGGGTTCGGTGCTGGGGGGATTCCTGATTCATCTTCTAGGATGATTGCCCCGAAATTGGCTGAAAAAATGAAGTCAACTGCAATTGTAGAAAGTAAGCTTGGTGCTGGCGGAACCCTTGCTGCCATAGCACTTCTTGGAGCTCCTGCAGATGGCTCAACCCTATTGAGCGTCTCACCTGCACATGCAACCGCTCCTGCAATTTACAAAAAATTGCCTTATGACACTTTAAGCGACTTTGCTCCCATTACCTTAATTGGCGAGGGACCAGCATTATTGGTTGTGCCAAATGACCTCAATGTAAATAGTGTGGCAGATTTAATTGCTCTTGCTAAAGCCAATCCAGGTAAGTTGAATTATTCATCAGCAGGAATCGGGAGTAGTTCACACTTTGCTGTTGAATTACTCAAAATGCAAACTGGAATAGATGTTGTTCACATACCATATAAAGGGGTCTCTGAGGCTTTGACAGAGGTAGTTGCTGGCCGAGTGCAGTTTCATATAACGCCCTATGCGACTGCAATTGGTTTAGTTAAGGACGGTAAGGTAAAAGCTTTGGCAGTGACATCTAAAAAGCGAATAGCAGAATTGCCAAATCTCCCTACAGTTTCTGAATCTGGTGCGCCTCAATATGATTGGGTTTTTTGGTATGGCTTATTAGCATCAGCGAAAACACCACCTGAAACAATCACCTTTTTAAACAAGCAAATTACATCAATTTTAAGAGCGCCGGATATTCAAAAGCAGTTAAACCAAATGGGTGTTTCTGTTACCCCAAGTTCTCCAGAAGAATTTAAGAAATTAATTGCCTTTGAAATGGTGAAGTTTCAAAAAATTGCCAAAGCTGCCAATATTCAACCAGAATAAAAAATCAAAATGAAATTCAAAATTAATAATATTGATGTTGATTACTCAGTATATGGAGAGAAAGGTCCTTGGATTATCTTATCTCACTCACTTGGATGCACAAAAGCAATGTGGGAACCTCAACTTGAGATGCTTCAGAAAAACTTTAGGGTAATTGCGTATGACACTAGGGGGCATGGAGATTCAGGTTCAGAGGGCGGTACCTATACCTTAGATTTATTAGCCGATGATGCCCTTGGTTTGCTAGATCATCTGGGCGTAGATAAGGTGCACTGGCTTGGATTTTCTATGGGCGGCATGATTGGACAAACTTTTGCTTTGCGCTACCCCGAGCGAATTGCATCTATTGTTTTGGCGGATACAACCAGTGCACATACTGCAACACCAGTTTCAATGTGGGATGAGCGAATTCGTATTGCAAAGACTCAGGGTATGGATCCCTTGGTTCAACCAGCAATTAATCGTTGGTTTACAGAGACCTTCAGAAATTCAAGTCCAGAGATAGTGGAGCCAGTAGCTTCCATGATTCGATCTACATCAGTTGATGGATGGGCAGGTTGTTGTGCAGCTATTGCTTCCATCCATACTACCGATAGATTAAGTGAAATTGAGTGTCCTGCAATGGTCATTGTTGGAGAATTTGATGTTGGAACCCCACTATCAGCAGCTCTTGAAATGCATAAGAATTTAAAAAAGTCAGTTTTAGTATTGATTTCTAATGCTGCGCATATGACGAATATTGAGCAGCCCACACAATTTAATCGAGCATTGACACTTTTCTTCAATGCCTTTAAATAATTTAGTTCAGTTGAATAAAAAGGAATGTAGATGCACATAGTCATATCTGATGACCATCAAGACTGCATTCGAAGCCTTGCTTGTTTTGAAAAACTCAAAGCTCATACCGTTGAGATCTTTAACGATAGTGTGAGTGATGTTGATGTACTTGCACAGCGATATCAAAATGCGGATGCCATTGTGTTGATTCGTGAGAGAACGGCTATTACTAAAGAATTGCTAGATCGTCTTCCAAATTTAAAACTCATCTCCCAAACGGGGAAAATGGCATCCCATGTTGACTTACAAGCCTGCAAAGAAAAGGGTATTGTGGTGATGGATGGGAGAGGCTCAGGCTCAGCCACAGCCGAACTAAATATGCTGTTAATTCTGGCGTCCTTACGAAAGCTAGTTGAAGAAGTTGCTAGATTGAAGGATGGTCAATGGCAAGGTTATCTCGGCGATCAATTAGCAGGCAAAGTACTGGGAGTTTATGGATTTGGCCGTATTGGCAAGCAAGTCTGTCATCTGGGGAAAGCATTTGGCGCTAAGCCATTGGTATGGGGTCGTGATAGTACTCTTCAAAAAGCAGCTCAAGAGGGATTTGCACTGGCGTCCTCCAAAGAGGATTTCTTTCGTACTAGTGATATTGTCTGTTTGCAGCTGAGGTTAAATGATGCAACACGTCATATTATTGGACCTCAAGATTTGGCCATGATGAAACCTACCTCCTTGCTGGTTAATGCAAGTCGTGCCGAGTTGATTGCGCCTGGAGCTTTAGAAGCAGGGCTCAAGCAAGGGCGTCCAGCTTATGCTGCTATCGATACCTATGAATCAGAACCCGTTTTAGGCGCTGATCATCCACTACTACATTTATCTAACTGTTTATGCACTCCTCACATTGGCTTTGTAGAAAGAGACAACTACGAGGCATATTTTGGGATTGCTTTTGACAACATTAATTCTTATTTAGCCGGTTCGCCCCAAAATTGTGTGAACTAACAAAGTAAAAAACGAGACATAACATTCAACACGGAAAGTAAAAAATGGATTTTCATTTAAACAGTGAGCAAAAGGCTTTTGCTGATGCAGTAGGGAAGTTTGCTGAAAAGGAATTGGCTCCCGGCGCATTAGAGCGTGCGCATAGTCCTGAATATCCTTGGGCAATTGCACAGAAGATTAGCGCGCAAGGTTTATTGGGAATTACTTTCTCAGAAAAAGATGGTGGTATGGGCGGCACACTCATGGATGCGGTGATCGCCATACAAGAGGTTGCCTTGCATTGTCCTAAATCTGCCGATGTCGTGCAGGCCGGTAACTTTGGTGCCATCAGAACCTTTGTGGAGTATGCAAGTGATGCTCAAAAAGAAAAGTATTTACCTGACTTACTGGCTGGAAAAAAAATTCTTGGCTTGGGTATGAGCGAGCCAGGGGCTGGTTCAGCAGTGACTGAGCTAGCAACATCAGCTAAAAAAGTAGATGGTGGTTATTTAATCAATGGCTCTAAGGTATTTTCAACTCATAGTCCTGAGGCAGGCCTATTTCTGGTCTATGTGCGTTTTGGTCCTGGATTAGATGGTATTGGGTCTGTATTAGTTGAGAGAGATGCCCCTGGACTCACAGTAGGGCAGCCTAATAGCTTTATGAGCGGTGAAGAGTGGTCACAACTGTATTTTGAGGATTGCTTTATTTCTGATGATGGGCTTTTATTAGGGCCAGGTGGATTTAAAAAACAAATCAGTGGATTTAATGTAGAGCGTATTGGTAACTCATCCCGCGCTCTTGCACTAGGCCGCTATGCATTTAATAAAGCCAAGGAATACGCTTCTATACGTGAGCAATTTGGCAAACAGATTTGTGAATTTCAGGGAATTCAATGGAAGTTTGCAGATATGGCGGTCAAGTTAGATGCTGCGCAATTAATGCTCTATCGGGCTGCTGTCAATGCGCAGGCTGGATTACCATCAGCTTATGAGACTACTGCTGCAAAGCTGATCTGCAATAACACCGGTTTTGAAGTTGCTAATGAGGCACTGCAAATTATGGGAGCTACAGGGTATAGCCAAGAAACTTTAGTGGAATATTGTGTAAGACGTACTCGGGGCTGGATGATTGCGGGTGGGTCTATTGAGATTTTGAAGAATAGAATTGCTGAAGAGGTATTTGATCGACGTTTTAATCAACGAGCATAGTAGTAGCAGTAATTTATTGAAAATACAAAATTAAAGAGACACTCATATGAAATACATCAAGCAAATAGCAATATCTTTCGGTTGTGCATTCGTTTTAGTATCTAATGCGTTCTCTCAGGGTGCCGCTAACTATCCTGACAAGCCAATCAAAATTATTGTTTCCTTCACTGCTGGGGGAACAACCGATATCTTGGCACGGGAAGTTGCTAACCAGATGAGTATCCGTTGGAAAGTTCCAGTGATTGTAGAAAATAAACCTGGTGCAGCTGGTAACTTGGGTACGGAGATTGTTGGTAGAGCAGCACCAGATGGCTATCTATTATTAGCTAACTCGATTGGCCCCATTTCTATTAATCCAACTCTGTTTGGTAACCTCGCAGTCAACCCACAAAAGGCTTTACAGCCTGTTGCGCTATTGGGCGATGTTCCCAACATCTTGGTAGTTCCAGCAAGTTCAGGCGTGAAGACATGGAAGGAGTTTCAGGCCTATACAAAGTCTAATTCTGGTAATTTGAATTATGGCTCTACTGGTATTGGTACTACTGCCCATTTGATCAGCTTTCTGTTTTCACAAAAGACTGGTATAGAGGCTACCCACATTCCCTATAAGGGTGCTGAAGCAACACGAGACCTTGTTGCAGGTCGTTTGCAGTTTATGTTCGCCACTGCGCCTTCGGTGATCCCGCTGATTAAAGCTGGACAACTAAATGCTATAGCGGTCTCATCGAAAAAGAGAATCAGTGCGATGCCAGATTTACCTACACTTAATGAGCTAGGGGTCGATATTGCTACTGGCGCATGGTTTGGTTTGTTTGCACCAGCAGGTACAAATTCAGCCATTGTGAAAAAACTCAATGAAACTGTAGTGAGTATTTTGGAGGAGCCTGTCATTCGTCAAAAATTACTTGGTCTGGGTGCTGACCCTGTTCTGATGAATGTTCAAGAATTTACAAAGTTTGTGCGTGGTGATTTTGCCTTGTGGGCACCAATTGTGAAAGCGTCTGGCGCTAAGCCCGAGTAATTTATGACCTTATTACAAGAATTTGGGCAGTTTATTGAAGGTAGCTATCAAACTACCTTCTCCACATTGACCCTCCATAGTGCACGCCGCGCGCTTCTAGATTGGCATGGGGCTTTAATTGCTGGCGCCGACACCGAAGCTGCTTCCAAGTTAAGGGAAGCTTATGTTGAAGAACTTGGAGTAGGGCATTGCTCTGTTGCTGGAACTCAGAAGAAAGCCTTCTCAAGAGCAGCTGCTTTTATGAATGGGACTATCTCCCATATTGCTGAGTTTGACGATATCTTTAGAGACGGTGCTTATCATCCAGCATGCCCAACGATTTCTGCTGCATTTGCATTGGCAGAGTCTCGCAATGATTCCGTTGAAGATTTATTAGCAGCCATCATCATTGGTTACGAAGTTTCCACACGTATTAGTAAAGTCATTCAGCCAAGTCACTATAAGTACTTTCATACTACGGGAACAGCAGGCGTATTTGGCTCTGCAGCAGCTTGTTCATATTTGCTAAAGCTCAATGCATCCCAAGCTTGCGATGCATTAGCTACTGCGGGGACTTTTGCAAGTGGCTTGCAGCAGGCGTTTCGATCTGACTCTATGACCAAGCCAATGCATCCTGGACATGCAGCAGAGGTTGGCCTCAATGCCGCACTAACTGCAAAGGTAGGTATGACCGGTACCCCCGATCTTTTGGAGGGAGATGCTGGATTTGGTGCGGCGCTTTGCGAAAATCCACGGTGGGAGGAGTTGCTTGAGGGCTTAGGCTCTCGTTGGAATATTGAGCAAATGACTTTTAAGAATCATGGCTGCTGTGGACATAACTTTCCGGCAATTGATGCGATATCACATTTATTAAATGATCATCCAATTGATATTGAGCAAATTAAAAAAATTCGGGTGGGTGCTTATAAGGCCACCAATGATGTATGTCGATATGTCCACCCAAAAACACCATTCGAAGCAAAGTTTAGTTTGACCTATACCGTGTCAGCCAGAATTATTTTGGGTCGCGTTCGGGAGCGAGCATTCTTAGAGACCGCATTAAATAATCCCAAGATTTACGCCATGGAAGACAAGGTTGAGTTATCAGTTGATCCAGAATGCGCTGCTAAGTTTCCGCTGCACCGCTCTGCTAAGGTCGAAATTGAAATGAATGACGGCTCGGTCTATGCACATCATCAATACACCAGGCATGGTGACCCAGATGAACCGCTGACTGATCAAGAATTAGTGGATAAATTTCATGAGCTAGCCGAACCTAGGATTGGGTTACAGCTAGCCCAGACAATCTCAGGGGAAGTATTAGGGGGCAGAGGATTATCGGTTAGAAGTTTGGCTAAATTGTGGTCAAAAATGAGTTATTGATTCCATAAATACTTAAAATAGTACAAGTAGCTAGATAGCAAATAATAAGGTGAGAATCATGAAATTTGGTCGTTTGGAATTACCCTCTCTTAAAGATAAAGTGACTCCTGAAGAGTGGAAAGCCCGCGTAGATTTAGCGGCATGCTATCGCTTGATTGCTCATTTCGGTATGTCAGACATGATGGCCAATCACATTACGCTTCGCGTTCCTGGGGAGGAGGGTGCTTTCCTAACGAATCCTTACGGCATGATGTATGAAGAAATGACTGCCTCTTGTTTTCTGAAGATTAATCATGATGGTGAAGTGTTATTTAAGCCGGATTTTGGTGAGTTGAACTATGGCTTTAACAAGCCTGGTTATATTTTGCATAGTGCAGTGCATCAGGCTCGTCCAGAAGTAGATTGTGTTATTCATACGCATACACCAGCGGGAATGGCAATCTCTTCCTTAAAGTGCGGCCTGCTACCAATCAATCAAACCGCAATGCGCTTCTTGAAGATTAGTTATCACGACTATATGGGTGTAGTACTGGATATGGCAGAGCAAGAAGTATTGGTTCGTGATCTTGGTAATGCAGAGGCGATGATTTTACGTAATCATGGTTTGTTGACGGTTGGCAGATCCATTGGCGAAGCATTTAACTGGATGCATCGTCTTGAAACCTCTTGTCGAGCACAACTTGCAGCAATGGCTTGCAATACTCCGTTTCAGGAGGTGTCGCCTGCTGTCCTGGAAGAAACATATATGAACTATCAGCCACAAACACGCAGGCCCTATGGTTTGATGGAGTGGCCAGGATTGTTAAGGTTTGTGGATCGCATGGATCCGAGTTTCAAGGATTAAGTGAGATATATGGAATATGAGGTAGCATGGTCTGTTGAGAATTAAGGAATAAGTTCTTAACAGTGAAGCAGTAAATAAGCAGCAAAAAATAAAAAACACAAAAGCGAAAAACGCTGGAGACAAACATGTGGCGAATTTATTTCCAAAGATGGATTTTTGGCATCTTGATATTCTGTTGCTCTTTTTGGGCCGCAGCACAAACTTACCCAAGTAAAACCATTACTTTGATCGTGCCATTTGCACCGGGTGGCAATATCGATGTGATTGCTAGATCAATAGCGCCTTCTCTTGCCAAGGTGACTGGTCAGTCGGTAGTTGTTGAGAATAAAGCTGGGGCTGGTGGTGCAATTGGATCCAGTTATGTTGCACGCGCTGAGCCTGATGGCCATACTTTGTTGGTTGCTACTACTAATACGATTTCGGTATTACCTTATATGCTCAAGTCTCCACCTTATAAGCCGGATAGTTTTGAGCCAGTGGGTCTCGCAGCAGTTTCTCCCTTGGTATTGGTGGTGCGCAAAGATGACAAGCGCTTTCCGAATGCAAAAGCAGTGTTACAAGCAGCAAAAAGTGCGCCTGGCTCAGTCTCAGTGGGACATGCTGGGCAAGGGACTTCTAACCATATCGCAATCTTACGCTTGGAAGATGCCACCAAAGCAAGTTTCAATATCATTCCATATAAAGGTGCAGCTCCGGCCTTAACGGATTTAATGGGTGGGCAAATTGATTTTGTTATAGATCAAATTACTAGCTCAAAACCATTTGTTGATTCGGGAAACTTAAGGATCTTGGCGGTCTTATCAAAAGATCGAGATCCTGGTTTGCCAGATTCACCTACATTACGTGAGGCAATGGGCGTGGACTTAGATGCCAGTACTACTGCAGGTATCTTGGCGCCTTTAGGAACTCCACCCAATGTGGTGAAGTCACTGAATGCCTCTCTCAGAAAAGCAATTGATGACAGTGGTGTACGTGGGCGCTTAAGAGTATTGGGGGGTACGGCACGCTCCTCTTCTCCCCAAGAGTGGGCGACTATGTTAAATCAAGAGTCGATTAATTCTCAGGCTTTATTGCAATCTGGAAAAATAAAGGCTGAATAAATAAATGTCTCGCACTTGTTTACCTCCAAAGTCTGATTACACCCCGATTAATTTTGCGGTTCCCGCTAATGCATGCGATAGCCATGTTCATATCTTTGGACCTTTTGCAAAGTATCCGTTAGCTGATGACCGTAGCTACACTCCTCAAGAATTTTCACCAGCTCAATTTGCTGCACACCTTGATCGAATTGGTTTTGCTCGGGGCGTGCTGGTAACAGCGAATGTTTGTGGAACGAATAACGGTTCTTTATTAGAAGGGCTTGAGCAGTACCCTGATCGATTTAGGGGGATCGTAGTTCCTGATGTCAATGTGACTGATAAAGAACTGGATCGTTGGCATGATTTAGGTGTGCGTGGTGCACGTTTTAATTTATTGCAAATTGATGGCAAGCCCATGTATCGCAATGGAGTAGGTCTCGAGGTATTACAAAAATTAGCACCAAAGTTTGCTGAGCGAGGATGGCACGCCCAGATTTGGGCACATGCGCCAGATTTACCTGAGCTAGCACCAAAGCTATTACCCTTAGGCCTGCCATTAGTGATTGATCACATGGGGCGGATGAACACTAGTCATGGCCTGAATAATCCAGGCTTCCAGTTTCTTTGCCAATTGCTCGCAGAGGGCAAGGGCTGGGTCAAAATCTCTGGCGCTGATCGCATTGGAGATCTGAGTAAGGAATACGCGGATGTAGACCCATTTGCTAAGGCTTTATTGGCAGCTAATCCAGATAATATTGTTTGGGGAACCGATTGGCCACACATCAATTACTTTGAATCATCCTTGGTTCCTGATGATGGGGGCTTGGTAAACTTGTTATCACACTGGATCGATCAGCCTGCTACCCTAGAGCGAGTTTTAGTATCTAATCCTGCGCGTCTCTATGACTTCCCTAAAGCCTAATATGCCACTTCGAGTATTGGTAAGTCCAAAAGCACTCCCTGAATTAGAGAGTCTTCTTAGCCAAGAGGCGAAGTTATCTGTGCAATTAATGAATAGTGCGGAGCAAAACCCCGGCGCTCAATTTGATGTCGCTTTAATTTCAAGAGACGTGACAGCCACCTCGACTAAGCAAAAGATTATTCCTGCGACACAAGCTTTTTATGATTTGTTATTGAATTCTTCAGAGTTAAAGTGGGTGCAGATACATTCTGCTGGCGCTGATCGCCAAATTTATTTGGACCTAATGAAGCGAGGTGTGACGATCTCGGGATCTTCAGGTGTCAATGCGGCTATCGTGATGCAAAATGCCATTGCTGGAATTCTGATGCTGGCTCGGAAGTTTCCACAAATGCAAAAAGCACAAACTGAGCATCGCTGGGATCCACTTATTCACTATCCATTGCCTCAAGATCTGAGTGATCAGACTGCTGTCATTGTGGGTAGAGGTCCGATTGGTGATTCGATAGCGAAAACATTACAAGTATTTGGTGTTAAAACAATCTCCGTTGGATTTAATGCAGCGCTCAAAGAAAAGCAGCAGTCAGTGGGTGATGCAATTCACATTTCACAGCTGCATCAAGTGCTCCCCCAAGGGCAATGGCTTGTATTAGCTTGTCCATTGAGCGATCTCACTCGAGGACTTATCGATCACTCAGCAATAAATCTCTTGCCTAATGGCGCCTATATCATCAATATAGCGCGCGGAGAAATCATTCATGAACCCGATTTAATTACGGCATTGCATAGTAAAAAATTGGGTGGTGCTTATTTAGATGTATTTGTTTCAGAGCCTTTAGATCCAGCTTCACCGCTGTGGGATATGGAGAATGTGATTGTGACCCCCCATTCTGCCGGTCATTCAGCTGGAAATGAGCAAAGAGTACTCGAGTTGTTCGTCAAAAATCTTCACCTATTTGCTCAAGGGCAAGTATTAAAAAACCAAATCGCAAGTTAACCAATCCCTTTTCTAATCTATTTACTAAACGAGTAATTCTTATGCCTCATATGCCTGCCTCCGCTGCCTTAGCGCGTTTTCGTATCATTGATCTCACCCAAGTTCGTGCTGGCCCTACTGCTTGCCGCCAGCTGTCAGATTGGGGGGCTGATGTTATTCAGGTGCAGATGCCTGATCACATGCGTGGTGACGACACCTTGGGTGGTCAAGATGGATCTGACTATCAGTACACCCATCGCAACAAACGATCTATTACTCTTAATCTCAAGGAGCCTGAGGGTATTGCTATCTTGAAGCGCTTGATAGCTAGTGCTGATGTGGTCGTAGAGAACTTTCGTCCTGATGTGAAATTTCGTTTAGGTATTGATTATGAAACCTTGAGTAAGGATCATCCGGGCTTGGTCTATGCCAGTATTTCTGGCTTTGGGCAAAGTGGACCTCTAGCTGAGCGCCCAGGTTTTGATCAAATCGCTCAAGGGGTGAGTGGTTTGATGTCAGTAACTGGTAAAGCGGGCGATGGTCCTATGCGTGTAGGTATTCCGATTGCTGATCTTTGTGCCGGAATCTTTGCTGCCCAAGGTGTCTTGGTTGCATTGTTAGAGCGAGATGTTTCTGGCAAGGGTCAATGGATACAAACTTCTTTATTAGAGTCCGTGATTTACATGATGGATTTTCAGAATTCTCGCTGGTTAATTGATGGCGATATTCCAACGCAAGCTGGTAATTATCATCCTACTAGTATTCCGACTGGGGTCTACAAGGCCAAAGATGGCTATATGAATATTGCTGTTTTTGGATCCAAGATTTGGGAACGCTTTTGCGACATTCTAGGTGCGCCTGAATGGGTAACAGATGAGCGCTATAAAGATAAGCAGGGTAGATCAGTTAATCGCGATTCGATTAATGCAGAGATTAATCGTCGCTTGGCTTCACAAGATCGTGCTTACTGGGTTGAGCGCTTTAATGCAGGAGGTGTTGCTTGTGGTCTGATCAATGATGTCAAGGGCGTATTTGAGGAACCTCAAGTTCAGCACCTAGGAATCGTCAAAGATGTTGTCTCACTCCATCACGGACCACAAAAGATGGTCGGTCAGCCTATGCAACTTGGGCGCACTCCAAGTACGATAGTGCGTTCAGCGCCTAAACGTGGCGAGCATAGTGAAGAAATCTTAAAAGAGCTCGGCTTAGAAGCTGCCGAACTTGCTAGCCTCAAATCTAAAGGAGTGTATTAATGAACACAGTAGTTTATAAATCCATCACTGAGCGGGTGAAGGTTTGGTTAGATGAGGATGGTAGTACTTTACAAATTCAATTTAATAATCCTGATCGTCATAATGCCCTTTCAGTCGATATGTGGGAGGCAGTAGCGCCTTTATTAAATACTGCAGAGAGCGATGATCGTATACGCTTGGTGGTCTTTACTGGGGCAGGTGAGAAGGCTTTTGTTTCTGGGGCAGATATTACTCAGTTTGAGGATATGCGTGCTGCTCAAGAGGCAGTATCTCGTTATGAGCAGATGGCAGAACAGGCGCTGATGGGTATTTATAACTTTAGTAAACCTACGCTTGCTTGTATTCAGGGCTACTGTATCGGTGGCGGAGTCAATGTCTCTATGAGTTGCGATATTCGGATTGCCAGTACTGATTCCGTCTTTTCGATTCCAGCTGCTCGCTTAGGTTTGGGTTATCGCTATTCAGCCTTGAAGAACTTAGTTGATTTAGTGGGTCCTGCCATGGCAAAAGATTTATTTTTTACTGCTAGACGTATTGATGCCAAAGAAGCCCGAGATATTGGCCTGATCACGCGGGTATGTGAACCAGGTGACTTAGCTGCATTGCAAGCAGAGTACAAGCAAGCCTTGGCTGCTAATGCGCCGATTACAGTTCGTGCTGGCAAGGCGATCATTGCTGAAATTCTAAAAGCATCGCCTGAAATTGATCACGAAAATTGCCGTCAATTAATTCGGGATTGCTTTGATAGTGAAGATTACTCCGAAGGCCGACGCGCCTTTATGGAAAAACGTAAGCCAGTCTTCCGTGGTAAATAAAAAAGATAAAAGATAAAAGATAAAAGAAAGTAAATCATGAAGTCATATTGGATGCAGAGCGATGGCATTAATGCCGACATCACATTACAAGAAACGGATCGTCCAGTACCGGGTCCTGGACAAATGTTGATTCGTGTGAAGGCGGCAGGCTTAAATCGCGGGGAATTTATCCTTGGTCATGGCCTTCATAAAGTGGGGTCTGCAAAGCAATTCGGTCTGGAGGCTTCTGGCGAAGTAGTCTCATGCGGGGAAGGCGTGACAGACTTTAAGCCTGGAGATCGAGTGATGGGTCGTTGTCCAGGGGCATTTGCTGAATATGCCTTACTGTCTGCACCAGAAACCATGCACATACCAGCATCCTTAAATTGGGAGCAGGCTGCAGCACTACCGCTGACTTCATTGGTGGTATTTGATATGTTGTTAGTACAAGGCCACTTAAAGCCAGGCGAATGGGTCTTTATCACTGGAGTGAGTTCTGGTGTTGGCGTCTCTGCTTTAACAATGGCAAAAGCTTTGGGAGCAAAAGTCATTGGTACCTCTGGTTCTCAAGAAAAACTCGATCAGTTAAAAGCTTTAGGTTTGGATGTGGGTATTTGTACTCGTGAACCTAATTTCTATGATGCGGTAATGAAGGCGACAGATGGCAAAGGCGTGGATTTAGTGATCAATGCCGTTGGCGGATCTGTATTTGCGGAATGCATCCGATCGATGGCTTTTCAGGGTCGTCTTGCTACAGTGGGTTATGTTGATGGTGTTCTTAAAGCAGAAGTCGATATCGAAGCTATGCACGCTAAACGCTTAAACTTATTTGGCGTATCCAATAAGTTTCGAACTGCAGCGCAGCGTTCAGCTGCAATGATAGAGTTTAAAAAATTAATTTTGCCCTTGATTGAAACGGGAAAAATTGTGCCTATGGTTTATCAAACCCTTCCATTTGAGAAGTTGCTAGAAGCTAAGGAGATCATGGACTCCAATCAACATCTTGGAAAAATTGTATTGGCAGGAACCCCGGAGGAAGCCTAATGCGTTATTTGAAATTTCTACTGCCCATATTTATTGGAATAGGTACTTTTAGTATCCAAGCGCAACCCTATCCCAATAAGCCAATTAAGTTAATTGTGGGCTTTGCACCTGGTGGCGCAGCAGATTATGTGGCGCGCAATATTAGTGTTCCCTTAGGTCAAGCTTTGGGTCAAACCATTGTGATTGAAAACAAGCCTGGAGCTGGCTCTAGTATTGCTGCTGAACAAGTTGCTAAATCACCACCAGATGGTTACACCATTCTGATTGCAAGTCCTAGTAGTATTTCTGTAAATCCTGCTTTAAGCCCTAAGTTGGGATATAAGCCGAGTGATTTTCAGCCAATCAGTAAGATTACAAGTTCCCCCGTTGTGATTGCGGTTTATCCAGGCACTGGAATTAATTCTATTAAGGAGTTGATTGCAAAAGCGAAGCAAGATCCGGGCGCCTTGAACTACGCGACTTCAGGTAATGGTTCTGCACCACACTTGGCAGCTGCTTTATTTGGTCAAGTGGCCGATGTCAAAATGACCCACATTCCTTTTCGTGGTGGATCTCTAGCGATTCAATCGGTAATCGCTGGTGATACACAACTTACCTTTGGTACTCCTCCATCAGTATTGCCAATGGTTCAAGCAGGGCGCTTAAAAGGCCTAGCAATTTCTGCAAAGGAACGCTCCCCTTTAGCTCCAAACATTCCTGGTATGAAAGAATCCGGCCTGCCTGATTACGCCATTGAGTTTTGGTATGGTTTATTTGTTCCTGCTGGAACACCACCAGCGATTGTGCAGAAGTTATTTGAGGCAACTCAAGCAGCATTAAAGCAACCCAATGTTAAAGCTGCTTTAGCACGTGAGGGTACCGATGTTTCACTATCGAGCTCTCCGGCACAGTTTGCAAAATTCCTCACTGAGGATGAAAAATTCTGGGTCAAGTTAGTAAAGTCTGCAGATGTTAGTGTTGATTAGACATATATAAAGAGATAAAAGAGATGGCAATGAAAATCCATAAGCTAGTGATGCTCGTATTAAGTAGTATCGCAATCAATGCCTTCGCAGCATATCCCGATAAACCCATTACACTCGTAGTGCCTGTCCCTCCTGGTGGAATATTGGATGCAGTTGCAAGAATGATTGCTCCAGAAATGACCAAAATTTTGGGTCAACCGATTGTGATTGAGAATAAAACGGGTGCTGGTGGAAATATTGCCGCAACTGCCGTTGCCAAATCAGCGCCCGATGGTTACACATTACTTTTGGGCTACTCCATGTTTCATGTGGCCAATCCATCAATGTATGCCAACTTAGCATGGGACCCAATACGAGACTTTGCTCCAGTAAGTATGTTGGTAGTTTCGCCGCATGTACTTGCAGTCAATCCTGCGGTACCAGCAAATACTTTGCAGGAGTTAGTAAATTATGCAAAAGCCAATCCAGGAAAGCTCAATTACGCAACTTCTGGAAATGGTTCTGTGCCTCACATTGGGGTAGAGCTTTTTAAACAACAAAATCAGTTAAATATTACCCATGTGCCTTACCGCGGTGCTGGCCCTGCCATGCTAGATGTGATTGCAGGTAATGTGCAGATGACTGTAGCAACGCCCCCATCTTTAATGCAGTTTGTGCAGCAAGGAAAGATGAAGGCTTTAGCTGTTGCGGCCAAGAAGCGTATCCCCCAAATGCCAGATGTTCCGACTTCAGCAGAAGCCGGCTTCCCCGGTTTTGAATTAGAAGCCTGGATTGGTATTTTGGCTCCAGCTGGAACGCCCCCAGCCGTGATTGCAACCCTGAACGATGCTGCTAGAACTACGCTCAATAACCCACAGGTAAAGCAGGCTCTTGAAAAGTCTGGAGTTGAGTTGCGATATATGAACCCAACACAGTTCGATGCCACCATTCGTAAAGATATTCAATATTGGTCTAAGGTCATTAAGACTGCCAATATCACTGTAGATTGAATTTAAAAGAATCTGAAGAATGCAAAAATGACTGACACCACTAAATCAAACCAATTTATAGACCGAGCCAAAAAGCTTGATTGTGCCGCCATTAGTGATGCACTCGATCGCTCGGGGGTTGTGGGGCAGTGCTATAAGATTGCTGCCTGTGATCCTAAGTTTCGGATGGTTGGTCATGCATATACCGTCTTATATCGCTTAGCCAATCCTGATGAAGAAGGTAATGTAGGTGAGTATATTGATGATGTACCGCCAGGTAATGTGATTGTGATCGACAATCAAGGGCGCGATGAAATGACTACTTGGGGCAATATTTTGACCGAGATGGCGCACCAAAGAAAAGTGGCTGGTACTGTCATTGACGGTATTAATCGCGATGTCTCTTTATGCCGCGAATTGAATTACCCAATCTATAGCAGTGGCTACTGGATGAGAACTGGTAAAGGCAGAATTCAGTTGGCTGGTTTACAGGTTTCAGTAAAGATTGGCGGCGTATCAGTAAATCCTGGAGACTTAGTGTGTGGTGACCCAGATGGCGTTGTTGTCGTACCGAGCCAGATGCAAGAGCAAGTGCTGAACTATGCCGAAGAGATTTTTTCTAGAGAAAATCAAGTCAGAAAAAGCATTCGAGAAGGCATGAGAATGGACGAAGCAAGAAAGCTCCAAAAGTATCATTTCTTACAGAGCCAGGACTACGAGAAGAAATAAATTTTCTTAATTACTTCGTAGGCGGGCGCTTTTGCGTACCCGTTCATAAAAACTATTGGGCTTTGTTTTAACCCATTGAATAAATTTCTGCATTTCAGCATGTTCTCTGAGAATGGCTGCATGATTTAATTGTGTGGCCAATTCTGTTTCTGTAAATAAGGCATGGATTTGCTTATGGCAAATACGATGTAGATATTCAGTAGCTTTGCCACCTTTGGACTTTGGTACGAGATGGTGCGCATCCTTTTGAGAATCTGGAATAACACGATCGCATATTGGACAAATCAGGACAGCATCCTTTTTGACTACTGGCGGTTGAAGCGCAATCAGTTTTTGCCGAATTTTCCCAATCATTTCTATTAATCCATCGTGTAACGTACCCTGCTAGTTTAGTAAATAAGCCTTAAACTTGCTGGATGCCAAAGCCCTTTATCAATTCTCTGTCAGAGTCAGATATATCCCGCCTTATAGAAATGGCCTGGGAGGACCGTACCCCATTTGATGCCATTGAAAAATCCTTTGGTTTATCTGAACCTCAAGTCATTGAACTGATGCGCAGTCAGCTAAAGCGATCCTCTTTTGAGCTTTGGAGAAAAAGAGTGACAGGCAGGGCGACCAAGCATATCGCTCTACGCAGCAAAGAAGTTCAACGGGCTTTTTGCCCTACACAATACAAAAATAAATGAAGCTAGCTAATAGGCTCGTATTGATTCTTGGGGATCAGTTAGATCTGCAGGGTGCTGCTTTGAGAAATTTTAAGCATGAGACTGATGAAATCATCATGATTGAGTCAGCAAATGAGGCTCAATATGTCTGGACCCATAAAGCTAAGATTGCTTTATTTCTATCGTCCATGCGTCACTTTGCAAAGACACTCGAAGATCAAAAATATCCACTTACTTATATTAAAGAATCCCCTTTATCGATTATTGAGGTGTTAAGGCAGCAGATTCTGCAAAAGAATATCAGTCACTTGGTGTGTATTGAGCCTGGCGAGTGGCGGCTCAGAAAATCCATCGAGGCTCTAGCCACTGAATTAAATATAGAACTTGAAATTCTGGAGGATGAACATTTTTATTGCAGCCCTCAAGAGTTTAAGAATTGGGTGGCAGATAAAAAAGAAATCAGACTGGAATATTTTTATCGCCTCATGCGCAAGACTCACCAGATTTTGATCGATGCTGACGGCAATCCCGAAGGAGGGCAATGGAACTTTGATCAAGATAATCGTAAGCCTTATCCCAAGAAGGGTCCTGGACTGATTGATGCCCCTAAAAGTTTTGAGCCTGATGAGATTACTCAAGAGGTATTAGATTTTGTCAGTAAAACCTACAAAGAACATCCAGGCTCATTGGACCACTTCAATTGGGCGGTTACGAGAGAACAAGCTTTAGAGTCGCTTCAGTATTTTATTGACTATCGATTGCGTCACTTTGGCATGTATCAAGACGCCATGTGGACAAATACTCCTTTTGGTTGGCACTCTGTCATCTCGTCCGCGCTCAATCTCAAGCTTTTGAATCCGCGAGAAGTGATTGCAGCAGTCATGCTTGCCTGGAAAAAGGATCCATCCCTTGAGCTTTCAAATATCGAGGGATTTACTCGGCAAATCTTAGGCTGGAGAGAGTTTGTGAGGGGGATGTATTACCTTGATATGCCTCAAATGGCGCAAGATAACTTTTATGAGCATCAGCGTGCTCTGCCAAAATGGTATTGGACCGGTCAAACCCAGATGGCTTGTATGCAAGATGCGATTGGTCAAACACTGCAGTATGGGTACGCTCACCATATCCAACGCCTAATGGTGACTGGAAACTTTGCACTTCTAGCTGAAATCTTGCCCAGTCAGGTGTGTGACTGGTATTTAGCAGTCTATGTAGATGCTATCGAATGGGTAGAGTTACCCAATACAGCCGGCATGGCTTTATTTGCGAATGGCGGACGTTTTACCAGCAAGCCCTATATTGCCAGTGGTGCTTATATCAAGCGTATGAGTAATTATTGCGGCACCTGTAAATATAAGCCCGATGTTCGTTTTGGTGAATCTGCCTGTCCTATTACTACGCTATATTGGAATTTCTTAATCAAGCATCGCGCCCAATTTGAGGCTAGTCCACGCACTCGATTGATGACTGCAAATTTAAAGAGAATTAGCGATTCCGATCAGTTATCCATTCAAGAGCACGCAAAAGTATTGCTTAATAATTTGGATGATCTTTAAGTGAAGGAAAAATCAGTTAGTTTTAAAGGTAACAAAAGCTTTTTACCAAGCAAGATCTGTGTTGTTTGTAACAAAGAAATGACCTGGAGAAAGTCTTGGGAAAAAAATTGGGAATCAGTAAAGTACTGCTCAGATGCTTGCAGAAAAAAGGCTCCTAAGGCGTCTACCTAAAGCGAATATGAACTACCAAGGCAATCGCTCGCCTGAGTAGGAGATAAAAGTACCAGAGTCTTGCTTCTCAAGACTTTCAATGACCTTGAACATATCGCCTGCAGCATCCCATGGTGGTCTACCAATCTGCTCTCCGCAAAAGGGTTGTGACAATCTGGAGTTCACAGTGCCAGGATGAATGGCAACTAGAGCAGTATTCGGTTTTGTTCGTGCAAATTCAATAGCGGCAGTTTTAATTAGCATGTTGAGTGCTGCCTTAGAGGCGCGGTAGCTATACCAACCTCCAAGACGATTATCTTCAATGCTTCCTACTTTTGCTGAAAGGGTAGCCATCACACTGTGATTGGTATCAAGTAGTTTTGAAAAATATTTGATAGTTAAAGCTGGGCCAATTGCATTAATCTGCATGAGATCTACTAACTGATCTGAGTTGATGTCTTCTAATCTTTTTTCAGGCATCCATTCAGAGGTATGTAATACACCAATCGTATTAATGATGAGCTGAAAGGGCCCTTCTGGAGCAAGTGCTTTGGCAGCTGCTTCTATTGACTCAGGCCGCTGGTAATCAATCGGAATTTCAGAATTTCGGTGAAGACCAATAGCGCTTGTACATAGGGGATTGCTTTGCAACAGCTCCATAAAGGCTGATCCGATAGTGCCGGAAGAGCCAATAATGAGGGCTTTAAAGGGTTGGGGTAGCAGTGCCATAAGCTCTTTTAATAAATAGGGTGTCCTCAGCTAGTTTATTGAATAAGTCTTAAAATTACTTGGTGAACCCCAAATTACAAAAACTAAGCCTCTTTTATGATGGCGCCTGTCCCTTATGTCAGGCAGAGATTCTATTTTTGTCTGGCCGTAATCAAGCAGGCTTATTAGAATTTATTGACATCAATTCAGAGAGATATGATCCTATCAAGGTTGGTATTTCATGTGAAGAAGCCTTGGCAGCGATGTATGGGCAATATGCCGATGGCACCCTAATAAGCGGACCTGCTGTTTTCCCAGCAGCCTATCAAAGGGCTAACTTGCCAAAACTGGCTTGGTTCTTCTCAAGAAAATCTTTGCAACCAGCATTGCAAATAGGCTATCGATTCTTTGCGAAAAATAGACATGCAATTTCTGGCTTATTAGGGCCGGGAGCACTTTGGCTAGTGAAGTCTTCAAGACAAAAGACGCATGCTTAAAAATAAATGAATAGCGAATTAAGGAATTAGGAGTCAATGTGAGATTAGAAGATAAAGATCCAGCCAGACATGCTGGCATTGAATACCCAATGGAAGTGGGTGCGCCAGTCTTTGCGCCGATTAAAGTGGTTGAGGAAAAAGATAAAGCAGTCAATGTCGCCAGACAAAATGCGAAGCTCGAATACGATCGCATCATGGAGCAGGCAGAAGTGCTCATGAAGCAAGCAAGAGCCCTGCAAGCTAGATTAGATGCTACGGAAATGGTTCATTGTGCTAAATTTGGCTTTAATCCAATTCATGGAAAAATTTATCACCTCTATTATGATGAACGCAATCAAGTGAATGTCTTGATCCAAAATGCCCCAAATAATTGGAGCTGTGGAATTCCGGATGGTTGGAACTACTTGATGGCTGTTAAGAAGTTGGGTGATAGTACTTGGGCCATCATCGAAGAAGACCAGCCCTTGTGAAAATTTTATTTTTGCGTTTGTTGTGGGTACTTCTTGGATCAACGATAGCAATTAGCTTGGCTTTATGGGTAACCCAGGCAAATTCACCATTACTGCTGGCTTCTCTTGGTGGTACAACTCTTTTTCTATTTGTACTATCGACGGCTCCTGCTGCACAACCAAGAGCAGTATTTGGCGCGCATTTAATCGGGGCCCTCATTGGAATCATCGCTTACCAATTATTTGGAGATGCTTTTTGGGTTTACGTTTTTGCCCTGGTGGTAACCATTGGTGTATTGCTATTGGTGAGATGTGTACATCCACCAGCTGGCGCTAATCCACTCATTATGATTCAGGCGCATGCAAGTTTTATACATCTAGGGGTAACAGTGCTGGTTGGTGTGTCTATTATTTTTGCAGTTGCCTATATCTGGAGTAGATTGGGTATTGGATCTAGAAAATATCCTGTTTCTTGGAATCAACCCTCACCACCATCCTTAAATTGGAGTATTTGGGAGCGGTAATTTCAGTATCTGTCCCAATCTAATGGGTTAAAAGCCAAAGTCACTGAGAGAAGGGTGATCATCTGGTCTTCTACCAAGAGGCCAAAAGAATTTTCTATCTGATTCTTTAATGGGTAAATCATTGATGCTGGCAAAGCGTCGCATCATAAATCCATTCTCATTAAATTCCCAATTTTCATTACCAAAACTTCGGCTCCAATTACCTGAGTCATCATGGCACTCGTAAGCAAAGCGAACAGCGATACGATTATCCGTGAAAGCCCAAAGCTCTTTAATGAGTCTGTAATCTAATTCCTTATCCCATTTACGTCGCAGAAATTCTTTTACTTGTTCTCGTCCTCTGGGAAATTCCGAACGGTTTCGCCAAATAGTATCTTCGGTATAAACCAAAGAAACTTTTTCCGGATCTCTTGTATTCCAAGCATCTTCAGCCATACGTATCTTTTGTATCGCTGTCTCTTTGGTAAATGGGGGAAGTGGTAATTTTTGCTCCATTGTGCACCTATGTTTTCTGCTGTCATTGGGGGTTTATTGAACGCTAAGCTTAACTACTAAATGACGGCTTATAGGCGCTCATCATCCGACAGCGCACTAATTTGGGGCGAAATTAAGGGGATCTATCTAGCCAATATTCTGCGTTGCAAGCACTCAAACTCACTTTGATGGAATTTTGATTGCGAAAATTGATGTTCACTATTTTGGTGCGTAGATATGTTGCTCGATAGGCTTTGGTGCATACCCATAGGAATTGCCCTAGCCTGCCTGATAACAATGGTGCATAGATTTTGAGACTTGAATCAACCCATTAAAACTACTTGGAGATGCAAATGAATTCATATCGCCCCTTTGATCCCGATAGACCCTTATTTAGTAGTCGTTGCAGTTGCGGTCGACATGCATCCGATGCCGATCATGCGCTCGATTTATCTGCAAAGATCGATGAAGAAAAAATGAGTGCCGATTTTGTTGAGGCAAGCTTAGTAAAAGCCTTGTTTCCTCAAGAAGATCGCAGGCGTGCATTTTTGAAGGCAGTGGGCGCTGGTGGTGCCATGAGTGCTTTATCAGGATTTCTGCCAATAGGATCTCTACAAGCTATGGCTCAAGAAAAAGCACCGCTTGAAAAACCTGACTTGAAGATTGGTTTTATTGCGATTACTTGTGCAACCCCACTGATCATGTCTGACCCATTAGGCTTTTATAAAAAGCAGGGTTTAAATGTCACCTTGAATAAAACCGCTGGCTGGGCTTTGATCAGAGACAAGATGCTCAATAAAGAGCATGACGCTTCTCACTTCCTCTCACCAATGCCATTGTCAATGTCTATGGGTCTAGGCTCTGATCCATCTCAAATGCGTGTGGCCACTATTCAAAACGTGAACGGTCAAGCAATTACTCTGGCGAATAAACACAAAGATAATCGTGATCCCAAAAATTGGAAGGGTATGAAGTTTGCAGTCCCATTTGAATACTCAATGCACAATTTCTTGTTACGTTATTACGTAGCACAAGCAGGCTTAGATCCAGATAAGGATATCCAAATCCGTGTGACACCTCCACCTGAAATGGTTGCTAATCTACGTGCTGGCAATATTGATGGTTTCTTAGGGCCTGATCCATTTAATCAGCGCGCAGTCTATGACGAAGTTGGCTTCATTCATATTCTGACAAAACAGATTTGGGACGGACATCCATGCTGTGCATTTGGTACTTCTGAGGAATTTATTAAGAAGAACCCCAATACCTTCGCCGCTTTATATCGGGCAGTACTTAATGCTTCTACGATGGCTCGTGATCCCGCCAATCGTCCACTCATTGCTAAGGTAATTTCAGCGCCTAATTATCTCAACCAACCAGAGACGGTAGTGATGCAAGTGTTAACTGGTAAGTTTGCCGATGGCTTAGGTAATGTGCAAAACGTTCCTGATCGGATCGATTTCAACCCAATTCCTTGGTACTCAATGGCCACTTGGATGCTGACACAGATGCAACGTTGGGGTTATGTGAAGGGCGATGTCAACTATAAGGACATTTCTGAAAAGGTATTCCTGTTGACTGATGCTAAGAAATATATGGGTGAAACTGGCATTGCCATTCCTCCATTAGCTAAGGCAGGTTACAAAAAAGACAAAATCATGGGTAAGGAGTTTGATCCAAGTCAGCCAGTTGCCTACCTCAAGTCTTTCCCGGGAAGCAAAGCTTAACAAGGTCATCTATGAAAAAGTTATCCGTAAAAGCGCGAGGCGCAATCCTCTCGCTAGTGATCTTGCTCGTTGCTCTATTAATGTGGCATATCGCAACTGTTCCTAAAGTGGTGATTAATCCAGTAACTGCTTCGGGATCTAGTGAGTATCAAGCCTTAATGGGGCAGAGTAGTGTTGGAGAAACTGCACAAAAATCAGGATTTCCAACACTGACTCAAATGGGCGAGACTTTCTATAAACAACTCTCACATCCTTTTTATGATAATGGGCCCAACGACAAAGGTATTGGAATACAGCTGGCCTACTCATTAGCCCGTGTGGGACTTGGATTCTTGTTAGCCATGCTGGTAGCAATACCTTTAGGGTTCTTGATCGGCATGTCTCCTTTGGCTTACGAGGCATTTAATCCGTTTATTCAAATACTCAAGCCAATCTCGCCTCTAGCTTGGATGCCAATTGCGCTCTATACGATTAAAGATTCTTCGATATCAGGCATTTTTGTAATCTTTATTTGCTCTGTATGGCCAATGTTGCTCAACACTGCATTTGGTGTTGCTAATGTCCGAAAAGAATTATTAAACGTAACGAAAACTTTAGAAGTTTCTCCATTACGCAAGGCTTTCTTGGTGATTTTGCCAGCCGCTGCTCCCACTATTCTCACAGGCATGCGGATCTCCATGGGAATTGCATGGTTAGTGATTGTTGCTGCTGAAATGTTAGTAGGCGGCACCGGTATTGGTTACTTCTTATGGAATGAATGGAATAACTTGTCTTTATCAAGCGTTATTTTTGCCATCATCCTCATTGGGGTGGTAGGTATGTTGCTTGATTTGGCTTTTGCTAAATTACAAAAGATGGTGTCCTATGCAGACTGAAAAAACATTTTTAAAGATAGAGAATCTCAGCAAATCATACAAGGCTGATGCTCCTCCCGTATTTGAAGGCATCAACTTTGAAATTGAACGAGGTGAGTTTGTTTGCATCATTGGCCATTCAGGTTGCGGTAAGACCACTATTTTGAATGTGCTTGCTGGCCTTGAGGATGCTTCCGGTGGCTATGCTTATATGACTGGTCGTGAAATTAAGGGGCCAAGCCTAGATAGAGGAGTAGTGTTTCAAGGTCACGCTTTAATGCCTTGGATGACAGCACTTCAAAACGTTGCTTTTGCCGTGAAATCGAAATTTCCTGATTGGTCTAAAGAAAAAATTACTGAGCATTCCAAAAAATATCTAGCGATGGTGGGTCTTGTAAATGCTGAAAACAAGAAGCCATCAGAGTTATCTGGTGGTATGAAACAAAGGGTAGGCATCGCTCGTGCATTTGCAATCGAGCCAAAGATGTTATTGCTTGATGAGCCTTTTGGGGCGCTCGATGCATTAACGCGCGGAGTGATTCAGGATGAGCTTCTAAAGATTTGTAGTGAAACCCAACAAACGGTATTTATGATTACGCACGATGTTGACGAAGCTATCTTATTAGCAGATAAGATCATGTTGATGAGTAATGGGCCCAATGCTCGCATTGCTGAGATTGTTGTCAATACCTTACCTAAAGATCGCAAACGCGCTAATTTACATCATGACCAAATGTATTACCCCATGCGCAACCATTTAGTAGATTTTCTGGTTAATCGCTCAAAAGATCTACAAGCAAAAGGAGCTACTGGAGGGCTTGACGGATATCAACCCACTGTAGTTCGCCCTGGTATAGATACACCAATTACCCAATAAATTACGAATTCAAATAAGGAGAATGAAATGGACCGTTCAGTAGTTACACAAAAAATTATCGAAGCTAAAGTGCGTAAAGGCATGAAGTGGGGCGATATTGCTCATGCAATTGGCGAGTCAAAAGAGTGGGTTACCGCTGGTTGCTTAGGCCAAATGACTTTTACGAAGCCTCAAGCAGAGGCAGCAGGTAAACTATTTGATTTGACTGATGAAGAAATGGCTTGGTTGCAAATCGTTCCTTATAAAGGTTCATTACCGACAGCTGTTCCAACTGATCCATTAATCTATCGCTGGTACGAAATTGTGAGTGTTTATGGAACAACGATTAAAGAACTCATTCATGAAGAGTTTGGGGATGGGATTATGAGTGCGATTGATTTTTCAATGGATATTCAGCGAGAACCAGACCCTAAGGGGGATCGTGTTCAGGTAGTGCTCTCAGGAAAGTATTTGGCCTATAAGACTTATTAATTTTGGTGATACTTAAACAAAAGCCACCTTCTGGTGGCTTTTTTATTAATCTAAACTGATCTTAGCGTCTTTTGCTACCTTGCCCCAACGCGACCATTCGGATTCGATTAAGGCATTCGCTTGTGCTGGAGTACCTGGTGAGGGATTGATTCCGCCCTTGATCAGACTAGAACGTGTTGCCTCGCTATTGATGACTTTATTCAAGCTTTGATTCAGCGTTTGTATTACGGCTGCGGGCGTATTTTTAGGTGCGACCAGTATCTGCCAGCCACTAATCACCACGGGAACACCTTGCTCTGAAAGTGTCGGAATGGAATCGGCGGATGAAATACGTTTCTCAGTGCTAATGCCTAATATTTTGATGCGACCACTACTGGCTTGGGGGAGTGCTACTGATAGTGGAACCATCATGGCATCGACATCTCCAGCTGCTACAGCGGTAATGGCTGGCGCAGCTCCCTGAAAAGGAACGTGTACTAAATCAATACCGCTAGTTTGTTTAAGTTTCTCAAATGCAATCTGTGAAGTACTGCCAATTCCCCACGATGAGTAATTTAATTTTCCAGAGCGCGCTTTTGCATACTCAATGAACTCTCCAAGGTTATTGACTGGCAATTTAGGATTGATTACTAAAGCAAACGGAAAACTGCCTAACAATCCAACGGCTGAAAAATCTTTGAGCGCATCGTAATTTACTTTTTTGTATACATGCGGATTGATGGCCAATCCTTCCGCTCCTGCTAGAAGGAGGGTGTAGCCATCGGCAGGAGATTTGGCGACAAAGTCTGTGCCAATCATAGTATTAGCCCCAGGCTTATTTTCCACAATGATAGATTGCCCTAATTGTTCTGTTAATCCTTGGGCAATTGTGCGAGCAGATATATCGACATTACCGCCAGCCGTAAAGGGCACGATTAAGCGAATGGCATGGTCGGGGAAAGGCGCTGCATGACTTGATCCAATACTTGCGACTAGTAACAAAGATATGCTTATAAGCTTTAATAGTTTCATGAAGAGTACCTTAGTTATATTTTCCGGCTAACAGGGAGCCATAGCCCCGAATGTCTGATTTAATTCCGGCGACTCTGATAGCGTTCCACATCGTCGCGGCAATACTGGAAATAATTGGCTTGCCTAAACTAGCTTCTGCTTTTTCTAGGGCATCAATTGTCGGCATTCCAACGCCACTGATAAAGATGGCATCGGCCCCTGAGAGATCTACTTGCTTCATGAGTTGCCCAGCTCTTTCGGGTGTTTCGTCATAAATATTTTTGACGCCTGGTAAATTTCCAAAGCTAATAATATTGAAGCCGTATTCCTCCAATAAATTTTTACAGCGCAAGGTGTTTTGCTCGCTATAGGGTGTGCCAAAGGCGATATTGTTTACTCCGATTTGTCTGAGCGCAGTCACCACACTTCCAAAAGCGGTAATAAAGGGAACTTCAAATGTTTTCTGAAGGCAATCGACCAATTTGGCCTCGCCATCTTTGCCTAAGGTGTAGCTATTTGCTGTATGAGCCATAGCTACTACACTGGGATTCACTAATTTCATTAGTGCTAGATTTTCATCAAGGTGGTCGATTTGAGATTGGTTGCGCTCATCTTGCCCTAACAGGCTACCAGTTTCACCAAAGGCGACCATTCTGGTGAAGTGCACAGAAAACTCAGGGCGTGCCATTTTGATAACCTCGCCCTCGGTGTTAGGGTTTCCTGGGGGGATTAAAAATCCAAGGCGCGCAAGGCTCTGCATTAATACTGTCTCCAATATATTTTTTAAGCTACTTTAGCAGTATTTGAACATGCTATTGGGAATGTCGATAGAAGAATTATGGCTATGCTTTAAAAAAATGGTAGGCTTGAATAATTGCCAAAGTACTTATAGAAGCTTTATTTTCTAAGTTCATCAATAAAGATAAGAAAGATTCTGTGATGGATAATTCCGTGGTAGATGAAGTCATTAACGTAAGGATGTCTGCAAGGGCATTCACGCAAGAATTACCTTCTCGTGAATTGATAGACCATATTTTGGGGGTCGCCAGTAGGGCTCCATCCGGAGTAAATACCCAACCTTGGAAGGTTTATGTCCTTGAGGGAAAATTGAGGGATAAGCTTTGTGAAAAGGTATGTCAAGCCTATGCAGAGGTTTCTAAAAATCCTGAATTAGCAAATGAATACAAAGAGACCTATAGCTACTATCCAGAAAAATGGTTTAGTCCCTATATCGACCGTCGTCGTGAAAACGGTTGGAGTCTATATGGCTTACTAGGTATCGAGAAAGGTGAAAAAGAGAAGATGTTTTTACAGCATCAGCGAAATTTCCGATTCTTTGATGCACCAGTAGGACTATTTTTTACCATTCACAAAGACTTGGGCACTGGATCAATCCTCGACTATGGAATGTTTTTGCAAAGCATCATGATCTCGGCTCAAAGTCATGGATTAGCAACATGCCCTCAGGCTGCATGGAATAAATTTAGCAAGATCATCACTCCAATAATTGGTGCTGGAGAAGACGAGATGCTCGTTTGCGGAATGGCCATTGGCTATGCAGACCGGGCTCAAAAGGTAAACACCTTCAAGACCCCACGCTCAAAAGCTGAAGAATTTATAACATGGGTGAAATGAGTTGATGGACTTATTGAGGGTTAGGGATTTCCCGATATATCACTTTGCACCCTAATCTCCTGTGCTATTGTCATCATAGACTCAATCACTGGGCTTAAATGAAAGGTTAATCGATGGCTAACTTTTGGGAATTAAAGCTTTATAAAAAAATATCTTATATATTTCTTGGTCTTTTTTTATCTTTTTCTAGCTTTGGAGTTGTCCTAGCAGATTCTTTCCCAAGCAAACCAATACGCATTATCGTGCCTTATCCTCCAGGTGGTGGTAATGATGTTTTAGCTAGAATGTTTGCGCCTGAATTATCTAAGGCATTAGGTCAGTCAGTAATAGTTGAGAATCGTCCTGGCGCAGGAGGTTCAATGGGGTCTGCAAGTGTTGCGAAATCAGCTCCAGACGGATACACGCTTCTTATCATCAATACCGTTCCTCATACAGCTTCTGCTGGAATCTATCCAAAACTTGGGTATGATCCGGTAAAAGATTTTGCTGGCGTTGCACTTGTTGCCTCCAATCCTTATGTTATTGCTGTCAATCCAAATTTACCTGCCAAAAATATTACTGAGTTCATAGCGCTGGCTAAATCTCAGCCTGGAACTATTTACTATGGATCAGCAGGTACCGGAAGCGTAACTCATTTGAATGCTGAATTATTTAAGACTGCTGTTAAGGCGGATCTTATCCATGTACCCTATAAAGGAGGTGGACCTGCCATTGCAGATTTATTGGGTGGCCAGGTTCAGATGACAGTTGAAAACGTTTTTTTAATGGCTCCATACTTCAAAGCAGGTCAACTTCGCCCTATTGCTGTGACCGGTCTAAAGCGATCCTCTATATTGCCTGATACACCAACAATCGCAGAGTCTGGTTATCCCAATTTTGAAATTATTGGCCAGTTTGGTTTTGTTGCGCCTGCTGGTACTCCTAATGACGTCCTTTTAAAATTAAATAGTGCTTTTAATAAAATCACAAAGTCTCCAGAAATTACCGCAAAGCTAAATGCTCAGGGGACCGATCCTCGCAGTGTGACGCCAGAGGCATTTCAATCTATTCTTCAATCTGAATCCATTAAGTGGCTTGGTGTTATCAAGGAAGCCAATATCCGTGGTGAATAATTTTTGTTATAAATAATTGAAAATAGATCAAGATTTTTCAATTCAAGTTGTAGAAACCGATGTACTAGTCTTAGGGGGTGGTCTTGCGGGATTTCGGGCTGCAGTTAGCGCAAAGAATTCTGGCGCTGAAGTAATTATTGCATTCCAGGCGCATGGCGCATCCCAATATATTATTGGCTTCAATGCGCCCTTGGGTGATTCTGATTCAAGGGATAATCCCCAAGTTTACTTCGACGATATAGTTAAAGGTGGGTACGGTCTTAATGATCGTCAATTAGTATCTGTTATTGCTAATGGGGCTATAGATGCCCTAAATGAATTGGTATCGATCGGTATTCCTTTTGAGCGGAAGGCAAATAAATTTGTTCAACGTCATCTATCCGGCAATTCATATCCTCGCTCTGTATTTCATCCTAATGGAATTGGACACCTTGCTCTTAAGGGATTGATTGAGCACAGCAAAAATATTGGGGTCAAAGAATATTCAGGTGTTAAGGTCATCAACCTACTAAAGGATGGTGACGAGGTTGTTGGAGCTATCCTTGCAAAAAAACATACTGGTGAATTTATTGCTGTGCATGCAAATGCAGTTGTCATGGCAATGGGTGGGATAGGAGCTATTTATTCAGATAGTACTTATCCCGCTGATGTTGCTTCAGATTCTTATGCTTTAGCTTTACATGCCGGAGCAACATTAATTGATATGGAGTTTGTTCAGTTTGAGCCAACTGTAGTCGTATACCCAGAAGGTGCTAAGGGTATGGAAATGCCAACGGCAATGTTGGGTGATGGCGCTCACTTACTAAATTCTCTGGGTGAGCGTTTTATGTTTAATTACAACCCTGAATTTGGTGAGACGAAGATTGAAAAAGCAAAGATGGCACTCTGTATACAGCGTGAGATCGATGAAGGGAGAGGGCTTTCTGATGGAACTGTCTTGTTTGATACCACTAAGGTTCCACCAGAAAAACTGGAATCATATGTCAATCATTGCAAACGATTACGCAATTCAGGATTAGAGCCTTTAACAAATCTTCCAAGGATTAGGCCGGCAGCTCATAGCCATATGGGTGGGATTAAGGTTGATAAAAATTATTGGACAGGTATTGCAGGTTTATATGCTGCAGGGGAAGCAAGTGGGGGCGTACATGGGGCAAGTCGTTTGGCCGGCAATGGAGCAAGTGATGTCATTGTTTCAGGAGGCGTTGCTGGGCGTTCAGCTGCTAGTTTAAAAAAGAGTGGAGCTAAGCGAAATTGGAATCAAATCCACCATACAGCCTTAGAAAAAATTAAATCACTCTCCAATAAAGAAAAAGGAATCAAGGCTGAAGAAATCAAAAAGGCACTATGTGACACTATGCTTTCTTCCGCTGGACTTATACGAGATGAGGCTAGCTTGAAACGCGGTAGGAAAAAGCTAATAGACCTCCAGTCTCTTCTAAATCAAGGAGTTCAGTCTAAGAGCCTTCCCGATGCTCTGCGAGCTTTAGAGGCCGAACATATGGTATTAACTGCCATAGTGGTTGTTGAGTCGGCTTTGGAGAGATCCGAAAGTAGAGGGGCGCATCGCCGAAGTGATTATCCTAATAGCGATGATTCCCATTGGTTGCATCATATTGGCTTTAAGATGAACTATGAACAAAAGCTTGATCGTCTTAAGCTTCCTCTTGAGTAATATTAATTAAAAAATAAGTGAGACTACAACAATGAACAACAAGCCGCTTAGCGGAATTAAGGTTCTCGACTTTACTAGGATGCTAGCTGGTCCCTATTGCACTATGCTTTTGGGGGATCTTGGTGCAGAAGTGATTAAAATTGAGGGCCCTAATGAAGGGGATCCAATTCGTACACAAGGCCCACCATTCTTTCAGGATAGTGGAGTTACTTTTTATGCAACCAATCGAAATAAGTATTCCTGTGCAATTGATATGCGTACCCCTGAAGGTAAACTACTTGTACAAAAGTTAGCAACAAAGGCCGATATTATTGTTGAAAACTTCCGTCCAGAGGTAATGAGGAAGCTAGGGTTGGATTACGACTCATTAAGCAAAGAAAATCCCAGACTTATTTATGCAGCACTTTCTGGATATGGTGCAGATGGGCCGGAAAGTGAAAAAGGTGCATTTGATTTAACCATTCAAGCTGTTGGTGGATATATGAGCATTACCGGTGAGCATGGAGGTGCCCCAGTAAAGCTTGGGACTTCAGCTTTTGACATTGTTGCTGGCATGAATGCTCATTCTGGAATTCTGGCTGCTTTATTTCATCGAAGCAATACAGGTAAAGGTCAGAAAATTGAAACTAGCTTACTAGAGGGTGAGGTTGCCTTTTTAGCAAATGTAGGCCTGGATTACTTAATGTTTGGGAATATTCCGCAAAAATGGGGTTCTGAACATCCGCAAGCGGTTCCTTACAAAGCATTTGAAACAAATGATGGGTGGTTAGTTATTGGGGCAGCAATTCAAAATCTGTATGAAAAATTTATGCATGCAATAGATAGGAGTGATTTGGTAGTCAATGCTAATTTCTCTAATTTAGCCGCTAGAACACAAAATCGTCTGGAGCTATATGAAATTCTTGATGGTGAGGTAAAAAAATATAGCACTCACGCATTAATGCAAAAATTGGAAAAAGCTGGAGTTCCTTGCGCACCTGTGAATAACATTAAAGAAGTTTTTGAAAATAGCCAGGTTTTACATAGAAAAATGCTTGGTAATCTTGAGCATCCAAGTTATGGAAAGATTCCAACAATTGGACCTGCAGTAAAGTATTCTGCTTTTGAATCTGCTGGTGGCTGGATAGCACCTCCATTATTAGGTGAGCATACACAGCATGTATTAGAGGCTTGGTTGGGATGTAGTGAAGAAGATATTGCCAGTCTTAGAGAGAAGAAAGTATTTGGTTAGTTTTAATTAAATTTCATAGAGGATTTATGCCAGAGAATAATAATATCGACCTTAAGGATATGGACCCTTTTTCTAAGGCAGAGGTTGGAATGAGCTCGAGCTTCATTAAAACAGTGAGTGAGTCAGATGTATATTTATATGCAGGAATTACTGGAGATTTTTCTCCCAATCATGTAGATGCTGAGTTCATGGAAAAAGGTGCATATGGAGAGCGAGTAGCTCATGGCACACTCATGCTTGGCTTTATGTCAGCGGCCTCTGCTCGAATGTATCTAGGGCGGACTGTTTCTCAGGGGTATGATCGTGTTCGCTTCTTAAAGCCAGTTCGTTTTGGTGACACGATTACCACCATATATAAAGTGAGCTCTATAGACAGCGTAAAAAAGAAAATTATTGCGGATGTAACATGCACTAATCAGCGCGGTGAGTTAGTAGCTGTGGCGACTAATATTAGAGTCCACATTGGATAAAGTGAAAGTTTCAACATGACTGTTTTGTTAAGCGCTATTGACGGTAGCTCGCTAGTATTAGAGATGAATCGTCCTGAGTCGATGAATGCTATGTCGAGTGATCTTGCAAAATCTCTTTTATCTGCTGTATTAGCAGCTGGCGAAAATAAAAAAATACGTGCCATTATCATTACCGGCGCAGGCGATAGAGCATTTTGTGCTGGAACTGATTTAAAAGAGCGGCGACATTTAAGTGCTGACCAGAAATGGGAGCAAAGCAGATCGTTATTTCATCTTAATGAGGCAATTAGAAACTCTTCGCTACCTGTAATCGCGGCTATTAATGGCTGGTGTCTAGGTGGTGGATTTGAGCTAGCACTATATTGTGATTTAAGAATTGCAACGCCTGAATCAAAATTTGGCTGGCCAGAGATGACCTTGGGAGCCTATCCAGGGGGCGGTGGAGCGGTAATGTTGCCGAGAATTATTGGGCAAGCCAAAGCTAAGGAGTTATTCTTTACTGCAAGACGAATTGATGGAATTGAAGCATTAGATTTAGGTATTCTTAATGCACTTGTTCCCAAAGAGAAATTAATGGACAAGGCCAAAGAATTTGTTAGTGGAATAGAAACAACCAGCCCATTAGGCTTGGCGGCCATTAAAAAATCAATCAATGATGGTGCAGACACTCCTTTTGACGAAGCGGTAAAAGTTGACCAGATGATGCGTAGGCCGCTCGAATCTACAGAAGACTATAGCGAGGGCTTGCTCGCACATTTTGAAAAAAGACGAGCAATTTTTAAGGGTAAATAAGTTTTGCACCAACTCACTCTTTTCTTTAACGAGTTTTTCTATTCACTTACTTGTATCCGACTATTTTATTGAGTGCTATCTTTAGCAAAAGCGCTTTATGATGATTTACTTATTAAAGGAATGAATATGTCTAATGGATTTGAGATTAACGATCGCGTACCACCATCCTTAGAGGGAATAAAAGCTTTAGCACAATTTCCCACCTCTATTTTGTGTGACGCTACTGGCCGCATGATTGGTACAAATGGATTATTGCCAGTAAATAAGTCTCCAGTTACTGCTTGCGGAAATGCAGTCACAGTGAAGGTTCGTTCCGGCGACAACTTACTAATTCATCTTGCCCTTCGAATGCTGCAACCTGGAGATGTACTGGTAGTTGATGGTGAGGGAGATCTTACTCGTGCTCTTTTTGGTGAAATTATGATGAGCGTTGCTAAAGCTAAGGGTGCAGTTGCAGCGGTCATTGATGGCGCTATTCGTGATGTGAATGCTTTTGAAAACGCTCAGTTTCCATGCTGGGCGAGAGGCATTAATTTAAGGGGACCATATAAAGAAGGTCCCGGAGCACTGAATATTCCTGTGTCCATTGGCGGTCTCATTATTAATCCTGGAGATATTGTCCTAGGTGACTCTGATGGGATCGTGGCTTTCCATCCTAGTTTGGCCTTAGAAGTTGCGCAGCTGGGTGAAAAAAAGCTAGCTCAAGAAACTGCTACCTTAAAGTCTATTAGAGATGGCAGTTACAACGACTCATGGATTGATGGCGTTCTTAAGCAAAAGGGTTGCTAAAGTATCTACATCATTGTTGTAGGTTAAAAGGGTATTAGCTTAGTAACCTTAAAATATGGCATTGTGTTGACAAGTGTATATTTAGGAGTAAAACTAGCTACTACTAAATTTTAGTGGCCTCTTTATTTAGGGAAAAGGTACGCTGCATGACGCTTCTCAGTAGATTATTTTTAATTGCATGTGTAATCAGTGCAAATGGCGTTTATGCCCAAGCGTGGCCTGCCAAACAAATCACTATTGTTGTTCCTTTTGCTCCCGGTGGCAATATTGATATTGTAGGCAGGACTGTTGGTAAAGAGCTTTCCAAAATTTTGCAACAAACCGTCATTATTGAAAACAAACCTGGCGCAGGTGGTATGGTAGGGGCCACTTACGTCGCTAAAAGTAAGCCTGATGGATATACCTTCTTGGTAAGCAGCAACGGGTTAGTGACAACTACCCTGATTCGGAATGATCAGCAGCATAAGGATGAGGAATTGGTTCCGATTACTCTGCTAACAATAGCCCCTTCTGTCATTATTGCTAATAACAATAATCCAGCTGCCAATTTAAAAGAATTTATTGCTAACGTAAAAGCCAGTAAAGATAATCGTGTTGTATTCGCTACAGCAGGGGTGGGGACGACACCTCACTTTGTTTCAGCACTTTTTAAGATAGCCTCTGATATTGAAGTTGAGCCTATTCCATACAAGAGTGGTATTGATACAGTTACTGCATTAGTGGGTAATCAAGTTCAACTGGCTGCTGAGTCTACTCAAGTGGTCACTCCGAAGATTAAGGCGGGCATGGTAAAGGCGTTAGCAGTGACTTACGATCAGCGTTCTTCAAGTCTGCCAGATGTTCCAACCACTAAAGAATTGGGTTATCCCAGTATTTTTATCACTCATTTTGTTGGGATGATGGCACCTGCAGGTACTCCTGTTGCTATTTTAGAGAAGATGAGTCAAGCCAATCAAAAGGCCTTGCAGTCACCCGAGGTAAAGAGTGTTTTTAATAATGCTGGAACTATTGTTGTTGGAGGCTCAAGAGCGAGTTTTGCTGAATATTTGCAAAAAGAGCGTGAACGCTTAAAGGCGGTTGTACTCGATGCCAAGATGACTCAATAGAATTGATATGGCGCATTCACTTTTAGATGTAACAACAGTCAATTCCGTAGAGCTCACCCCAATAAGAGCCACATTGATGCGGGGCGGCTCCAGCAAGGGTCTTTATTTCCTTGGCTCAGATCTCCCCGCTGATAAAGCGATGAGAGATGCCATTCTTTTAGCAAGTTATGGATCTCCCGATACACGACAGGTGGATGGTGTTGGTGGGGCAGATCCTTTGACGAGCAAAGCGGCAATCGTTAATCTATCCCAGCGTGATGATGCTGATGTTGAATATACTTTTTGTCAGGTCGGTATTGAAGATGCTGCAGTTTCTACTGGTGGCAATTGCGGCAATATGCTCTCAGGGGTGGGCGCATTTGCCATCTTACGCGGCTTGGTGAAGGCAGTTGAGCCACTTACTACAGTGCGTATTTTCACAACAAACACCCAACAAGTCGTGATTGCCTCTATACCTACTCATGATGGAATGCCTGTTTGGGATGGTGATTGCTCTATTGCTGGTGTACCGGGAACCGGGGCTACTATACGCTTGGATTTTGGTGATTGTAGTGGGGCTGTTTCAGGAAAATTACTACCTACAGGGCATTCAATAGACCAGGTCTTTATAAACAATCAAGAAATTCCTTTGTCATTGATTGATGCTGCCACTCCTTTTGTTTTTGTACGAGCCAATGATATTGGTGCTACAGGCTATGAGACACCAGAGGAAATGCGAAGTAACGCTTCACTCATGGCAACATTAGAGCAGGTAAGGGGTTGGGCAGCGGTTCAACTGGGAATAGTGAGTAAGCCTGAAGAAGCCTTAGCCAAGTCTCCTAACGTTCCCCGGGTCATGATGATTGCGCCGATAGCGGATTATGAGACAGTGCAAGGGAAGATGGTTTTAAAAGATGACGCTGATGTTTGTGTTCGACAACTCAGCATGCAAAAACCGCATAAAGCATTAGCAGTTACTGGTGCTGCGTGTGCTGCTGTGGCCAGTGCAGTTCCGGGCTCTCTTCTGCAGCAATTAGTAGGAGGTGATAAGGCAGTTGTAAGACTTGGTCACCCAAGCGGGGTATTAAGAGTTGCCGCTAAATCCACATTGATTAAGGGTAATTTAACGATCCAAAGCGCGCAAATAGAGCGTACCTGCCGTTTACTCATGGATGGATTTGTCTATGTACGCAACAGCAAAATCGAGAATCTTTTACAAGAAATGAAAAAATAATCATGACCACAGTACCAAGTTCATTGAGTTTGCCAGTACAAAGCAAGCCCCGTAAAACGGGTCGCACCTCCATCATCGATTATGGTCCCGATAACATGGGATGGACTGGTGAGAATGGAGTTGCAGATTTATTAGCTTGCGCAGGAAGTTATATTGATTTTGCAAAAATTTATGCACTTAATAGTTTAATCATCCCACCACAATCGTTAAAAAGAATCGTTACCCTCTACAACAATGCTGACGTAGTTTGTTATTCCGGTGGGATTTTATTTGAGTACGCACACTGCAAAGGTGATGTAGCAGGAATGTTGAAGTTCTTAGTAGAGTTAGGGTTTGAAGCAATGGAGCTATCTGAAAACTATGTCTCCTTAAGTGCAGATGAACGTAATCGGTATTTTGATCAGTGTAAAAAAGCGGGCATATCCGTTATTTATGAATTTGGTCGCAAGAATCCTGAAACTGAAATCAGCTTAGATGAGTTGGAGTCTTTAATAACAGCGGTATTAGATCAAGGTATTGAACATATCATTCTTGAGGAGTCGGAAATCACAATGACTGCCAAGAAGAATCCTAATGTATTAAAAGAGCTCGCCAAAAAAGAATGGTTCAAAGAGATATTTGTCGAAGCGGATCCTTTTAGATTTCCTCAGAATCATTTGAGTCTATTTCAGGATTTTGGTACTCAAGTGAACTTAGCCAATATTGCTCCTGGGCAGGCCTTGCGTCTTGAGGGTTATCGACAGGGTATTGGTCGAGCGGTGGACTACTCCATTTTTAAGCAATTTGGTATCTAAGTCGGGTTTGATATATAGTAGTAGTAGTTACAACAACTTAATTTGATTGCTAGGGGCGCGTGATGACAATGAATACCGATACAGCTGCAGCATTAGAAGGTTTAACCTTAAAGTTTGCTGAGCTAGTTCATGCTTTGAAATATGAGGCCATCCCTGATGAGGTGACTAAGAAGGCTAAATTTATTATTCGAGATGGTTTAGGAAATCAGATTGCTGCGTCTGCTATTAGTGAGCCAGCTCGCAAGGTCATTGAGATGGTAAAAGAGTGGGGCGGTAAACCAGAAAGCACAGTAGTGGGTTATGGCTTTAAAGTCCCTGCACCAATGGCCGCTATGTGTAATGCCATGATGGGTCATGGTGTCGAACTAGATGATGCTCACGGCTCAGGCTTGATCAAAGCAGGATCAGTGATGGTTCCCTCTCTCATGGCATTAGCTGAAGCCAATAATAAGAGCGGCAAAGAAGTAGTCACTGCACTCATTGCTGGATATGAGGTTGCTATTCGGATTGCTAAAGCAATCAATCCTGGGCATAGGCAGCGCGGCTTTCACACTACGGGAACCGTTTCCGCTATCGGTGTAGCAGCGGCTGGTGCAAAGCTCTTGGGTTGTGATGTGAATGGAATTGCATCTGCGATTGGTTTAGCAGCGATGCAGTCAGCTGGCATTCAATCCTATTTAGATGATCCATGCATGGCTAAACCGTTTAGTCCAGGGAAGTCAGCATTGAACGGCACTATGGCAGCAATCATGGTAAGTCGTGGTTTTACAGGGCCTAAGAAGGCGCTTGAGGGTCGCGAGGGATTCTTCAATGCGTACTGTGATGAAATTCGTGTCAGCGACATATTTGATGGACTTGGTCAAAATTTTGCCATTATGGAAGTAGGCTTTAAGCCACATGCTGCCTGTCGGTATGCCCATGGTCCCATTGACTTGGCGCAACAATTTTTCCATGAAGACAATGTGCGTCTTGGGGATGTTGACTCTATCAGGGTCAATATGTGTGAGCTTTCTATTCGCCAGGCTTCGAAACCTAAGCCACCGAATTTAAATGCAGCTATGGGCAGTACACAATTTAGCGTTGCATTAGCTCTAGAGATTGGGCGTAATGGATTGCGTGAGTATTGGGATGGATTTAAGAATCAAACAATTCATGATGCCTCCTCTACACAAACTACCTTAATCTGTGAGCCTGCCTATGGTGTTACTGGTAGACAGGCTGCGGTTGAGTTAACCCTGAAAGATGGAAGAGTCTTGCGTCGTGAGCAGCCTGAACCAAAAGGAGAGCCTGCTAACCCCCTCACTGATCAAGAATTGTCTGACAAATTTACTGGCTTAGTAAAAATGGTGAAGGGTGCTGGAAATTTAGGCCCTGCTCTTTCAGAGAAACTCATGAATCTAGAAAACCAAGCTTCAGTAAAAGAGATCATCGCTAGCCTCAAAGCGCAAGATGAGATCCCTGTATTGGCAGAAGCTTGATCGAGGCTGGAAAGATGGAAAGTCAATTCGGTAGTCCGGATGTGATTGTGGTTGGTGCTGGAAATGCTGCTGCATGCGCAGCATTGGCAGCGCGTGAGCATGGTGCTTCAGTCATCATGCTTGAATCTGCTCCCTTAGAGGAGGCGGGTGGCAATAGTCGTTATACGGCTGGAGCAATGCGCGTGGTTTTTAATGGCCCAGAGGATTTAAAGCAAATCATTCCTGATTTAACGGATGAAGAGATTGCTAGCGCAGATTTCGGCTCTTACACCATAGAGCAGTTTTATGATGATATGGGACGCTTAACTGAATATAAGACAGACCCAGATTTAGCTGAAATTCTCATTACTAAGAGTTTGGAAACTTTAATTTGGATGCGTAAGAAAGGTGTCAAGTTTCAAGCAAGTTTTGGTAGGCAAGCTCACAAGATCGATGGAAAGTTTAAATTTTTCGGTGGATTAGCTTGCGAAACATGGGGTGGAGGAGAGGGTTTAGTAGAACTGGAACATAAGGCCGCAATCAGAGACGGCATACAGATATTTTATGAAACACCTGTCATTGATTTATTAGAAGGTGATGATGGCATTATTGGCGTAAAGGTTCGTATTGGTAATAAAAAGGTAGATATTCACTGTAAGGCTGTGATTCTCGCTTCCGGTGGATTTGAGAGTAACGCAGAGATGCGAGCAAGATATTTAGGCCCTAACTGGGATTTAGCAAAAGTTAGAGGTACCCGCTTTAATACTGGTGGCGGTATTAACATGGCACTGAAGGCCGGCGCGATGCCATATGGCCAATGGTCTGGTTGTCACTCTGTATCCTGGGATATGAATGCTCCTCCGTTTGGGGATCTTGTTGTTGGAGATAGTTACCAAAAACACAGCTACCCACATGGGATCATGATTAATGCACGGGGCGAACGCTTTGTAGATGAAGGCGCTGATATTCGTAACTATACGTATGCAAAATATGGGAAAGTCGTACTAGAACAGCCGAACATGTTTGCTTGGCAGGTTTTCGATGCAAAAATCAGTCCCAAACTTCGTGACGAATATAGGATTCGTCAGGTTACTAAAGTTCAAGCGAATACTATTGAAGAGTTGGCAGAAAAGTTAGAGGGTGTTGATCCCAAGGCTTTTATTGAGACTGTTAAAGAATTCAATCAATCAGTGATGACCGATGTGCCCTTGAATCTAGCAGTCAAAGATGGCCGTGGTACTAAGGGCTTATCCATACCGAAATCCAATTGGGCAAATACGCTCGATACTCCACCCTATGAAGCTTATGGGGTAACTTGTGGAGTGACTTTTACATTTGGCGGTGTGAAGATTAATAATCATGGCCAAGTCGAAAATGAGGCTGGCAAACCCATTCCAGGCTTATATGCTGCAGGAGAAATGGTGGGCGGATTGTTTTATTACAACTACCCTGGAGGTACAGGACTGACTTCAGGAGCCGTATTTGGCAAGCTAGCAGGGGATTCTGCTGGACTTGCTGTAACCCAGAATTAAGCTTGCTTACTTAGTTTTGGTCTTTACTGCTGGCTTCGTTTTCTGAATGCGTTGCTTAAGATCAATGACTTGATCTTTTGGCAGATAGTTTTTTCGCAATTCAAAAAGTCCTGGGTGAAACTTCTCTTCTAGCAGGTGGCTAAAGTGTTTAAAAATCTCCGCTAAATAAATTTCATGACGAATGAGGCTATCTGCTAGATTCACAATGGGTTCGCTTTGTGTAAACGCGCCAGTATGCTCTTTCATATTGACAATCAACGCTTCTTTAAAATCAATCGAGAGTGTGATGAGATGTCTTCCTAGTCCAACAACTGTGCCATCGCCTTCATGAGCAAATACGCTGCAATTTTTTGAGAAATTGAACTCTTTTATTTGATTGGCATCTCCAAATAAAATAAACAGTAATGAAACCCCTCTTTTGGAAGCAAGTTTTAGCTCATCAAGATGCGGAAGTAGCTCTTCAAAGTGTGCCTTGATCCAAATGTGAGATTTCGCAGCTAGGATTAATTGACTTATCTTCAAGCGGGCCTCATCAGGCCCATCAATATTCCAAACGTAATGGATTTTCTCTTCAGGCTGTAATTTTTCAAGTCCCATCTCAAGGGCTGAGCAGCGGTCCTGCACTGCCTTAGAAATTCTGCTAAAGAGAGTGGATGGACTTACTGGAACAAAGCGGACCGGCTCTAGACTAACCCTTTGGACGGCTTGTTTCTTTTCTAGGCTATCTAAGGCGCTATAGACGTTTGGCCTTGGAAGCGCATTATTTTTACTGATCTCATAAGCAGTTACAGGCGAGTTTTGAAGTAGAGAGATATATATCTTTGCCTCATAGTCGGTAAAGCCTAGCTCTTGTAGCTCTTTTGAAAATTTAGTAACGGTTTTTGTTGATAAATGCATCAGGTGATTTTATAACGGAAGCCTAAACTCGGTAATCACTTTGATAAAAGAACAGCTAACTTCTGCCGGATCCAGTAATAGGTTAAACCCTCATATTTTGTCTTTACTAGAAGTTATTCAGAGGTCAAATGGATCGGGAAATATGTTGTATTGCACCAATACCATCGGCAAATTAGTCGCCTATACTATAAAAAAATAATAGTAAAAAATAATAAAAATTGAGACAGATTAAAAATGCAAAACGACGATTTATGCTTTCTATCAGCAACTGAACAAGCTGAGTTAATTCGTACTCAGAAAATTTCTGCAGTACAACTGATTCGCGCGCATCTCGATCAAATCGAGCGTTTTAATCCTGTCCTGAATGCGATTGTTACCTTAACGGCAGAGTCAGCTATGGCTGAAGCTGTGCTAGCGGATAAAAAAACTGCCAGCAATGAACCTTTGGGTGTATTACATGGCTTACCTGTAGCGCATAAGGATTTATTTTTAACCAAAGGCGTTCGAACGACTTTTGGCTCCTTAGCCTTTAAAGACTTTGTGCCAGAAGTTGACTCATTGCCTGTTGAGCGCCTCAAACAAGCGGGTGCGATCAGTTTAGGTAAAACCAATACCCCTGAATTTGGTGCTGGTAGTCAAACATTTAATGCAGTATTTGGATCAACCCCCAATCCATATGATCTGAGCAAAACCTGCGGTGGCTCTTCGGGTGGAGGTGCCGTTGCTTTAGCGAGCGGCATGATTGCGATTGCAGATGGTACTGATTTGGGTGGTTCATTGCGCAACCCCGCTAGCTTTTGTAACCTCGTTGGTATCAGGCCTTCGGCAGGAAGAGTGCCATCATGGCCCGATTCTTTAGCTTGGTATCCTTTTAGTGTTCCGGGCCCTATGGCGCGTACGGTTCAAGATCTTGCTTTAGCAATGGCTGCGATGGCGGGTCCCGATGATCGCTCTCCCATTTCTTTAGAGGCACCAGGGGAGATGTTTTTGAATCCCTTGTCTCGATCTTTTAAGGGCTGCAAGATAGCCTTTAGTGCTAACTTAGGTGGATTGCCAGTCGAGCCAGAAGTAGCCAAGGTGGTTGAATCTACTCGAGCCGTTTTTCAGGATCTAGGTTGTGAGGTGATTAATGATGAACCAAATATTTCTGAAGCAGACGAAATTTTTATGCTTTGGCGTGCATGGAGAACTGAGTTAAGTATTACCCCTTTACTAAAAGACCATCGCGCCAATATTAAAGCGACGGTGATCTGGAACGCTGAGCAAGGTTTATCGATTACAGGCCCACAATTAGTCCGTGCCGAAGCCAAGCGCACTGAGCTCTATCACCGCATGCGGGAGTTCTTCAAAAAATATGACTTCCTGGTGCTTCCAGTTTCTCAAGTTGCCCCATTCTCCATTGATCAAGAATATCCCACGCAAATTAATGGGGTAAAAATGGATACCTATATTGATTGGCAGAAGTCTGCTTATCACATTAGTGCCATGGGTAACCCGGCAATCTCAGTACCGGCAGGCTTCACAAGCGATAACTTACCGGTAGGTATACAGATCGTCGGACGGCATCGTGATGATTTTGGAATTTTGCAGTTAGCTTATGCCTTTGAACAAAAAACCCATTTTGCTCAAAGACGTCCGCCAATGTGTAGTGCGTAGTACACAGGTTTAAATTCATTTCTGAATGCAACAAACTTTAGTAATGCAAAGGAGTATTAAAAAATGTTGAGATTCTCCCGTGTCTTTTTGGCCTTCTTGAGTACCACCCTAATTGTTGCTGGTACTGCTACAGCGGCGCCTTATCCCGAGAAGCCGATTAAATTAATCGTTGCTTGGTCGCCAGGTGGCACTACCGATATCTTGGCGCGCATCATTGCGCAAGGTTTATCTGAAAAGTTAGGGCAAACCGTACTCGTTGAAAATAAGCCAGGCGGTGGAAACAATATCGGTACTGAATACGTGATTCGTTCAGCGCCAGATGGCTATACCCTCAATATGACCAATCCAGCCAATGCTATTAATGCCTCTTTGTATAAAGGGCTGTCCTTTAATTTTATTAACGATACTGTTCCGGTTGCTGGCGTAGTACGGACTCCCAATGTGATGGTGGTAACTGCTGCTTTGCCAGTGAAGAACGTTGATGAGTTTATTGCCTACTGCAAAGCCAATCCAACTAAGGTGAATATGGCTTCATCGGGTAGTGGATCTTCTATACATTTGTCTGGTGAATTATTTAAGATCATGACGGGTTGCAAGATGGCCCATATCCCTTATAAAGGAGCGGGACCTGCCTTAAATGACTTAATTGCAGGACAAGTACAAGTCATGTTCGATAACTTGCCATCGTCATCTGGCTTTATTAAGGATGGCCGTATTCGTGCTTTGGCAGTCACAACGTCAACGCGTGAAGCATCATTGCCAGGCGTCCCAACAGTTGCCGAGACAGTTCCTGGATTTGAAGCAAGTGCTTGGTTTGGGGTGAGTGCCCCTAAAGGGACGCCGCGTGAGATTGTGGAAAAACTGAATGTGGCGGTTAATCAATTACTCGCCGATCCAAAAATTCAGAAACGTTTATCTGAACTCGGCGGAACTCCAATTCCTGGCACTCCTGAAGATTTTGGCAAGCTGATTTCTAACGACACCCAAAAATGGGAAAAGGTTGTGAAAACTTCAGGCGCGACAGTCGATTAGTACGTCACTATTTAATAGAATAAATGATTTAAAGTATCGTTTCCGTGAACAAGAAAAATGTATTGATTACTGGTGCTGGCCGTGGCATAGGTAGAGCCATTGCAACGCGCTTGACGCATGATGGTTATCGCGTGATTAATCTAGATAAGTCGGCGCCATCTAGCTTATTAGATGGTGAAGAATTTCATTGTATTGATGTTACCGATAGCAAAGCCCTTGGCCAGCTGATCCAAGAGATTACTAGTCGTATCGAGGTAGTTCGGCTGGTCAATAACGCGGGCATGATAAAACCCGGTGCGCTCGAGGATGTGACCGAGAAAGACTTTGATGCTGTTTACGCTCTTAATCTAAAAGCGCCAATGCTAGTAGCGCAGTGTTTACTGCCGCATATGCGTAAAGCCAATTTTGGAAGAATCGTCAATATTGCTAGCCGTGCAGCGCTTGGTAAGGAGGAGCGGACATCTTATGCCGCTACCAAGGCGGGCATTATTGGAATGACCAGAACTTGGGCGCTGGAGTTAGCGCAATTTGGTATCACCGTAAATGCCATAGGCCCAGGCCCAATCGCAACTGAGCTATTTACTTCAGGCAATCCTCCTGGAGCGCCAAAAACTATCAAGATTATCGAGAGCATTCCGGTAAAAAGAATGGGGCAGCCAGAAGATATTGCGCATGCTGCCGCTTATCTCATGGATGATCGTGCAGGCTTTGTTACGGGGCAAACACTCTATGTTTGTGGCGGTATGACGGTGGGTTTGAGTAACGCCAGTTAAGTAAATCTGCAGTTCTCCTGACACCAACTTATCCGTACATTTAAATAAACCCTAGGCTAATTTTTTTTGGGTATTATTTACACAGAAGAATCAATTTCTTGATATTTATTGATAAAAGATTTATTTAAAAATACAACGGAGACATGATGAGCATCAAGCCAGAAAAGCCTTACAAGGATATTCTTTTTGAAGTTAAAGATCAGGTAGCATGGATCACCATTAATCGCCCAAGAGTGTTAAATGCTTTTAGAGAGCAAACCTTAGATGAGATGATTGATGCGGTTAAGTTGACCAGAGAAGATCCTTCTATTGCCTGTATCGTTTTTACCGGGGCAGGCGATAAGGCCTTTTCAGCCGGTGGTGACTTTTATGCGATGAAGCGCCTCACCTTTACCAATGGATCGATGTGGAATGATCGGATGTTGGGTTTAGCAATGGCTATTCGGGGTGTTCCAATTCCTGCAATTGCGATGGTTAATGGTTGGTGTGTTGGTGGTGGTCATGAGCTGGCACTATGGTGTGACTTGGTCATTGGCTCAGAAAAATCAGTCTTTGGTCAAACTGGTGCAAAAGTAGGTGCTTGCCCAACAGTAGGTGCGACCCAATATCTGCCACGCATTGTTGGCGAACGTATCGCCCGCGAAATGATTTTCTTGGCAAAACGCTTTGATGCAAAAGATGCTGAAAGAATTGGCCTCATTAATAAGTGCGTACCAGAGGCAGATTTGCTAGCTGAAACATTGGCTTGGTGCGAAAGTATTAAGAGTAATAGTTCGCAAACGATTCGTATGACTAAGAAGAGCTTGAACTTTGAATCAGATCAACTGTATGCTTCATGGCAGCATGGTATGGAATTACTGGCTTATGTTTGGGGTTCAGAAGAAAGTCTTGAGGGTATGAATGCCTTCCTCGAAGGTCGTAAACCAGACTTCCAACAATTTAGAATGAAGAACAAAGCTGCCCTCGAAGATTACATGGATGGATTTAGAAAGAATTTGAACGCACCGCCTGATATGCGGGACTAAAGGTCAGCATCTTGAACCCAAGTGCTCAATCTAGTGCTTCGACACAAAGCGAAGGCGCGCTAGCGGGATTAAAAGTACTTGATCTCAGTCGCGTCTTGGCTGGTCCATGGTGTGGGCAACTACTAGGTGATCTTGGCGCAGATGTAATTAAAGTGGAATCGCCAGCAGGGGGTGATGACACGCGCGGCTGGGGCCCTCCATTTTTGGAGGGTGAGTCTGCCTATTTCTTGGGCTGCAATCGTAATAAGCAAGGTATTGCAATAGATTTCTCTAGTGCTGATGGAAAGCAATTGCTTGCGCAGCTTATTCCCCAGTTTGATGTGCTGATTGAGAACTTTAAAAGCGGCACCTTAGATAAATGGGGATTTGATTCTGCTTGGTTTGAGAAAAATGCTCCTGCCTTAGTGCGTTGCTCAATTACTGGATATGGCAGTGCCGGCTCCCAATCAGGTTTACCGGGCTACGACTTTATTTTGCAAGCAGAGTCTGGATTGATGAGTATTGCTGGACCGGTAGATGGTGACCCTACAAAGTATGGTGTAGCAATTGTGGATTTAGCTACTGGCATGATGGCTGCCAATGCCATTCAAGCTGCCTTACTGGCGCGCTATAGAACTGGTAAAGGTCAGGCAGTTGAAGTCTCCTTATTTGATACCTCCATTGCTTTGTTGGCTAACGTAGGTAATAGTCATCTTGCCACTGGAAAGGATTCTGGGCGCTATGGTAATGGACACCCAACCATTGTTCCTTACACAACATACCATTGTGCTGATGGCATGGTTGCGCTCGCAGTAGGTAACGATAAGCAATTTGCTCAGCTCTCTAAGATTTTAGGTCAGCCTGAGTGGGCGGATGATGAGCGACTAAAAACCAATTCAGCCCGAATCCATCATCGCGCACTGATTGATGACTTGTTAGCAAAAAAACTGATTACCTTTGCCAGTAATGAGCTCATTGAATTGTGCCGATCAAATGGCATTCCCATTGGTAGGGTTAATACAGTGAGTCAGGCACTAGCCTCAGAGCAGACTGCTGCAAAAGAAATGGTTCTGGAGATGGATCATTCCAAGGCTGGAAAGTTCCGATCCTTAGCTTCCCCATTAAAGATGCATGGTTCTCATAATGCAAAGAAGCAGGCACCCCCTTTGCTCGGCGAACATACTGATGTAATCTTGAAGCAATATTTAGGTTTAAGTGATGCAGAATTAAGTGATTTAAAAAATAAAAAAGTTATTCAATAAATTCCTTTTCAAAGGGATGGAGGGGTCAATATGCAAAATGTCTTAAACAAAAGATGTAAATCCTTGCTTGTTCTTGCTTTGCTTGGAATCTTTCAAGCAACAGCGTGGGCTCAAGCGGATAACTATCCTAATAGACCCATTAAACTGATTATTACTTGGCCAGTGGGTGGTTTTGCGGATACGCTCGGGCGCACAGTGGCGAATCAGCTCAGCACAATTTTGGGACAACAGGTCGTGGTAGAAAACCGCGGTGGTGCGAATGGCATGATTGGAGCGGATGCAGTAGCTAAAGCGGCACCAGATGGCTATACCTTGATGTTTCAATCGGTCACATCGCATGCGATTAATCCAACGATGTATGGCAAGACTCCTTATTCCACTGAGAAGGACATTATTCCTTTAGCGGTGGTGGCGTCAGTCCCCATGCTCTTAGTAGCCAATCCGAACTTGCCAGCGAAAAATATTGCTGAGCTCATTGCTTTGGCTAAGAAGGAGCCAGACGCATTGGCTTATGCAACATTTGGCAATGGTAGTGCTAGTCATTTAGCAGGTGCGCTCTTTACCAATCAAGCTGGTATCAAAATGACGCACATTCCCTATAAAGGTGGCGCCCCAGCGATTACCGATACCTTAAGTGGCCAAACCCCAATGAGTTTTTCTGCATTTGGTGTGGCTTTACCTCACGTCAAATCCGGCAAGCTCATTGCCTTGGGAACAACAGGACCTGCTCGTGCCAAACTTTTGCCAAATGTTCCTACTATTGAAGAGGCAGGTAATCTCAAGGGATATGAAATGTCTATCGTGTATGCGGTATGGGCTCCAACGGGTGTGCCTGCACCTATCCTTAATAAGCTCGATAAAGCATTAGAGCAAGTGGTGGCATCTAGCGCCTTTAAAGAAAAAGTGGCGAGTGATGGAGGCGAAGTGATGACCATAGCAGATCCAGCAGAGAGCAATATTTACTTCCAAAAAGAAATGCAACGTTTAAGCAAGATCGTCAAAGATGGCAATATAAAGGCAGACTAATATGAACCGTATATTTCAAAAAGTAATAGGTGCGCCACTGATTTTGGTTTGCGCAATGGGTTTAGCAAACGCGCAAAGCAAGGAAGTGAGCTCCTATCCCAATAAACCCATACGGATAATTAATCCTCTGGCTGTTGGTGGCGCTGTAGATACGATGGCCCGTATGCTTGCTCCAGCCCTTCAAGAAATTTTGGGTCAAACCATTGTGATTGAAAGCAAGCCTGGTGCTGGTGGCACGATTGGCTCGAACTTTGTTGCTAAGTCACCCCCAGATGGTTACACCATCCTGATGGTGTATGACACTTTTGCTGTAAACCCCCACGTCTATAAAAATTTACCCTTTGATTCGTTTAAAGATCTTGCACCAGTGACTGAACTCGTGAAGATTCCTTTGGTAGTAGTTGCCGGTAATAAGTTACCTGCCAACAATTTGCGTGAGTTAACGGATTTATCTAAAACGAAGACAAATGGTATTAATTTCTCAAGCGGTGGTGCGGGCAGTTCAGGTCATCTAGCTGCCGAGTTACTCAAAACCAATCTCGGTATTGATATGACCCATGTTCCTTACAAGGGGGGTGGTCCAGCAATGACTGCAACGATTAGTGGTGAGACTGATATTACGATTTTGGGCGCAGTAATTACAGTGCCTCAAATTAAGGGTGGCAATTTAAAGGCCTTAGCAGTGCTTGGAAAAAAACGCACTCCCGCTTTACCGCAAGTTCCAACAGCAAGCGAGCAGGGTTTAAGCAATTTTGATGTGAGTTCTTGGGTTGGGGTATTAGTTCCAGCAGGTACACCAGCGCCAATTATCGACAAGATCAATAATGCATTTGCGCAAGCTCTAAAAAGTCCGGCTGTTCAGGCGCGTATGGCTGAGCAGGGCAATGAAGTGGTTGCCAGCTCACCCGCTCAGTTTGGCGTATTTCTGAATCAAGAGTCTGTTAAATGGGCTAAGGTCATCAAGGACAACAATATTCAACTAGAGTAAGCAGCGCTTACTCTAGTCGTAATGTTATTAAGCCTTCAGATTGAGTAACTTGGCAGCGTTGCCACCCAGGATTGCAACGCGGTCAGCATTGCTTAAGCCTGGCGTAGCCATCACATGCTCTACTGGATACTCTTCCCAAGGGATGGGATGATCGGTTCCAATCACAATTTGGCTTGCGCCAACCTGTGCCACGAGATGTCGCAGTGCCTCCGGTGTAAATACTAGCGAATCGAAGTACAACTGATTCAAATATTCTGTAGGTTTTTTCTTGAGCACAATATTAGGATCACAGTTCTGCGGTGACACAAAACAGCTATGGTCCATGCGCGGTGCATACGAACCTAGGAATCCCCCGCCATGGGCAGCTAATATTTTTAATTTAGGATATTTATCGAGAACACCCTCATAGATAAGGTGCTGTAATGCGATCGTAGTATCTAGTGGATTACCGATCACATTAGACATCCAGCCATTTCCTTTGAAGCGCTGTGCTAGCTGAGGAGTACTTTGTGGATGAATGAATAAGGTGACATTGAGTTCTTGGGCTTTTGCAAGCACGGGGTGATATTTAGGGTCTGAAAAATCTTGTCCTGAGACACTGCCGCCAATAGCAGCTCCACGCAGACCTAAGTTTCTAACAGCGTTATCTAGTTGCTCTACTGCTAAGGCAGGATCTTGCATTGTGAGCGAGGCAAAGGCTGCAAACTTATCAGGCCGCATTGCGCAGAGCTCGGCAAGGTGAATATTATTGAGGCGGCAGATCTCTGCGGCCGTATCTTTATCTTTGCGATACCAGAAGGGATTAATACTGAGCACTTGCATATCAATGCCTTGGGCTTCCATGGCTTTAATACGTTCATCAATTTTAATAAAGTGTTCTGGCACTCCCTTGGTGGGCGGTGGAACTGACTTAGCATCCTCTCCCATTAAATCGATCGCATCCTGAAACATACAGTGCGCATGAACATCAATGGTTTTGATACGTTTACCATTAATGAAAATAGGGGTCATGCGCTTGGGTTTGCCATCCTTGAGGTCTGCCGAATGGGCTAAGCCGCATCCGCAAAAAAATAATCCACCAAGTGCTTTACCCGATGTTTTTAGGAACGATCTACGTTGATTCATATGCGGCTCCAAATGAAGTTCGAATCTCTACATTACACGATTTTTAATAGATTTGGGGATACCCTAAGAGTGGTGATCTAATAGCGAAATCATGCTACCTATTTTGTATTCCTACCGTCGATGCCCCTATGCAATGCGGGCGCGTATGGCACTGCAATATTCTGGAATTGAGCTTGAGCACCGAGAGATTGAGTTAAAAAATAAGCCGCAATCAATGCTACTGGCATCGCCCAAGGGAACAGTTCCTGTCTTGTGTGTTGATGGAAAAGTGATTGATCAGAGTTTAGACATCATGCATTGGGCAATAGCGCAATCGGATCCGGACAAGTGGGGGGATATCGATGAGAGCATAGGCCAGATTTGGATTGATAAAAATGATGACCCATTTAAAAAATTACTTGATCAATACAAGTATCCCAATCGTTATCCCGAACTCATCCAAGAAAATATTTTGAGTGCCATAGAAGATTTAATGCTCAAGCCCATGGAAACTGCATTGCAGTCGAGTCAATATTTATTAGGAAACAAGATGACTTGGGTGGATGTTGCCATCTTTCCATTTATCAGACAGTTCTCTATGGTGAATCAACAAAGGTTTGAGCAATTGCCATATCCATCAATGAAGCGATGGTTAAATCAATTTCTTGAATCAGACTTATTTAATTCGGTGATGCAAAAGCATCCAACTTGGAAAGAGTAAGTAAGTAGATGTAGGTGCTGTGACTAATATTCATGCACCAAAAAAGGGCTATTATATCGATATAATCTGTCCCTAGAGCTAGTTATCATTACAATAGTGACATTAATTCAATCCCTTAGGCTTATTTTTTGGATGTTCTTTTAGAGATTTTTATTGATAAATATCTCTTTTAGGTTGCTATGTCATTGATTCAATGGAAAATTCTGATTGTCTGTGGGACGCGTCCCGAAATTATCAAATTGGCCCCCGTTTACCATTTTTTGCGCACCCAAGATTGGTGCGAAGTGAAATGGTTACATACTGGTCAACATCAAGAGATGGCTGATCAAATTCTGGCTTGCTTTGATATCACTCCTGACATTATTTTAAGAAGAGCGGGAAGCTCACTTTCAGAATTTAGCATTGGCTGTAGGCAGCAACTAGATGTGGTTATGGAAGTTACCAAATGGAGCACTGTTATTGTTCAGGGGGATACTGAAAGCGCATTTTTGGGAGGCTTATCCGCTTTTTATCAGCGCATTCCCGTAGCCCACGTTGAAGCAGGACTTCGAACCTATGACTTAACTAGGCCATTCCCAGAAGAAGGCCTACGACAAATGTTGTCTCGTATTACGCAATTTCATTTTCCGCCTACTGAGGGCGGAAGAATTGCCTTAATTAAAGAAGCTATTCCAGAGAAAAATATTTTCATTACAGGCAATACGGTAGTGGACGCTCAGAAATGGGTAATTCAGAAATACGATATTCATAAGGAAGAGACTTCTGGCAGAAATATCCTAGTCACCATGCATCGGCGTGAGAATTGGGGTAGTGATATTGAAGAGGCATGCTCTGCTATTGCTAGCTTAGCCAGGGAGCATCCCGATCTCAATGTACTGTTTCCAGTCCACCTTAATCCGGTCGTTAAAAAATCAGTAGACCCTATCTTAGGTGCTTTACCGAATGTCACCTTAACTGATCCCCTGGGCTACTTGGAGATGCAGCAGGCCATTGCAGATGCATGGTTAATCTTGACTGACTCTGGAGGAATCCAAGAGGAGGCGCCAACTTTTCATGTTCCTGTATTAGTACTTCGTCGAGAGACCGAAAGGCCTGAGGCAGTTCAAGCGGGATGCGCCAAGATTATCGGTACCAGTGGAGCTGCCGTGATTCATGAAGTGAATGCATTATGGAATGACCCATCTCTATATGAATCAATGAAACCGATTGTTAACCCCTTTGGTGATGGCTGTGCAAGTGAGCGTATTAGCAATGTTCTCAAGAGTCACCTCAGTCAGTAGTTATGTATTGGATCGATATTGTTGCAAGCTATCTTTTTGTACTGAAGTATGTAGCCATTACCGTTGCCATCATTATTTCTATAAGTAGTCTTGATGATTTGGTGATTGATGTGGTTTATTGGGCTAGGCGCTTAGTACGTTCGCTGACGGTTTATCGCAAACATCCCCACATGCTGTATTCAGCATTGTTTTCAGTTCCAGAGAAACCACTAGCAATTATGGTCCCTGCTTGGCAAGAGACTGGCGTGATTGGGAAGATGGCCGAGTTAGCAGCGATCACGCTTGATTATGAGAATTACCATATCTTCGTTGGCACCTACCCAAACGATCCTGAAACACAATTAGATGTGGATAAGGTATGCGCGGTATTTCCTAATGTCCACAAGGTAGTTTGCGCAAGGCCTGGGCCTACTAGTAAGGCAGACTGCTTAAATAATATCCTGGATGCCATCTTACAGTTTGAGATACAAGCCAGTTTGGAATTTTCTGGATTTATATTACATGACTCCGAAGATGTTGTGTCTCCATTGGAGTTACGTCTGTTTAATTACTTGCTCCCTAAGAATGATCTCATTCAAATTCCGGTATACCCCTTTGAAAGAAGCTGGCAAAACTTTACCTGTATGCACTACTTAGATGAGTTTGCAGAATTACATGGCAAGGATGTTGTGGTGAGAGAAGCGCTAGCGGGTCAAGTTCCAAGCGCTGGAGTAGGAACCTGCTTTAGTCGTAAAGCGGTTCTTGCTCTATTGGAAGATGGTGATGGTATTGCATTTGATGCACAGAGCTTAACTGAGGACTATGACATTGGCTTTCGCCTGAAGGAAAAAGGCCTTAAGGAAATTTTTGTTCGCTTTCCAGTTATCTTGGATGACTCTGAGGCGGCTAGAAAAAAACTACTAACAGGGCAAAGTATTCGGGATTCGAATGTGATTTGTGTGCGTGAGTATTTTCCAGATACCTTAGCAACAGCCATTCGCCAAAAGTCTCGCTGGATTACTGGGATTGTATTTCAGGGTTATAAAACCCATCGTTGGACTCCCAATCCTATTCTGAATTATTTTCTTTGGAGAGATCGCAAAGGGGCGATTACGAACTTTATTAGTTTTATTGCGACCATCATCCTTTTTCAATTGGTATTACTCTGGCTTTATCAAAACCTATGGCCTGATGCTTATCATTTCCTATCCATTTTTGAATCGAGCGAATGGTTGATGGGGTTCTTATGGCTCAATTTTTTCTTGATGATGAACCGTATTGCACAACGAATCTTTTTCGTCTCATCCTATTACGGTTTATTAGAGGGTTTGCTTTCTGTTCCTCGCTTGTTTTGGGGGAATTACATTAACTTTATGGCCAATTGGAAAGCAGTGAAGCAGGTCATCGAACATAGTGATGTGCGACGTATCGCCTGGGATAAAACTACCCATGACTTTCCAACTATTGGACTTGAAAATGCAGAGCGAAAAAAGCTTGGGCAGATCCTAATAGATCGCGAAATCATTACACAAAAACAATTGGATTTGGTTTTATTGCATAAGCAATCTGGAATGAGGATTGGCAGTGCATTAGTACACGAGGGTATTTTGAACACAGAAGAATTGGCTGATGCACTTGCAATCCAGGCAGGTGTCTCATCAGAATCTATTGACCCTTACTCAATCAATGAAGATTTAATCCAAAGTATTCGCCCTTCCATTGCATTGCATTATGCAATTTTGCCTATTCGGTTTGAGGATAGTTGTTTGGTGGTAGCAAGTGAGTCAGCATTAGATCCGATTTCATTAGCTGCCATCAGTAGAAAAGTACATCATCAAATACTGTATGTGATTGTGCCAAAAGGGCAGGTCACTATTGGCCTGAGAAAATGGTATGCCCGAAATAAATCCGTTGATCCACGGAAGGTATTAGATGATGCGCTTACAGAGGGAAAGATCAAACCTAAGCAGGTTGATGCTATTTGGAATTTCTATGTCTCGAGGCAGGTATTACTAGCAGAAATTTTGGTTTCGCTAGGGCATATTAATGAAGCTGCATTACGCGCATTACTATTACAACATTCAGTCACTAATTTATACCTGGGTGACTTTTTGGTTGATAAGAATATTATTACCCAAGAGACCTTAGAAAAAGCACTCGCTCTTCAACAAAAGATACAACCTGATATAAATCAGCTAATTTCATCTGGTATTCCAATGGCGCGTACCCATTGATGAAATTGATCTGGTTTATCAGCTTATTTGTATTGAGTTCCTGCGTCTTTGCTGAGCAGGCTGCTCAGATAGATTTGGGTCCCGGCGTTAATTCCTATCAAAAGTTCCTAATCTATCCCCATATTGAAAAGGGCTTAAGTGCCTTAGATAGCGGTGATAAGCAGAGAGCGATTGAAGAATTTCAGTGGGCACGAAAAAGAGCGCCTAAAAGTCCTGCAACAGCTTTATATCTTGCGAATGCCTATATTCAGAGTGATGATTATCGGGGTGCTGTGGAGGTCTTGGAGCAACAACTACACCTTACCCCAAAAGACCAGCAGCTACTCATAAGACTCTCAAATACCTTGATACTGGAAAAAGACTATATCGCTGCCTCAAATTCTTTAAAGGAAGAGCTTAGGCTCAACAAGAATAATGCCATTGCTCAAGAAAAGTTAAACGTGGTTAATCAAGAGTTGGTCAATGAAGAACTGGAGCGCTTAAAGATTTTGCAAGAAGAAGACCCGACTCAATTTTTAGAAGACTTAAAAGAAAAGAAGGTGAAGTTTGGGAATGCCTTTGAAGAGCGAAATTGGATTAATCTTTTGCTGACGGACTTCGTTAAGCAGCCTGAATTACTTTTAAGTTACCAGCCAGAGTTTGAATCGAATAAGATTTATCAGGCTGAAAAGGTTCTACAGAAATTATTGATGTCAGGCCGCCAATCTGAGGCTGATGCGTATATAGGACATCTTCCCAATGCCATTAGACATGATCCTATTTTTTTGGATCACTTAAGCTATCAATTGCTCAACGAAAATGGCGAACATCAAGCTATTGAGCTCCTTGTAGAGGGCTTTCCGTACGAGGGTGCTACTGAAGCTGAAAAGATTGAATTAGTCAGTAGACTACTTCTATTGTTGGGGAATCACAGCGATGCCTTAGCTAGCATTCCCACAAAGTTGAGTGAGCCGCTTCCTACTCCTGAGTTACGTTCACTTCAGGTGAAATTACTTTCCGCTCTGAAGGATTGCTCTGGGATAAGAAATGTTTTGGCTGATCAATCCGCCTTTTATACAGCAGATGATTGGACTCGTCTGGGTTACTGTTATGGAGATAAAGTTCCTGGTTTAGGTGTGCTTGCATTTGAGCGTGCAGAAGAGTTAGCACCGGGTCCTGAAAAGGAGAGGACGGTAGCCTATCAAGCATTTACTGCTAAGAATTATTTACGCGCTCTAACGGCATGGAATTCAATTCCGATGAATTTGATCACGCCAGAAGACGCATTGAGTGCCGCCACTACTGCACAAACGCTTGGAGATATTAAGGAATTAAATAAGTGGCTAGAGGTATATGACAAACAGAACGGCGTAAAGAGTGGTCGCTATTGGTGGTTACAAGCACAGACTAAGCTAAAGTCTGATCCTAAATCAGCATTATTGGATTTAATTAAAGCCGCCACTCTTGAGCCATCGGTTACCTACTATTCTCAAATTGCTTCTCTTTTGCTCCTTGAGGGAAAAGTGAGCGAGGCAATTGTGTATTTAAATAAGGCTTTGGTATTAAATCCCTATGACAGTGCTACACAGGCTTCCTTGGGCTATGCTTATTACCAACAGAAACAATATTTACGGGCAGAAAACTTTTTAAAGGCTTCATTAAAAACGCGTCCTGACGATGAAGAGCTCGTGAAGCAGTTGGCCTATACCACTCAGAAGCTTGGTAAAAATAAGCAAGCCATTCAGTATTCAGAAGAAGCAATTGATAGCTTTAATCGCTATAGCCCATCTGAAAGAACGCCGGATATTGAAAACCAGCAGTTTGGCATGAGAAGAATGCATGAAGATTTAGAGCGTCGTTGGTCATTTACAGCGGATGCTATGAGTGGTAACCAGGTAACGGCTGCCCCTAACGTTGGCCAACCTGGGAGTAATTACCGTAGCTACTCACAGGCAGAGGCTGCTTATCGATTGGGGAATCCGGCAATTGATAATGGTAAGACCCTTTCTGCATACACTCGTATTTTTGCAGGAGGAGGGGTGAATAACTCAGCTGCTCCTATTTACGCTCCAATGATTGCAGCAGGCTTACGATGGAAACCCTTGTCTGATTACGTGCTGAATTTGGCTGTTGAGGAGCAGACGCCTTTAGATCGAGGTCAATATACCCAAACTTCAATGATGTTAAGAGCAAGCGCCTCATTTTTAAATTCAGGTAAATATAGTGATGATTGGCATCCTGTTGGTCCTGGGTGGATAGCACAAAATCTGTATTTAGATGCTGCACACTATTTATCAAACTCTGTGACCTCTTTAGTATCAGATTATCGCGTCAGTTATCACCGTAAAATTGCAGAGGGTCAGACGGTTGAACCCTATGTTCATGTGCAATGGGCCAGCCTAAATCAGGCCAACGGAGTTGATGAACGGGTAGGTATTGGTGCTCGTTGGAATATTTGGCAAGGTCAAAGTAAATACAATGCATACCCCAGCAAAATATTAATAGGGTTAGAGTACCAGTATGCCTTCAAAACTTATCTGAACGACAAGAGTGCGGTCTTATTAAGTTTGGGAGGACGTTGGTAATGCGAATATTGCTGGCAATTTTATTTTGTGCGTTATCTAGTATTGCTTCTGCTGGCGATATTAGAGGCATCATTTTTCAACCTCGAGAATCTGATCTAGCTATTCCTGTAGAAAACTGGCCTACTATTTTTGCTCTTGCGAAGAAAAAAGGATTTAATACTCTCGTTATTCAATGGACTGGATTTGGAGAGACTTTTTCATCATCCAAAAACCAAGCATGGTTAAGAGATCGTATGCTTGAAGCTTCTCATGCGGAGCTAAAGTTGATCGTGGGTCTAGCGAGCGATCCAGAGGTCTTTGAGCGATTAAAGCAGCCCACTTCAATTGTGGGAAGCTATTTTAGGAAGATGAATGAGGCGAATTTACATCTAGCGCAACATTGGTTAGACGCGCTTCCAAAGGGCGCGATTTCTGCCTGGTATCTTCCATTAGAGATCGATGATCGCCAATGGAGAGAGCTGTCTGCAAGAGCGGAATTGATTAAGTACTTAGAGCGTCAAGTCATAGATTTAGATTCGTTGAGTCCATTGCCTGTCTATATCTCTAGTTTCTTTACAGGCAATATGACTCCTGAGCGCTATGCCGCAATGCTAGAAAGCATAGAGTCTCAATCTAAGGTACATTTTTGGATTCAAAATGGGAGTGGAACAGCTAAGTTAATGCCCCTAGAACGGGACTTATATATAGGCGCAACTACTAACTGCGCCGGCTTCGCTATTTCTGGTTTGATTTTTGAGTTATTTAAGCAAACACAGGTGGATAGTAATTTTGCAGCAAAGCCGCTTAGCCCCCCTGAGATGAGCAAGGCATTAGATCAAAAGAGTCCGTGTCAAGGTGATAATGTATTTTTTGCGCTTAATTATTTGATTGATTTAACTAACCCTAAGTAATACAAAATATGAGCCATCTACTCGCTTAACTATCTTGCAATCCAATCAGGCCCAATCCCTCCTCATATTTTTTAGCTTATTTTCATTTGCTAGTGCTGCTTTATTGGGTATGTATCACCAAAAAGAGCAGCGAAGCTATGTAATGTATTGGGTTATAGCCAGTGTGTTAATTGGTATAGGCGCCATATTTGGCGCCTATACCCCCAAGATGCCCGATATTCCCAGTTACGAGATCAGCGTTACCTGTGCGGTGTTGGGATCCCTCTTTTTCAATCACTCTATTTCTACACTTTTAGGTAAAAAAATAAGCTTAGGGCATTTTGGTGTTTATATCATTGGGCTGGCGCTTGTATTTCTGCTCTGTTTATACGAAATCGGCGATTATGCAGGAACTCAATATAAACCTGCTGTGGTTGCTGCTTTTATGGCCACAATCAGTTTTATAGGCTTTAGACTATCTTTAAAATACTTTCGCGAGAGTAAATTCACTCTAGCTAGCGCTCTCAGTATCACTTTTCTGATCACCGCCTTGGTCTGGGCAGTTCGAATGATTGCCGTTACCAATTATCAGGTTGGCTTTGCCTATGAGGGCGGCACTATTAATGGTGTCATTTTTATCGCCTTGTTAATTTTATCAATCCTACGATTTTTAATTTTCGGCGGATTAATAATGGAAATTTTAGAGCGTAAAAGAGGTCTGATTACTCAAGAATTTAACCAACTAAAACTGGATGTGGCAAATCAAAAAATCGCTAAATCAGAACAACAGCTTCGCCACGTATTAAATATCACGGGCGATGGAATTTGGGACTGGAATGTAAGTACAGGAGAAGTTAAGCACAATGATCGCTGGATGAGTATCTTAGGTGAAAAACCGAACGATATGATTTTTACGAACAAAGACTTTAAGATACACATTCATCCAGATGATCTTGCAATGGTGCTCAACCATCTTGAATCTGCGCTAATAAACGATGTGCCATATCACCTTCAATATAGGATGATTAGAGCTGATAATGAAGTGATATGGGTTCAGGATCGCGGCCAAGTAGTAGAAAGATCTAGTGGCGGGGATCCTCTCAGAATGATTGGCGCTATTAGTGACATTAGCAGCAGAAAAAGAGATCAGGATCAGATTAAAGATCTGGCATTCTTTGACCAGTTAACTAATTTACCCAATCGTAACTATATTAAGGACCGAATCTTCCGAGCAATACAGGAGTCAATTCGAAATAAAACATATTCAGGTTTAATTTATTTAGATTTAGATAACTTTAAAAATATTAATGATCGTTATGGGCATTACGTCGGGGATGTATTGCTCATGGAATTTGGTAAGCGCATACAGCATGCTGTACGTCCAAAAGACATTGTTGCCAGAATTGGCGGTGATGAGTTCTTAGTTCTCCTAGAGCAGGTTGGCTCATCAAAAAGTAACGCCACCCAAATGTTGGAACAAATCATTGCTCGTATTGAGGCTAATTTAATAGAGCCACTGCAATTGAATGATGGAATACAGGCAGCTATTAAAGTTAGCAGCGGCCTGGTAATTTTTGGGGAGGAGGTTGCAAAGTTTGATGACATTCTTAAATTTGCAGATTTAGCAATGTATTCCGCTAAGAAGGATAGTGGTGTGAGCCATCGTTTCTTTGATGAAAATATGCAAGCGGAATTTAATCAGTCAATCAATTTAGTTGATGAGTTGAATGAGGCATCTGAGTTAGATCAGTTTTATATGGAATATCAACCAATAGTTGATCGCAATCAAGAATGTATTGCATTTGAGGCCTTAGCGAGGTGGAATCATCCCACTCGCGGTGTGGTTATGCCGGATGATTTCATTCCCTTCGCAAAAGATAATGGATTAATTGTTAAGGTTGGCCAATCTATTTTTAGACAAGTAGTAAATAATCATGAGCTATGGAGCGCTGCAGAAAGTTCACGCAACTTCTCGATTATGATAAATGTCAGTGCATATCAGCTCCTCAGCCCAGGCTTTGCAGACCAGTTGATTAACCTGTGTGAAATTCATCATATTCCAATAGCCCGTCTAAGCCTGGAATTGACTGAGAATGTTTTCGTTTCGGATGTACGTTTAGCTGGTGAAGTGATGGCTCAACTACAAAATCACGGTGTCCAATTTGCGCTAGATGATTTTGGAACTGGCTATGCTTCTCTTAAATATCTGGCCGACCTACCATTTCAATATCTCAAGATTGATAAGCAATTTGTTTCTGGTCTAGGTGATCTTAAGGCGAATGAAGTGATCGTTGATGCTATTTTAGATCTTGCAAAAGGCCTTAATATGAAAGTAATTGCCGAAGGAGTGGAAACCCAGGAGCAATTTGAAATTCTGCACGCCAAAGGGTGCGGATACTTCCAGGGCTGGTATTTTGGTAGGCCAAGCCAAACCCTACAATTACTTTAGTTGCATTAAAGATTTTTTATATGATGTATAGCGCAAAGTATTTTTTAGGTCTCAAAGTGATTGCTTGTTTTAAATTGATTAGAGGTATTGGGGCATTATTGCTGGCTTTTTCCTTATATTGCTCTACCGCAAGTCAATGGCCTGCATGTCAAGCTGGAGCTCATTTCTTAAGTAATAGCAATGTCATAGCGCCGCTTTTATTATCAGCGTCAGAATGGCTCAATAGCTTTAGTCAATCGACTGTCTTTGGGCTTATTACAGCCGCTTTGGCATACTCAGCAATTCGTTTTATAGAGGCTGTAGGAATATTTCTGGATAAAACGTGGGCGGAGTATCTAGCGGTCCTTACCGGCCTCATAAGCCTCGCCGCTATAGGCCGCCAATTCCTTTCACAATATTCTGGAGCGCTGATGATTATTGCCCTAGTCAATATTGCAGTATTGATCTATTTAGTAGCGGTACTCATCATTAAACGAAGGCGAAATTAGTGTTTCTGCCAATTTATTTTGCTAATAGTCTACGTAAGCAGTCTTTAGCAAACTGTCTGTGGGCTTCGGTACCAGCAATTGCCTGTCTTTCAATAAAAGGACTTGATACTGCAGTTTGAGTAGTTCTTAAAATCAGAGGCCACTCTTCCTTGGCAATATTTCTAATGGTGTTGGTAGTGTTACGGGCTACAAAAGCTTGAAAGTGTGGCACTAGGACATCTATAAAAGAATACAAAAGCTCGGGCTCCTTTGCATTCCGATAGAAATATTCAATTACGATTTTCTTAATTTGCAGACTTCCCTTACTCCACACCATAAATGTATGGTCAACTAGGAGATCCGAAACTTCGTCTAGAGTTACTTTCGGTCCCAGTGAATTAATAAGGTCAATTGTGATTAACTGCGTCTTTTTAACTTTACGGATAAAGAGGCTAGCAAAAAGACTTCCTACTGAAGGAAAGTGATGATAAATCGCCCCTGAAGAGATCTTAGCCCTTTGGGCGATGTTTCGAGTATTGAATTCCCAGTCGGGATTTTCTTCTAATGCATTTTCAATAGAGTCCAAAATTTTTTCAACGCGCTCCTCACCCCTCTTTTGTTTGGATGGATAGTTAAAGTAGGCGTCAAAATTACTTGGCATTCAATACACTCTATTTAGTCAATTAAATAATTTTAAGCGAATAGTTAAATTATTGTTCTCCAAAACCGAGCAGAGCCTGAAACCTTCCTTGGGAGTCAATAAATAAGGGGGGTTAGGTAGAATAAAAAAAGAGCAAGAAGAATTTATGGTTCATGTTATTTTAGATTTCCTATGAATTTTATGCGGAATCTAATGCACCAAATATTGGCATTTATAGTAATTTAGAGCTCGCCATAGGAGATATTCTTGAAGTGTTACCGTAGCCCTTAGATATTTGCTTTACAACTTCTTTGGGCGCTGATTTTCAACTCTAAAGTTAATGAAAGAAAGCCTCACAATGAAACTATTAACAATTCTTCTTGCTACCCTTGGTTTTTCAATGAATGCATTTGCACAACAGGCGCCAAATTTAATTGGTACGTGGAACGGCGAAACAAATGATGCTGTTATTGGTGAGGGACGAATTTATCCTGGAGGCACTTCAGGACAGGTTCGCTTTTTGAAAGAAAAAATAAGTTATAAGATTGACAAGCAAGAGGGTCGAGCTTTCTCAGGCGCCGCTACAATTAAAAGCAGCACCATTCCATTTGTTGGCTCTTTGTCTGGAGATCTCGCTAGTGGCGCTCTTGCTACAACACAGGGAACCACATCATTTAAGATTGTTGACCCCAACAAAATTGCTCTCTGCTTTGTAACTACCACCATTAATCCTGCAAATAAGAACGCTGGACCTGTTGCAGATTGTCATGAGATCACTAGAAAATAGTATCCATTGAAGCCGGCAAGCTTTTATTACATGTTTGCAGTAAAAGCTTGCTAGTATGGCTGCAAAAGTTCACTTCCAATATTGAAAGCATCTCGTAATGAATGATATAAAACAAGTCACGGTCGGCTCCTATCTTGGGCAGCGATTGGTTGAAGCTGGTCTACGAGATTTCTTCACCGTGCCAGGTGACTTTACTTTGGTTTTATTAGATCAATTATTGGCCACACCCGGTCTACGTATGATAAGTTGTTGCAATGAGCTCAATGCTGGATATGCTGCAGATGGCTATGCTCGCACCTCGGGCTTTTCAGCGGCGGTTGTTACCTACACTGTTGGTGGCCTCAGTTTAATTAATGCTGTTGCAGGGGCTTATGGCGACGATTTATCTTTATTAGCGGTATCAGGCGGCCCTAATTCAAATGATGCCCACGATCACCACAGAATTCATCATACGATCGGTGAATTAGATCTCTATCAAGCTGAGCGATGCTATGCCCCTGTAGTAGCAGCAGTTTTTAATATTCGCCATTTAGAAGATGCAGCAAGAATGATTGATGAAGCAATTGTTACTTGCTTGACTAAGAAAAAACCTGTTTATCTGGAGATTGCTTGCAATCTTACGGGCTTAAATATTCCAGCGCCTACTTCAATGCTATTTCCGATTCCGGCTTCCAAAAGTAATCCGGCCGCATTAGCAGCTGCAGTAGAAGCAGCTGCAAAGTGCATCAATAATGCTGTTAAGCCAGCATTGGTAGTTGGCGTGAAGGTTCGCCCAGCTCAAGCAGGTGATGCGGTTCTAGCCTTGGTGAATGCGGTAGGTGCTGCTGTAGCCACAACCCCTGATGCTAAAGGTATCTTTTCAGAGGATCATCCCAACTTTATTGGGACATACTGGTCTGAGGTAAGCAGCCCTGACTGCTCAGAAATCATTGAGTCAAGTGACTGCCAAGTATTGCTTGGAGTACAGCAAACTGATTACACAACGACTGGATGGACTGCGCTCTATAAGATGGATAGCGCAATCAATATAGGCATTGATCAAGTGAGCATGCCTGAGGGTGTATTTTCTCAGGTGTATATGGCAGATTTTTTAAATGCCTTGGCAACTAAGGTGTCTAAAAAAGATGCCTCAATGATTGAGTGGCAACGTTATAAAGAACCTATTGCCCCAGAGATGATTGCCGCACCCACTGACGTATTAAACCTACGAGAGTTGAGAAGGCAAATACAAGGAATAATTAATCCAGAGACGAGTTTAATTCTAGAGACGGGTGATTCTTGGTTTAATGGACAAGCAATGCATTTACCAAAAGGGGCAAGCTACCATGTGCAAATGCAGTATGGCTCCATTGGTTGGTCTACTGGGGCAACTCTAGGAGTTGCCTTAGCTAGCAAACTAGATACAAGAGTGATTAGTTTGATAGGGGATGGTTCCTTTCAAATGACGGCACAAGAGCTATCAACCATGATTCGCTATCAAGTCAATCCTATTATTTTTCTGATGAATAACGGTGGATATACCATCGAGGTGGAATTGCACGATGGACCTTATAACAAGATTAAAAATTGGGACTATGCGGGCCTAATGAATATGTTTAATGCTGGTGAGGGTAAAGGTCTGGGGATTAAGGTAAAAACAGCAGGCGATCTATCTGCTGCTATTAGTCAAGCAATTACACACAAAGCAGGGCCTGTTTTAATTGAGTGCCCACTTTCTCGTGATGATTGCTCTAAAGAATTGGCAGAGTGGGGTAGTCATGTCGCAAAAGCAAACGCAAGAGTTTAATTTTTCTCATTGAAAGGGTAAGTATGTCTGAAACAACAAAACAAGCACCTAATGTAATCGGCACATGGGTAGGCCAGACAAATGATGCCGTTATTGGAGGTGGCAGTCACTATCCAAACGGCGAGCCAGGTGAAGTTCGTTTCCTTGGCATAACAGTCACCTATAAATTTGACAAACAGTCTAATCGTGCATTTGCTGGTGTATTCACTATTGCTGGGCATACAGTTCAGATCGTTGGATCTTTTAGTAGTGATTTAGTCAGCGGCACGATGGCCGATAAAGATGGTACTTATACCTTTAAGATGGCTGGTCCAAATGAAATGTCAGTCTGTTTTGCATCCACAACTACCGATCGTTACGATAAATCAGCAGGGCCAGTAGCAGATTGTCACGGAATTACTAGGCAATAAGAAAACAACCTTAACTTTTATACAATAGTTTTTGGCACAAGCTATTGATAAGGATATAAAAATGAATAAACAACTAGTAGCAATGATTGCTACAAGCTTTATCACTTCATCAGTAATGGCTCAATCAGCGTTTGAGGGTGCTTATGGTCAAGTGGGGACTGGCTATGAGAGTAATTCTTACTCTAACTTAAATAGTTCAGGATCAAATACAACTCAAAAAACTCCAGATGCATGGTCGACGGGTAATCAGAGCTCAAGTGGTACGCCACTCATCATTGGGTTGGGCTACTACTTGTCTGCATCACCAAATTGGCTATTAGGCCTAGGTGCTGATTATTCTGCACTTAGTCAACAAACATCTACCTTTAGTTCATACAGTCCTACCGGTGGTGTTAACAACGTTCCTGCCACAATTAATGGATATCAATTACAGACTTCTAACCGATTTAATATTTTTGTTACACCAGGATATGTCATTGATAAAGATAAGCTGGTTTATTTAAAGGCAGGATATAGCTCAGTTTCCATGAAAGAAACCTATCCAAATACCATCACTAAATCTACTGGCACAGATCCGCTTACTGCATGGAGTAAAAATCCTAGTGCAACTGTTAGTGGTTATGTTCTTGGTCTCGGTTATAAGCAAATGATTGCCAATGGTTTTTATGGTTTTGCTGAGGCAAACTACATGAGTTATGGTAAGCCTAGTTTTTCAGCTACTAACGGACTTAGTTACACCGTGAGCAATAGCCCTAGTCTAAACACCTATCAAGCGCTCCTTGGTATAGGATACAAGTTCTAATATGTTTTACGATTAATTGCCTAAGGGCATTATTCAGAGAAAAATTCTATTTAGTATTAGGACTAAATTGATATCAGGTCGCTATACTGATAGCAATCATTTCAATTAAAAAGCTTCAATTCAAAGTCATGCCTACAATTCTAAGTACCCTCCTATTAGTATTAGTAATCTTTCTGGTGAGTACTTTAGTTCTATTTTTTATAGTTCAAAAATATTTATCCTTTTTTAAATTTGAAAATAATGGTTACCCAGCAATTTTTTCATTCGCAATTGGCACGACTTTTGGATTGACCTTAGCTTTTATTTGCGTCTCTACATGGCAAAATTACAATCACATCGATTCTGTAGTTTCAAAAGAGGCTACAACGCTTACTACTATTTACAGAACATTGGATGCTTTCAAGCCAGAATTTAGAGATCCCAGTGCTAAGCTTCTGACTGGATATGCAAAAAAAGTCATTACGCAAGAGTGGCCGTTGATGTCAAAAAGCCAATTTGATCACGATGCTTACAATGATTTCCATCAGTTTCAGATTCGCTTACTTCACCATATCCCACTGAATAATGCCGAGATGGCTGCGCAGCAGGAGGAGCTCAGATTAATATCGGAATATTACGCACTGCGCTTAGAGCGTATTACCAGCGCAAAGTCAGCCTTAGATCACTCCATGATGTTGACTTTAGGGCTCGGCGCCCTCATCTTTATTTTTTATCAATGTCTTCATGCCATGCCAGGAAAGCGTCAGCATCTAGTAATGATTTCTTTACTCTCCATATCTATTGGATTAATTTTCTTTTTAATTCTTAGTTACAACACTCCATTTTCGGGTCCCAATGCCATTTCTCCAGAGGCATTAAGTAAGGCACTTGAGTTATGGCAGATTGATTCAGCTGTGCCGCTGCGCTAAGCTTTACTAAAACTTTAGTAAGGGACTTTAATTGAGTAATCAGCAAGACATCACTGAAGTGGATTGCGCATTGGTTGGCGCAGGAATTATGAGCACTACTTTAGGCGTCTTCTTGAAGGAGCTTGCTCCAGATCTCACAATTGAGTTAATAGAAACACTAGAGCATGAAGCACTAGAAAGTTCAAACAGCTGGAATAATGCTGGTACTGGTCACGCAGCAAACTGTGAACTGAATTACACCCCCTTGCAGCCGGATGGGAGTGTCGATATCTCTAAGGCTCTAGAGGTAAATACCGAGTTTGATCTTTCAAGACAATTTTGGTCCTATCTTATCCAAAAAGGTGCAATTAAAGATCCCAGTACTTTTATTCATCCAGTGCCCCATATGAGCTTTGTGCAGGGTGATGAACATGTCAGTTTTCTAAAAAAACGCCATGCTGCAATGAGTGCACACCATTGTTTTCGAGGGATGGAGTATTCGGAGGATCCTGCTCAAATTGCACAGTGGACACCGCTGGTAATGCGGGGCAGAAATCCTAAGGAAAAGATCGCAGCTACTCGAATTATTAGTGGCGCTGATATGAGCTATAGCTCATTAACATCGAAATTATTGATGTACTTAAAAACGCTTAGTGGGTTTAAAGTTTCTTTTTTGGAGAAGGTGACTCATTTAAATCGCAACCCCGATGGTCGATGGTATCTCACTATTAGAAACCAAGGTACCGGAAATACGCGGCTTATTAAAGCGAAATTTGTATTCTTAGGTGCCGGTGGGGCAGCATTAACCTTGTTGCAGAAGTCAGAAATTCCGGAGGCAGTTGGTTATGCTGGTTTTCCAGTGGGGGGAATCTGGTTACGATGTGATGATCAGGCGATTGTCAGCCAGCACGAAGCTAAAGTCTATGGCATGGCATCCGTAGGATCTCCCCCAATGTCTGTTCCCCATCTGGATACACGAATTATTGATGGAAAGCGATCCCTTCTTTTTGGGCCCTATGCTGGTTTTTCTACCAAGTTTCTTAAGCAAGGTTCCTATCTCGATTTATTCAAATCGATTCGCTTGGGAAATATCATTCCACTTGTGGCTGTTGGACTCAGCAATTTTTCTCTAGTGACGTATTTAGTAAAACAAGTACTCCAAAGCAAAAATGCACGCTTTGATAGCCTAAGAGATTTTTATCCTCATGTTGATTCAAAGAATTGGTATGAAGAAACCGCAGGTCAACGGGTGCAAATTATCAAAAAAGACCCGAAGAAGATAGGAATACTGGAGTTTGGTACAGAAATTGTAGAGTCTGCAGATTCTTCTATGGTTGCCTTACTTGGCGCATCGCCTGGAGCTTCTACTGCGGTTTACATCATGATCAATGTGATTGAGAAGATGGGGCCAACAGGCTTGCTCCCAGATAATTGGAAGCAAAAAATGCAGACTATCATTCAGTCGTATGGAGATTCCTTGACTACTAATGAAGCTCTGTGCAATAAAGTGAGGGCTGAAACAGCAGCAGTTTTGGGTCTGCATAATATTGAATAGTGCACATTGCAAGTGATTGAGGGTGAGTCTCATATTCTTGCCAGTGAAATAAGATACGCTTAGGTTAGGTTTTTAAATTGAAGAAGGTAGTTAATGAACTTATTTCGTATTCTGGTATTGCTATCGGTAATTCTTAGTGGTGTAGTTAATTCAAAAACAAGCGAAGAACTAAGTTCAAGCGAGTATTCTCGGGTTGAGCTTGAGGCCTATGCAATTCTACAAACGTTAAATGCAAATCTTCTTGGAAGTAAAAGCGCTACACGGACACTTCAAGCTTGGTGTGAAGATCACCAAATGGCAGATAACCCAAAAATTATTGCAATACGGGATACAGGTCTCAGTAAAGAAGTTAGCCCAGAAATACGTAAGATGTTACAAGCAACGGCTAGCGATTCCATCGCATACCGCCGGGTTAAGCTCTATTGTGGAAAGCATGTTTTATCCGAAGCAGATAACTGGTATTTACCTGCACGTTTAACACCTGAAATGAACGCTTTATTGACTGATACTGATACTCCTTTTGGGGTAGCTGTTCGTGATTTAAATTTTCACCGCCAGACTGAAAAAGTGGACTTACTCTGGCAGCCATTACCAAAAAATTGGGAGCAACAGGGACGCATGTTGACCTATCAACAGAGCAATATAACCATTCCAGATTCGGTTTTACAGCATCAAGCAATTTTATTTACCGATCAAAATGTGCCATTTAGTTATGTCATAGAAACTTACACAAAAGAGATATTCGCATTTCCAGTGACTGACTTTAGAAAATAGTGCTGCTTGATATATCAACCTTCCTCCCATGCCATAATTCCTAATGATTAAATATTCCACCTTAAACAAACTCTTTTTGATGATTGCAATCTTTTTTGGATTGCAATGTAACGTATATGCATCGCAGGATGCCGTGGCCAATGGGGAATACATTGTTAGGATTACAGGCTGCAATGATTGTCATACGCCTGGATATGCAGAGAAGGGTGGAAATGTTCCAACTAGTCAATGGCTCACTGGTAATGCAATTGGCTTTAAGGGTCCCTGGGGAGTTTCTTATCCTGCGAACTTACGCTTATTAATGCAGAATTTAACTGAGGATCAATGGGTTAATTTTGCTAAAAATTTAAAGGCTAGGCCTCCTATGCCTTGGTTTACGCTACACATGATGTCTGAGCCCCATTTACGTGATATCCATCAATTTGTAAGGTCCCTTGGACCTGCAGGCGTGCTGCCACCCAATTTTGTTCCGCCTGGAGCTGTAATCAAAACGAAATATATTGATTTTGTACCTACCTCAGCTAATCACTGGAGCGGTTTTTCTCATATAACGCCTAAGTAGATAGCTGATAGGTCGTAGGTAATGGGGCGACTCCTATACAGCCCTATGGTTGATGGGTCAGTGGGATTGATTTTTACGAAAGTCCCAAGCTATACTTTAATTTCATCAATATTTACCATATTTAATACACTGGAGAAAAAATGTATTTATCAAAGCGCATCACACTAGCAGCTTCACTTTGCTTAATGGGATTGTTAACTGCTTGTGTTACACAGCAAAGCTATAACTCACTTGATCAAGCCTATTCTCAATTGCAGCAAGCCTACCAAGGTGATGAAGTTGAGATTCGCCAACTTCAAGGTGAACTCAAAATCACTATTAAAGACAAAATTCTATTTCCTGAAGGTGGCTTCAAATTAGATTCCAAAGCAGATCAAGTGTTGAAAAAAATGGCCCCAACACTTTCTGGCTTCAAAAATACTAAAGTGGTTGTGCGCGGCTATACCGATGATGTTGGTATTGGTCCTCAATTACGCAATCAAGGAATTACTACTAACCTCGATTTGTCATCCAAAAGAGCTGACAACGTAGTAGATTATTTAATTCGCCAAGGTGTTGATAAGAATTTGATTTCTGCTCAAGGCATGGGGGATACCAATCCAGTAGCCTCTAATGCAACGCCTGATGGCAGAGCGCAAAATCGTCGTATTGAGGTAGCTCTTATTGGCCCTGGTAATTAATCTGTAATTCTTTGATTGGATAAAAAATGACTCATTTTTTCAAATTAACTGTCGTAGCAATTTTTGCATTCATCTTGGCTGCTTGTGCTGGGACTCCTGATGTAAAGACTTCATCAGCTGACTTCATTAAGGTAAACAATGGAATTTTGACCAGCAGCTATGGCAAGACTGTTTATACCTTTGATAAGGATCAGGCTGGTTCAGGCAAATCGGAATGTGTAATGACCTGTGCTGATAACTGGCCACCGGTATATGTAGAGCCAGCAATTAAGCTATCCGGTGATTTTTCTATCGTTAATCGCAATGATGGTCAAAAGCAGCTTGCCTATAAAGGAAAGCCACTTTACTTTTTTGCTAAAGATATGAACCCAGGGGATAAGACTGGTGATAACGTGAATAACGTTTGGCACGTAGTAGCGCCATAAATGTATTAAGGGATTAGTGTCCTTACGGGCATACCTACAAAAGCCGCTCACGTGAATAACGTCAGCGGCTTTTCTTTTGTCAAAAGGTTGCTGGTGTCTTACAAGTAAGCGTATACCCTAGGATCTGATGTCAATAGATTATTATTGACTATGAAATATTGAAGTAATTCATGTAAATTAAAAATTTGCCATCATCCCATCCAAGCATTTGTAATATCTAACCTATAGAAATATTTATGAAAAAAATTGCTAGTCTCGTGCTTTCAGCTTCTCTTGTTCTTTCTTCTATGGGCAATGCTATCGCTTGTACTGCCCTTATGGTGACAGATGTCAGTGGAAAAGCCTATTACGGACGCACCATGGAGCTGCCTTATACGCTTCCTATGCCATCTTCTTTAACCTATCTACCAGCGGCGACTAAAGTAGAGTCAGTTACATCCACTGGTACTAAAGGTATGACTTTTAGTACTAAATATGCAATTTTAGCTATGACTGCCGCTATGGTTAACGGGGCAAAACTCCCGATAGTATTAGATGGGATGAACGATCAAGGCTTGAGTTTTTCAGCTAACGCAATGCTCCCATCATCTGCGCCACCTGTAGGAAATGATCCAGCAAAAATATTGTCTGCAAATGATTTCGGAACTTGGATTTTGGGAAATCATAAAACAGTAGCTGAATTGAAGGCTTCAATGCTAAGTGATAACACTGAATTTTGGCTACCACCAACTGCATTTTTAGGTAATTTAGCAATGCCACTGCATTACGCCATTTTTGATAAAGCGGGTAATGGTCTTGTCATTGAATTTGTGAACAATAAAAAGAATGTCTATGACAACCCTGTTAATGTGATGACCAATCTTCCTGAATTTCCTTGGCATCTCACGAATCTAAATAACTATACGCAAACTAATGTGAATAAGAACTCTGGGCAACTGGGCAAGCTCAAACTGCAAACTGCAGATGCTGGTATTGCATTGACAGCATTACCTTCTTCACAAACTGCTACAGGTCGTTTTGTAAAGGCAGCGTTTTACACAAACTATGTTCAAAAGGGTAAAACACCTGATGAAGCTATCAATTTATTGGCGCATATTATGAATAATTTTGATAGGCCTAATGATCTCACTGTAGACCCTGCTGGTTCTGTTGGTGACGGGGGAAAAGCTACCGCTACTTCCAGTGAAGTAACCCAATGGACAACGATGGGAGATCTTGCGGGTGGTAAGTTGTATGTTAGATCCATTAATGCGCTAAATTGGGCGGTGATTGATATGGCAAAACTCAAAAACATAACTCAAGTCAAATCTATTTCGACCTATCAAGTTGATAAGGTTGGTGCAGATGCTTTCCTTAATTAAATTTACCCAATCTAATCAATGGCCTTGAGTCGTCTAAACCACCTTCGGGTGGTTTTTACCATTATTAGGCCTGTAATATTTGGAAATATGACTGATGCCTATCTGTAGATATTGCCTCTTCCTTGCTCTCATTGGTTTGCATTCAGCTGCAATGGCTCAAACAGTTGATAGCACTATGAGTGAGGCTGCTAAGGCCGGTCAAAGTATGCAAAATACTTTGTATCCACAGGTTGTTTTGCCACTCTCCTATAACTACAACCAAAAATTAGGTGCGAATAGCTTGTCTCAACAGGCTGAGTTTTCATTTACCCCCATCATTCCAGTTTCTCTTGGTGGGGATTTGCAGTTGATTGTTAATCCGATGTTCACCTTTAATCGAAATGGCAATGATCAGCAGGTGACCAACCAAGCTCAGCCCATGCAATTAGCTACTTTTTTTGCGCCAGTATTTGAAAAGTATTTTTATGCCGGTATTGGCCCATATATCCAACTTCCTGCAACCAATGCCAATAATGGCTCTAAGCAAACTGGGCTTGGGGTCTCAGCTGGAGCATTCTTTACACCAGAACATTGGGTGATAGGTGCGGCAATGTTTAACTCATGGGGTGTAGGTGGCGATATGTCTGGCGGCTCAGGGAATATGCTCAATGCCCAGCCAAAAATTTCATATACCACCGATACAGCTTGGACTTATAGTTTTTCGAGTCAAATTACTTATAACAATATGGCCAAAGCCGTCACAAACCAGCTGACACTCAGTGGTGGCAAAACAATCAATTTTTTTGGATATCACGCAAACATTCAGGCTGGTCCAACCTATATGGTTACTACAACACCAACAAGCGCAAAAGGCTTTGGTGGGCTCCTGGCTTTAACGGTACTTCTCCCTAAGTAATGGGGGTGATCCTCTTAATGGCAATGTAATCCAAATGATATATAGTGAACTCTAGTAATAACTGCTTGCGGAATGTTGTCGTATTTCACATGCTGTTGAATACTTTAAATACTAAATTTGTACATCTTGAAAACCTTTAAAACGCTTACTGTCCTACTGTTTGGCTCGCTTCTCTACTGTGTAAGTTTTCATGATGCAGAAGCATTGCCAATGTTTTCTCGTCAAACTGGTCAAAATTGTGTCGCTTGTCATGCTGGTGGTCAATACCCTGAACTAACGCCTTATGGACGTTACTTTAAATTAACGGCTTATACGCTGGGTGAGCGAAGCAATGTACCTGTTTCTATTCAGTTTGTGGGCGGCGCTGCTACGAGTACCAATGGAAACAATGGCACGGGTCAAGTGCACCAAAGCGGCAAGTTAGAGCCTAACTATCTTTTCTTGGATGTGGGTGGAAAGATCACCGATAACATTGGTGCATTTAGTCAGTGGTACTACGCCATTGATGAGCAAGTCAGTGGTAAGGGAAATATTCCCAATCAAAATCAGTTCGCAGCAGATATACAGGATTGGCGCTACGCAGATCACTATGTTGGAGCTAGTGTAGATGTCATCAAAGATTTTATTTGGGGGGCATCTCTCAATAACTACGCTGGCGCTACTGATGTCTGGAATTCATCTCCCATGTGGATGTATCCCTATATGGGCTCTACCAGAAACTATTCCACCTATGGGCTACCATACAACACCAGGCTTTCTGCCTACTCTGTTCACAATCCAGGTTACGGTGTCTATGGCTATGTAAATAAGAATTTTTATGGAGAAGTGGATCTCTACCAGTCAGGTGGCTCGGGTGCACTCTCATGGATGACCTATCCCGCGTCTAATAGCAATCCTAATAGTGCTCCCGTCTACCTTCAAGGTGTCAATCCTTATTTCCGGTTTGCATATCAAAGTGATGAACATGAAGGACATAATTGGATGCTTGGCGTTTTAGGTGCCAACATTAATCAATACTCCAGTTGTAATACCGTAGCTGATAGCAGTAGTTATAGAGGTGCTACACCTAGTTGTAGTGGTCCCGTGAATTCGCCTGCCCTAAGTGCAGGAACAGTGAAGTATCAAGATAGGGCGATTGATGGACAGTATCAATATTTAGTGGATCCTCATACAGTGACCGCGCAATTTCGCTACACAAAAGAAAATATCTCCGACCCTACGGGCATTCTGTATAGCAACGCTACTAATAAAACCAATTCCTTTCTGTCCAAGGTTAGCTATGTCTATAACGCCACCTATGGAGCAGCTCTAGCATTTCAAAATATTACTGGAACGGCAGATGCGCATTATGGTACTAATGCGGTATCTGGAGCAGCCTTAAATCCAAACTCAACAGCCTGGATTCCATCCATTTGGTATCAGCCATTACAAAATTTGCGCATTACTTATCAGTACACTGCGTTTACCAAATATAACGGTGGAACAATTAATTACAACGGAGCCGGAACAAATGCGAGTGCAAATAATGCGAGCTGGCTCTATTTATGGTTGGCAATGTAATGAAGACAATTTCCAAGACCATGAATTTCTCTAGAGTCATCTCCCTAGCCATTCTTCTGCCGGTAGTCATCTTGGCAGGTTGCACCTATTTCAATAACATTCCTCCCGTGACTACCCTAGAAAATCCAACCAGGAGCAGAACGCTTGGTGATTATGAGGTTGCAGGTAATGTACTAGCAGTGCAAGTATGTGCAGCTTGTCATGGTGTTAATGGGCAATCACAATCACCAATGGTTCCTAATCTTGCTGGTCAGCAAAAGGATTATCTAGTAAATCAGCTGCAGGATTACCGTGATCAGACTAGGAGTAATAAATATGGTGTGCAGTTTATGTGGGGTATGGCTCGCTCATTAACGAATAAACAAATCCAAGGATTGGCAGATTATTTTTCTAAGCTCCCCCCTAAACAAGCTGCAACTCATACTGGAGATGCTTCTATATTAGCGCGTGGCAAAGAAATTTTCGAGAATGGAATTCCTGCGCAAGGCGTTGTTCAATGCAATTCTTGTCATGGCCCCAAAGGGGAGGGTATGGCAACTTTCCCGAGAATTGCTGGTCAGCATGCTTATTATTTAATTCAACAGCTTAATGTTTGGAAGGAGCCAGCCCATAAGGAATTTATGGAAGTTGGTGGCAATACTTGGGCGCCTCGAACCATTACCTTTGCTCGGCCACATGGTGAATTAATGGTGAATGAAGAGAGAAATCTCTCCGAAGCAGATGCCCAGGCTGTCGCTATTTATCTAAGTACTCTTAAATAGCTTAAATGGAAAGAGTTATTCATAAAACTCAGTTAAGATATTTCGTAATTCATTTTTGGATAAAGAATAATCAAATCATGAGAAATTTTTCAGTGCCCCCACTTTTATTGTCATTGATTTTCTGTTTGACGGGGTTATTACCTCTAATTGCAAAAGCAGAAACTTCCGCTCAGGCAGGGCAATATTTAGCTAATGCAGGTGATTGCACTTCTTGCCATACTGCACCTGGAGGAAAGCCTTTTGCTGGTGGACTCAAAATGGCAAATCAGTTTGGGTATTTGCTAACACCCAATATCACTCCGGATAACGCAACTGGTATTGGTAGATATAGCAAAGATGATTTTTATCGCGTTCTCCATAACGGAGTAAATAAAAAAGACCAAGATCTTTATCCTTTCATGCCCTATGTTGCCTATACCAAAGTAACCAGAGAAGACTCGGATAAGATTTACGATTATTTGAGAACAGTACAGCCTGTTTCAAATCCAATTGAAGTGAATCATTTGGATTTCCCTTTTAATATTCGTAGCAGCATGATTGTGTGGCGGGAATTGTTCTTCAAGGTAGGCTCGTATAAACCAGACCCTACTAAATCCAATGTTTGGAATCGTGGTGCTTATTTAGTAGAAGGTCTTGGACACTGTAGCTCGTGCCATTCCCCTCGTAACTTAATGGGAGCAATTGAAAATTCCAAAGCCTACACAGGTTCAGTAATTGATGGCTGGTATGCCCTCAATCTCACCTCAAATCCACTGACAGGCCTTGGTAAGTGGTCGGCGGAAGATATTGCGAAATATCTGAAAACAGGTTCCTACGAGGGCAAAACAACAGTACTAGGTCCCATGGAGGAAGTGGTGCATAACAGTACTCGAAAACTGACCGATGCGGATTTATTGGCAATGAGTACTTATCTTAAATCTATACCGGCCAACTCAAGCTTATCGGAAAATCGTCAAAAAGTAGATGCTACCTATCTTGTAGGCAGCAAATTGTATATTGATAACTGTAGTGGTTGTCATCAGTCCTCGGGCAGAGGTATTAAGGGAATGATTCCACCTTTAGCAGGCAATCCAGTGGTGATGGCGGCAGAGCCCAACAATATTATTAAAGTCATGATTCGTGGTATTCATCGGCGTGATGGATATTTGGTGATGCCAGAATTTGCCTCTAGATTAAATGATCAGGAGATTCTGGAAATTGCCAATTACATCAGATCGAGCTGGGGAAATGCTGCTAACCCGAATGCCACTAAATCCTTAGTAGAGAAAATTAGAGCTAATCCAGGGCTCTAAATAAAACGCATGACGATTATCTGAGGCATTAGCCTCCTGATTAAAAAGCCCTCTAAGCCTGCTCCAGAGTCTTGATAGGCTTAGATTGGCTGCGCTAAAACGCGAATTTCTAGTGAATTCTCATGTGACACATATTCGTCACATTTGATTGCCATATTGCTAGAATGGAAACTTTTATTCTCATTATTGCTGGGATTTATCAAGAAAAAGGCGATCTTCACTACGATGGTGAGGATGTTTCTCAACTAGCTCATGCCTGGCAGTGTGGACAATTGGCAAAAATAAATGGCGCAAGCCCTCAATTGCAGTTGGCAGCTTGGTTGCATGACATCGGCCATCTCTTATCAAAAAAAGAAGGTACTCCAACTATCGATGCTTACGATGATCATCATGAGCAAACTGGGGGTAATTATCTGGCGAAGATTTTTTCTAGTGATGTTGCCCAGCCAGTACTGATGCATGTTTTAGCCAAACGATATTTAGTAACAACCGACCCTGATTACCGCGGAGTTTTATCGCAAGACTCCATCAGAAGCTTAAAACTTCAAGGCGGTGAAATGAATATTCTTGAGTGTGAAGAATTTATAGCTCACCCTTACGCGAGAGATGCAATCTCATTAAGAAAATGGGATGAATTGGGTAAAAATCCAAATTGGGAAATGCCCGCAAAAGTAAATGCGATAGCAGAGTTATGTAATTTAGCTGAAAGTTGTTTATGAAAAATATACTTTCAGTAAATGATGCCAATAAAACTTTTTTCTCGAATGGTAAGAAAACGCGAGCTCTTTCGAATGTTTCAATGAATATTACTGCGGGTGAGCGGGTTGCATTGATCGGTGCATCCGGCTCTGGAAAATCAACGCTGATTCGAGCTATTTGTGGCCTAGAGGTTCTCGATAAAGATGGTGGAGCAATATCTATTAATCATCAGGAAATTCAGTCTCACGGGAACCTATCTAAAAACGTACGTCAAATTAGAAATGAAATTGGAGTCATATTCCAGCAATTTAATTTGGTGAATCAATTAGACGTGATGACGAATGTCTTGATTGGTATTTGCCCTCAAAAGAATCTTTTTGAGATTATTTTAAGACGTTTCTCTTTAGAGGATAAGGCAAGAGCCTTGGACGCACTTGATAAAGTCGGCTTAGCCCAATTTGCTTATCAAAGATCGTCTACCTTGTCTGGTGGCCAGCAGCAGCGAGTAGCCATTGCAAGAGCATTGATCAAGGGCGCTAAAGTTTTGTTGGCAGATGAGCCGGTAGCGTCTTTGGATCCAGAGTCCTCTCGAAAGGTGATGGAGACTATGGTGAGCTTAACTGAAAAATTAGACCTCACCTTTGTTACCAGCTTGCATCAGATTCCCATTGCTAAAAAATATTGTGAGAGGACTATTGCCTTAAATAATGGCTCAGTAGTTTTTGATGGCCTCACTCAAGATTTGAATGCTTCCATATTGGCAAGCTTATATGGTTCCAACTTAGGCGATCTAGTGATGGATGATGATTTGAATTATCTACAAGATACCAGTATTTCTGAGTCAAAGCTGACATTAGTTCAATAAGTTTTAATTTTTTTAGGAGATATACATGAAATTAAGCAAAATCCTTTTAACTTGTTTTATTGCTTTGTCTGCACTCACGGTGCAAGCAAAAGAAATTAGTTTTGGAATCATTTCAACTGATTCTGCATCGGCACAGAGGGATCGATGGGAACCATTCTTTCGCGATATGGAGAAGCAGACTGGCTTAACGGTTAAATCATTCTATGCTCCAGACTATGCCGGAGTGATTGAAGCAATGCGCTTTAATAAGGTTCAGGTAGCGTGGTTTGGAAACAAGGCTGCAATGGAGGCAGTTGATCGTGCAAATGGAGAAGTCTTCGCCCAAGTGATTTATGCAGATGGTGCATTGGGATATACATCCTATTTAATCACTCAAAAAGATTCGCCATATAACAATGTGGATGATGTGATTAAAAATGGTAAGAGCATCAATTTTGGTATTGGTGATCCCAATTCAACTTCTGGATTTTTAGTGCCGACCTACTACATCTTTGCCAAGCGCAATATAGAGGCAAGAGATACTTTTAAAACTGTGAGAAATGCGAGCCATGGGGCTAATCTTCAAGCTATTCTTGCAAAGCAACTGGATGTGGCAACTAATAACTCTGAAGAAATAGATCGTTTAACTGCCACCAAACCAGAAGCCGCTCAAGATATTAAGATCATTTGGAAGAGCCCATTAATTCCAAGCGATCCTTTTGTATGGCGTAATGATTTAGATAAAGATACAAAAGAGAAATTGAAGAAGTTTGTATATAACTACGCTAAAACCAATCCTGAGGAAAAAGCCGTACTCAAGAATATATACAACTATGGAGAATTTAAACCTTCAACAAATGCCCAACTAAATCCGATTCGTCAATTAGAGCTGTTTAAAGACCTACGTAAGGTCGAGTCAGACACCACGATTAGTGATGCTGAAAAAGCCAAAAAAGTTGCTGAACTCAATGAGGCCTTGGCTAAGATCAAATGAGCGAGTTTGTTTCAGGACTCTCATTAGATCGAGTTAAAGCAAGGGCTTATGAGGAGAGACATGGCCTATCCTATTACATAGGGTGGGCTATATTCTTTTTGGTGCTGTCGTGGGCTTGGCAGGGTGCAGAAATGCGCCCCTTGGATCTTATTAAAGATTCAGGAAATATGAGTAAATATGCTGCTGATTTTTTCCCACCGAGTTTTAAGGACTGGAAGCTGTATGTGGCTGAAATGCTGGTTACTGTACAGATTGCCATTTGGGGAACTTTGCTAGCAATTATTGCAGCAGTTCCTTTGGGTTTATTAAGCGCATCAAATGTAGTTAGTCCTTGGATATATCAGCCAGTTCGCCGCTTGATGGATGCTTTACGTGCCATCAATGAAATGGTGTTTGCGATGTTATTTATTGTGGCAGTCGGTTTGGGTCCTTTTGCAGGAGTGCTGGCATTATTTGTTCATACCACTGGAACCTTGGCAAAATTATTTTCCGAGGCAGTCGAGGCTGTAGATCCTAGACCTATTGAGGGAATTAGGGCGACTGGCGCTCATCCTATGGCTGAAATTGTGTATGGAATTTTGCCTCAAGTCATGCCGCTGTGGGTTTCCTATTCCTTGTATCGCTTTGAGTCAAATGTTCGATCTGCATCCGTGGTAGGAATGGTGGGTGCAGGTGGCATCGGTGTGATTTTGTATGAGGTGATCAGAGGATTTCAATACCAACAAACTTGTGCGGTTCTAATTATTTTAATTGCTACGGTAACGATCATTGATTTGATATCTTCCTATCTCAGGAAGCTTGCAATTTAAATAATGTCTAGGCCTAGTATTTATTTTGGCGCTGACGCTCTTGATGAGCTCAGAAATCTGTATCCTGATCGCGGATTTCATATTTTGCGAATTCCAGAAATTTCCAATGCTGAAATGAAAAAAATTCAATCTTCCTTACAGGGCAGAATTCTATCTGAAACAATCTATCAAAGAGGCATGCCGGATATCCAGAGTATCCAAGAGCTTCAAGATGATTTTTGGAAGTATGCGCATTGCGAAAATTCTGTTTTGCTGGGAATTGGTGGTGGCAGCGTCATGGATGCTACTAAAGTATTGCGCTTTAAGCCTAATGGCATTGGTTGGTTAAGTAAAAACCTAGATCGACCCATAGAAGATCGAAATACTCAAAAAATTCCTTTATTACTGGCTCCAACAACTGCTGGTACGGGTAGTGAGGTAACTCCAACCGCAACTATTTGGGATTTTGCAAAACAGCGAAAACATTCTTTCTTTGGATCCCAGGTGCTAGCCAATGTCGCTATCGTAGACCCCCATCTTTGTCTTAGTTCTCCCTGGGTTCTGTCTCGTGATGCTGCTATTGATGCACTTTCTCATGCATTGGAAGCTATTTGGAATAGAAATTCGACAGAAGAAACTAGCAATCTTGCCATTTATGCAGCTGATAAAATTTGTCATTATTTACCCCTCCTCAGAAATGATCTAGATAATCTTGAGATTCGAGAGCGACTTTCAGAGGCTGCTTTATCGGCTGGTTTAGCGATGGCTCAAACTCAAACGGCGCTAGCACACGCTTTGTCATATGCGCAGACTGCTGCAAGCAAACAAAGCCATGGCCAATCTTGCGCCTATTGGTTGCCTTATGTATGGCAATTACTAATTAAAAGCAATTGCGATCCTGCAGTTTTAGTCTCTATAAAGAAAGCCATTGGTACCTATTTTCGAGATCCCACAGAGATGCAACAATGGCTACTTACTTTAGGTTTTTCAGTGTATCCCCCGCTTGAACGTGATAAAAAGCTAGAGGAGCAGGTTGGCATTGAGAGGCTGTCAACTCGCGGAAGAAACTTTTTAGGATTTGATATCAATGATTAAAAAAAGTTATAACCTGCTAGTCGTAGGTTCGGGAATTGTTGGTTTAGCGCATGCCTATGAGGCCAAAAAAAGAGGCCTATCAGTCGCTATTGTTGAGCAAAATGCGCGTTGCACTGGCGCTTCCATTCGTAATTTTGGCTTTATCACTGTTTCAGGGCAGGGGGTCAGAGATACTTGGCGCAGGGCGGTACATTCAGCAAAAGTTTGGAGAGAGTTAGCAGACTTAGCCAAGATCAAAATCGTACATCAGGGAACTTGGATTTTATGCCAACGTGCTGAAGCAGTGGAAGTGGCCCAAGCATTTTTAAAAACGCCGATAGGCGTTGGATGTGCTTACTATCCTAAATCTAGCTATAAGGATCTACCAAATTTAGGTTTTTTTAACCTAAATAGTCTTAGGCTGGAAGAATCATTAGGCCTCCTCTATAGTCCACATGAATTTAGGGTTGAATCTAAAGAAGCAATTCCTCAATTAACAAGTTATTTGCAAACTGAAATGGGCATTGATTTTTATTGGGAAACCGAGGTCTTATCCATTCAAGATTCATGGGTCCAGACCTCAAATGGTCAAGTACAAGCAGCTAGAGTGGTTATATGCCCAGGTGCTCAACTGACAGGGGTAGCTAAGCAGTACATAGAACAACACAATTTAAGACTGTGCACTCTACAAATGTTAAGGGTCAAAGTGCAGGAGGGGTTTATCTTACCGGGTAGTGTTATGACAGATAACAGCTTAGCAAGATATCTGGGGTGGTCTGATTTACCTGAGGCTAGCGCACTGAAAGAGCGCATTGCAAAAGAGATGCCTGAGTATGTAAAGGAGGGAATCCATCTGATTGTCGTTCAAAGTGCAGATGGTAGCTTAGTAGTCGGAGACTCCCATCGCTACGGCACTAGTGAAGATGTTTTTGCAAGTGAGCAGGTCGAGCGTTTAATTATTGATTTGCTATACCGAGTTTTAAGTATTACTGAACACACCATTCTGGAGCGCTGGACGGGAGTCTATCCATCATCTAGCGAATGCGATGCATTGATTGAAAAAGTTTCCCCACGAATGAGGGTTGCAATAGTCAGTAGTGGTACAGGAGCAAGTACAGCTTTTGGACTTGCAAAAGATAATTTTGATGAATGGTTGACTAATGATTAAAACTTCAATTGAGGCAGTTATTTTTGATTGGGCTGGAACCACGGTAGATTTTGGTAGCCGAGCACCTATGGGTGCTTTTGTGAAGTTATTCCAGTCTGAGGGTATAGAGATGACCATCTCACAGGCACGCATTCCGATGGGTATCAATAAATGGGATCACATTAATGCCCTCTTACATCTTCCAGAAATTCAATCACAATGGCTGCAGATTCATGGGAAAACGCATAGCAATGCTGATGTCGATCGTCTGCTGGAGATTTTTGTACCGATGAACAAAGTCAGCATTCGAGAATGTGGTCAATTAATTCCTGGAGTAGCGGAACTAACGAAGACACTCCGTGAGCGACATATCAAAATTGGCTCAACAACCGGATATACGAAGGAACTCTTAGACATTCTTCTTCCAATTGCTAAGGAGCAAGGGTATGAAGCCGACGCACTTTCATATTCGGGTGATACCCCATTAGGGCGTCCATCTGCCCAAATGATGTATAGATGTGCAGAACAACTTGGTTTTGATAATCCACTTTCATTTATCAAGGTGGATGACACTGAGCCTGGGATTGAGGAAGGTAAGGCCTTTGGGTGTTGGACGGTAGGTGTGGCTGTGAGCGGAAATGCCCTTGGACTCTCTTATGAGGATCTGATCGCTCTGCCGCAAAAGGATTCAATTCATCTTATAGAGTCTGCTAGAAAGACTATGCAAGCAATGCAACCAGATTATGTGATTGATTCCGTTGCAGATTTATTGTCAGTAATTGATCAGATTAATCGACGCTTGGATTTGGGTGAAAAGCCAAATTAGCGAGGGTAAACGCTAGCCGAATAAATATATCTATCAGCATCTATTCAGCTTATAGTTGACTGCATCTAATATTAATAATCAAAATGAAATAAGGCTACATACGGCGATGATATTTTTTGCGACAGTAAGGAATTAAGTAACAATACTGATGATTCTCTACGATCACAAAAGCTCAATGTAAAAATTAGATCAACACGAAATATATATTATTTCTTAGGTCAAGTAGCTTCTGCCCAACTGAGAAGCTCGAATCCATATTTAGTTACTCTTCCCCCAACTGCATCGACTTTTAATGAAAAAGTTGGGGAAAGCAATCAATATGCTTTACTTGGAATCAATAAAGGCGCCGAGCAAAGAAGACCGTTTTCCTCATATGAGGCTCTAGATGGAATTGTTTATACGATTCCTAGAGCCAACAATGGGTATTCATCAATCATTATTGATATGCTGACTCAATTCCAAACGCTGGCAAAAGTTCCTGGAAGCGTGCCACCATCTCCAGCTGTGATATTGAGATAGACGGCCTGCTTGGAAGTTTGCTGATGCTCTTGGCTTGGGTGAGAATGGCTTTGCTAAAACAGTATTTTATTTTTGATTATCTACTGCATCGTTTGACTCTCATTCCTTATTTCAGACCAAAGAATGCATTAGCTTGTTCGATGATCGAATCATATTCTTTGTTATTTGGTTTATCAGGGCTACCACCCTCAATAAAAGTGCCGCCGATGACCCCAATGTCTTGGGGAGCCGAATCTGGTAAATGCTTAGGAAAGATATAAAAAGAGCGTTCTACGTTTTGATCCGCTTCAGTCTTACCCATACCAAAGTAAACCAAGATCATATAGTTCATATTGTCAGGCACTTGATTTTTAAGCATAATCAGATGTCCTTGAACAGGAACGAGGGCGCTGTCATTGGCCAATTCAATCGAGCCAAGTCCGCTACAGTTAAAAATGAACTTTTCTTTTAACTCATCAAATGCATTGATTTTTCCGACTACGATGTTAATGTGATGGGCATTGATAAAGTCATGTAACTCACCCATGAGTAGCGCTGTATTCATAAAGATGCCATCGTCGTAAGCAACCATCTGACGAGTTGTGCCATTGCCAAAATCTAACACCACATCTTTGGCTGGGCGCATCACTTTTCCTACATATGGCTCTAATCCAGAATCTTTTCTACTATTAAAGTAGCTAGGAACTAAGCGAGCTCCTTTTTTGAAGTCATCATTTTTATTTCTGGCTACACCATCATAAAAACGATAAGCATCAATACCAATTTGATCAATGATGGGCTGCATTTCATGATCATTATCCATGGAGACAGGAGCCAATAAGCCCCCAGCGTAATGAGAGGCTAGAGAATCTAACTTTTCAGCGTAAATGGTGATATTGCTATAGCCGCGTTTGACTAAATCATAGGCAGTAAATAGCCCAACCAAGCCTGCCCCAATAATCGCAATAGGAGTAGTTTTATCAGATAATTCTTTTGCTAGTGGCGACTCGATGAGTAAAGCATTGACATACTTCGCTGATCCCGGACCTAGCGTCCAACCACTGCCACCATGACCATAATTATGGGCGATGACTTTACTGCCTATTTGCTCAATACCAAAGTGAGGCATACCATGCTTCATAGGTCGATAGCATAGAATTCTTTCCCCTAAATTGACTGGCTCAAATACTGGGGGAACAATTTTGCGAATTTCTATAGATTCAGTCATATCAGGCCTTGGTTTTATACAGGTAGATATTCTAATAAAAAAATACGACACCACTATAAAAGAAAGTGGGTCGTATCAGCTCAATCCTTCATGTATTGGTGAGTCAGGTGTAATTGGTTGGCAATATTCACGGGTAATCCCTATATTGATGATTTGCACCCCATGTTAGATTGTTAGTGGGGTTGAAACTTCAATAATAAGAATGAAATATGGAGACACTATGACTAATCAAAGACGTGAATTTCTTAAGGTATCTGCAGTAGCTGGCGGCGCGGCACTAACAAGCCCATTTATTACAAACCAAGCTGAGGCAGCAACAGCGGGTCCTGGTGCGGGGGCTGTCAGGATTGCCAATCCCGAGATGGCAAAGAATATGACGGTGCTGAACTATAAATCAAACAATCAATATGTCTTGGGCGTCAAGACAGATAAGGGAATTTTAGATGTTGCTAAAGCGGCCAAACAGTTCAAGGTGAAGGCACCAATCAATACGGATGATTTGATTCAAAATGGTGATCAAGGCCTAGGAAAATTGGTGAGCTTAGCATTGAGTAAAGGTGGCTCAAATTTATTTTTAGATGAATCTAAAATCGAATACGCGCCAGCCATTACGAATCCCGAGAAGATTGTGTGCGTGGGATTAAATTATGCAAAACATGCTAAAGAAACGAATAATCCCATACCCACATTGCCTATTTTGTTCAATAAATTTAATAACACTCTCAATAGCCATAATGGTGTTGTGAAGGTATCGGCAGTTAACGCAGAAAAGTTTGACTATGAAGCAGAGTTGGTGATTGTGATGGGCAAGCGCGCATCTAATGTAAGCGAAGCTGATGCTTTGTCATATGTATTTGGTTATGCTACTGGACAGGACTTTACGGCGCGTGAGCTGCAGCAACGCAGTAGTCAATGGATGATTGGTAAGACAAATGATGGTTTTGCGCCAATAGGGCCTTATATTTTGACTGCAGATTTAGTTGGCAACCCAAATCAGCTGAAAATAGAACAATACGTCAATGGTGAAGTTCGTCAGTCATCTAATACTAACGATATGGTCTTTAATTGTGCTCAGATTGTGAGCTATACCTCGAAGATCTTTACTCTAGAGCCAGGCGATATTATTTTTACAGGCACCCCTGAAGGCGTGATTACAGGGTATCCAAAAGATAAGCAGATTTGGCTAAAGCCGGGCGATAAGCTTGAAACCCGGATTGAGAAGTTGGGCAACCTTAAATTTACTTTAACTTGAAAAAAGAAAAAGCCACCCCAGGGTGGCTTTTTTAATGCTAGTGGGGTAAATAAAACCTAAAGTACTACTTAGACAGATTTAAGATTTGACGCGCCTCATTTGAGCTAGCAAGTTCTCCGCCTAAATCTTGCACAATACGTTTAGCCCTCTCAACTTGTTGGGCGTTACTCTCACACAGCACACCTTTTTCCATATAAATATTATCTTCAAGACCTACCCGAATGCCGCCGCCCAATAGTAGGGCTTGCGCAACGATAGGAAAGGCAGCACGACTAATTCCAAATGCAGCCCATTTTGCTCCTTGGGGTAATTGATTGCGCATATACATTAATGTTTCTGGCTCGCTATTGAGCGCATATTTAACGCCCATCACAAAAGTGTATAAACCTGGGCCTTCAAGTGTTCCATCCTTAATGAGATCTTTTGCTAAGTTGAGGTCACCCGTATCAAAAATTTCCAGTTCAGGCATAACGCCTGCAGCACGGATGACTTTAGCCATGACTTTTACCGTAGCTGGTGTATTAACAGCTATTTCATTTACTGTATTCATCGTATTGAGATCAAGCGAGCAAATATCGGGTTTGAGTGCAGTAATGTGCTCAACCCTTTTCAGTGGATGACATAGGCTTGTGCCAGGTGCAAAGACCTTTGGATCATCTTCGGATGGAATAAAGCGTGCACCAACCCCGGTAGTGAGATTCAGAATTAGTTCTTTATTTCGGGATCTAATAAAATTAACCACTTCTGCATAGTGATCCAATTCCATCGAAGGCTTTCCTGTATCAGGATAGCGAACATGAAGATGCACTACTGCCGCACCCGCATCTGCAGCTAAAAGTGCAGATTCTGCAATTTGAATTGGTGTAATGGGGAGATAGGGCGTCATTTCAGGCTTAGTTAAGCTTCCTGTAATTGCACAAGTCAGAATCGTTTTGCTCATGACGGGTCCTTTGCTGTAAGAGAGTGGAGTCGCATTGTTTGAATTAATAAAATTAAACGTTTGCTCAATTTACCTTGTAATAATTTAATCGGTAAAAACCCTAATTTAGATATAAATGACTAAATTTATAGATAGACTTAGCACACAATTTTTAGCTAGAAGTTTCCGATGTTTCACCTGATTGTTCTTTAATAGGGGATAGTGGATGTTTACCCAAAGATTTTTTATTTTATTTGCTCTGGCTCTAAATATCAGCTCACCAGCGTGGGCCCAATCAGCTTCTAATTACCCCAATAGAGCTATTCGATTTATCGTGCCTTTTGCTCCTGGTGGGGCTGGAGATACTGCAGCAAGAGTAGTAGCTCAAAAACTGAGTACTACATTAAATCAATCTGTGATTGTTGAAAATAAGCCTGGAGCTGGAGCTTTGATAGGGATGCAGTACGTAGCCAGTGCACGTCCGGATGGATACACCATACTCGCTGGTTCCTCTGCATTTGTAGTGAATGCAGCTCTCAACCCAGACACAGCTGGATACAATCCAGAAAAAGACTTTTCCCCGGTGATTATTGCTGAAACGCAACCCATGGTGATCGTTGTAAATCAGGCCCTAGGAGTAAAGTCTTTAATCCAACTCAGAGATCTAGCTGCAAAAGATAAATTATCGTTTGCCTCAGCTGGTGCTGGCACGCAACCCCATGTTATCTGTGAGCGTATCTTTAATGGATTGTGGGGGCTAGACATACCCCATATTCCATACAAAGGAATCTCCCCAGCTATCACTGCTTTAGTTGGTGGTGAGGTACCCATATACTGTGGCGCGCCTGTAGGCATTAGCCAGTTTGCTAAACAGGGAAAAATACAAGTGCTTGCAGTGACCAGCGATAAGCGAGTTCCTAATATGCCAGATGTACCTACTATTGCAGAGGCTGGCTTTCCTCAAATGAGGGATGGCATTTGGCAAGGATTTTTTGCTCCCGCTAAAACACCTCCTGGCGCTATCTTAAAATTGAACCAAGCGATTAACCAGGCGCTTAAATCGCCAGATGTAATAGAAAAATTAGAACAAAATGATTTTGTGATTATTGGCGGCACAGTTAAGCAGGCATCGGAATTTATTAGCTCTGAGATGGTGCGCTGGAAAAAAATTGCCTCTGAAACCAAAATCAATACGGCTCAGTAAATTACGGTAATAAGCTATTCAGGCTTAATATTTTTTGACTGAATGATGACTGCCATCTTGGTAACTTCTGATTTTAAGAACTTGCTTGCCTCTTCGGGCGAGCTTCCTATGGGTTCCAGACCCAGTTGTTCAAAGCGGGCTTGTATATCTGGGGAGTTTACTGCGCGCTTTGTTTCATAAGCCATCTTATTGATAATCTCTTTAGGCACGCCAGTAGTGGTTAAGAACATTGACCAAGTAGCGCAATCTAAGTCAAGACCACTTGCTTCTGAGATGGTAGGCACATCAGGGGCACTCGCAAGACGGCGCGAAGACATCAGTGCAAGAGCTTTAATATTATTACTGCGCACTTGCGGCATGAGAGTTGGTGGAGTATCAATGAGTACTTGAATATTGTTACTCATTAAATCTTGTAAGGCAGGACCAGAGCCCTTATAGGGCACATGCACCATATCAATGCCAGTTGCCGTTTTAAATTGTTCTGTTGCCATATGGGCAGCAGCACCAATACCAGAAGATCCATAAGATAGTTTTCCGGGATTCGCTTTAGCATAAGCAATCAATTCTTTAAGATCTTTGACTGGTAGTGCTTTATTGATTGCAATAATCAGAGGCGTTATTCCTACAAGGGAGACTGGTGTCAGACTTTTGAGTGGGTCAAAATTGAGAGCACCAGCATAGAGCGTAGGGTTGACAGAATGGGCTGCAAGAACATTTAAAAAAGTATAGCCATCAGGTGCTGCTCTTGCCACATACTCTGAGCCTATTAAAGCATTTGCGCCAGGTTTGTTTTCAATCACAATCGTCCAACCAGTAAGCTCAATAATTTTCTGGACGACAATGCGGGTAGAGGTATCACTCAAGCCGCCAGGAGCGTATGGTACAACCCAGCGGATGGGTCTAGTGGGCCATGGCGCGGCTACTAATTCTTTAGAAAAATAGAGCCCAAATATTCCGGCGCCTACTCCCAGTCCAAACAATCGTCTATTCATCTGCGCTAACCTTTCAATTCGATACAGTGATTCAAGAGATTAAATCCATCTTATCACTGCATGCTGCTAAGCACCTCTTTTGAAGTTAAATGAATAGGTATACCTCTCTGCTGGGTGAACGCCAATGCCAACCTCAAAAATTTTGCCTTTGGCATTGGCGTACCGTCTATACACTGTTAATGCCGGTGAATGTATCTTGACCTTCAGTATTTTGGCTGTAGCTTGATCAATATTTGTTGCCACAATATCAATTTGTGTTGTGTCCGCTACTTCACCATACATTTCTGAAATTTGATCAGCTAATGGTATTTGGTCATGCTTCTTGTGTTTCACGACGCCGGCAAACTGTGGAAGGATGTAAATATTATTTTGGCATAAAGGGATTTTTGAACCCTTTGGATATCTTATGGCTACCATATGAAACCAAGTATCACCAGGTGTGCATTGCAGTATTTCAGCAAGATCATGATTGACGGCAATAAATTCAGAATTGATCGTTTCTCGAATGGTCTCTTGTGGATAGTTGAGTAGTTGCTGAATCGAGGCAACAGACTGAATCAGTTGACTCACTCTCGTTGTGGAGATCACAAATGATCCCACTCTCTTATATCGTGAGATTAAGCCTAGGCTGACCATTGATCCGAGAGCTTGTCTTACGGAGTAACGACTTGCCTTAAAGAGCTTGCACAACTCGTCTTCCGTCGGTAATTTACCTCCAATTGGATACTTCCCTGATCTAATGTCTTTTTCGAGAATGGTAGAAATTTCAAGATCTTTAGATTGGATTGTCATAGGTATTTCGGTGGAGTTAACTTTATATGTTCGAACAATTAAATTGATGGTATCCTTTTAGAAATTAGGATACAAGCTAGATTTTAGAGTTTAAGTCTAATTGTTCGAAAATAAAAGAATATAAGTGACATGGAATGCAGATGAAGACAGATACCCCAATAAAACGCCAACAGACGAAGGTCATCATTACGTGTGCTGTTACAGGGGCAATTCACACCCCATCCATGTCGCCTCATTTGCCGATCACACCAGAAGAGATTATTGAGGCATCTGTAGGCGCAGCAGAGGCTGGAGCGGCCATTATTCACTTACATGCAAGAGATCCGATTACCGGAAAGCCTGACCAAAGCCCTGAAGCATTTGGAAAGTTTTTACCGCAAATTAAGGCTCGAACCAATGCAGTATTAAATCTAACTAGTGGTGGCTCTCCATTTATGAAGATAGAAGAGCGCATTCAGCCTTCAATGAAGTTTTCTCCTGAAGTGGCCTCATTGAATATGGGATCCTTAAATTTTGCCTTATTCCCAATGCTTTCAAGGTTCAAGGAGTTTAAGCATGATTGGGAAAGACAGCATTTAGAGAGTAGCAAGGACTTAATTTTTCGAAATACCTTTAAGGATATTGAGTTTGCTTTAAAAGCATGCGCTGAAAATGACACGCGATTCGAGTTTGAGTGTTATGACATAGGCCACCTCTATAACTTGGCGCATTTTGTAGACCGAGGCCTCATCAAGCCCCCATTTTTTGTTCAATCTGTTTTTGGAATACTGGGCGGCATTGGCACTCATTACGAAGATGTAGTGCATATGAAACGAACTGCTGACCGTCTTTTTGGCCATCACTATCAGTGGTCTGTTCTTGGGGCAGGTCGCAATCAACTGCCCATTGCTGCGATGAGTGCCGGAATGGGTGGAAATATCCGCGTGGGATTGGAAGACAGCTTATGGCTTGGGAAGGGCACCTTAGCGAAGACCAATGCCGAGCAGGTCATTAAAGCACGCCAAATTATTGAAGGACTCGGACTTGAGGTGGCAAGCCCGGATGATGCCCGCAAGATGTTGGACCTTAAAGGTTCTGACAAAGTCAATTTTTAATTAATACAAAAACTACATTTAATAAGGAGGCCATGGTGGCAAGAATTTCATATCCAGATTTAGAGGCAAATCCAGAATTAAAAGCACTCACAGCAAAAATTATCTCTGAAAGAGGAAAGTTACATAATCTTTACAAGATGTTATTAAATAGCCCTCCCATCGCTGAGGGGTGGTTAAATTTACTGACTGCAGTAAGGCAAAAGAGCCTCTTGAGCGGAAGAGTTCGCGAGTTGGTAATTATGAGAATTGCCGTGATTAATAAGGCGGAATATGAATTTATCAGCCATACCCCATTTGCTCTCAAAGAAGGCATTTCGCAAGAGCAGATCAATGCAATTGAAAGTTGGAATACATCGACATTATTTGATTCTGTAGATCGATCGGTTTTAGCCTATACCGACTCTATGACCCGAGATGTTCATGTTCCAAAAAATATTTTTGAGGATGTAAATAAGCATTTTGATGCGAGAGGCATGACGGAGCTGACAGCCACGATTGCATCTTATAACCTGGTATCCCGATTTCTAGAGGCTCTCGAAATTGATCCTGAGCCAGAACCTAAATAAAAGGATTGATATGAAACTTAAATTTGCGTGGGTATTACTACCAATCATTACTTTATTTCAGCTACCAATGGCCTATGCACAAAATGCATACCCAGATAGACCAGTACGCCTTATTGTTCCGCAGGCTGCAGGTGGTCCTTCGGATGTATTGGGAAGAGTAGTTGCACAAAAGCTCTCAGATTCACTGGGCAAAAGTGTGATTGTTGACAATAAGCCGGGAGCAGGTGGAAATATCGGTACCGAAAATTTAGCAAAAGCAAAGCCAGACGGCTACACCATGCTAATAACCATCATTGGAATTCTGGGGATTAACGAAACACTCTATAAGACTTTGCCTTTTAATATCTCAAAAGATTTAGATGGTGTTTCGAAGGTAGCATCGTCACCCATGGTATTGGTTGCCAATCCAGCATTTGAAGCAAATTCGATTGCTGAGCTCGTTGCCTTGGCTAAATCAAAACCAGCTCTAACTATTCCTTATGGCTCTTCAGGTACTGGCTCACCCCAGCACATTGGTGGCGAGCTTCTCAATACCAAAGCGGGAATTAAATTAAGTCATATACCTTACAAGGGCGCTACTCCAGCCTTGACAGATTTGCTGGGTGGTCAAATACCACTCGCAATCGTGGGGCTTCCTGCAGCAATGCCTTACATTAAAGCTGGCAAGCTAAAGGCAATAGCGGTATTGAGTAAGTCACGCTCTAAGATCGCTCCTAATATTCCAACTTTTGTTGAGTCTGGTTATCCAGAGATAGAGGCCGAGTTAGTTTATGGAGTGTTTGTACCTTCGGGAACGCCCAAGCCAATTATTAATACGCTCAATCAAAAAATCGGTGAGGCTCTTAACTCAAAAGAAGTGAGAGAGAAAATCTTGAATGATGGATTTGATGTAGTACTTAGTACACCAAGCGAATTGAACGATTATCTGAAGAATGATGTTCAAAAATGGCGTCCTATCGTACGAGATTCTGGCGCTACACCTGATTAAATTAAAAATATTCCGAGGATAAAATGGGAAAGAAAATGAAGGCCGTAAGGCGCGTAGTAACCGGCAATGATGGACAGGGAAAATCCACCATTACTTGGGAGGGTGAGGCTCCTGCGAGACATGAGTCAAAGTTTCCGGGTAGGGGTGTTACTGATTATTGGGTCTGGAATAAAACACCTCAACCATTAAATGGTTCTGAAGATGCCAGTTTGTGGCCAGATGAATTTCCTGGGCCAAAAGGTGGCGGCCATTTAAGAACGGTTCATTGGTTGGCTAACCATGAAGTTCAGGGCGAGATCCCACCATTAGTTACGCCTCATGCACCAGTCCCCGTTCCTGACGGGCGCTCATGGGATCGTGGAGGTGGTAATAACGTTACCGTTTCAGATATGCATAAAACCGAATCGGTTGATTTTGGAATTGTGCTAGAGGGTGAAAGAGGCCTCGTACTGGATAACTATAAAACGGTTATTAAGCCAGGCGATATTGTGATTCAGGTGGGCGCTTGGCATTTGTGGGATAGCTCCCGCATCGGTTGTCTCATGGGTTTCGATATGATCTCTGCAAAGTTTGATGAGCAGGGACTCGGTTTACAGGAAGAAGATATTCCAGTAATGCTGCCAAATCCTAACCAGGTATTACCAAGTGGCGTTAAACCACAAAGACGGATTATTACTATTGATAAAGAGCCTGGTAAGTCATCTTTAGTTGCTGACTCATTTTCTCCTGAGGTGATTTTAGATCCTGCTAGACCTGGATTTGCCTTGCAACGTATGTGGGTAATTGATAGTCATCCGGCCAAGATCGTTCCTGAAACATTACAGTTGCCCAATATCTTGGTACCGCCAAAGACTGGTACCGTCTTGAATGTGTTCACTTTCCCTCCCGATAGTCATTGGAGCGGTAAGGTGGATAAGGCGCAGGTTGAAGCCTTCTATAAAATCGTACGCGCATCTGAAATTTGTACATCTGGAACGATTCCCAATCATCCTTATTCTCAAAAATCAGATACGGTAGATTTTTGCTTAGTGACCGAAGGAGAGATCTTCTTAATTCTAGATACAAAAGAAACGCTTCTGAAGGCCGGAGAGATTGCTGTGATACGAGGTGGCAATCATGCATGGAGTAATCGCAGTAATCAACCTGCTATTGTTGCCATCTCAAGCCACGATGCTATACAAGAGTAAATAGTTACAAAAAGAGTTGTGAAAAGCCCACTTCGGTGGGTTTTTCTTTTGCTTAGTCAGAGGGGATTAACTGTGTTGAAACTTCGTTTTCAAACTCTGACAAACGGATTAAAAGATGTCAAACTGACTGTTTAAAGTGACGAAGACATTGGTCTAAATAAATGGTACGATAAATTTTATGTCTCAACCGAATATTATTTTTATTGTTGCTGATGATCTTGGTTATGCTGATCTTGGTTGCTATGGATCAAAAGCAAACTCTACTCCTGCCTTAGATAAATTAGCTAAAGGCGGTATTCGTTTTACCCAGGGTTACTCTAACGCCCCAGTATGTTCCCCAACCAGATTTGCTTTAATGACTGGAAGATACCAATACCGATTAAGAGGAGCCTTAGAAGAGCCTTTGAATTTTAAAAGTAGAGGTAATTTGCTTTTAGGGCTACCACCAGAGGTACCAACACTTCCATCCTTGTTAAAAGAAGTCGGGTATGACACAGCCCTATTTGGCAAATGGCATCTTGGCTTTCCGCCAAAATTTGGCCCACTATTTTCTGGCTATGACGAATTTTTTGGCCCATTAGCAGGAGGAGTGGATTATTTTTCTCATTGTGATTCTAGCGGCATTCATGACCTCTGGATGAATGAGGAAGAATGTCATGAAATTGGATATTTGACAGATCTTATTTCCATTAAGGCCCTTGCATATATTGATAAAAAAACGAGCAAATCTAGTAATAAGGAAAATCCTTTTTTTATCAGCCTCCACTACACAGCACCACATTGGCCATGGGAGACTAGAGATGACTCTCATCTAGCGGACGAGGTAAAAGATAATCTATTTCATCTACATGGCGGCAATATTCACACTTATCAAAAGATGATCAATCATATGGATGAGGGAATTGGCAATATTGTTTCCTTATTAAAAAAGAATCGTGCTCTTGATAACACTCTCATTATCTTTACGAGTGATAACGGTGGTGAGCGGTTTTCAGATAACTGGCCACTAGTTGGGGGCAAGATGGATTTGACAGAGGGTGGCATTAGAGTTCCTTGGATAGCCCACTGGCCTGAATATATAAACCCTAATCAAACTTCCAGCCAACAATGCATCACTATGGACTGGACAGCTACTATTCTTGAAATAGCAAATGCCACCCCTAACAAAAATTATCCACTTGATGGCGTATCAATGCTTCAAATATTAAATAACCCTGCAAATGAATTTGAGCGGCCTTTATATTGGCGTATGAATTACCGCAATCAAAGAGCTGCTCGTATTGGAGAGTGGAAGTATTTAAAAGTCGATGATCATGAATATTTATTTAACCTTGCCCAGGATGAACGCGAAAGAGCTAATTTAAGTGAAAGAATGCCTGAGCAACTAAAAAAAATGCGAGATGATTGGGAGGCTTGGGATATGGAAATGCTTAATATCCCAACTGATGGAAATGTAACGGTCGGCTATTCTTTAAAAAATATGCCGCTTAGATAGGAATTTTATGAATTTTTCTTTAAAGCATCTAATAATTATTGGCATATGCTCGCTATCCGCATTTGTTCATGCGCAGACTTATCCCAATAGACCTGTAAAACTGATAGTGCCCTTAACCCCAGGTTCCGGGGTTGATATTGTTGCGCGTATTCTGGCAAAGAACTTAAGTGAAACCTGGAAACAGCCGGTGATTGTTGAGAATCGTCCAGGTGCTGGAGGGCTTATTGGTACGAGTGCGGTAGTAAATGCTGATCCCGACGGATATACCTTACTGGTTCAATCTGCCTCTTATGCTGCTAATCCGGCTATATATAAAAAATTACCATATGGCTCTAAAAAATCTTTGATAGATGTGAGTTTGCTTGGCATCACACCTTATTTAATGTCAACCTCACCAGCTGGCCCGTATACATCCCTGAAAGATCTAGTGATTGCTGCTAAGGAAAGGCCAGGTGAGTTAGCTTTTGCCTCTGCAGGGATTGGAAGCTCAACCCATTTGGTGGCTGAATACTTTAATCAGGTTGCAGGAATTAAGATGACGCATGTGCCGTATAAAGGGGGCCCTGAAGCAATACAAGATTTGATTGCTAATCGTGTCGCTTATTTTATGATCGCATTCGATACTGCAATTAATCAAGTCAATGCTGGAAAGCTAAGGGCATTAGGCGTTACAACAGCCGCTCGCTCTGAAGTGGCAGCTACTATTCCTAGTATTGCAGAGCAGGGTTATCCGGGGTTTGATATGAGTCTATGGTTTGGACTTTGGGCTCCCAACGGAACATCATCTGCGATTGTTCGCAAAATAAATGCTGATGTTAATCTTGCGCTCCAGGATCGTGAAGTGATCACTGCATATACTAAAGCTGGCATACAATCTAAGCAGATGAGCCCTGAAGAGTTTCGTAAGTTTGTTCTTTCTGAGATTGCACAATATCAAAAAATTGTTTCCAGTGCGAAGATTGAGCAACAGTAGGCTATGAGCATTGCAAACTAATTTTTTAACAAATTTAGGTAGGATTATGGAGCGAAGAAGTTTTCTTAAATCTGCAGGTGCTGCCGCTCTTTTTATTAATGCACCAAGTGATTTAGTTGCTGCAGCTGCTAGCGCTAAACCTCAGGCAAATGGTGAATGGGACCAGGGACAAGTAAGACACTTGCTACCTACAGTTAGCGATACAGAAATATTGATCAAGGCATCATTTTTAGAGCCCCAAATTTATCCTCCAGTATTACGAGTAGATGGCAATGCGGTTACCGGGAAAATGACCGATACCCAAGGAGAGTTCTGGCAGTTCCATATGAGCAATCTCAAGCCAGGTCGCACATATCGTCTCAGTTTAAAAAGTCATCGAGGTGTTTCACTTTGCCAGCCATGGGAGCTTTCCACCTTTCCCGATAAGAACTCAAGTCCTGGCCAATTCAGAGCGCTATTCCTATCTTGTGTTGGTGGTCATGAAGCAATGGGGTTCTTGACTCCTGCTGTGCGTAATCGTCTATTAAAAAGAGCGCTGAGTTTTAAACCTCAGGCAACCATAGTCAATGGCGACCATGTTTACTGGGATTTACTATCTCCCGTTACTTCAAAAGGGGACTACGGTGGCGCAACAGAAAAGGCAATCAAAATTGCTGGTCAGTTTGATCGCGCAGGATTAGTCCTTGGGGGCGACAATGAGGCTGTTCTTAAAAAGGTAGTAGGACCACAGCTCACGCCAATTTATGGGGCAGACTTTCGCTCTACGCCAGTATTTTTTCTGCAAGATGATCATGACTATTTTGATAATGATGACGCTACTGATTCAATCATCACATTTCCACCTTCCTATTTCATGATGCAGTTAGCAAGAGCTACACAATCTATGTATTACCCGGAGTTTTTGGCGGATAAATCAAGGCCTAAGGGTCTGCCATATTCTTATGCTGCTGATAGGCCAGCTGGTGTATCGGAAAGCTTTGGCACCATTCGTTATGGAAATTTAGCTGAAATTGTTTTATATGACGTTAGAAGAACTGCTACTCTAGCGGGACCTTCGGCTGTATATGTTGATGCCAATGTCGAGAAATGGCTAATAGACCGAACTCAAAGCAATGAAGTTGATAACCTAATTCATTGCCCATCTAATCCACCTGGATGGTCTCTGGGTAAGTGGGGTGAATGGTATCCCGATGTTTTGATTGCAGAAGAAAAAAAATTAACTACCGCTATCCAAAAGCCATATTGGCAGTCTGGGTGGTTAAAGCAACATGATCGTCTTATGAGCGCCTTGTCTGCAAATCAATCTAGGACACCTCTTGTTATTAGCGGGGATATGCATTCAATTGCTTTAGGTTCAATGATGAGAAGTGGTACGCATGACTTTTCAAGTCATCCCGTAAATGTAGCCTTGTCTGGTACGGGTGGTACTTATCAGGGTGGATGGCCTTCTAGTGGACGGCGTAAGACTCCAGCAATGACATCCCTTGTCTTAGACTTCAAAGAAGAAATCAAACCCATAGAACAACATGGCTTTACTCTTGTGGACTTTACTAAAAATAAGATGGTCCTCAGTTTTTTCAAATGGGATGTGCATTCCCAATCTATTGAAGATATAGATTCTTTAATGCCCTTTCATGTAAAAGAACTTCCAAGAGCTTAATTTTATGTAATGAAGAAGGACCATGGTAATAAGTTTAAGATGGAGTTGAAGAGTCAAAATTAAGATCAATAAACGCATCGACCATTTCTTCAAATTTATCCTTTCTACATATGAAAAAGCCTCTGAATATTCATCAAGGGCTTTATTTTTGGTGGGTCAGGCGAGATCGGCTTCGCCAAAATTTTGTTTTCGAACTCGCGAATAACGGATTAAAAGAAATAAGATTGTTGATAAACAGTTTTACGATACAGGTTGGTAGGACTCTACGCGTGATTTGATCGCTAAAAAGCACATGATGAGTGCGGCAATTAAAAAACATCCCATGTTCAGAAATTTATATGCAATTGCACCACCAGCGCATCCTAATGAGAAAAGAAGTACTGTAGGGACCAAACTTTTAAGGCGTTTATAAATTACAATTTTCTCATCGGGGCTTGCGCCATGCATCAGATCACTACAATCAAGCATGATTTGAGTAGTTGTTAGCGTCATCACGGTTGTTGGGGGCGTCTCAGGTAAAAAAACTCGATGGATGACGTTATGAATAGTCATGCCGGCTACGAAAATAAGGCCAGTAAGAGTTGCGACTAAACTGTTGCCGTCTAAAAAAGGACCATACTCAATTGCGAGAATAGAACCAATCAACAGAAGTAGGGCATGGAGAGTAAGATATCTACTCATTAAAAACTGATCAACTTTAAAAACAGAAAGTTGTAAAAAACGAAACAATATGATTGTTAAGCAAAAAACAGGGATAGCTAAGGCTTTATCAATATATCCTGTAGACCCTGTTACTAAAGCAGCCGCAAGGGTCACGAAGTTTCCCGTCACATGAGCAGTAAATAGACCATTGAGAGCTAAAAATCCAGCAGTATCCATGTAGCCCCCAGTAAATCCTAATATGGCCGAGATTAATCGTTGATTTAACATTTTCGCCTTATTAATTCTTTTAAGATTATCAAATATTAAATCAGTTCGTAGCGGTATTGTTTCAATAACTCATCAAATACGGAAAATAGTACATGACTGCATTCATGTTTTTTTGACCTTGACTTTCAAATCTGACGTGGGATTTTGAGCGGTAAGCTTACTAAGTTAGTATAGTGGCGTATGTTTAATATATTTATCTATTTGTAAATGAAACTTTATATAAAGTTCCTCGCCCTAATTTTTAGCATTTTGATGGTTGGTCTTAGTTATGCTGAGAGCTTTCCTGATCGACCTATCAAATTAATTGTTGGATATGCTCCGGGTGGAGGGACTGATCTTGTTGCACGAGTACTGGCCCCATACTTAAGTAAGGCATTGGGGCAGCCCATTGTTGTTGACAATAAACCAGGTGCAGGAGGTTCTGCAGCTGCCTCTTACGTTGCTAAATCAAAGCCAGATGGCTATACATTACTGATATCTAGTGCTAGTAGTGTTTCTATTTATCCAGCCCTAAATCCCAAAGTAGATTATCAATTAAAAGATTTTGAGCCAGTTTCGCAACTCACAATTGCACCATTAGTGCTGGTAGTAAATAAAAATCTAGGTATTCATTCGGTTGCCGAATTAATTAAGGCGGCAAAGTCTTCTCCTGGAAAATTGAATTATGCAAGTTCAGGTATTGGTTCAGGGCCTCATTTTGCCGGCGTGTTATTTGAAGAGATTGCAGGCGTACAAATGACCCATATACCATTCAAGAGTGGTTCTCCAGCAGTCATTTCAGTTGTTGGCGGTGAGTCCCAACTCACTTTTGCTACTACACCAACAGTGATGCAATTAATTCGATCTGGTCAACTAGTTGGGCTAGCAGTTACCAGTAAAGAAGCCTCATCTTTAGTCCCCAATCTTCCTGGAATGAAAGATGCAGGTCTAGCAAATTATCAAATGTTTCAATGGAATGGAATATTTGCTCCTACTGGAACGCCTAAAGATATTGTAAATAAAATTTACACATCGCTAAAGCTAGCCATGAAGAATCCTGCAGTGAAAAAATCACTGGAGTCGGAGGGTACTGAGGTTCTTATTTCTGGCTCCCCAGAGAGTTTTAGTACTTTTTTAAAGGAGGATGCTAAATTTTGGAACAGGCTAATTTCGGTCGGCGGAGTAAAGGCATTTGAATAAATTTTAATTGGCTTATTTTTGAAGGTTAAATAATGCAAGCGTTTGATGGAATACGAGTATTGGATGTGACTAGAGTGCTTGCAGGACCGTACGCCTCTTACCAGTTAGCTTTATTAGGCGCAGATGTCATTAAGATTGAACCAGTCTCCAAAGGAGAGTCAACCCGCTGGCGTTCAGAGGGTGATGCCAAATTAGGTAATGTAGGAATGTCACCCTCATTCCTAACTCAAGGTGGAAATAAACGCTCACTAACCCTCAATTTAGATAGTCAAGAGGGGCAGGAAATTTTTTTAAAGCTGGCAGCTACTGCAGATGTCATTGTCGAAAATTTACGAACTGGTTCAATGTCAAAAAGAAACATTGGATATCAGCAAGTTTGCGTAGTGAAGCCCGATATTATTTATTGCTCAATGACAGGATATGGTCAAACGGGACCAAAGGCTCAATATCCTGCATATGATAGTGTTATTCAGGCAGCTGCTGGATTTATGAGTATTACAGGCACACCTGAAAGTGGCCCCCTAAAGTCTGGTCCACCAGTTGTGGATTACGCAATGGGAATGTCGGGAGCATATGCAATCTCTGCTGCATTATTTCAAAGATCAAGAACTGGGCAGGGTCAGCATATCGATATTTCAATGTTAGATAGTTGCATGGCACTAATGTCGAGTATTCTGACTACATATGTGAATACGGGCAACCCACCAGGACTTCGAGGTAATGAAGCTCCAAGTAGATCGCCGGCTTCAACGACTTTTAAAACTGCTGATGGCCTACTAGCGATTGCTATTAATGAACAGCATCAATTCACACACCTTCTTGAGGCAATTGGCTTGAAAGACTTACTAAGTGATGAGCGCTTCAAAGATGCCGCTAGTCGGAGGGAGCATACTCAAGTCTTACGAGTTGCAATCCAGGAAGCTTTAATGAAAGATAAGGCTAAAAGCTGGGAGGCAATTATTAATAAAGCTGGAGTGCCATGCTCGGAAGTGCTGACTATTCCCGAAGTGATGCTCTCTGCACAAGTTCAGGAGCGTGGTTTCTTTGGTAAATTTTCTCAGGAGGAATGCGGTTTAGATCGAGATATTCAGTTACCTAAAGCAGCTTTTAAATTCTGCAATGATGGTCCAACGCTACAAAAGCCTCCACCCCTTGTGGGAGAGCACGTTGATTCCATACTTCATAGCCTTGGGTATGGACTTGAAAAAATTACTAGTCTAAAAAACATGGGAATCGTCTGAGCTTTACTACCAGAGAACACTTAAACCATTAATCTCATTTCTATTGCCAACTGATAGAAAGATCGTGACCCAAGGTTCCAGTCCTGGTAGGGTCCACTGGAAGGGACGAGATTTTTCACTTTTCATTATTGTGATGAGTAATGTACGCGCACCATCTTTGAGTTCATTACTGAAATCGTGAAATTAACTGTTCTAGTTGCGCAGGAGGAAGGGCTCCAGAGATTCTTTCAACTTCAGTACCATTTTTAAAAATTGCTAAGGTCGGAATTGATCGAATATTGTATTGCTGGCCGATGACTGGATTGGCCTCAGTATCGAGTTTGATGTGCAGAACTCTTTCCCCATATTTCATTGCGCTAGCTTGGAAAGTTGGTGCAAACATTTTGCAAGGCCCACACCATGGCGCCCAAAAATCCATAATGACTGGCAATTTACTCTGAGTAAGAATTTCTTTAAAACTTGCTTGATCGGCCTCAATTGGTCCCAGTAGGAGGCTTGACTTACAGGCGCCACAAATAGGTTTTTCATTTAGCCGTTCTAATGGGAGGCGATTCATTTTCTGACAGTTTGGGCATTTAATAAGCATTACTAATTCCCTTCGAGCACGGTTAGAGTTAAATTAGTTCACTAGATTCATATTATTATCCATCCTATGGGTTTTAATAGAGAGTAGTATGAATAAAGTATTTAATTAGGGAGTGAATATGTCGCTACGCATCAATGATGTTGCACCAAACTTTACAACTGACTCCACCGCGGGAAAGTTAACCTTACATGATTGGATGGGCGATAGTTATGCCATCTTGTTTTCGCATCCAAAGGATTTCACACCAGTATGTACGACAGAGTTTGGTGCAGTTGCCAAACTAGCCCCTGAATTTGCCAATCGTAATACTAAGGTTATGGGGGTATCTGTAGACAGCGTAGAAGATCATCAAAAGTGGAAAAAGGACATTGCTGCTTTTGCTGGTGCACCTGCAGACTTCCCAATCATTGACGACACTTCATTGCAAGTAGCCAAACTTTACGACATGCTGCCGGCAGATGCTTATCTACCAGATGGCCGTACACCAGCCCATAGCGCTACTGTTCGTACGGTATTTATTATCGGCCCAGATAAAAAGCTGCGTCTGACCATGTCTTATCCAATGTCTGTTGGGCGTAATTTTGCAGAGATTCTCAGAGCGTTGGATGCTATTCAAATTACCGATGGTTTGCCGTTAGCAACTCCGGCAAACTGGACTCCTGGTCAAGATGTGATAGTGGGGCTAGCTTTAAATGATGAGCAGGCAACAGCAAAGTATGGTGAGCTTGATATGAAGTTGCCTTATCTGCGCTATGCAAAGTCCCCTAAGAAATAACTGAGGAAATTTTTTCCCATCTAAAACCACCCTCGGGTGGTTTTTTATTTAAAAGAACATAACCAAAAATGCTGGCCCAGTACGAAAGAAAAGAGACCACATAGCTGTGATCCCTTTGTATAAGTGGTGGGTCGGGCTAGATTCTAACTCGCGACCAACGATGTTTAGGTCGTAAGTTGGCGTTGCTTAATTAGCTCCGCTGCCGATATGCGAACAATCTTGCCATCAACGGTAGTTACGATTGCAGAATTGGTTTGAATTGCCAGGTCTATTGCAGCTTGTCCAGCACGCTGCATAGCGTAGTAGGACCCTGCGATATCGGGATCCAGAGAATTGCGAATGTCTTTATCAGGTGTAGTCGTAAGACACGTATCGTGAAGTTTATTTTTTTCCATAAGCTGCATCATGATCCGGTTCAATCAATAAGACCCTCAAAAAGTGTTCTTCTCTAAAACCAATTCCTCGAATTGACTTGCTTACTCGAAATGAATAAAGTGCCTCAATGCCTTTAGGGGGCGGGACACTATGAATCTTTTCCCATTTTAAACCCTTGTCACGATAGACTTGGTCCCAAGTTAATTGCGTGATTTTTTCAAAAGTAGCAATTGCTTTTTCTTGCTCAATGAGCTCAAGGTTATTCCAAGTAGATTGAAAGTTTGGGCTATTGAGATCCAGTTCAACTAATAACTCAGGCTTTACGTTTCGCACCATGAGCTTTAGCCGTTTTTAATTTAGAGAGATCGGTTGCTTTTGCAGGCGTTTTTTTTGCCCAAGCTAAAGCTGCACTTAAATTCTTTTTAACCGCAGGTTCATGTATCCATCTTTCATTGTCTGGAATAACAGTAGCCGTGCGAATAACCCAAACACCAGGCTCTGGGTTTTCAACTAAAACCTGACGACCTGCATGCTCCTTACCAAGTGAAATCTGCCCACTGGATCCAATGGATTTAATAATCTGATGATCTATGACTGCTCCCATGGTATTCTCCTATATTCATGCTGCATGACTGCATTATAGCATGAATTTGATAAAATAATACTGATTAGAGCGAAGACTCGAGGGTTGAATTGGATGGTAGATAGACGTTTTATTTGCTGGCAAAAGAAAAAGCCCCTGAATGTGTTCAAGGGCTTGTACGACTCGACACATAGTTAACACTTTATACCGGACACATACTTTACAGTTTTTGGCATAGGAGGGACCACTCTATGCCGTGGAATGAAAGTACGAAGATGGATGAAAAGCTACGTTTTGTGTC